>JBIIEO010000020.1:0-22013 GCA_044237775.1 Ilumatobacteraceae bacterium | reverse complement strand
ACGTTGCCACCGCTGATGCGAAGGCTTCGTTTGCGGGCCCGCTCGTGTCGGCAGTGACGGGTGACGGCGTGCGTCGTGTCTTGGGCGAGCTTGCAAACCTGGTCCGCGAGGCGCGCACCGAGGAGGCACCCGAGCCCTCGATCGTCGTCTTGCGACCGGTGCCGGAAGGAACGCGCATCGAAAAGATTGACGCCGAAGAGTTTCGTCTGCATGGGCGTGACGTGGAGCGGGCAGTGGCGTTGAACGACGTCACCACGCCCGATGCACTCAATTACATCGAGGAGCGTCTCAAGCACCTTGGTGTCTTGCGCATGCTGGCTCGCGCCGGTGTTGTGGAGGGTGCGACCGTGCATATCGGTGAGTTCAGTTTTGATTACACGCCGGAGAAATAGCGAAGACGCGAGTCGACAAGGGTGGGGAGTGAGGAAGGGATTATGAGGGTCGTCGTAAAAATTGGAACGTCGTCGGTGACCACGGCTAGTGGAGCAATTCGCGATGAGGCAATCGCATCGCTGTGTGCCCAAGTTTCCGGATTACGGAGTGCGGGTCACGAGGTGCTCGTCGTGTCATCGGGAGCGGTTGCCGGTGGCGTGGCCGCCTTGGGCATGGCGCAACGTCCCACGGACACGCTGACCTTGCAGGCAATCTCGGCGGTTGGCCAGAGCCAATTGATGCAGCGATACAACGACATGCTCGGCCGCCATGGTTTGGTAGGTGCTCAGGTGTTGCTCGTGCCCCACGATTTCATCGATCGCAACCAGTATCTCCATGCGCGCGACACCTTGGAGCGCCTGCTCGACCTTGGATGCGTGCCTGTGATCAACGAAAATGATGCGATTGCCTCAGACGAAATTCGCTTTGGAGACAATGATCGCATCGCATCGCTCGTGGCCCACAGCGTGAGCGCCGACCTGCTGGTGTTACTCACGGATATCGCTGGTCTCTTTACCGACGATCCCGCAAAAAACCCCGACGCGAAATTGATCGACATCGTCGATGCTGATGATCCATTGCTGACCGTTCGCGCGGGCGCTTCGGGTACCTCGCGCGGGTCGGGTGGAATGGCGTCGAAACTGTCTGCTGCTCGGATTGCGTCTTGGTCGGGTGTGCGCACCGTGATTGCCGATGCTCGAACATCCGATGTGTTGTCGCGTGCGGTATCGGGTGAGCGCGGAGTGGGAACGCAGTTCCTGCCGCACAATCGCAATCTTTCGGCGCGCAAGCTGTGGATTGCCTTCGCCGCACAACAAGCGGGGGTCATCGTGGTTGATGCAGGTGCTCGGCAGGCGCTCGTGAAGCGCAACACCTCACTGTTACACGCCGGTGTTGTCGAGGTGCACGGAGGATTTGTGGCTGGAGACACCGTCGAGATCCGTGAAGAGGATTTTGATGAGCCCTTCGCGCGCGGCATGGTCTCCATCGACGCCGTTCAGGCGGGCGCCGCTGCTGGTCGTCAGAGTGACGATCTCCCTGAGGACGTGCCCACCGAACTCGTTCACCGTGACGATTTGGTGGTGCTCGCCGCAGAATAGCGGGCGACACCTGCTCGTACGTCGGTATCTCCCGCGATTGCGAGCACGACGATGTAGGCGGTCAGGCCAACTAGGGCACTGAGCAGGATGTCGGCGACTGCGGTGAGTCGGGAGGTTGTATCGAACGCTTGTGTCGTGGCCACCGTAAGTAGGGTCATGACGGTTCCGGCGCCGATGTGTCGGGCGACGGGCACGCGCAGTTGGCTGGCGTTCCACGACGGCACCGCGCGTCCAAGTGCGTACACGGCAACAATGGCGCCAACGATGTAGGACACACCGAAGGCGACGCCGAGACCGAGCACATCAAAACGATCGACGAGCAGGAATGCGAGCGCGATGTTGAGCGCGTTCTGCGTGAGATTGACCAGGAACGGTGTCCGGGTGTCGCTGCGCGCGTAGAACCCACGTAAGGCGAACAAGTACACCGAGAACCCCACGAGTCCGAAGGCGAGCCCCGACAACGCCCGAGCGGTATTGGTGACTGCTACGGCATCGAAGTTGCCGTATCCGAGCACGATGTACACGATCGGTGTCGACAACACGAGTGCGCTGATCGATGCGGGAAGGGTGACGAGAATGGTCAGGCGAAGGCCCTGCGACATGCGCTCGCCAAACGCTCGAAAGTCGTTTGCTTGCACGTGTCTGGCCAGCATCGGCACGAACGTGGTGGCGATTGACACTGCGAGAAGTCCATGGGGAAGTTGGAATAGGACGAATGCCTTGCCATAGGCATCAACGAGTCCACTTCCTGGTGATGCCAAATTTTTGACGACGATGATTGCCACCTGGTTGGCAATGACATACCCGATTGTCCATGTCGAGAGCTGGAGGAGTCGTCGTACCGATGGATTGGACAATTTCGGCCTAAAGCGCAGTGTGATGCCGCTTCGATGCACCGCAGCGATTTGGACGACAGCAATAGCGCTTATGCCGAGCGTGGTCGACAGTCCGAGCGTCCATAGCGTGACATCGATACCGGTGACGTCGGCAAGCTGCGGTGGGTTATCGGCGCCAGTGAGCGGAATCGCGAGGAAGAATCCGATCGCCACCAGGTTGGCCAGTGCGGGTGACCATGCGGCAGCGAAAAACCGCGAGCGCGCATTGAGGATTGCCGACGTCATCGCGATGATCCCGTAAAACAACACCTGTACAACAAAGATGCGTGTGAGCGCAGTGCCAGCCTGTCGAAAGGCTTCCACGTCGATGCCGTCGGCGGGCGATAAGGAAAACAGATGAAAAATCCACGGCGAGGCGATGATCGCGAGCACCGTCGTGACAATCAACACGACGAGGGAGGTTGAAAAGACCGCATTGACGTCATCGTCCTCGGTGCGGCTACCGCCAAGAAGGCCGACGAAGAGCGGCACCAAAGTGGCGGAAAACACGCCTCCAAGGAGGAGCTCGTACAACGCATTGGGCGCGTTATTCGCCGCTTCGAAGGCATCCGCAACTGCCGTTTGGCCAACGATGATGCCGAACACAACGACACGGGCGAGACCCGTCAATCGCGAGACGGCAGTGCCTCCGGCGACCACGAGATTCGATCGCACAAGACCGCTCATGAGCGTCATCATCGTAGGGCAGCAACGGGAGACTGCGGGTCATCGGCCAGTAGGGTTGCACGAATGGAAAACGGCTTTGAATCGGTGCAGCAAGTTCGAGATGGGTTGAAGAAGGTCAATTATTTGGCCGATGAAGGCATTGCAGGGGTGGTATTCCTGGCGCAACGACTGGGCAAGCCGATCTTGGTCGAAGGGCCCGCGGGCACGGGCAAGACCCAACTGGCAAAGAGCGTCGCCGAGCTCACCGACGCGCGTCTGATTCGTCTCCAGTGTTACGAGGGCCTCGACGAGTCGAAGGCGCTCTATGAATGGAACTACAAGAAGCAGTTGCTGCGCATCCAGGCCGACAAGTCGAGCGACTCATGGTCAGAAGTGCACGATGACATCTTTAGTGAAGAGTTCCTGCTCACGCGTCCGTTGCTTGAAGCGATTAGTTCGACAGATCCGGTTGTGCTGCTGATTGACGAGGTGGATCGCGTCGAGGTGGAGACCGAGGCACTGCTTCTGGAGATCCTGTCCGAGTATCAGGTATCGATCCCTGAGCTCGGAACGATCACGGCGAAGCAGATACCCATGGTTTTTCTGACGTCGAACAACACGCGCGAGTTATCCGAGGCGCTGAAGCGCCGTTGTCTGTACCTGCACGTCGACTACCCAGACATGGAGCGCGAAAAAGAGATCGTCCAAACCAAGGTTCCCGATATTTCTGCCAACCTTGCCGATCAGATCGCCCGCATCGTGCGCTCGATTCGTCAGCTCGACTTGAAGAAGGCGCCGTCAGTCAGCGAGACGCTCGACTGGGCGCGCACGCTCATGCTGCTGGGGATCGAAAACATCGAGGCGCAGGAAGCCAAGGAGACCTTGCACATTCTTCTCAAGTATCAGACGGACATCGCCAAGGCGGCGAAGGAACTGAGTGTTGACAAGTGAGTCGCTGATATGAAGATGCTCGACTTGATGTCGGGTTTCATCACGGAGTTGCGCAACGCCGGGCTACCCGTGAGCCTGACCGAGAACCTTGACGCCATGGAGGCTGTTAAAGAGATCCCGATCGAGGATCGTCAGGCATTCAAGTACGCGCTTGGTGCCACCTTGGTGAAGAGCAATTCACATTGGCGCGCGTTTGAGACCATTTTCGAGGTCTATTTCTCCTTGCGCGGGCCCGAGTACAACATCGTCGGCGATGGTTCGCCCGACGAGGCCGAGTTGTGGCGCGAGCAGCAAGACGCTCAGCGTCAAGGGGAGGGGCGCGGTCAGAGCGGTGGCAGCATGGACTCGCTCACTCCTGAAGAGATCGCCCAAATGCTGATGCAGGCGCTGATGAACGGCGATCAAGCCATGATGCGTGCGCTCGCCCGACAGTCAGTGCAGCGATTCGCAGGCATGGAACCTGGACGACCCGTCGGTGGTACCTATTACCTCTATCGGACGTTGCGGAATCTCGACCTCGAGAACATGCTCGACAAATTGATGCAGGCAAATCGCGATACGGCAGAAGAAGATCTGACGCCGCTAGAAGAGCGACTCGAGCGCGACGAATTCAATAATCGCATCGATCGATTCAAGCAAGAGGTAGAAGCGGAGATTCGCCGTCGATTGGTGGCTGATCGCGGGGCCGAGGCGATGGCCAAGACGCTGCGCAAGCCCTTGCCCGAAGACGTCGATTTCATGCATGCGAGCCGTGAGGAGATGCAGGGCCTGAAGAAGGCGCTCCAGCCGCTCACCCGCAAACTGGCGGCGCGGCTTGCCCGTAAGCGTCGTCATGGTCGACGTGGTCCGCTTGATTTTCGGAACACCGTTCGACACTCGTTGAGTTATGGCGGCGTGCCTGCCGACCCAAAGTTCAAATATCCGCGCCCGTCGAAACCCGAGCTCATGGTGGTTGCAGATATCTCAGGAAGCGTGGCTGCCTTTGCGCGGTTCACGCTGATGCTGGTCTATGCCATACAGGGACAGTTCTCCAAAGTGCGTTCGTTTGTTTTTATCGACGGCATTGACGAGGTAACGGAGTACTTCAAGGCGACGGAAGATATTGGTGAGGCCATTCACCGAGTGAACACAGAAGCCGATGTGGTGTGGGTGGATGGCCACAGCGACTACGGCCATGCCTTTGAGGTGTTCTGGGAGCGCTATGGCAAAGACATCAACGCCAAGACGACGATCTTGTTGCTCGGAGACGCGCGTAACAACTATCACGCGACACAGTCGTGGGTGGTGAAGGAGATGCGTAAGCGCGGTCGTCACGTGTATTGGTTGAATCCTGAGCCGCGCAGCTATTGGAACACGGGAGACTCGGTGGTAGGCGAATACGGTGGATTCACCGACGGCGTCTATGAGTGTCGCAACCTGCGTCAGCTGGAGGCATTCGTCGAGAAGTTGGCCTGATGAGTGACACGCGAATAGTCCTCGTCCGCCATGGTGAATCAGTGGTGACCGTAAAACGCATCGTGGGAGGCCCACGTTCGTGCGTTGGCCTCACTGATCTTGGACGCGAGCAGGCGAGTCGCCTACGCGACCGCCTTGCCTCAACACGTGAGTTCGATGTCGACGTGGTGATGTCGAGCGCCTACCCGCGGGCGATGCAGACGGCGGAGATCCTTGTGCCCTCCCTGGGCGGACTTGCGATCGACGTGGACGCTGATTTCGGTGAGCATGATCCCGGGCCGGAGTGCGATGGTCTCTCTTACGATGAGTTCGTGCGACGCCACGGTCGTCCCGATTGGTCTGCCGAACCACACCGCGAGTTTTTTCCGGGTGGTGAAACGATCGCTGATTTTCACGCGCGGGTAAACGGCGCCCTCGATGCGCTGGTGCGTCGACATGCAGGAAAGACAGTGTTGATTGCATGTCACGGAGGTGTGGTCGATGCGGTTCTGCGGCGCACGTTGCGCACGCCCCAGACGGGTGGATTCGAAGTGCGCACGCGAAACTGTTCCATGACCGAGTTGCATGAAGTGCGCTCAGGGCATTGGGCGCTTCTGCGATACAACGATCACGCACATTTGCATGGACTGCCCACGGCATCAACGCCCTAGCTCGCTATGACGCGGGTTGTCGTGGTGGGCGGCGGCGTTGCCGGCCTGACATTTGCCCATGTGCTTCGACGGGAGTCGCGAGGGAATGTCGACATTGTGGTGCTCGAGTCGGGTGAACGCCGCGTGGGAACGGCCCAGCTACCGATGGATGATCCGCACTTCACGCACGCCGACTCGCTGGTGGTGCGTACGGCTGAGCGTGGACCGGAGTGGTACCCGCGCGGACGCGGTGTAGGCGGAGGGGCGCTGATCAACGGTCGACTGGCGATGGCAGGAGCACCGAGTTTCTGGGACGCATGGTCAACGGACCATGGCGCGGTGGGCTGGTCGTGGGAGCGCATTGCGCCTCATGTCGCGGCCGTGCCGGTGGTGGAAGTGTTATCACCAGAGATGAACCGCTGGGCTAACGCTGGCCGGGCAATCGGCTGGACAGTGCTGCCAACGCAGGTGTTTGGACAACCGATCGACGACATGATCGGCGACGCGGTCGTCGAGCAGGCCCATGTGGACGCCCTGGTGATGGATGCAGGCCATGTTGTGGGCGTGCGCAGTGCAGCGGGAGACATTGTCCGCGCCGATCATGTGGTGTTGGCTGCCGGCGCGCTGGCGTCCCCGGGACTTGTGCTTTTCAGCGGATTGTTGGACAGCACATCAGTCCATGGGCTCAAGGATCATCCAGCGGTGAGCTTTACCGTGCGCGCTACCGGTGGTACCCATGCCGGTATCGGTGTCGTGTGTGAGCGAGACGACATGCAGATCATTGCGATGCATGCCCGCGATCACGTCACGATTGTCGGTGCGGCATTGAAGGTGTATGCGCAGGGCAGTATCGCGCAGCGGGGAAAAGACGCAGTCGCCATGATGAATATGTTGAGCGACGCCCGCGATGTCGAAAATGTGTCGCAGTGTCTCGACGAGATGATCCGTTTTGTCTCCTGCCTCGGAATGGATGAGCAGGTGTTCTGTGGGACCGACGCAACACCACTTGGGGCATTGCGCGCGATGAAGGAGACCGAACGAGTGTCGTGGATACGACGCAATGTGTCGGGGAATTGGCACGCGTCCTGCAGCATGCCGATGGGCGGGGGCGGGTTGGTTGATGCCGACGGCAGAGTGGGGGGAAGCGACAACGTGTGGTGCTGCGATGCCTCGGTGATGTGTGATCTGCCACGCACTCCGACGCAATTGCCCACAATGGCTGTTGCGTCGGAGATAGCTACACGATTCGCTGCTATGTGTGTGACCAGTTGAGGCTACGTTCAACCCCTACTTTCCATTGCGCGTAGTGCGCGTCTTCGTTTCCATTCGGAATCGGACTGAAACATCGTTCGAGTTGCCACGAGGATGCCACCGAGTCGAGTGACTCCCACACGCCTTCGGCAAGGCCGGCGAGGAACGCCGCGCCCAACGCTGTTGATTCCAGTTCGCGCGGTCGTAACACATCGACGTTCAGCAGGTTTGCCTGTGTTTGCAGGAGGAGATCCATGACTGCGGCGCCACCGTCGACGCGAAGTTCGGTGATCGATACTCCCGAGGCTTTAGCCATTGCCTCCACAACGTCGCGCGTTTGAAACGCCATGGACTCGACGACTGCTCGGGCGATGTGGGCCTTCGTGGTGCCACGGGTAATGCCGAACACTGCGCCTCGGGCATGGGGGTCCCACCACGGGCTACCCAAGCCCGTGAAGGCAGGCACGACAATGACGCCGCCTGAATCCGCCACGGATTCTGCAAGCGGGCCAACTGCTGCCGCGTGGTCGATGATCTGGAGCCCGTCTCGAAGCCATTGGATCGCAGCACCCGTGATGAAAATGGCGCCTTCGAGAGCGTAGGTGGGCGGGCCGTTACCCAGGTCCCACGCCACCGTAGTCAACATGCCATGACGCGGCTCGGGGCATGCGTGCCCCACGTTCATCAATACGAAACTGCCAGTGCCGTACGTATTCTTGGTGGCACCTGGTTGGAAACAGGCCTGTCCGAAGAGAGCGGCTTGTTGATCTCCCGCGACGCCAGCGATTGGTATGTGGGCGGGAATGCCGCGCTGGCCGATGGTTGTGCCGCACCTACCACTGGACGGAACGACGTGCGGCAACGTTTCGCGAGGCACGTCGAAGAGCGCACACAGGTCGTCGCTCCAGGTCATGCGACGAATGTCAAACAACATGGTGCGACTGGCATTCGATGGATCGGTGACAAAGGAGGCTCCTCCCGTCAGATTCCAAACAATCCATGAATCGATCGTGCCGAATGCGAGGTCTGGTGACCGCGTGACGCCACCTTCTCGCATCATCCATTCGATCTTCGATCCCGAAAAGTACGGGTCAAGCACGAGTCCGGATTGTTCGCGAACGAGTGGTAGCGCAGCGCTCAGCGAGGCGCATCGATCTGCGGTGCGCCGGTCCTGCCAGACGATGGCGCGCCCGAATGGTCGACCTGATTGTCGATCCCACGCGACGATGGTTTCGCGCTGATTCGTGATCCCGATCGCGGCAATGGACTGACCGATCGCGACGATGTGGCTGCAGACCTCGGCGAGCGTGGCGACGACGGCATCCCATATCTCGATGGGGTCGTGTTCCACCCATCCGGGGCGCGGGAAGTACTGGGTGAATTCGCGATATGAGGCGAACGACGGTGTCGAGTCGTCAAAGAACACACGCGAGCGCACGCCGGTGGTGCCGGCGTCGATGGCGACGACTGCACTCACGGCTGAGGCGCGAGTGGCTCAAGCGTGGCGGGATCGATATCGCGGGGAACCGAGTCGTTAGCGATACCGCATCCGCCGAGTAACAGGCCACCCACCAGCGCGAGGAACATGGCACGAAGGCGGCTCATGTCGTCTGCCCAGAGTGGGAGGGCGGTGTCTCCACCGCCACATCGTATGACGGATCAATTGCAAGTTCGACGGTGAATCGAGCCCCTCGTATGCCGTCGCGACGGTTTTCGGCCCAGATACTGCCGTGATGCATGGCGATGTGTTCGTGGGCAAGAGCAAGGCCGAGACCCGCACCCTCTTGCCCGGCTCGTCGGCCTGCCGTTCCGCCGCGAGAGAATCGTTCGAAGATGCTCTTCTCCTCGCCTTCGATGAGGCCATCACCGTCATCTTCGACGATGATCCACGCGCGGTCGGGGACCGGCGATCGTTGCAGTATCACCTTCGGTGTGCCACCGCTGTGAATGCGGGCATTGTCGAGCAAGTTGGCGAGGACTCGGGCGAGGCGGCGTCGATCGCCAAGAATGACGACGCGTGCGAGTTCGCCTTCGGCGATGATTGGCGTTCGCGGGAGGCTGCTTGCCGCAACTGCCTGGTGCACGAACTCGACCAGCGCGAGTGGCTCGAGGACGAGTCGGATTGCGCCAGCATCGAAACGAGAGATCTCGAGGAGGTCCTCGACGAGTCCTTGAAAGCGTGCGACATCGCTCGTGAGGAGATCGAGCGCCGCCTGCGTGCGTTCCGACATTTCGTCCCGGCGTGACTGCATGACCTCGACCGAAGCGGCAAGTGTCATCAGCGGCGATCGCAACTCATGGCTGACATCAGAGGTAAATCGCGCATCGCGATCCATGCGTTGCTGCAGGGTTCCTGCCATGTCATTGAAGGAGTTGGTAAGCGCCAGGAGGTCGGGGTCGTCAGTCGTTTCGAGTCGTGTGTCGAGTTTGCCGTCGGCAATCGCCCGAGCCGCGGAGGCCGCGTTGGCGAGTGGGCGCACGGCACGACGGGAGGCGAAGAGTCCGAGTGCGAGCCCCACCATGGTGGTCACCAGTGCTGCAATCAGGAGAGCTACTTGCAGTGTTTGCAGGGCATCGCGAATGTCGCGCAAGTTGTCGAGTTCGAAGTACGACGCATCCACCGACTCGAGAGGAATCCCGATGATTAACGCCTGACCACTCCGGTATGGCACGATCATCTCAGCGGCAACACCCTCATTGATTACACGATTCAGCAGCTCGTCGGGAATATTGCGTTCGGTGAATTGGGGGCTAGAGGTCGTCCACTGATTGTCGACGTACAACGCTCGCTGCGCGGAGCCCACTTGATCGATGGCGGCATCGAGATCATCGGGTGCAATGGTGAGGTCGATCTGGACTCGGCGTGCATTTGTTATGGCCTGATTAATGCTCGCTGTCTCACGCTGTTGCAGAAGGTTGGATCGAGTGAGTCCGTATGTGGTGAACGACAGCACAGCAGCAAGGATCAACGATCCCGTGCCGAACAAGATGAGGATGCGATTACGCAACCCAATTCTGCGCGGACGCAAACGTTGGTACGTGGTGCGCACAAAGCGGCGCCAGCCCGTGAGCCGGTAGCGCGTCGTGGTCTGGTCGGTGGGGGAATCGGTCACGATTGCAGGCGATAACCAAGACCACGAACGGTCACAACGTGTCGCGGATTGGCGGGATCGGTCTCGACTTTCATGCGGAGTCGACGTATATGGACGTCTACCAATCGACCGTCTCCGAAGTAGCCATATCCCCACACCTTGTCGAGCAGTGCCTCTCTGCTGAAGACGCCACCTGGGTCTGCCGCGAGCTCACACAAGAGTCGGAATTCGGTCTTCGTGAGTGCAAGCTCGGTGTCGCCGAGGAGCACCTTGCCTTCGTCGGGAATGATTTCGAGGTCACCAAAGACGAGCCGCGAGTGGCCGGGCGACGAGGGGCGAGCGCGCCGCAAGAGTGCTCGAATGCGAGCGGAGAGTTCCTTCGGGGCGAAGGGCTTTGTGAGATAGTCGTCTGCACCTGCCTCAAGACCTGCGACTACATCGTGCGTATCGATACGAGCCGTGACCATCACAATGGGTACATCGCTCGAGCGCCGAATGTTTCTGCAGAGCTCGAATCCGTCCATGCCCGGCAGCATGATGTCGATAAGCACGACATCGGTTGGGGCGCGATTGAAGATGGCGATCGCGTCTTCGCCATTCGTTGCCTCTTCGACTTCCCAGCCTTCGTCTTCGAGGGCCAGCTTTACGGACTGACGGATCCGTTCATCGTCTTCGACGGTGAGGACCCGAACGCTCATGGCTCAATCTTGGCTGATCGTCGGACTCGCGCCGACGATCAAGGCGCCAAGTGGCTCGAAAATTGTTGGGCTGGCGGTGAGGGTTTCAGCCGGCCGGATGGGGCCGCCTCGAAAATCCCCCGTACGACACCCGGCCTCCCGGGCGATGAGGTCGCCTGCGGCGATGTCCCAGGGATGGAGGTTTTCCTCAAAGTAGCCGTCCAATCTGCCGCAGGCGACGTAGCACATGTCGATTGCCGCAGCCCCAAATCGGCGGATGTCACGAATGCGATGAATCATCTGCGCGACACGTTGGGCCTGCACGACGCGTGCCTCGGGCGCATAACTAAACCCGGTCGCGATGAGTGCGGTGGCAAGCGTGGCAGCAGCGTTGCACGAAATTGGCTGCTCATTTAAAAAGGCACCTTCGCCACGAATTGCGGTGAAGGTTTCGTTCGCCGTCGGATTGTGCACTACGCCAACGAGCGGTCCATCGGCATCTGCGGCGCCGATCGAGACGGCCCACATCGGAACGTCATACAGGAAATTCGTTGTGCCATCGATGGGGTCGATGAACCAGGTGAGGCCGGAGTCGCCAACGTGGCGAGCACCCTCCTCGCCAATAATCGAGTCGCGCGGACGTGCCGCGCGAAGGCCTTCGAAGACAATGACCTCGCAAGCCTTGTCGTACTCAGTCACCATGTCGGTGAGGCTCGACTTCGTGCCCACCTCTGCGAGGCCGCTCGTGCGTCCGTGACGTGCGACTGCCCCCGCCCGATGGGCGAGCGTGCGGGCGATGTCGAGCAGGTGATCGGTCATTGGTTTCGGTCCTGCAACTCGCGCCATTCGCCCACTGCGCGAAGCACGAGCACGGCTACTACTGCCATGCCGAATGCGGCGCTTACGGCACCAACGAGCAAGCCGATGCCCGTCGGTACCGTGCAGGAGCCGCTGCACTGAATATCGACAAGCGCGTAGCCGATGAGGCCGCCGGCAAGGCCGGACAGGAGGATGCCGACGAAGGCGATAGCGCGCGCTAACGGTGATGGCAGAGCGGAGAGTGGCCGTTGATCGGAAGGCGCTTCAGACACGCGAGTAGCGTACTTGCGTAGGTGAACAAGCCTCGGACGATCCTCCATGTTGACATGGACATGTTCTTTGTCGCAGTAGAACTGTTGCGCAGACCCGAACTACGGGGCCTACCCGTTGTGGTGGGTGGCGCAGGAAAACGTGGTGTCGTGGCGGCAGCTTCCTATGAGGCCCGCCGCTACGGGGTGCATTCGGCCATGCCGTCTCTGCGCGCACAACGAATGTGCCCGCACGCCGTATTTCTGCCGGGTGATATGTCGACATATGTGGAGTATTCGGGGCGAGTGTTTGCCATCTTCGATGACTTCACGCCGCTCGTCGAGGGGTTGTCGGTGGACGAGGCGTTTCTCGACGTCAGCGGCGCAACCGGTCTCTACGGGTCGGGTGTCGCAATTGGTCAACGCATTCGTGCACGGGTATTGGAGGAGGTGGGGTTGCCGTGTTCAGTTGGCGTGGCGTCCAACAAGTTCATCGCGAAGTTGGCATCCGAGCACGCAAAACCAATTGCTACTGCCGAGGGCGTGCGAGCGGGACTCGGCGTGATGGAGGTCCCCAGAGGTGCCGAGGTGGAGTTTGTGCACGGACTTCCGGTTTCCGCGCTGTGGGGGGTCGGCCCCGTGACGCTGGCGAAGTTGACTCAGCTGGGCATCGCACGCGTTGCCGACTTGTCGACCATCGATCCCGCAGTGTTGGCACACGCTGTGGGTGCCGCGCATGGGCAACACTTAGTCAACCTTGCCAATGCCATCGATGACCGACCGGTAACGCCTCACCGCGAGTCGCGCTCGATTGGTCATGAGGAGACGTTTGCGCACGACGTGTTGGATCGTGCTGAGTTACGGGGTTATCTCGTGCGGTTGGTCGAGGCGGTGATGCAGCGGGTTCGTGGCGAGTCGTTGACTGCGCGGACAGTCACGGTCAAGGTCAAGTATTCGGATTTTCGAATAGTCACGCGGTCGCGGACCGTCGACCATGGTGTGACGACGGCTCAAGCGGTGATGGCAATTGCTGAAGAGATCCTGGGTGGTGTCGACCTGGGTGACGGCGTGCGCCTCCTTGGGGTGAGTATGCGTAATTTCAGTGATGAGGCCGAACAACTGCAACTCTTTGGTACGGACGATGCGGAATCACTCGAGGACACATGGACCCCGGCAACGGCGGCAATCGATGACATTCGGCGTCGATTCGGTGACGATTCCATTACCACCGCAAGCGCCCTGGGTGCGTCGCGGCGGGGAGGCGCCACGTATTGGGGCCCCCGCGAGCAGCCGGAATGACCATCCCCGCATTGAGATTGGCCGGGCTTCGTGCGACAATGGAGACATGCCGTTATCCGAGAACGAACAACGCATCCTGCGTCAGATTCAGGAGCAGTTAGAAACCGACGAGCGCTTTGCCTCGGCGGTCTCGTCGTCGGGTCTCTACAAGCATGCGGTGCGCTCGGTGCGCTGGGCGGCGATCGGTGTCGTTGTCTCGTTGGCCTTCACTATTTTTGCCTTGCAGGTGCATTTCTTGCTGTCGTTTGTCGGCTTTCTGGGAATGCTCGGGTGCGTGCTGGTGATTGAGCGTCAATTGCGCGCGATGAGCAAGGCTGGACTCAAGGACGTTGCGGCGACACTGCGTGGCACGCGTCTGAACGCCCAAGCAATGCGGAACAAGTTCACGCGCGACGCAGAGTGACGTTGGCCCAGTCGGGCAGTGCACCAGTGAGCGGCTATTTAGCTATTGATATTGGTGGCACCAAGCTTGCTGCTGGCGTTGTGTCGGCGAACGGGGAGCTCGTGTTTCGCGATCAGGTGCCGACGCCGGTATCCGGCGTATGGGAGGCGCTCGTGCCGCTGGTGCGTCGTGCGAGCGACGCTGCGCCGTGGCCACTTGTGGCCTGCGGAGTGGGCGTGGGTGGCCCCATGACGCCAGGTGGCGAAACGGTGTCCACGTTGTTGATTCCGGAGTGGAGAGGGTTTCCATTGCGCGAACGTCTCGTCGCGTTGACCCACTTGCCAACATTCATCGCCAACGATGCGCAAGCGCTGCTGCTGGGCGAAGTGTGGTGTGGTGCCCTGCGCGGCGAGCGCGATGCGATCGCCATGGTCGTGTCGACCGGAGTGGGTGGTGGCGTGTTGAGTGACGGTCGCCTCGTACGCGGTCGACTGGGCAACGCCGGTCACATCGGCCACGTGGTCGTGGTGGAGGACGGGAGACCCTGCGCGTGTGGTTCGCACGGGTGTCTTGAGGCGCATGCATCCGGGACGGCCATCCGCGCGATCACGGGTCGCGATCCGCGCGAGGCCTCACGTGACATTCGTCGCCATACGGGGCGCCTCGTCGGTCGCGCACTTGCGGCAGTGGGCGCCTTGTTCGACCTCCGGCGGGCGGTGGTCGGTGGTTCGGTCGCATTGGGTTTTGGCGACGACTTCTTTGTGGGATGTCGCGAGGAACTCGACGAGCGTTGCGGCCTTGACTTCATCGTCGGGTTCGACGTAGGGCCCGTCGGGCTCGGCGACGGCGCTCCGCTGATCGGGGCAGGTGCCGTGGCGCGCGATGCGACTAGCGTCTGACGCATGAATCCGTCGTACACCCCCGAAGCAGAGGCTTATCGCGAAAAGGTCCGAGCGTTTCTTGCAGAGAAACTGCCCGCTGATTGGAAGGGCATCGGCTCGCTCGAAGGCGAGGCCTACGAAACATTTTTGAAGCAGTGGCGCACCGTCATGGCAGAGGCGGGGTATCTCGCGCCGGGTTGGCCGGTTGAGTACGGCGGTGGCGGCTTGTCTGCGCTCGAGCAGGTGATTGTTGCCGAGGAGTTCACCCGTGCTGGTGCGCCAACGGGTACACAGAACGACACGTTCGGTATTCAGATGCTGGGAAATACGTTGTTGCTGTTTGGCTCCGAGGAGCAGAAGCGGTACTACCTACCGCGCATCATTTCGGGCGCTGACGTTTGGTGTCAGGGGTACAGCGAGCCGAACGCAGGAAGCGACCTGAGCAATGTGGGTCTGAAGGCGGTGCTCGACGGCGACGAATGGGTGTTGAACGGTCAGAAGATCTGGACGTCATCGGGCCACCTCGCCGATCACATTTTTACGCTTGCCCGTACCGATCCTGATGCGCCTAAGCACAAGGGCATATCGTTCCTGCTCGTCGACATGCGTCAGCCAGGCATCGAGGTGCGACCGATCAAGATGATCTCTGGCGAGTCGGAATTCAACGAGGTGTTCTACACCGATGTCCGTGTACCGAAAGAGAATGTTGTCGGTGGCATAAACAACGGGTGGGCTGTTGCGATGGGTCTGCTCGGGTTTGAGCGCGGCGAGGCGGCTGCAACTGCACCGATTCGCTTTCAGGCGGAACTGGATCGCCTCACGGCAATGGCGAAGGAGCGCGGCGTCACGTCGGACCCACGGATGCGGCAGCGTCTGGCGTGGGCTCACTCGCGTGTACAGGTGATGCGCTACCTCGGTATGCGCACCCTGACGCAGTTTCTTGCTGGTCATCACCCAGGCCCCGACGGTGCAATCTTCAAGTTGTTTTGGAGCGAGTACCACCGCAAGGTCACCGAGTTGGGCGTGGATCTCATGGGGATGGACGCGACGGTGCCCGTGGGTCGCAGGTCGTCGAGCGCCTTTCAGACCGACGATGTGGGGGCGCCAAACAGCTCGAACAGTTGGGTCATGACCTTCTTGCATTCGCGGGCGGGCACCATTTATGCGGGATCTTCGGAGATTCAGCGCAATATCCTTGGCGAGATGGTGCTCGGATTACCCAAGGAACCGAAACCAAGTTGAGCATGTCCGGAAGCGTTGGCGTCATCCTTGCGGTGCTTGCGCGTCCGCATTTGTGGCGTACCGCTGTGCGCCAAGCCCGCCTGCTGACACCAAACGGTTGGTGGAGAAAGCGCCCGTTTCTCCCTGTGCCAGCACGTGCGTATGTCGCGTTTCGCACCGTCACGCAATACGGCAATGCCCGCACGGAGCCCGAGGTGTATGACGTCATTGACTATCTCGAGTGGTGCAAGGACTGGCACAGTACGAGCAGGGATCGGCGAGGCTGAACAATGCGCAGCGCGCTCGTACTCAACGCAACATACGAGCCGCTCAGCGTCGTGTCCGCCCGTCGCGCGGTATGTCTGGTGTTGTCCGACAAGGCCGACATCGTCGAAGACGACGGCACTCGGGTGCATTCCACGTCGTTTTCGATTCCTGCGCCGTTGGTGATTCGCCTTCGGTACGTCGTCAAGGTCCCGTATCACCGGCGCACGTCGCTCTCGCGGAGGGCAGTGTTCGCGCGGGATGGGCATCGTTGCCAATACTGCGGCGGGACAGCCGATTCGATTGACCACATCCTCCCGCGGTCTCGAGGAGGCATGCACATCTGGGAGAACGTGACGGCCGCATGTCGACCGTGCAACTTGCGCAAGAGTGACAGAACCCCGGAAGAGGCGGGCATGCGACTCGCTTCCAAGCCGCTCGTGCCGCGTGAGACCGCATGGATCACCTTGTCTGTGGGTCGCGTGCCCGAGGCGTGGAAGCAATACCTCGCCGAAGCCTCCTAGCCTGCGTCCCACAATGACGTGGTCGATTCGACATGTTTCCGTTGATGTCGCGGCATTTCATGCAGGGGATCTGAGCGACGAACGCACCGTATATGTGGTTGATGCCCCGGGCTCGACCGTCGTGCTCGGATCGCGACAAGGAGGCGAACTGCTCGACGTGGCGGCATGCCGTGAGCGGGGTGTATCGATTGCGTCGCGTCGCAGTGGTGGTGGCATCGTCTACCTCGCCGAGGCGGAGTATCTGTGGATAGACCTCGTGATCTCGCGCGATGACCCGTTGTGGGTGGACGACATTCGCGCATCTATGCGTTGGTTGGGCGCAGTCTGGCAAGACGCGTTGAGGAGCGTGGGTATTCGGGAGTGCACGGTGTATGACGGTGCGTTGGCGGGCGGCGTCTTGGGCCAGCTTGTGTGTTTTGCTGGCGTTGGCCCCGGCGAAGTGATCGATGGATCAGGGGCAAAACTCGTCGGCATCGCGCAGCGACGCTCGCGAACGCACGCACGTTTCCAGAGCATGGTGTTGCACCGTTGGGAACCCCAGGAGATAGTCGCGCTGCTTGCTGACCCGGACGTGGATGTCAACATGCTGCGTGACTGCGTGCGTGCCGTGCCGGTCGCAACCGACACGCTCACTGCAGCTTTCGTCCAGTCGCTGCCATAACGCGCACGCGCTCTCACCCGCGTCGGCGTTGATCGCCCGCGCTCACTGGCCCTGAACCGTTGCGCGGTCCCATCCAGCACGCATCGCGGTAGCCCGGGGACCCCTGTGTGGGGAAAAGTGGGGAGAAATGATTGCAAGTGGGGAAAAGTGGGGATAATGTCTCTGCCGTGCGGTTGGGGCTTCGGTTCCGCTGTGCGGCAGTTCGGGACGGAGACGCCAAGCCCTTTGGGGTGCGGTGCAAGGGAGGGGTACGTGTTCGTAGGGGTGCACGAGCGACAGCTGGACCCAAAGGGTCGCATGGCGTTGCCGGCATCGTTTCGCCCTCGTTTGGAGCCCCGCTGTTATCTGTCGATTGGCCGCGACAAGTGCGTCGATGTGCTGACCGCCGAAGCCTTTGAAGAGGTTGCCCGCGACGCCGTCGACAAGGTGCGCCGCGGCGAAATGGACCGCAACCAACAGCGCGCCATTGCCAGCAACACATTTGAAGTAATGGTCGACGCGCAGGGACGCATCAATATCGATGACAAGCTCCGCCAGTACGCCGGGTTGACGCTCAATTCCAAGGTGGTGGTGAGCGGCTCCTTCGATCGCGTCGAGATCTGGGATCCGACTCGTCACGAACGCATTAGCGACCAAGCACTTCAGGAGATCGCCGGTTCCGGCGACTAGGCGAGGGGAGGGCGCGCAACACGACTACGGCATTCGACTGAGCTCGCTCGGTCCTTTCGCCCCACTGCAGTTCTCCGATCAGCAAGATGGACAGCCCCAACTCCGCCCGCTCCCATCTCGTTGATCCGGGGAGACATCCCGGCAACATCGCCGATCGGAGAACTGCAGTGTGACGAAGGCCAGGACGGGCGCCGTCGAATCCAGCGCGACCATCGATCATGCAGACGACTCCTTCCTTCTCCTTCGCTCACGATCCGGTAATGGTGAACGAAATCGTTGAAGCGTTTGCCACGGTTCCCCCCGGTGTGGTGGTGGACGCCACGCTTGGCGGTGCTGGCCACACGACTGCATTGCTCGATCAATACGAGTGGATGTCGGTACTCGGTATCGATCGCGACGCAACTGCTATCACACACGCACGTGAAGTTGCAGATCGCTATCCCGGACGATTCATGGTTGAGCACGGTCGCTTCGATCGGGTGGAGGAGTTTCTGCAGAAGAACGCGATTGCTGAGATTTCTGGCGCGTTGTTCGACCTTGGGGTGTCGTCTCCGCAGTTAGACCGTGCCGAGCGCGGATTTTCGTACCGTCTCGCTGGGCCGTTGGACATGCGGATGGACCCATCGCAGTTGCTGACCGCAGCCACCATTGTCAACACCTATGACGCCGAAACGATTGCCGAAATTCTTCGTCGTAATGCGGATGAGCGATACGCATTTCGAATAGCTACTGCCATCGTCGCTGCTCGCCCGATTATCGACACGATGCACTTGGCGTCGGTGGTAGCCGCTGCGATTCCGGCGCCGGCACGTCGCACGGGAGGTAACCCCTCCAAGCGAACCTTTCAGGCAATTCGTATTGAGGTCAACGCAGAACTGGATGTCTTGCCGAAGGCTCTGAATGGGGCGATTGAGGCGACAGTCGTCGGCGGTCGGATCGCGGTCTTGACCTACCACTCGGGGGAGGACCGCATCGTGAAGGACGTGTTTGGGGCGGCAGAGGCGCGCGGAAAGTCGTCGGCGCAGCCGTCTCCGTACCACCACCCCGATTCGATCCGTCGGTATGCACAGCGAGTCAAGGCGCCGCGTCGGCCGAGCGCGGCAGAACTCGATCGCAACCCGCGCGCCAAATCGGCGCGCCTGCGGGTGCTCGAAAAGGTCGGTCGCTGAGATGGCGTTAGCAATGCCTGCCGAGCGGTTGCCCCAACGGCAGCCTCGACGCGCGGTATCTGCACCCCCTGAACGCCATCTCACGGTCGTCCCTTCTGGTGCAAAACGATCGATCTCGTACTTTGCCTTCACGCTTGTTGGCATGTTCGTGTTGATCTCTGTTGTCATTGGATTTCAGGCGTACATCGCTCAACAGCAGTTGACGCTGGACCACGTGACGAACGAGCTGCGTCTAGCCAAGCGCTATCACGACGAGTTGCGCCAGGTGCGTGCGGGACTGATCGCACCGGATTACTTGCGTGAACAGGCCGCGATGGAGGGGATGACGCAAGGGCTTGGCGCGCGTTTCGTTGAAGTGCCCGAAAGCGCAGTTGCATCGGTGGCGATCTCCACGGGCAACATGGATCCCGCAATTGCTGAGCCGTCGCCGACAGCCAGTCCGTTGCGCCCATTGTTGGCACCGCAGGGGGTAACCCCATGAGCGCGGTGATTCGTCCACGTCAGTCCCGACGTGTCGTGCGCTCCACCGAGCGAGTGCAAGACGTCGTGAAAGCGCGGGCCAAAGAATCGGCGAGGAAGATGACCACCGATCTCAAGGGCGGCCAGATTCGTCATCGTCTCGTTGCCATGTACGTAGTGATCACGATGTTGTTGTTGGCAATGCTGCTACGCGTTGGATATCTGCAGACTGTTGGCGCATCGAGTTATCGCGAGGCGAGTGTGGCGCAGCGGACACGTGTGAATGTGGTGCGCGCAGAACGTGGTTCGATCCTTGATCGCAATGGTTACGAACTCGCCCTGCCTGTGCCGGCACGCACGATCTTCGCTGATCCGCGCGAGGTGGTGGATCCTGCAGGTACGGCACGCGCGCTGGCCTCAATTATTGGGTTGACGCCCGAACTCGAGTTGGAACTCGCCACCAAGCTGCAAAATGCCGACTCAAGCTTTACCTATGTCCTTCGGCAAACCGACAAGGAACTCGCCGACGCGATCATGGCACTCCAATTGCCTGGAGTTGGCTCATACACCGAATCCAGTCGGTCTATCACCAGCACGAATCTGCGCGCGCTCGTCGGCCGTACCGATCCTGACGGGCTGGGCATCTCGGGTTTGGAGGAGCAGTTCGACGAGATGCTTTCCGGTGTCGACGGTCGCAACGTGCGCGAAGTGAACTCGAGCGGACAGTCCATCGCGAGCTCGACCGACAAGAGCACACCCGCGGTCCCGGGCGATCATCTGGTTACCACGATTGATCGCAACATTCAGTTTCAGGTAGACGGCATTCTTGCGCAGCAGGTTGCACGACTTGGCGCATTGTCGGGAACTGCAATCGTGATGGAGGCCGACACCGGCGACATCTACGCACTGTCGACCATTCGTCGCAATACAGATGGCTCTTACTCGGCCGATTCGGGAAACTTCGCGGCAGTTGAGGCCTACGAACCTGGATCGGTGGCGAAGGTGTTCAGCGTCTCGGCCGCACTCAACGAGGGGCGCGTCGAGACCAATTCGGTGTTCACCGTTCCTGGTGTCATGACCTTCGACCAGGGAACGCGTTGGGCTTGGACCATTCGAGACGCATACCCGCACGGCCTCGAAGAGATGACCGTGCGCAAAATTCTGGTTGACTCGTCGAACCTCGGCACGGTGCAGATTGCTCAGACGATGACTCCCGAGAGTCGCTACGAGTACTTGCGGCGTTTCGGTTTTGGCTCGGTCACCGACGTGCAGTTTCCAGGAGAGTCGAAAGGTCTGCTCGCGTCACCTGACAAATGGCGCGGTTCGGAGAAGGTCACTAATGCATATGGATATGGTTACGCCTCGACCGCGTTGCAAATGGTGGCCGGTGTGAACGTCGTTGCCAACGACGGCGTCTATGTCGCTCCGCGGCTCGCCGCCGCGACAATTAATCGAGACGGGATTAACACGCCATTAGCGGCCTCAAATTCTCGTCCGGTGCTGAAGCCCGAAACCGCGCTCACCATGCGATCGTTGATGAGTGACGTGGTGTGTTTTGGAACGGCTCAGTTGGCAAAGGTGCCGGGTATGACCGTGGCCGGCAAGACGGGTACGGGGTACAAGCGACAAGAAAATGGCACGTACATCAAAGATGATGGATCACGCGCGTATTTCGCCTCCTTCGTCGGCTTTCTCCCTGCGCAAGATCCTCGATTCACCGTATTGGTGTCGATCGATGAGCCCGATCCTTCGACGCGAGATCGATTCGGCGGAACCGCAGCTGCTCCCGTGTTCGCAAATATCGCCCAAGTCTTGATCGGCGAATTGGATATTCGCCCGGTGACGGGAGACCTTGGGTGTCCAAAGCAACGCCCTGCAGAACTGGGCCCGGCACACTGATCATGGATCGTCGGATGACCGTCAACGAACTTGTCTCGCTGGTCGTCCAGTCCGAATCCCTCGGTGGAGTGGTCCGTTTAGTGGGCGATGGAACGTGCATCGTGCGGGACGTGACACACGACAGCGCGCGCGTCGTCGATGGTTCAGTCTTCTGCTGTGTGGTGGGGGATCGTCATGATGGACATGAGTTCGCGCAAGCAGCAATCGCGCAAGGTGCCGCATGCGTAGTGGTCCAGCGTGAACTCAATGTCGCAGTGCCTCAGATTGTGGTCAGCGATTCACGTCGGGCCGCGGGCATTTTTGCAGCGGCGTTTCACGCGTGGCCGAGCGATCGATTGCGAGTCGTTGGTGTTACCGGAACCAACGGCAAGACGACCTCAGCACATCTGC
>JBIIEO010000005.1:0-116009 GCA_044237775.1 Ilumatobacteraceae bacterium | reverse complement strand
CCCTCGGCGATTAGGGCCGCACGATTGCCGCAAGCATTGCTTGCAACTTCGCCTGCGTCTCAGCCAGTTCGGCGTGAGGCTCGCTTTCGGCAACGATGCCCCCGCCTGCAAAAAGGCGTGCGCGCAGACCGTCAGCGCTGATCTCAGCGCATCGGATAGTCACCGCAAAGGTCCCGTTCCCGTGACGATCGAACCACCCCACGGCACCGCCATAGCGACCGCGGTCCATACCTTCGTGACGTGCGATGAGGGCAAGGGCTGGCGCTCGGGGTGCGCCACCAAGGGCGGGAGTAGGAGCGAGCATCCTGACGCCGTCAAGAACGTGTAGATAGGGCTCGGATAACTTGCCTGACATCAATGTGCCGAGATGCTGCACATTCGCTACGGGAACAATGGACGGCTGCTCCTCCCAGTCCAGGTAAGAACAGTGTGGGAGCAGCGTGTCGTGCACGGACTCGATAACGATGCGGTGTTCAATTTGGTTCTTCGCACTGGCGATGAGTTCCTGAGCGAGATGCTCATCGGTCACGGG
The DNA here is from genome assembly GCA_044237775.1 of Ilumatobacteraceae bacterium. Taxonomy (GTDB): domain Bacteria; phylum Actinomycetota; class Acidimicrobiia; order Acidimicrobiales; family Ilumatobacteraceae; genus UBA3006. The sequence continues at coordinate 115,477 of JBIIEO010000005.1, read as the reverse complement.
GTCGCCCGTTCGCGGCGTCGTCCCGGCGAGCGGGTGGCTGGACACGTTTTCGCCTACACGTTCAAGGAGCAACTCGGGTGATGCACCCACGAGGCCGTCAATGACATATCGATAACTTGAACCGAACGACTGTCGGAGGCGATTCGTCAATGCGGCAATGTCGATGGGTTCTGAGGCTTCGATAACCACATCGCGAGCAATCACCACTTTGTGGAGATCACCACGAGCGACGGCTTCGCGCGCTGCATCAACTGCGGCCAAGTAGTGCTGTATCGGTACTCCCGGATGAACATGAAACGAGGGGTGACGTATGGGTGTGCTGACGGGAGCGATGTCGAGGTCGTCGATCGTTGCATCATCAATACAGGTAACCCATGCGTCGCCCGTAGGTGTTTTCACCACCGTGATGCGAGGAAGAATAAAGTCGTGCGTCAATCCGTGGTTAAAGGGGATTGCACCAAACAGCAGTGGACCACTGCCAGGGGCATTGATCGCATCGTCAACATCGAGCGAATCGAGAAATGACTTCGCCTCTTCGGCTGGTATGCGTGCGGCTACTCCTTGCCCCGCCACGCCATAGGTGTCGCGGGCAAAGAGGACGCCGTTGCTTCCGGCTACGTCGTTGAGGTCGGGCGCCGAAGTGGGATCGATCGGTCGAGTGCGAGCTATCACGGCGCGTTGCGACTAGCGGTGATGAGTTGGGTGAGCCCACCCGATAGTTGTCGATGTTCGACGTCGTGGAAGCCGGCTCGCTTCAAGCTGTCAACAAGGCGATCGGGAGCGGGGAGATACGCCACGCTCTTCGGCAGATACCGATATGCGGCACGATCCGACAAGAGTCCGCCAATGAGCGGCACGACTCTTCCGAAGTACAACCGATTGCCGAGGCGCAGGAGTGGATTCGTCGGTGTGCTGACATCGAGCAGCGCAATACGCCCGCCGTGACGAACGACTCGGGCAAGTTCAAGAAAGAAACGATCGAGGTCAACCAGATTGCGCAGCGCGAAACCGCAAGTAACGCCATCGACCGCAGCATTTGGAAGCGGGAGTACGAGGATGTCGGCCTGGGTACGCGGTGCGCCGCTGCGGTCCTGTGCCAGCATGCCGAAGGAGAGATCCACGGAGATAGGTCGAAGACCCGAAGCGGCAAGATCGACGCAAAGGTCTCCCGTTCCACTCGCCAGGTCGAGCACGAGTGAGCCGCTCGGAAGACCAAGACGCTTGACGGTGATGCGTCTCCATCGCACATCGAGTCGGAAGGTCATGATTCGATTGACCATGTCGTACCGTGGCGCAATGGTGTCGAACATGGTGCGCACTGCAGTCACCTTTTCGTCACCCTGCGGGAGGTGTTTCGTGTCCCAGGGGCGAGGCGAGGAGCCCTGTTCAACGTCGCGTGTCACACCGAAAGGCTACGTCCCCGCTGTACATCTCTGCGGTGTGCAACACGGGGTTCACTCGATCAGGCCTTACCGAACGACTTGGTATACGGCACGTCTGTCAAGCACACTGGCGTAATACCAAGGGGACCCAATGATTGACTTTTCTTTTCCGCCAGAGATTGATGACGTGCGCCTAAAGGTTCGCCGGTTCATGGACACCGTGGTGCGGCCCGAGTGGGAATCCATCGATCAGCACGATCGGTCGCAGGTAGTCGCCACGATCGTTCGGTTGCGTGCCGTTGCGCGTGACGAATGGGGTCTGTGGTTGCCGCACATGCCTGCGGAGTGGGGGGGCATGGGACTCGGGCCAACCGCCATGGCGGCCGTGTCAGCTGAAGCGGGAAAGGTGTCCATTGGGCCCTATGTACTGAACGCGCAGGCGCCGGATGAAGGAAACCAGCACACCCTGTTGCATTGGGCCACGCCTGAGCAGAAGGAGAAATACCTCCGGCCGTTATGCGAAGGCAAGTCGCGATCGTGTTTCGCCATGACCGAACCGGAAGTTGCCGGGAGCGACCCGACTTTGATCAAGACCTTTGCCTATCAAGATGGCGATGAGTGGGTGATCAACGGCCACAAGTGGTTCATCTCGGGTGCCCGGGGTGCAAAGTTCGCGCTGCTCATCGCTCGCACCGAGGAAGACCCCGATCTCCCGCAAGCCGCCAACTCCTGTTTCATCGTCGACATACCCAGCGAAGGGTGGAATGTCGTGCGCGATGTCGAGACAATGGCAGGTGGCCATAATCACTGTGAAATTGAAATCAAGGATTTGCGCGTGCCGGCCTCGAACATGTTGGGCGGGCGAGGACAAGGGCACCTCTTGGGCCAGTATCGCCTTGGTCCGGCGCGACTTGCCCACTGCATGCGGTGGATCGGTCAAGCAGAAGTAGCGCTTGACATGATGGTCGATAGAGCGATGAAGCGCTATTCACACGGTTCGATACTTGCTGAGAAGCAAGGCATTCAATGGTTGATCGCGGACTCTGCAATGGAGCTCTATCAGGGAAAGCTCATGGTGTTGCATGCCGCCTATCGAATCGAACACGGCCTCGATTTCATTTCTGAGGTGTCGATGGCCAAGCACTTTGTCGCGAACAGTCTGTGGAAGATTGTCGATCGTGCGATTCAGGTACACGGCGCCCTCGGCTATTCCACCGACACACCGCTCGCGCACATGCTCCAGCAGGCGCGATGGAGCCGTTTTGCCGATGGTGCCGACGAGATTCATCAGATGCGCATCGCTCAACGAACAATCGCGGCATATAAGGATCATGGATCGACCAAGAAGGCCACCGGGGATTTGCCGTTGTGAGTGATCTCATATTCGGTGTCTTCGTTCCTCAGGGCTGGAAGCGTGAACTGTCCGGTCTGCCTCATGCCACGGCGCAATGGAATGCCGCCCTCGATGTAGCCAGACGTGCGGAGGAGCTCGGTTTTGATTCACTGTGGGTGTACGACCACTTTCACAATGTGCCCCGTCCCGCCCACGAGACGGTGTTTGAATGCTGGACAGTGCTCGCGGCGATTAGCCAGCACACGAGTCGCATTCGCCTGGGACAGATGGTGGGATGCAACTTGTATCGCTCGCCAGCCCTTCTCGCCAAGATCACCAGCACGCTCGATGTCATCTCTGGGGGTCGTCTGGAGTGGGGAATCGGGGCCGGCTGGTATGAAAACGAGTGCCGCGGCTATGGCTATGAGTTCCCTCTGCCCAAGGAGCGCATCGCGATGTTGAAAGAGACCGTAGAAATTGTCTCGGCGATGTGGACCCAGGAGGAAACCACCTATTCGGGTACGTATTACCAAACGCATCGCGCGAACTGTGACCCAAAGCCGCTGCAGCAACCGCGGATTCCGATTTGGATCGGTGGAGGCGGTGAGCAGTTGACGCTTCGCGTCGTGGCTCGGTATGCGGACTACTCGAATTTTGGCGGCACGCCCGAGGAGTTCGCGCGCAAAAACGAAATCCTGCGCGGGCACTGCGAGAAGGTCGGCCGCGAAGAGACGTCCATACGCCGTACGTGGTCACCAGAGATTCTTATACGAACGAGTGATCGTGAGCTACGAGAGGCGCAACAACTCAGCATTCGTCGCGAGTCCTTCGACGTGTGGAAGGCAGCTAACCTCATTGGCACTCCCGACGAAGTTGCGCACAAGATCGGCACCTATCGAGACCTCGGTTGCAGCGGCTTCATTCCGTGGTGCGTCGATTATCCCGCCCACGACACACTCGAGCACTTTGCGGGAGTGATGCAGCAGTTTCGGTGACGTCAGCCGTAGTAGCGGAAAATGACTTCGGCGACACAAGCCGGCTTGCTCGCACCCTCGACCTCGAAGGTGACCTCGAGCGTCACTTGGTAGCCGCCCGCGATCTCTGTTGCCTCGAGCAACTTGGCACCCGCACGAAGGTTGGCACCCACTGGTACTGGCGACATGAAGCGGACACGGTTCAGCCCGTAGTTCACGCCCATCTGGACACCTTCGACCCTCCACACGCCGGGGAGGAGCCCTGCGGCGAGGGACAGCGTCAGATAGCCGTGTGCAATGGTCTGACCAAACGGTCCAGACTTTGCACGTTCAACATCCAGGTGGATCCATTGGTGGTCATGGGTCGCATCGGCAAACTTCTGCACTTGCTCCTGCGAGATGGTCATGTAGGGGCTGTACCCGAGGTGCTGCCCAACATGGCTAGGGAGATCGGAAAGACCGTTGATAATCGTCGTCATAGGTCAAGTGTGGCAGACGCCTCGTGGTAGATCGAAATGCTCAGCGCATCCATATACGCGCGTGGTTTCGGCTTTGCGTATGCAACAGGAGTGCGATCAACGCAATATCGAACAGCACGGTAACGAGGCTGACACCAAAGGGCTTTCCGGTGAAGTAGTCGAGCAGGGAAATCTCCCCACCGAAATTGAATGCTGATTGCGCCCCGCGGAGTGCCCAAATTCGGAGGAGAAACGGTGAAAAGGCCGCGAACACAGCCAACCGGTAGCCAATACGGCGCTCGTTGGCCATCAGGAGACCACCCAAGACAAACGATGCAACCACGACGAGGATGACCGGGAAACCGATTGCATACCGCCTCACGAGGAAACCCTGGTAGCCCGATCCCTCCAGGAGAGCAACCAGCCCAAACGCGCCATCGAAATAGAGGAGCCACGTTGCAATCTGCAACGTTTGGGGCTGCATACGATCAAACCACCGGCGATAGTCGATGCCAAACACTGCTTCATTGTGTCAGAGTTAGCCTGACAGCGTGCGAATGGGCTTTGTCTCTCTTGTCGGTCGTCCGAACGTCGGCAAATCATCACTGGTCAACGCCATGATCAAGAACAAGGTCAGCATTGTTTCCGATAAGCCCCAGACCACAAGGACTCGGATTCGGGGCATCCTGACGCGCAAAGACGCACAGATCGTCTTCGTTGATACACCAGGTCTGCACAAGGCAGTAACTGCACTCGGAGAAACCGTGAACGCCACCGCACTCGACTCGACAACGGATGTTGATGTGAACTGCCTCGTAATTGATGCAACGCAGCAATTTGGTTCAGGAGACCAGTGGGTGGCCGACCGCCTCGACATGGCGCGCACCATCGTTGTCGTCAACAAGATCGATCGGGCATCGCCTGCTCAAGTGCTCAACCAGCTGCAGGCAACTGCTTCGTTACACGCACTTGCGTACTTTCCCGTCTCGGCAAGTACCGGCGAGGGAGTCGAGGAGCTCATCGCTGATCTTGTGCAGCGCATGCCCGAGGGCATCGCGATGTATCCAGCGGAGATGGTTTCGGAGACTCCGGGCGAGATCTGGATCGCCGAACTGGTACGCGAGCAACTTCTGGCGGTGACGCATGATGAGCTGCCGTATTCCATCGCGACACGTGTCACGGAGTTCGATGAACGGCACGTCCGCTGCGAGATCATTGTCGAACGCGAGAGCCAAAAGGGAATGGTGATCGGCAAAGGTGGCGCTGTTTTATCGGCGGTGCGAACCAAATTGAAGGGAGCACTTCCTAAAGGAATGAAGCTGGAGTTAATTGTCGTCGTCGACAAGAACTGGCAACATCGACGCGATCGGGTCGAGCGGTTGGGTTACTGACCCATCGCGATCAGATTCGCATAGTCATCAAAGGTCACGGGCGTCCCTGCCTCCACGAGATCTCCTCGTCCGCGCGGCACGGCGATGGGCTCGCCATCGACCGTAACGATGACCTGTCCGACGCCGGGACGCGACGTCAGGGTGAGCACGATCTGGGCAATCGCCAGGCGTTGGTCAGCGGGTGGTAGCGCAGTAAGGAAAAGTCGGGTTGCGTCCACCTGAGCAACTCCTCGAATCACCGCAACCTCTGCTTGAAACTCTGTTGGCAGAGTGCTGCGTAGGCCAGCGTAGGCGGGATCATTAGGCGGGCCTTCCGCCAATAGGGCAAGGACTTGCGCAACAGTTGCCGGGCTCACCACGTTGCGTTGTACACGGACTACCGACGTTGACGCGACGAAGAACAGATCTACAGGCTGATTGACAACGTCGGATGATTCAGGGGTGGCAACTGACGTCGTAGTTGTTGATTCAGGCACCGTCACGGGGCTAGCGAGTCCAAAGGGAATGTCTCCTGGGGATATTTGTTCGAAATCGCCTTGTGGTTCTACTGAGCATCCGGCAAGAAGGAGCCCCACAACAACGATGGTTCGGTTCATGGTTTCGCCGTCTTCGCAATAGTGACAATGAATCGCGAGCCGCCCGCCGGCGACGCCTCCACATATGCGCGCCCGCCAAGCGCGTGAGCGTGTTCCTGAACGATTGCGAGACCAAGTCCGCTGCCGGTTCCATTCCGTGAAGCAGTACCACGTGCGAAACGCTCGAAAATTCGCGACTGCTCACTGGCAGCAACCCCGGGACCCGCATCATCAACGCAGAGGACGAAGTGGGTGGGATCTTCATGGAGGACGACTGCTGTCGCGCCACCCGCGTGATCGCGAGCATTCTCCAACAGGTTGACAAGGATGCGCTCGATACGTCGTCGGTCGAGGAGGACTTCGTCGTCGGAAGCACTCCTGGCCAACGAATTGTCGAACGTCACGGACCCAAATCCGTGATGCCTCATGATGCGCTGCACCACGTCCGCGAGTCGTACATACTCAAGGTTGGCGTCTCCGGCCGCGGCATCAAGTCGAGAGAGCTCAAGGAGATCGAGAACCGTGCGGTCAAATCGGCGCACTTGTATGCCAAGAACACGCAATGTCTCTTGGTTGCGGTCGTTGAGCTCATCCTTGCGCGACTCAAGTACGTCGACTGCGGTCGCTAGCGCCATGACAGGTGAACGCAATTCATGGCTTACGTCGCTCGCGAATCGTTGTTCACGCTGAATGCGTGATTGGACGGCGTCGGCCATGTCATTGAACGAGGAAACCAATTGATCAAGGTCGGGGTCGTTCTCGGGCTCAAGCCGGGTATCGAGTCCGCCTGTCGCGATCTCGTTCGCGGCTACTGACACGCGTCGCAGCGGCTTCATCACATTGTGACTCATCGTGAACCCGATGAGGCCCGCTGACAACGTGATCAGGATGACGCTGACGACCAGCGTTGTCTGGATTGTGCGCATCGTCGAAAACACTTCTTCGAGCGGGAACGCCTCGAAGTACTGCATTCCCACACTGGGCACTGCGACGCCTACCGCTTCGTAGGGACGGCTGTCGAAATCGAAGCGCTGGCGTCCTGTCTCGCCGGCGAGCACGCGACGGGTAAGTTCTTCCGGAAGGTTGGACTGCGTGAAGCGGAGTGGTTCTTGGGCGAAGAAATAGCGCGGATCCGATTCGGTCGCATCCAGATGAATGACGGCATATCCACCTCGTTCCGTGCGGACGCTGGTGACTAAGTCCCCCACGTTGTCACGATCGGAAGCGACAACCGTACGAACGAGTTGGGCGTTGTTGAATGCTTGCCGCTTCGCCACATCGCTGCGCTGGTCCAGAAGGTACGTGCGAGTGCTTGCGTAGGTGACGACGCTGAGGACAAGTGCTGCGGCAAACGCGGCGAGACTGAAATACACCGCCATCTGTGCGCGCAGCCCCAAGCCGAATCGCCGTCTCGTCACGGGATAAGCCTTACAGAAAGTCGCGTCAGGTGCGCCCCCGCTGTGTGGACGACTCCGTCGGGACTCAAGGGGGAGCATGAGCCCCGAACGGAACCGTGACAGAACCCTGCCATGGGGATATGACGAGGTGTGTGCCGTTGTGTGCGATTTGTGTAACGAAAATTGGCCGTCGGGCAGAATGCTGATGTGCATTCATTGCTCCTGGTTGAAGATGATCCCGGTATTCGCTTGGTGCTTCGCCAGGCGTTGGAGGACGAGGGGTACAGGGTGTACGAAGCGGAGTCGGGCGCAGAAGGTATCCGAGCGGTGCAGGGCGGTCAGATCGACTGCGTTCTCCTCGACCTTCGCCTGCCGGATATCTCTGGTTTCGAGGTGTGTCGACAGATGCGTGCCGGCAGTTTTGTTCCCATCATCATGGTGACAGCGCAAGCCGATACGCATGACATGGTTGCAGGTCTGGAGGCTGGAGCCGATGACTATGTCACGAAGCCGGTGATCGTCAAGGAACTTGCTGCCCGGATCCGGGCGACGCTTCGTCGCAGTGGCGTATCGCCTATGCCCGTGGGTTTGGATGCCGTTGACACGTTTGGTGATATTGATCTTCTCCGTACGCACAGCATCGTGCGCAAGGCGGGACAGGAAATTCCGCTCACACGAACTGAATATCATTTGCTCTGTGAGTTTGCCGATCACCCAAACATGGTGTTGTCTCGAGATCAGCTACTCGAGCGAGTCTGGGGTTACGAGTACCTCGGTGATAGCCGCCTCGTCGATGCCCATGTACGGAGGTTGCGCGTCAAGATCGAAGATCAACCGGACGATCCCAAGTTGATCGTGACTGTACGTGGTATGGGGTATCGATTAATTAGCGGCTGAAGGTGTCGAGAAAGTCGGCGACACGTTCGAAGTCCACGGTCCGCGGCATTGGGGGAAGTGCCGCAACCAACCGTTTGCCGTACGACTTCGTAGCGAGGCGCGGATCGAGCACTGCTACTACGCCATGATCAGTTGCCGTGCGAATGAGGCGTCCGGCCGCTTGGGCGAGCTGAGTAGCGGCTATGGGCACGTCGTATACGTTGAATGCGTCGGCTCCGACCCGCTCTCGTCGGGCGCTCAGGAGAGGGTCATCGGGTCGTGGAAACGGAATCTTGTCAATGGTGACGAGACGGAGGGAATCGCCAGGTACGTCTACACCCTGAAAGTACCCAGCGGTGGCAAAAAGACAAGTTGTGTGTTCGCGCGTAAACCTCTCGAGTAACAAGGACTTTGGCAATTCGCCCTGCCTCAGTATCGGATAGTGAAGTCGATGCGCAAGGGCATCTGCCGCCATGTGCATCGCGCGGTACGTAGTGAACAATGCCAACGTTCGTCCACCTGCGGCGTCAATGAGACGAACCAATTCGTCAATTACGGCGGCGTCTCGTGTCGGCTGATTCGGTGCGGGGAGGTGTTTGGCGCAGTAGAGCAAACCATTGTTCTCGTAGTCGAATGGGCTTCCAACGTCACAAACGTCGACATCAGCGAGACCAATTCGTTCGGGCAGGGACAGCGGCATCGTCGCACTCGTCAAGATTGCGATCTTGGTGTTCCAGATTCCGGCGGTGAGCGTCGGGCCAATGTCGAGAGGTGCGCGTTCGAGCACGGGTCTCTCGGGGGTGCCCGAGACGAAGAGCACGCTGTGTGCGGTGGCGGTGAGAAAGGCATCGATTGTTTCGATAGCGCGTTGGCAACCGATGGTTGCGCGCAAGATGCGTTGTTTTGCATCAGCATTATCGGTGTTGAGTGCGCCAAGTGCGCCAAGCGTTTCGTTGATCGTGAGCCGCAGGGCCACTGCGATATCTGCAAGATCGTCGCTAAGGGGGACAGGGATACGCGTGTTGAGACGAGGCGCAAGCGCAGCGGTGAGATCGTTAGCGAACCGACTGAGCGCGCCGCTCAGCGCGTCGTCGCGGAGGACTCCTCGAATGCTTCCACTGAGGTGACTGATTCGGTTTGCAGAGAGTGTGTTGCCCGTTGAGCCACTCATCACGTCTTCGAGTTGATGAGCTTCGTCAAAAACGACCACCTCGTGTTCGGGCAGAATCCCGCCTTGAGATGCAACATCCAATCCGTACAGGTGTGTATTGACGACAATGATGTCGGCATCTGCGGCGCGATGCCGAGCGGCCTCGGCGAAACACTCGTCTCCGCGCGGGCAGCGACTGGCACCTGGGCACTCATCGCTACCAACTGACACCTGGCGTGCCACTGCGTCTGGCATTGGCCAGTCGACACCTGCCAAATCGCCGCTCGAAGTGCGTGCGGACCATTGTTCAAGTCGCTCGAGCTGATCCTCGTCGACGTGCGTATCGTCCAAGGCCAACTCGCTGTGTTCACGAAGTTCGTCGAGACGTTGCAGACAGAGATAGTTGTTACGGCCCTTGAGTACTGCCCATGTCGGCCTTTTCGCGTTTGCCGCAGCAAGTCCGTCGGCGACTATCGGCAAGTCCTTGGTGGCAAGCTGATCCTGTAGGGCCTTGGTAACGGTGGCAATGACCGTCTTCTTGCCCGAAAGAGCGACAGGCACGAGGTAGGCCAACGACTTTCCGGTTCCCGTGCCGGCCTGCACAATTGCATGCTTGCCGTTGTTGATAGCAGCGGCAATTGATTCGGTCATCTCTTCTTGACCCGGACGACGTTCAGCCTGAGGCAGAGCACCGGTGACGATCTCCAGGATGAGGCGGGGCGACTCAGCGCTCAAGGAGTGCCAGCGCTGCGTCAAGTTCGGTCACATCGAAGTCTGGCCACGAGCGTTCAGTCAGATATAAACGGGCCCCCGCGATCTGCCACAGAAGAAAGTTGGAGATTCGCGATTCTCCAGAGGTACGAATGAGCAAATCGACGGGCGGTAACTCGGGGCTGTAGAGATGCTTTCGAATGGACTCCGCGGTGACGGGATCCTGCTCCGTGCGAGCATGTTGTGCAGCGCGCAGCAATTCGGCCCTACTTCCGTAGTCGAACGCAACGGTGAGCACCATGCCCGTGTTCTGGCGCGTGTCATCAATTGCCTGACGTATTGCACGCTGCACAAATGCTGGTGTCTTACTTCCGGGCTCGTCAAAGGGGCGGCCAATCCAATTGATCCGCACGTTGTTGGCGTTCAATTCATCAACCCGACCGAAGAGTCGCTTGTGGAGAGACAAAATATGTCGCACCTCCGCTTTCGGACGCACCCAATTTTCAGTCGAAAACCCAAAGACGGTGAGATAATCCACCTTGCGCTTGGCGGCGAGACGCACCACCTCGGCAAGCGTCTCTTCTCCGGCCGTGTGCCCAGCCGTGCGAGGAAGTCCGCGCCGACGCGCCCATCGCCCGTTACCGTCCATAATGCACGCCACGTGGAGGGGTGTTGACGGGGGGTGATGCTGGTCAGTCATCTGGCGGTCAACATTACCGAGGGGTGTGGTGCGACAATGGTCGCATGAGTCGTATGCGCCAGCCCGAGGGGACTCGCGCGTTGTCCCATGTGTTGGTGTGTGGCGGAACCCTTGACGAGTGGTTTGCGTTAACAAGGAGCGATTGGACGCGCCTGATTGAGGTGCTTACCTCGGCGCTACAAGCCTCGGGTGCGCGCTGGTTGACCATCTGTCCCTACGAGGGCGCGCTGCCTGCGGATGCAACTGCCACGATTCTGCGGCAGGTGGCCGACGCAACAGGCGGCACGGTTAGTAGCAACCGTGTTTCGTTTATCGGACGAGACGGCATTGTTGGCATTGTTGATGCGCTCGCAAACGGGCAGCAACGTTTCGTCGACTCCGTCAACGCCATTTCGTCGCCTGTGATTGATGAAGGAATGATCGCTGCTTCACTTTTCGCACCTGCGACCGACGATCCCGATTTGATTCTGGTCTTTGGTGTTCCCACGCGCGTACCTCCCGCGCTTGTTTGGGAACTTGCCTACGGTGAATTGGTCTTTCTCGACACGCCGTGGACGTCATGTAACGCGGAGCACGTGCACATGGCGGTGGACGATTTCCAACGACGTGAGCGTCGGTTCGGAGGAGTTGATTCGTGACGTTGTACCGGGATCGCGGTGTCGTATTGCGGACCTACAAACTTGGTGAGTCTGATCGCATCATCGTGTTGATGACGCGTGAGCATGGCAAGGTGCGCGCGGTTGCAAAAGGGATCCGCAAGACGAAGTCGAAAATTGGTGCACGACTTGAACCGATGGCCCATGTCGAATTGTTGCTGTATCGAGGACGAGACCTCGATGTAGTGAGTCAGGTGGAGACCGTTGACGTCGCGCCCACTCTCCATGACGACTTGGATCGCATGACTCAGGCAATGGCGGTCCTCGAAGCGGTTGACCTCGCTGCGCAGGATCGTGAATGCGCTACCGAACTGTACGAAATGCTCGTGGGCGCCCTCCGGGCGCTCGCATCGCACCCGTCCCCAATGTTGTTAGCGGGCTTCTATCTGAAAATGTTGGCTCTTGAGGGCGTGGGCCCACAGGTGCTGGCATGTGTCGGGTGTGGGGCTGCTGACGGCCTGGTGTCGTTCGACGTGTATCGGGGAGGCGTGCAATGCGACGCGTGTCGAACGGGCGTGGCGATAGATACGAACGTTCTCGATCTCTTACGCGACGTGCTGGGCGGTCGATTAAATCGGGCATTGGGCGCCGTTGATTCGCCGGCGACACGAACTGTCACGTCGCTGGCAACACGACTGATGGAGCAGCATCTCGAGCGTCGACTGCGGTCATTGTCGATGTTCGGGTTCACCGGCGATAGTCGCTTGTAGTCTGGGGCGATGCCCGCAAGTGACTTGGACCAGGTAGTAGGCCTCTGCAAGAGGCGTGGTTTCGTGTATCCGAGCGCCGAGATCTACGGGGGTTTTCGCTCGTCCTATGACTACGGCCCCTTGGGATCGTTGATGTTGCGCAATGTGAAGGATGCGTGGGTCCGTGCCATGGTGCAAGAGCGCGACGACGTGGTCCTCATCGATGCGGCAATTCTTGGGCCACCGCAGGTATTTGAGGCCAGTGGTCATCTGGCCAATTTCAGTGACCCGCTGGTCGACTGCACGGTCTGCAAGCGTCGTTTTCGCGAGGATCAACTGGAGGATCGGGAGTGTCCTCAGGCACGTAAGGGATGCACATTCACTGAGGCTCGGGCTTTCAATTTGATGTTCCAAACCACTGCCGGTCCAGTGGAAGGTGCTGGTGCAACGGTGTACATGCGCCCAGAGACCGCTCAGGGCATGTTTGTCAACTTTGCCAACGTATTGCAGACGTCTCGAAAGAAGCCGCCGTTCGGCATCGCACAGGTCGGTAAGAGTTTCCGTAATGAAATCACGCCAGGCAACTTCATTTTTCGCACTCGTGAGTTCGAGCAAATGGAGATGGAGTTCTTCGTTCCGCCAGCGGAGAGCGCCACATGGTACGAGTACTGGTGTAAGGCGCGAATGCAGTGGTACATCGACTACGGGATTCCGGAGTCGATGCTGCGCATACGGGCTCACGACGCGGATGAACTGTCGCATTACTCCGCCGGCACCAGCGATATCGAGTTCCACTTTCCCTGGGGTTGGGGCGAGTTAGAGGGAATTGCGCAGCGAACCGACTTCGACTTGATGCGACATGCAGAGTATTCAAAGCAGAAGCTCGACTACTTCGATCAGTCCACTAATGAGCGATATGTGCCATACGTGATCGAACCCGCTGCAGGGGCCAATCGAACGATGGCCGCATTTCTTCTGGCCGCATACGACGAGGACGTGATCAACGATGAGAAGCGAACAGTCCTGCGCTTGCACCCACGTCTCGCTCCCTATCAAGTAGCGGTTCTGCCGCTGTCGAAGAAAGACGAGCTCATGCCTGTTTCTCGAGAGGTATACGCGCGGCTTTCGAAGCGCTACATGTGTGAATTCGATGAGACGCAGGCGATCGGTCGCCGCTATCGCCGTCAAGATGAAATCGGTACTCCGTATTGCGTTACGGTCGATTTCGACACGCTCAATGACGACGCTGTCACCATTCGTGAGCGCGACACGACGGTTCAGGAGCGGGTGCCTCTCGTTGATCTTGAGCGCGTGCTGGCTTCGAAAATCGGTTTCTAGTCCTGTGTATCTCGAAGAAATCATTGCCGCGCACCGCACAGGGGCGCTCGGTGATACTCGCTCACTCAGTGCGCTGATCGATCAAGCTAAGAGGGCTGGGGAGACGCGGGGCTTTGTCGATCGTCTTCGTTCGGATACGCACACGGGTCTTGCGGTTATTGCCGAGATCAAGCGGAAGTCGCCGTCGAAGGGTGACCTCAATCCGCACCTCGATCCTGTTCGGTTGGCCAAGACGTATGAGTCTGCGGGGGCTTCATGCATGTCGGTGTTAACTGATCATCAATTCTTCGGGGGCTCAGTCGACGACCTTCAGGCGGCTCGTGCAGCAACCCAGCTTCCGGTGCTGCGAAAAGACTTCACCGTGAGTCTGCAGGATGTTTGCGACGCACGCTTAATGGGTGCCGATTGCGTGCTGCTGATCGTCGCGGCGTTGTCTCTGGGTGAGCTGCGTGACATGCATACGTTGGCAACGGAAATCGGTCTCGATGTTTTGGTCGAAACACACGACGAGGCCGAAATCGAGCAGGCACTCGAAGTCGACGCGCGTATGATTGGCGTCAACCAGCGTGACTTGAAGACGTTTGAGGTGGATCATCAACGCGCGGTACGTGTTGCGCCGATGATTCCCGAGGGTGTGCTCAAAGTTGCTGAGTCGGGCGTGCGGCATGAGCACGATGCCGCACACCTCCGTGAAGCCGGATACGACGCCATTTTGGTGGGCGAGACTTTGGTGGTCGCAGGTGATCCGGCCGCGACTCTGGCTTCACTGCGCATTCGCTAGGCAGGAGATCCACGAGTATTCAGCGCGCCATCGGTATGGTGAGCTTGTGTTCGTAAAGATCTGCGGCATCACCAGTGAGGCAGATGCGTTGTTTGCGGTGGCAATGGGAGCAGACGCATTGGGCTTTGTGTTTGCTACCTCGCCGAGGCAGGTGTCCGTTGCGGCAGTGACCGACATCGTGAAGCGTCTGCCGTCGGACGTGGTCACGATCGGGGTCTTTCGCAACGAGCACCCTCGTCGAGTAGTCGAAATTGTTCAGGCTTCGCGGCTTCATGGTGCTCAACTCCACGGCGCCGAGTCGGGCCAAATGGTGGCCGAAGTGGCCAGCGACGTGCGACTGGTGATCAAGGCAGTAGTGGCGGGAAGCCCCGATGCGCAGCGTGCGGGTGAGTTTGGGGCTGATGCCGTATTGGTCGATGGCCGCAACCCCGGGTCGGGGGAGCCGTACGACCGATCGCTACTCCAGGAATTTCCGCGTGGTGTGCGAATGATTCTCTCTGGAGGTCTTGATCCGGCCAATGTCACCGACGCGATTCATGAGGTACGTCCATGGGGAGTGGATGTGAGCACGGGCGTCGAAGCTGCCCCTGGAGTAAAGGATGCGTTGAAAGTGCGTACGTTCATCACAAATGCGCGCCGCGCCGCCGCCGAATCTGTCGAACCATTGTTGTAACTCGACGGCGAGGTTGAACGACCTGCCCACTACATTGTTGCAATGCTTCAGGCCCCAGGAACCGATGGTCGATTTGGCGATTTTGGCGGTCGTTTCGTGCCCGAGACGCTTATTCCCGCCTGTCACGAACTTGAACGAGCCTTCGAAGAGGCGTGGGGCGACGCTGTTTTTCGTAGCGAATTAGACAGTTTGCTGAAGTCCTACGCGGGTCGTCCATCGATCATCACCGAATGCCACAATCTGGGCACGCGCCTCGGCCTCCGACTGCTGCTGAAGCGAGAGGACCTCAACCACACGGGATCCCACAAAATCAACAACGTGCTAGGTCAAGCACTCCTTGCCAAGCGCATGGGCAAACGGCGCCTGATCGCCGAGACGGGAGCCGGCCAGCACGGCGTTGCCTCTGCCACGGCTGCGGCACTGTTGGGGCTCGAGTGCAAGGTGTACATGGGCGCACTCGACATGGAGCGTCAAGCCCTAAACGTGTTTCGTATGCGTCTATTGGGTGCCGAAGTGGTCGCGGCCACGTCGGGTAGTCGAACGCTCAAAGACGCCGTTAACGAAGCGATGCGGGATTGGGTCGCGAGCGTCGAGACCTCGTACTACGCGATCGGCTCGGTAATGGGGCCTCATCCGTATCCGTACATGGTGCGGATGTTCCAAAAAGTGATCGGTGACGAAGCGTTCGCGCAATGTCGCGACCTACTTGGTGGCGATGACCCAGATGCCGTCGTTGCCTGCGTGGGCGGCGGCTCCAACGCAATTGGCATTTTCTCTGGCTTCGTGGATACCAAGGCGCGGTTGATTGGCGTCGAGCCAAGTGGGGGCGCGGCCGTGGGTCGTGGCGTACCGGGTGTCGTGCACGGCATGCGGAGTTACCTCATGCAGGATGAGTTTGGTCAGGTACAGGAAGCGCACTCAATTTCGGCTGGTCTCGATTATCCCGGAGTCGGTCCCGAGCATTCGTATTTGTCATCTATTGGGCGCGCTGAATATCCAAGCGTGACCGACGATGAGGTGATCGCGGCATTTCAGCTGATGGCGCGCGAAGAAGGCATTATTCCCGCATTGGAGTGTGCTCATGCGTTGGCCTGGATCGTGCGTGAGGCCGATTCATTGCGTGGACAGACGGTGTTAATGAACTTGTCTGGCCGCGGCGACAAGGATGTCGCGCAAATGATGGACATCCTGGGCTAGGCGTGTCGCCGGGTCGATTGGAGGGGCACCTCCGTCAACGTCGCGATGCGGGCCGCAAACTGCTCGTGCCGTATATCACCGGTGGTCTCGAGGGATGGCTGGACGCCATTCGTCAGGCCGCTGCACACGGCGCAGATGCGATCGAAGTGGGCATTCCATTTTCGGATCCAGTGATGGATGGGCCTGTCATCCAGGCAGCTTCGGAACGCGCATTGCGCTCTGGTGCGACGCCGATGTCGATACTGGACGACCTCAGTCGTCTCGATATCGAGATACCGATTGCGGTGATGTGTTATTACAACACCGTCCATGCCGCCGGAGTGGAACGATTTGCCAGTCTGTTGGCGCGGGCAGGTGTTGCCGCGGCGATCGTGCCCGATTTGCCGCTCGAAGAAGTGGATCCGTGGGCCGCTGCAGCGGACGCGGCTGGCGTGGAGACGGTCATGCTTGCAGCCCCAACTGCGCCTGATGAACGTTTGCCACGCATCATTGGCCGATGCCGGGGCTTCGTGTACGCCGTTGGTCTCTTGGGAGTCACCGGCGAGCGAGACGAACTCGCCTCGACGGCGGTTGCGTTGGCCAGCAGATTGAAAGCAATCACGGATATTCCAGTACTCATCGGTGTCGGTGTGTCGAACGCAGAGCAAGCTCGCGAAGCAACCAACGTTGCAGATGGCGTTATCCAAGGCGCCTCTGTGGTGCGTCGGCTGATGGACGGAGGTCCGGATCAGGTGGGCGAATACGTGGCCGAAGTGCGGCGCGCACTCGACGCTCCCAGGGGCTAATTTTTCGGCATGTTGAAAAAGGGTATGCGCGCACCAGATTTTGAGCTGCTCGATCAGAACGGTAAAAGGGTGTCGCTCGCGAAGTACGACAAACGCAAGGTGCTGGTGTACTTCTATCCGAAGGCGGACACGCCGGGTTGCACGCAGCAGTCCTGTGGGTTGCGCGACATTGCAGATCAGATCGGGCGCACGGCAATTGTGGGGATAAGTCCGGATTCACCCGCGCGACAGAAGAAGTTCGATGACAAGTACTCGCTCGGTTTCCCGCTGTTGGCGGATGAAGGACACCGCGTGGCGAAAGCATTCAAGGTCTGGAAGAAGAAGTCCATGTATGGGCGCGAATACATGGGCATCGAGCGATCTGCCTTTCTGATTGGCCCCGGTGGGGTGATTCTGGAGGCGTGGTACAAGATTTCTCCCAAGGACACGCCAGCGAACCTGCTTGGCGCGCTTGCCCGATGACGGCGTTTCCCGATCCCCAGGCGTTGCTTCCGCACCGGGCGCCCTTCTTGTTTGTTGACGCGATTCTCGAACTCACACCGGGTGTCTCGGCCACCGCGACGTGGCGATTGACGGGCGATGAGTGGTTTTTTGGTGGTCACTTTCCCGGTCGCCCCACGTTGCCCGGTGTGTTGATGTGCGAGGCCATTGCTCAGACTGGCGCACTTGCGATCGTGAGCGACGCGCGTTTCGCGGGCAAGCTGCCCCTGTTCGGAGGCCTCGACGCTGCACGCTTCCGTCGACAGGTGGTACCCGGCGATGTCTTGGAGATGCGGGCGCAGATTGGCAAGATGTCCGCGCGAGCCGGAAAAGGCTCGGGTCAAGCCCTTGTCAATGGGGAAGTGGCCTGCGAGTGCGAGTTACTGTTCGTTGTCGTTGACGCGTAACGACTAGTCACCCGAATAGGGAGCGATCACCACTGAACCATTGTGGCCGCCGAATCCAAAGTTGTTCGAGATGGTCGGTCCCGGCGTCCATGGCCGCGGGTCGCCGATCACCACATCGATGCCCAACTCGGGGTCTACCACCGTGGTGCCACGAGTCGGCGGAATGAGCAGTTTCTCGAAACTCAGCAGCACCGATGCCGCCTCAAGCGCACCTGCAGCGCCAAGGGGGTGTCCGGTCACGCCTTTGATCGACACGGTGGGCGGCGCATGTTCGCCAAATGTCGTGCGAATAGCCTGCGCTTCTGCGGCGTCATTGAGTGGCGTGCTGGTGCCGTGCGCATTGATTTGCTTGATCTGATCAGGGCGCAATCCGGCATCGGCGATGGCCATCTCCATGCAGCGCGACGCGCCAACGCCTCCCGGCGATGGGGCCGTGATGTGGTGGGCGTCGGCATTGCTCGCCGCTCCGATGACTTCCGCGAGGATCGGTGCCCCACGGCGTTGTGCGCTGTCAAGGCGCTCGAGTACGAAGACTGCCGCACCCTCGCCCATGACAAATCCATCGCGCGTGGCGTCAAATGGCTTACTGGCGAGCGAGGAGGAGAGCGCGGTCATATTGGCAAAGCCGGCGAGAGCGGTAATGGTGGCCGCAGATTCGGCGCCGCCCGTAATGACGGCCTCGCATCGACCCCAGGCCACTTGTCGTGCTGCGTAACCGATGGCGTGCGTCGATGCTGCGCACGCCGTGCAGATGGTCTCTGCTGGACCCTGAAACCCATAGCGCATAGAAATTGCGGCACCCGATGCGTTGGACATCATCATGGGGACGAGGAACGGCGACACCCGGCGTTCCCCCTTTTCAACGCGCACGATGACTTGCTCCTCGAGCGTGCGAAGCCCACCAATACCAGTGCCAAAGATTGTGCCGATTGAGGCTGGTTCGTAGGGCAGCGTGCCAGATTGGCGCAACGCCTCGTCGGCGGCAGCTAACGCAAATTGCTCACACCGGTCCGAGCGACGAGCGTCTTTCGGCGAATCGAAATAGGGCGATGGATCCCAATCGGCGAGTTCCGTGCTGCGCACGCCCGTAATGCCGGGGCCCAGCAGACCCTGCCAGAAGGACCCCTTGCCAATACCGCAAGGCGCAACAACGCCGTAGCCCGTGATCGCGACGCGATGACCAGCGCCCTGCATGGGTGAAGGAGCCTTACTTGACCTTGGAAGTCACCAACGCGAAGGCCTTGCCTACCGTGTCGACACCCTCGAGCTCCGACTCGGGCACTTCGATGCCGAACTCTTCCTCGAGTGCCATGACCAGCTCGACGAGGTCGAGGCTGTCCGCGTCGAGGTCGTCGCCAAACTTTGCCTCGGGAACGATCTTGGCGGCGTCCACCGACAACACGTCAACGGCGCACTTGGAAAAGCGAGCGAAAAGTTCCTGGTCCATGTCAACTCCTTGTTCTGTGATCACCAATACTGTACTCGCCGCGCGGTCACCGAGAGAGAACAGGTCAGTGACCCATGCCCAATCCGCCGTCCACGGGAATCACAGCGCCGGTGATGTAGCCGGCACTTTCACTTGCGAGAAAACCCACCACTCCGGCGATTTCCTCGGCCGTTGCAGTGCGACCGAGTGGTACTGCGGCAGTGAGTTCCTTGAGTTTGTCCTCGCCAAGTACCGCTGTCATGTCGGTGTCCACAGGACCGGGTGCGACCACGTTCACCGTGATACTGCGAGACCCAAGTTCGCGCGCCATGCTGCGCGCAAGACCGATGAGGCCAGCCTTCGACGCGGAATAATTTGCTTGGCCCGCAGAACCGAGCATGGCGACCACGCTCGACATGAAGATGATGCGCCCCTTGCGGGCCCGAAGCATGCCCTGAGTGGCACGTTTGGCAGTTCGAAATGCGCCGATGAGATTGGCCTCGACAACATCGGTAAACGACTCGGCGCTCATTCGCAGCAGGAGCATGTCTTTGGTGATTCCCGCATTGGCAACGAGCACTTCGACCGGACCGAATTTGTCCTCGACTGCGGTGAATGCGGCGTTCACGTCGTCATCGTTGGTGACGTCGCACTTGACCGCAAAGAAATCACTCGTCGGCGGCGTCGAGTTATACGTAATCGCGACGCGGTCTCCAAGTGCAGCAAAATGGCGGGCGCAGGCTAAACCGATTCCTCGCGAACCACCCGTAATGAGTACGACGCGACTCATGTGCTGAGCCCCTTTCCGTTCCATCGCATGACTGCGCTTGCGGCGGTCATGCCTGCGCCAAAACCAACCATCAGGATCAAATCTCCGCGATGCAGTCGCCCTGCATCAGCTGCATCGAAGAGTGCAAGTGGGATAGAGGCCGATGACGTGTTGCCCGTATCTTGTAGGCACACCGCAGTGCGGCTCATCGGGAAGCCGAGTCGCTCGCACGCCGCGCTGATAATGCGAATGTTGGCCTGATGAGGAACGACCATCGCAATGTCATCAATTGAAAGTCCGGCGGCGGCCAGGGACTTATTGGCGGAGTCGACCATGATGCGTACAGCACGGCGAAAAACCTCTTTGCCATCCATGTGAATGAACCCACCCACGTCGCAATACAGCAGATCCTCTGCAGCGCCATCGGCGTCAATATCCCAGCCCAATACGTCGCCGGGTCCATCGACCGCCTCCAAGACGGCCGCGCCTGAACCATCGGCGAACAAGATGGCGGTGTTGCGATCCGTCCAGTCGGTAATGCGCGACAAGGTGTCGGTGCCGATGAGGAGCACCTTGCGGGAGCCAATTGCGATCAAGCCCTGCGCAACGGCGAGTCCGTAGACAAAACCTGAGCATGCAGCGTTGATGTCGAACGCTCCACATCGCAGACCGAGCGCGTGTTGGACCGTGGCGGAAGTTGCAGGAACCGTCCGGTCGGGCGTGGTTGTGGAGAGCACCAACGCATCGATGCTTGAGGGGTCAATCCCTGCCATCTCAATTGCCCGGCGACCGCTTCGAATAGAGAGTTCGGCGGTAGTTGATCCGATATGTCTGCGGTGGATTCCGGTCCGTTCGCGAATCCATTCGTCGGACGTGTCCATCGTCGCGGCAAGGTCATCGTTGGTGACGATTCTCTCGGGAAGCGCCCGGCCCCAACCGGTGAGCACTGCGCCGCGGGGCGAAGAGGGGATCGCTGGCACGAGGCAACCTTAGTGGTTGTGCAAATTCGAAGTGCTTAGTGGCTTCTCAGCCACGCAATGGGCTGGTGCGCAGTAACACGCTCACCGTCGACTGCGATGAAACTCTGCACGACTCCAGCAAACGGCGAACGCACCTCGGTATCGCCAATCGTGCCGATCGACTGACCCACGACGATCGATGTTCCATCGGCGATGTTCGGACTACGAGAAAAAATGCCTGCAGCTGGGGACACGACGAGTCGTTCGACTGCGAAGAGGTGTTCGCCTTCATGTGTGGGAGTGAGTGTGGCGCTGGCTGGCGAAAACTGACCGACCCATTCGATGAGTTTGTCAAGATCGTCGAGCGTCGCGACACTGATCGAACGCGCATTGTCCACGGTTCGTTTCGTCATTCCGGTAAGCACGCCGCCCGGGCCGAGTTCGATGAACCCGGTTATGCCGAATTCGGCCATAGCGAGAAGCCCATGTTTCCAGCGCACCGGTGACGACAATTGCGCCGAGAGTAGTGACGCCCAGTCATCGCCGCGATCATGTGCGCGGCCGTCGACGTTTGAGACAACGGGCACCTCAATATCGCGAGGGGCGGCAGATGCGATCGCATCGCGCAGTCGATCACGGGCTGCAGCCATGAATGGGGTGTGAAATGCTCCGGCCACTTGCAGTGGCATAACTTTCTTCGCGCCGAGCTCCTTAGCGTGCACTGATGCGGCCTCGACTCCCGCATGTGAGCCGGCGATGACTACTTGGCCAGGTGCGTTGAAGTTAGCGACCCACACGTCGCTGTCAGCGCGACGACAAGCGACTTCTACATCCTCGTCGTCAAGGCCAAGGACCGCAGACATGGTTCCAGGTGACTGTGTACCGGCCTCGTGCATTGCCTCTGCCCGGCTGGTTACCAGGCGGACACCGTCGTCGAAGCCAATGGCACCCGTGGCGACAAGGGCGGTGTATTCACCGAGACTGTGTCCAGCGCATAACGACGGTTCGATGCCGAGACGTTCGACGGCATCAAGCACCATGAGCGACGCGACAAAAGTGGTCAACTGGGCGTTGCGTGTGTCACGCAGCTCGTCCGCATCGGCGTCAAGTAGGAGGTGAGCAACATCGCGCTCCGCGATTTCAGAGGCCTCGGCCACCAGTTCCCAACTCTCATGGTCAACCCATGGCCTTCCCATTCCGGGGCGCTGGGAGCCTTGGCCGGGGAAGGTGAACGCGAGCATGACGCCTAGAGCGTAGAACTTCTCGCACCTGGGTACGATGTTTCATCCTGGTTGCACGCTTGTCGTGCCCAACCGGGCCCGAGTGGCGGAATGGCAGACGCGACGGACTCAAAATCCGTTGTTCGCAAGGGCGTGTGGGTTCAAGTCCCACCTCGGGCACTGAGGATTGCCGGGAAAGAAGGACGATGCAAACGCAGATGTTTGGGAACATGATCGTTGAGCGGCGCCTTCGAAATACGAGTCGTGCGATTCGGATGCTTCGTGAAGAGTCGAGGATCGTCGAGGAGCAACTTGACCACCTGTCGAGTGAGGCGAGAGATCTTGAGATCCGATCAATGGTGTCGGAGACACCGCTCGCGGCGCGGGAATTCGAAGACGCAGAGCGCCATCGATTGGTGATGAAGTCACATGTCGATCGGCTTCGGCAGCAGATTGTGGAACTTGAGCGCCAGCAAGACGCGCTCCTCGATCGGATGGGTAGTCGTGACTGATCGTTCATCGGTTCGTGTCGTGATCGCCGAAGACGAGTCGATTATTCGTATGGATCTTCGTGAATCTCTTGAGGAAGAGGGGTACATCGTCGTTGCCGACGTGGGACGCGGTGATCTGGCAATCGACGCAGTGCGTACGCATCGTCCCGATGTCGCGTTGTTCGATATCAAGATGCCTGAAGTGGATGGACTCGTCGCTGCGCGAGCAGTGACCAGCGAGCGTCTCTGTCCCGTTGTAATGCTCACTGCGTTCAGCCAGCGTGAAGTCATCGAACAGGCGCGAGATGCCGGTGCATTGGCGTACATCGTGAAGCCTTTTCAGCGCACCGATCTTGTTCCGGCTATTGAGCTTGCTATCGCCCGTTTTCGCGAACTGCAGGAGCTGGCAGATGCGCGCGATGACCTGGATAAACAGTTGGAATTGCGGAAGTTGCTGGATCGTGCCAAGGGGTTACTGCAGGATGAATGTCGTATGACTGAGGCTGAGGCATACGCCTTTATTCAGCAGACCGCTATGTCGTCACGCATGCGCATGGTGGAGGTTGCACGCGGCGTGTTGGACGGTTCAATCCGGCCGTGAAGATCCTCTTGCTGGATGGCAACTCGTTGGCTTATAGGGCGTTCTTCGCTTTGCCAACGGATATGGCAACTGCATCTGGACAGGTGACAAATGCGGTGTATGGCTTTACGACGATGCTCGTCAACCTGATGAAAGATCAACGACCCGATGGTGTTGCGGTGGTGTTCGATCGCAAGGAAAAGACCTTCCGCCATGAGGCTGCGCCGGAGTACAAGGCTCAACGCGAGGCGCAGCCCGACATCCTTTATGAGCAGATCGAGGTGATCAAGGGTCTGTTGGACACGTGCGGCATCATGCGCCTGGAGATGGCGGGGTTCGAAGGTGACGACATCATTGCGACTGTGGTGGAGCGCGCGACACAATCCAAGATGGAGACGGTTGTGGTGACGGGCGATCGCGATAGTTACCAACTAGTTCACGACCCGCTGGTCAAAGTGTTGTACAACAAGCGAGGAGTAAGTGATTATGCGTTGTACGACGAAGCGGGCATCGTGGAGCGAACTGGTGTTACGCCACGGATGTATCCCGAATACGCAGCGCTTCGTGGGGACCCGAGCGACAACCTCGATGGTGTGCCAGGCGTAGGAGAGAAGACCGCGGCAAAGCTCATCAATAAATACGGAAATCTCGATGCTGTGTTTGATGCAGCCGAAGAGCAGACTCCAAAACTGGCCGAGTCGTTGCGGCTCAGTCGCGAACGCGTCCTGCGTAACGCACACCTGATGTGGCTCCGTCGCGACGTGCCAATTGACGTTGATATGACGAATCTTGCGCCTCGACCGCGCATGGAGGACTTGCGGAGTTTGTTTCAGCGATTGGAATTCAAGACGATGTACCCGCGTGCCGTCGAAGTGTTCGCGCCGTTTGTAAACGGTGTTGTGGATAACCCCGCTTCGGGGACCGTCGCGGTACGTGCGGCCACGGTCACGCGCCTCTCCACGCCAAGCGAGGTTGAGGCCTTTCTCGGGCGTGTAACGCGGCAGCAACGTCGCACGGTTATGTCGGGTTGGGAGGGCGATGAGCGTCGGCACCAGCTCGTGGGGTTAGCGATCGTGGAAGACGCTGCCAAGGAAGCGGCGGCGTGGATCCCGGCCTCATTGCTGAGCGCCGAGGCGGTCACGCGACTTGCGCCACTGACGACGCACGATGCTAAAGCACTTGAGCGATGGTTATTGGTGCAGGCGAACACCAGCGTTGCAGTCGCCTTCGACACGGCGATTGCGGCCTACCTCATGGATCCTCAGGAAGGAAAGACCACGGTCGATGCGGTGGTGACCCGATACGGAGACGGCGCGCTGCTGCCTGCCGCCGTTCCGACCGACCAACTGACGTTTGATGCAAGCGATGACGTGGTGGATCGTGTGGTGGCCGAGGCACTTGCCATCGATCGAGTGGTGGAGCCATTGCAGCTGGCGCTCGAGCAACACGGTGCCAGTACGTTGTTCACGACCATTGAACTTCCGCTCGTTCCGGTGCTCGCTCGCATGGAACATGTGGGCGTGGCCATTGATCGGGCACGTCTCGAAGAAATTACCGACCACCTCACCAAGGAAGTTGCTCGTCTCACGACCTCTCTTTATGCTCTGGCGGGCCGGGAGTTCAACCTCAATTCGCCG
The DNA here is from genome assembly GCA_044237775.1 of Ilumatobacteraceae bacterium. Classification (GTDB taxonomy): domain Bacteria; phylum Actinomycetota; class Acidimicrobiia; order Acidimicrobiales; family Ilumatobacteraceae; genus UBA3006. The sequence goes on along the minus strand of JBIIEO010000005.1, from coordinate 90,442 downwards.
GTGCAATTGCGGTCAATTCTTTTTGAGGAACGCAAGCTCTCGCCTGGCAAAAAGACAAAGACGGGATACTCCACGGATGCCGCGACGCTCGAAAAGATTCGCGATCAGTGGCCCGAGTTCATCGACCTATTGTTGCGGTACCGCGAAGTCGAAAAGTTGCGCTCCACATACGGGGTAGGCCTTATCGAAGCAATTGCGAGCGACGGGCGCATACATGCCACCTTTAATCAGATGGTCGCTCGTACAGGGCGACTAAGTAGCGATGCGCCGAATCTGCACAACATTCCTGTGCGGTCGGACGAGGGCAGGGTATTTCGTGAGGCTTTCGTCCCGAGTGAAGGATGCACGTTGCTCGTTGCCGATTACAACCAAATCGAGTTGCGCTGCATAGCCCACCTCGCTAACGATCCTGGGCTCATTGATGCTTTCACCAGAGGCGAAGACATTCACACGTCGACCGCAGCGCGGGTGTTCGGCGTCGAGTCGAAAGACGTGACACATGAGATGCGCTCACAGGCGAAGATGGTGTCATACGGTCTCGCCTACGGCATGGAGGCTTACGGTCTAGGTCAACGACTCAGTATTGGCGTCGACGAAGCGTCGGAAATTTTGGAATCTTATTTTTCGGCCTTCCCCAATGTTCGCAAGTACATGGATGATGCAGTCGACGACGCGCGCAAGCGTGGGTACACCGAAACGTTGTTTGGGCGACGGCGTCCGATTCCCGAATTGAATTCGTCAAACTTTCGTATTCGTCAAGTTGGCGAGCGTCAGGCAATGAACGCTGGCATCCAAGGGTTGGCTGCCGACATTTTCAAGGTTGCGTTAGTGCGGCTCCAGGAGGCGCTCGATCGCGAGTCCTTGGCAAGCCGCATCATTCTGCAAGTACACGATGAAATCATTCTCGAGTCGCCAAAGAACGAGCATGCGCGCGTCGAAGCACTCTTGCTGGAGACCATGCGCGGTGCAGCCGACCTTCGTGTGCCGCTCGAGGTACATCTTGCGTGGGGGGCTTCATGGGCGGCGGCGAAGAGTTGACGCGGGACCACTGGTTCGAAGACATCGCCGACCATCTGGGATCTGCGTATCTGCGCTACAGCTTTACCAAAGGCACGCTTCAAGAAGTGGACTTCATCATTTCGGAAACTGGGGCGCGAACGGGGGCACGCATCTTGGACGTGGGGTGTGGTCCGGGTCGACACAGTTTGGAGTTTGCTCGGCGTGGGTTCGTGGTGGACGGCGTCGACATCAGTGAGGAGTTCGTTCGTCTGGCTAATGCTGCAGCAAGCGCTGAGGGCCTCACGCACGTCACCGTTGTTCGCGCGGATGCGCGTGAACTCGGTGCTGATGACGCGCGTCGGGGGATCTACGACGTGGTGATTTGCTTGTGTCAAGGTGCGTTTGGGCTCATGCGCGCTCCGGAGGACGACGATCGGGTGATTGCGAGCCTTGCCGGCATGTTGCAACCGGATGGCATGGTGATTCTGAGCGCGTTCAATGCGTACTTTCAGGTTCGGCATCACGTCGAGGCATCCTTCGATGCTGCGACGGGTGTTAGCCACGAGCGAACGGCTGTCCGGAACCCCGAGGGCGTGTCGCAGGAGGTAGACCTGTGGACTGGTTGTTACACCCCGAAGGAACTGCGCCTTATGGCCGAGCGCCATGGGCTGGAGGTCATCGCCATTTATGGGGTGGAGCCTGGTGCGTATGGCCGACTCGCGCCGTCGGTGGATCTTCCCGAACATCTGCTCGTGGCACGCCGACGGGTGGCCGCTGATAGCGTCTAACGCCTGGCTCGTCGTCGACGGGCCCACATTTCAGCCCATTTGGTGACGTGTGTCCATCTCTCCTATCCACCCGAAAGAACCATCGTGTCCGACATTCAAACTCTGCAATCTCCCCCCATGGGTACCTTCGACGCTGAAGGGAACTACACCCCTCGCCAAGTCGTCGAACGCGATTTAACCCAGTCCTTCGAAGAGGCAATCAGCGGAACGCTGGTGGAGTTGAAGGAAGGCCAGCTGGTCACCGGAACGGTTGTGCGTATCACCCGTGACGAGGTGTTGGTGGAGATCGGGTACAAAACCGAGGGCGTCATCCTCGCGCGCGAGCTTTCCATCCGAAACGATGTCGATCCCAACGAGATTGTCACGCTGGGGGAGAAGATCGAAACCCTCGTCCTGACGCTTGAAGACAAGGAGGGTCGCCTCCTGCTCTCCAAGAAGCGCGCACAGTATGAGCGTGCGTGGGGAGACATTGAGAAGGTCAAAGAGGCGGACGGCACCGTTGAAGGTCTCGTCATCGAGGTGGTCAAGGGCGGCTTGATCGTCGACATCGGTCTACGTGGATTTCTTCCCGCCTCGCTCGTCGAACTCCGTCGCGTTCGCGACCTTGCGCCGTATATCGGCCAGCGAATCACGGCGAAAATTCTTGAGCTAGACCGCAATCGGAACAACGTGGTGTTATCCCGACGCACCCTGCTCGAACAAAATCAGCGCGGTGCTCGAGACGAGTTCCTCACCGGCCTGAAAGTGGGCGAGGTGCGCAAGGGACGTATTTCCAGCGTTGTTGCTTTCGGTGCCTTCGTCGACCTCGGCGGAATGGACGGCCTCATTCACGTGTCTGAGCTGTCATGGAAGCATGTCGACAACCCCAGTGCGGTGGTCAACATTGGTGACGAGGTCACGGTCAAAGTGCTCGAAGTCGACATGGATCGTGAGCGCATCAGCCTGTCGTTGAAGGCCACTCAGCAGGACCCGTGGCAGGAGTTCGCCAACAGCCACCAGGTCGGTCAATTGGTGTACGGACGGGTTACCAAGCTGGTGCCATTCGGTGCGTTCGTTCAGGTGGGTGACGGCATTGAAGGGCTTGTGCATATCTCCGAAATGTCTGCGCACCACGTTGAAGCGCCCGAACAAGTTGTCACACCCGGCGAGGAACTGTGGGTCAAGATCATTGATCTCGATCTTGCGCGACGTCGTATCAGCCTGTCCATTAAGCAGGCGGCGGAAGGCGGCGAATTGGCCGAGGAGTATCGCGGCCAATTCCAGGTTGATGAGCAGGGCAACTGGGTCGGCGGAGATGACAGCACGCGCGAGGCCGCATGGGCGGAGTACTTCGATGCAACAGCGGAGGCCGCACCTTCTGGTGAACCTGAAGCCTGACCGATTGGGCCGCTAGGCCTCATCCATATGATTCTCGTCGGCCTCACCGGTTGTATCGGTTCAGGAAAATCGACGGTGTCTGCGTTGCTCGCGAACAAGGGTGCGCGCATCATCGACGGCGACAAGATCGCCCGTGAACTCCAAGAGCCAGGAACGTCCGCGTTAGCGCGTCTCGTGGAGACCTTCGGCGACATCCTCAATCCCGATGGAACTTTGGATCGCGCTCGCCTGGCTGGGAAGGTGTTTGGAGACGCTGAACAGCTTGCGCAACTCAACGCCATCATGCGTCCAGCAATTCGCTCCGAGATTGAAACCCGAATCGCACGCTTTCGCGACACGGACGAAATCGTGGTGCTCGACATGCCGTTGCTTATCGAAAACCCTCGGAATGACCTTGCGGCCGTCATCGTGGTCGACGTGATGCCAGAGACTGCAATTGAGCGCCTCGTGCGGCATCGCGGCATGTCGGAGAGTGATGTACGGGCGCGCCTCGCTGCGCAGGTCAGCCGTGACGACCGGCTAGCGGCTGCCGACTATGTGATCGACAACGAGGGACCACCCGAGCGGCTCGATGATCACGTTAGACGTGTATGGGAGTGGATCCAGTCGCTTCCATCCTGGACGGCACAGTCGCAGTGAGTGCGTCACCTCGACGCTTCGTTGTCGAATCACCATTTGCGCCCGCCGGAGATCAGCCACGAGCGATTGCCGAGCTTGCTGACGGCGTCGAGCGCGGGCTTCGTTTTCAGACGCTGCTTGGCATTACGGGGTCAGGAAAGTCGGCCACTATCGCATGGACTATTGAGGCCGTACAGCGGCCGACATTGATCCTCGCGCCCAACAAGAGTCTTGCCGCGCAATTGGCGCAAGAAATGAAGGAGTTCTTCCCGAACAACCGCGTGGAGTACTTCGTCAGTTATTACGACTATTACCAGCCAGAGGCATACATTCCGTCGAGCGATACGTTCATCGAAAAAGACTCGTCAATAAATGATGAGATTGATCGTCTGCGACACTCGGCAACTGCCGCACTTCTGACACGCCGAGACACGATCGTCGTGGCCTCAGTCAGCTGTATATATGGAATGGGCAACCCGGAGGAGTACCGCGGCAACCTGCTCGAATTGCATGCCAACGTGGATTACGACCAGCGCAGCATTCTTTCGCGATTAGTGGATCTGCAATACAGCCGCAACGATGTCGCTCTCGGTCGCGGCAATTTTCGTGTTCGTGGGGACACCATCGAAGTGCAGCCTGCCTACGAAGAACGTGTAACGCGAATCGAGATGTTTGGGGACACGGTTGAGCGCATCACCGTGATCGATCCACTCACGGGGGAGACAATTGAGGAACTCAGCGAAGTCATCATTTTCCCCGCAACCCATTACGTCACCGGCGAAGAGCGGATGCGCCGTGCCATTAAGGGAATCGAAGTTGAACTGCAGGAACGGCTCGCGACGTTTGAACGCGAGGGAAAGCTGCTTGAAGCGCAACGTCTGCGGATGCGTACGCAATACGACCTCGAGATGATTGCCGAAATGGGTTTCTGCAGTGGCATCGAAAACTATTCGATGCATATCGATGGTCGTAGTCCCGGTGAGCCGCCATTCACCTTGCTCGACTACTTTCCTGACGATTATCTGCTGGTGGTCGACGAGAGCCATGTCACGGTGCCACAACTCCACGGTCAATTTGCTGGCGATAAGAGCCGAAAACAGACGCTTATCGAGCATGGCTTTCGGCTGCCGTCTGCGGCAGATAATCGCCCCCTGCGGTTCGAGGAGGCCTTCGAACGAATCAATCAATGTGTCTTTCTCTCAGCGACGCCTGCGAAGTATGAACTGTCGATCAGCGATCAAGTCGTTGAGCAAATCGTTCGACCGACGGGCCTGATCGACCCAGAGGTGATTGTCAAGCCATCTAAGGGACAGATTGACGACATCATCGAACTCGTGCAGGGGCGCGTGGAGCAAGGCGATCGGGTCCTGATCACCACCCTGACGAAAAAGATGGCCGAAGACCTCAGTGAGTATCTCATCGAACAAGGCTTGAAAGTGCGTTATCTCCATTCGAATATCGACACGATTCAACGAATTGAAATTCTTCGCGCATTGCGTCTCGGCGAGTTTGATGTTCTTGTGGGCATCAATCTGTTGCGCGAAGGACTCGACCTTCCGGAAGTCTCACTCGTGGCGATTCTGGATGCAGACAAGGAAGGCTTCTTGCGAAGTGAGACGTCATTGATTCAAATGATCGGGCGAGCGGCCCGAAATGTGAATGGACAAGTAGTGATGTATGCAGACAAGCGCACGAAAGCCATGGACGCGGCAATTTCCGAGACCCAGCGCCGTCGAGTGATGCAGCTGCAGTACAACGCTGAACACGGGATTAATCCACAAACGATTCGAAAGTCGGTAGGCGACATACTCGATGTGCTTCGGCCTGCCGAGGCCTTAACGGCCTCGGGGAAGAACGATCGACGAAACCGCGAACGGCAGAAAATGGTCGAGGAACTTCGGAGTCTTCCCCAGCAGGAGCTTGCGCGATTGATCCAAACCCTCGAGGAAGAGATGAATCTCGCGGCCACCGAACTGCGCTTCGAATATGCGGCTCGCCTACGAGACGAAGTAAAGGATTTGCGTCGCGAACTTCGCGACGCGCGTTGAGTCATCGATAGTCTTCCACCGTGTCCACCGCGAAACGAAGAGCTTCAAACACCAGCCGGAAGCCCGCTTCAACCGTGGCTATACAGCCGGCGTCGTCCCCAAAGATCGTGGTGCGTGGCGCCCGTGAACATAACCTCAAGAACGTCAGTCTGGAGATTCCGCGCGACAAGCTCGTGACCTTGACTGGTCTTTCTGGGTCGGGCAAGAGCAGTCTGGCGTTCGACACGATTTACGCAGAAGGACAACGTCGATACGTCGAGTCTCTCAGCGCCTACGCCCGCCAGTTTCTTGGACAAATGGACAAGCCGGACGTTGACGTGATCGAGGGATTGTCGCCCGCGATTTCCATCGATCAAAAGACCGCGTCGAAAAATCCACGTTCAACTGTCGGAACGATCACTGAAATCTACGACTATCTCCGCTTGCTGTGGGCACGAATCGGTATTCAGCACTGTCCGAAGGATGGTCTGCGCGTGTCACGGCAGACTCCACAACAGATCGTCGATCGAATACAGGAACTCCCTGAGGGGACACGATTCCAAGTACTTGCCCCTGTAGTTCGTGGTCGTAAAGGTGAATACGAAACGTTGCTGCAGGACTTCGCTACTCAAGGTTTCACACGGGCGAAGGTGGACGGCGAGGTCGTCGAGATCGGCGATTTTCTTAAGAGGGATACGAAGCTCGCCCGTTACGAGCAACACGACATCGACGTCATCGTTGATCGATTGGTTCGCAAAGCTGGAATTGGTCGCCGTCTCACTGACAGTCTCGAGACTGCACTCAAGTTAACCGACGGTGTCGCCGCAATTGAGCTCGTTGGTGACGGCGAGCCCGAAGTGATTACCTTCAGCCAGCACATGGCGTGCCCGAAGTGCGGGACAAGTTTCGAGGAACCGGCACCGCGCAACTTTTCATTTAATTCGCCCTATGGGGCCTGCGAGTCCTGTCTCGGTTTGGGTACGCGATTCGAAGTGGATCCCGAGTTGGTGGTTCCGGATCCCGATTTGTCCTTGGAGGATGGAGCGATTGCGCCGTGGCGCTCTGCGCATACCCAATACTTCACGAAGATGCTTGAAGCCGTAGCCGAAGAGTTCGATATCGACATGTCGAAGAAGTGGTCGAAACTCACTGAGCGCCAGCGGAACATCGTCATGCATGGAGCGGGTGACGCGTTGATGGTGAAGTATCGCAATCGATATGGCCGCGTTCGCCAGTACAGCACGTCATACGAGGGCGTTGTTCCGTGGATCAAACGTCGTCACGAGTCTGCCGAGAGCGACTACTCGCGCGAGCAGTTCGAGAGCTATATGCGTGAGGTGAACTGTCCGAAGTGCAAGGGTGCCAGGCTGAAGCCTTCGTCACTTGCGGTGAAGGTGAATGACAAGAGCATCAGTGATGTGTGTGAGATGTCGATTGCCATGTCCGCCAAATTCCTTGCATCACTCGAATTGAGTGATCGTGATCGCATTATCGCGGAGCGTGTAACTAAAGAGATCAACGCCCGATTGGGATTTCTGCTCGATGTGGGCCTCGATTACCTCACGTTGTCTCGAGCGGCGGCAACGCTGGCGGGTGGAGAGGCGCAGCGCATACGTCTGGCTAGCCAGATTGGATCAGGCCTCGTTGGCACGTTGTACGTGCTCGACGAACCGTCCATTGGACTGCACCAGCGCGATAATCATCGTTTGATTGAGACGTTGATTCGCTTGCGCGATCTAGGCAACTCGGTCCTCGTTGTCGAACATGACGAAGACACCATTCGCGCCAGTGACTGGGTGGTCGATATTGGCCCAGGTGCCGGCGAGCACGGCGGAGAGGTGGTGTACAGCGGGCCCGTAAGCGGGCTGCTGAATTCGAAGATTTCGATCACCGGGGAGTATCTCAGTGGCAAGCGCACAATTCCTGTGCCGCTTGAACGCCGTGCGCCGGCAAAAGAGTGGCTCACTATTAGGGGCGCACGAGAGAACAATCTCAAGAACGTCACGGTCAAGATCCCCTTGGGATGCTTTGTCGCGGTGTCAGGAGTGTCAGGTAGTGGGAAAAGTTCGCTGATTCGAGACATTCTTCTTCCCGCGTTGATGCAGAAGATCTATAGATCAAAAGACGCACCCGGACGACACACCGCTGTCGACGGCGTTCAGTTTCTTGACAAGGTGATTGACATGGACCAATCGCCAATCGGTCGTACGCCACGATCAAATCCCGCTACGTACACCGGCGTTTTCGACGACATTCGGAAGTTATTTGCATCGACGCCCGAAAGTAAGGTGCGCGGGTATCAGCCAGGCCGATTTAGTTTTAACGTGCCCGGCGGTCGGTGCGAGGCGTGTTCAGGTGACGGCACGTTGAAGATTGAAATGCACTTTCTCCCCGACGTCTACGTGCCGTGCGAGGTGTGTAAGGGCGCGCGGTACAACCGGGACACGCTCGATATCACCTTCAAGGGCAAGAGCATTTCGGACGTGCTCGACATGCCTATCGCAGAAGCTGTCGGATTCTTTGCGAATCAACCGCGAATTTCGCGACATATGCAGACGCTCTGTGACGTGGGGTTGGGCTATGTGCGACTTGGCCAACAGGCGCCGACGTTGTCGGGCGGGGAAGCGCAACGCGTTAAGTTGGCCGCGGAGCTTGCCAAGCGCAGCACGGGCCACACGATCTACCTATTAGATGAACCCACAACGGGACTGCATTTCGAGGACGTGCGGCGACTACTTACTGTGCTTGCCAGACTCGTTGACCAGGGCAACACCGTGCTCGTCATTGAGCACAATTTGGACGTCATCAAGACAGCAGACTGGGTCATCGATCTCGGTCCCGAAGGTGGGGACGGGGGCGGGAGCATCATTGCGGAGGGCCCTCCTGAGGTGGTGGCGAAGGTGAAGGTCAGCCATACGGGACGATTTCTCGCGCCGTTGCTCGAGCAATGAGACGACCCGGGGTTCCTATTCCCGAGACGCCGGGCTCGTATCAGTTCAAGGACACACACGGCCGCGTGATTTACGTAGGTAAAGCGAAAAATCTTCGCGCCCGACTCTCGACTTATTTTGCTGACCCCGCAACACTCCATCCGCGCACCGCAACAATGGTGGAGACAGCTACCAGTGTCGAGTGGATCGAGGTGCGCAGTGATCTCGAAGCGGTACTTCTCGAGTATTCGTTAATCAAAGAGCATCGCCCACGTTTCAACATCAGTCTTCGTGACGATAAGAGCTTCCCGTTCCTCGCGGTTACGGTCGATGAAGAGTGGCCGCGAGCATTGGTCATGCGTGGTCGGCGTCGAAAGGGGACTCGCTACTTCGGTCCGTACGTGCAAGCCTGGGCAATTCGCGAAACTTTGGACTCATTGCTACGCACGTTTCCAGTCCGCACGTGTTCGGCTTCCAAATTTGCCCAGCATCAACGTCTTGATCGTCCGTGTTTGCTTTTCCACATCGAGAAATGCAGTGGTCCCTGCGTAGCAGCCGTCTCCAAGGAGGACTACGCGCGTCATGTGAATGATTTGATGCGTTTCCTTAACGGTGATTCAAAGGCGGTCGTGGATCAGGTGACTGGGGAGATGCGCGAAGCTGCTTCAGTTCACGACTTCGAGCGGGCCGCACGTCTTCGTGATCGTCTCCAGGCGATCGACAAAGTACTGGAAAAGCAACAAATGGTTGCAGGAAATGATGACGACATAGATGTCTATGGCATTGCGGAAGATGAGTTGCTTGCATCCGTTCAGGTGTTCTTTGTGCGTAAGGGACGTGTCGTTGGCCGAAATGCCTTTGTATTCGACAAGGTCGAAGATGTAAGCACAGGTTTGCTCCTTGACCGTGTGTTGGAAAATGCGTATGGCGAGGATCCGATCCTTGGTATTCCAAGGACGGTGTTGCTTCCTGATCTGCCCGAATCTCATGATGCAATCGAGCAATGGTTGACCGATCGCCGTGGTTCAGCGGTTTCGATACGCGTGCCACAACGAGGTGACAAGCGCCAACTTCACGAGACGGTCACCCACAATGCTGTAGAGGAGCTTCGTCGGAGCCGCTTGAAGCGGACCGCCGACCACAATGCCCGCAGCAGAGCACTTGTCGAGTTACAGGAGTACTTGTCTCTTCCGGAGGCCCCACTACGCATCGAGTGCTACGACATGGCGCATCTTCACGGCACCGACTACGTGGGTTCCATGGTGGTGTTGGAGGATGGTTTGCCAGCAAAGCGTGAGTATCGAAAATTCGCCATTCGAGGGGTCGAAGGCAACGACGATTATGCGGCCATGCGCGAAGTATTGACTCGTCGGTTGACTGCGTATCTTGACGAGCGCGATCCGGGGGTGAGTACCGATATGAAACGTTCATCCCGTTTCGCGTATCCACCTCAGTTGTTGCTCGTGGACGGTGGAAAGGGTCAGCTTTCGGTCGCTCGTGAGGTGGTTCATGCACTGGGTTTGGAGGATGAGATTCCTGTGGCGGCACTCGCGAAACGCTTTGAGGAAGTCTTCGTTCCAGGGCGAGACGAACCCGTTCCGATTCCGCGAGGGAGTGAGGCGTTGTTTCTCCTGCAGGTCATTCGGGACGAAGCGCATCGTTTTGCCAACGCTTTCCACCGTCAGCGGCGAGCAAAACGCATGTCCACTTCGGTACTTGACGGTATCGAGGGACTCGGCGCGAAGCGTCGCCAACGCCTTATTGAACACTTTGGTGGTGTGAAGGGCGTCCGAGAAGCCAGCTTGGAGGACTTATACGCCATCACGTGGCTACCTGACTCGGTAGCGATGGCGGTCTTTGAGTCACTGCGTCGGTAACCTTCAACTCGGTGGCTGATGTTTTGCTAATCGCCGGATTGTCGGGGGCGGGGCGCTCGCAGGCGGCCGACGACCTTGAAGACCTTGGTTGGTTCGTTGTCGACAACATGCCGATCGCACTCATTGACAAGGTGGTCGAGCTCGCGGGCACGAGCGCGAGCTATCAACAGCAGTTGGCCTTGGTGGTCAGTTCACCGAGTCATCAAACCGATGCTGTGGAGGTGGTGCATCGACTTCGTGATTTAGGGCATCGAGTGCGGGTGCTGTTCCTCGATGCTTCTACACCAGAGTTGGTAAAGAGATACGGACAAACACGACGTAAACACCCGTTGTCGTCATCGGATACGAGTCTCGAGGATTCGATCAATAAGGAGCGTTCGCTTCTCGAATCCGTAAAAGGCGCTGCTGATCTGGTCATCGATACCAGCCAATTGAATGTCCACCAATTGAAATCGCGTATCGTCGAACTCTTCGCCGCAGATCCCCATCAGGATGCCATGCAACTTTCGATTGTTTCGTTCGGCTACAAGCACGGCGTTCCACTCGATGTGGATCTTGTGATTGACGTCAGGTTCCTGCCTAATCCACACTGGGATGAAGATTTGCGTCCGCTGACCGGACTCGACGATTCGGTACGCGAGTACGTGCTGTCGAGGGATATCACGAACGAGTTTCTCGTGCGACTACAAAGTCTTTTCGACTTGCTGCTCCCCGCTTATCAAGCGGAAGGAAAGAGCTATCTGACCGTTGCGTTCGGTTGTACCGGTGGAAAGCATCGCTCGGTCGTCGTTGCTGAAACTACGGCTGATTGGCTGCGCAACAACGGACACCATCCCCGTGTGACCCACCGTGACATGCATCGCTAAGCCGATGAGGTAGTAAGACGGTCCATGTTCAGCGGCTACAGTCGCGTGTCATGACTACTTCAACGATTCGTGTTGGCATTAACGGATTTGGGCGCATTGGGCGCAACTTCTTTCGCGCGGCTCGAGCATCTGGTGCGCCGATAGAAATTGTCGCCGTCAATGACCTCGGCGCCCTCAAGACCATGGCGCATCTGTTGAAGCACGATTCTGTCTTGGGAATTTTGCCTCAGGAGATAGTGGCAACAGACGATGGCATCTCGATCGATGGCTCAGTACTGAAGGTGTTACAAATACGTGATCCAAAGGAGCTCCCATGGGGCGCCCTTGGTGTCGACGTCGTGATTGAGTCCACGGGATTCTTCACCGACCGTGAAAAGGCCGCTGCTCACTTGGAGACTGGCGCGAAGACAGTTGTGGTGTCCGCACCCTCTGCCGGTGCCGATGCCACATTCGTCTACGGAGTGAATCATCAGTCGTATGATCCCGCGAAACACTTAGTGGTATCGAATGCGAGTTGTACGACAAATTGTTTCGTACCCATGGTCAAGGTGTTGGACGATGCATTCGGCGTCGAACGGGGATTAATGACCACGATTCACGCCTATACCGGTGATCAGCAATTGGTTGATGGTCCGCACAGCGATTTGCGCCGTGCACGCGGAGCTGCAATCAACATCGTGCCCACGGGGACTGGGGCGGCGCGCGCTACCAGCCTCGTGCTCGAATCGATGAAGGGACGCTTGGACGGCACATCGTTGCGTGTCCCCGTGCCCACGGGTTCGATCACTGACTTTGTAGCGATCCTCGGCAAAGAACCGTCGAAGGACGAGATCAATGCGGCCTTCAAGAAGGCCGCTGCGGGTTCGCTCAAGGGTGTTTTGGAATACACCGACGTGCCAATTGTTTCGAGCGACATCGTGACCAATCCTCATTCGTGTGTATACGACAGCGATCTCACGATGACGATGGGGAACATGGTCAAAGTGCTTGGGTGGTATGACAATGAATGGGGTTACTCGAATCGGTTGGTAGACCTCATTGCGTATATCGGCGCGACTCGCTGATCGCCATGCGTGATTTACCGGTCCTTGAGGACCTCGGTGACGTCAGCGGAAAGCGAGTGCTGGTTCGGACTGATTTCAATGTGCCAATGAGCGGACCGGATGAGCGTCGAGAGATTGTCGACGACTTTCGAATTCGCGCAGCATTGCCCACGATTGAATGGCTTGTCGAGCGCGGTGCGTCGGTGGTGTGCGCGAGTCACCTCGGGCGTCCAAAGGGGGCGCCGAGCACCAAGTACTCGATGGACCCGATTCGCCGCTTGCTTGCGGAACTCGCACCTGGGGTGGAGCTCCTGGAAAATTTGCGGTTTGATCCGGGCGAGGAGTCCAATGACCCCGCTTTCGTTGCGACCCTTGTGGCTCAGGCGGATCTCTATGTGAACGATGCGTTTGGCGCCGCTCACCGCAGCCATGCGTCCATAGTCGGTCCACCTGCGTTTCTGCCATCGGCGGCAGGTCGCCTACTGGAGAAAGAAGTGAAAGTGCTGGGCGATCTTCGTGAGGGGGCGAAACGTCCATTCATTGCGGTGTTGGGCGGCTCGAAGGTCAGTGACAAGTTGGGTGTAATCCAAGCGCTCAAGACGCGTGTCGACGCATTCGTGGTGGGCGGAGGTATGTGCTTTACCTTTCTTGCCGCGAAGGGATACCCGGTGGGTGACTCGCTTTGTGAGCGCGATCAAATTGGCGCGTGCAAAGATCTGCTGGCGGGCTCTGTACCCATCCATCTTCCCGAGGACATCGTGGGACTCGATGCGTTGGGGGAATATGCGACATTCGGCGTTCGCTTGCCCGATGGCGCGAAGGGTCTCGACATCGGGCCTGGTTCAGCCGCCGCATTTGCCGACGTGATCATGGATGCGCGCTCGGTGTTCTGGAATGGCCCGATGGGCATGTTCGAGGATGCTCGATTTGCCTCTGGCACAAAGACCGTTGCACAAGCAGTTGCTGATACGCGCGCGTACACGGTTGTCGGGGGTGGCGATTCAGCTGCGGCTCTTGCCGAGTTTGGACTTGAGACCGAAGTTGATCACGTGTCAACTGGCGGCGGAGCGTCGCTCGAATATTTGGAACTCGGTGACCTGCCCGGTCTTGCCGCTTTGAGAAAGGCCCCACGTGTCCAGTGAAGACCCGTTCGAACGAGTTAGCGATCGCCGCCCCTTGATCAGTGGCAATTGGAAGATGCACCATAACCACTACGAGGCAATTCAGACGGTGCAGAAGCTTGCGTATCTCCTCACCAAAGAGGACTACGCGATGGTGGACGTCAGTATTCACACACCATTTACTGACATCCGGAGCGTGCAAACTCTCATTGATGCCGACGAGTTGCGTCTCGCGCTCGGTGCACAGCACTGTCACTGGGAAGACAAAGGTGCATTTACCGGTGAGGTGTCACCGGTATTTCTCGCGAAACTAGCGGTGAAGTATGTGATCGCTGGCCATAGCGAACGTCGCCAGATGTTCGGTGAAACCGACGATCACGTGTCGCGTAAGATCTCGGCAATCCAGAAGCACGGTATGACACCAATTGTGTGTGTCGGCGAGACGCTTGAGGAACGCGAGGCTGGCCATACGTCTTCGAAGGTAATGTCGCAGGTGCGAGCGGCGCTCGATGGACGCAGTGAGTCGCAGGTGGCTGAGATGGTGTTTGCCTACGAGCCCATCTGGGCGATTGGCACGGGACTGACGGCGAGTGCAGGTGATGCACAAGCCGTAATCGGCGCGATTCGCGCTGTCGTTGCTGAGGTGTCCGGTGCACGCGCTGCGCGAAGTGTCCGCCTGCAGTATGGGGGCAGCGTGAAGGCGGCGAACATCGGTGAAATAATGTTGCAGCCGGACATTGATGGGGTCCTCGTTGGTGGGGCAAGTCTGGACCCTGCCGAATTCGCGCGCATCGTGCAGTATCGACTGCGCCCCGTGCAGTAGCCAGTTTTCGACCCTTTTCACACTGGTAGTCTGAAGGGATCGGTGGGCGTTGTGCCCCCGCCGCAGGATGATCCTGCCGAAATCGACGGGGAGGTCGATTGATGAGAAAGACACGAAAGGTTGGACGTATCAGCGCCTTGCTCGTTGCAGGAGCGTTGGCGGCGGCTGCCTGTGGTGGTTCGGATGATTCCGGCGAGACCACTGAGGAGACCACCGAAGAGGCGAACCGCGAAGGGTGCGGCGGTAGTGGCACCTTGGTGTGGGCGCATGAGCAGGAGCCAGGCGATATGCACCTGGACGATCCCGAAAACAACCTGACCATCACCGCGTGGATTCGTGCGTCGCTGTGGGAAGGTTTGTATGGCGTCTCGAGCGCGACTGAATTCATTCCTGAATTGCTGGACGGTGAGGCTGAGGTTGTCGCTAATGACGATGGTTCGGTCACAGTGAATTACACCCTGCGTGAAGGCTTGGTGTGGTCGGATGGCGATGATCTCACCGCTGACGACGTGAAGTACACCTACGACATGCTGATGGCCAAGGGCGCCGATGGCGAGTACGTCTACCTGACGTCGTCCCGTGACGGTCTCGAAACCATCACCGATTTCACGGTGACATCGCCGACGCAGTTCTCGATCACGTGGAGCGCGTTCTTCGCTGGCTGGAAGGCCCTCTTCACCGAGGTGCATCCGTCGCACGTTTTCGCTGCTGATCCGGCTGAGGCCGCTGCAGCCGAGAACGAGGCTCTGCGCACGTGGACGTTGGATGGTGCACCGTTGCCCTCCAGCGGCCCAATGGTGTTCTCCGAATGGAACAAGGGTGTGAGCATGTCGCTCGTGTGTTCGTCCGTGTATCACGGTTCAACCAGCCCCGATGTCACCAACACGGGAACAGCATTCGTGGATGGTGTCACAATTAACTTCGTTGCCGACACCGATGCGCAGATCAACGCGATGAAGTCAGGCGAAGCCGACATCATCATGCCGCAGCCGCAGTTAGCGTTTGAGGAACTTGCGAACAGCGACGAGTTTGGCGTTTCCGATAAGGCCGGCCCGGTGTATGAACACTGGGGTCTGAACTTGTTCAATAAGCACCTCAAGAACCCGCTGGTTCGTGAAGCTGTTGCGTTGGCAATGGACAAGGGCGAGGTAATGGCTGGTCTGTACACGCCGCTCTTCGGTGAGGCACTGCCCGCCGAGGGTCTCGGCAACGTGTACTGGATGAGCAACCAGAGCCCCTACGTCAACCATGCCGGAGATGCCGGTTACGGCCAGGGCAATGTTGACGGTGCAAAGGCCAAGCTTGAGGAAGCCGGCTACACGCTGGGAGCCGACGGTATTTACGAGCACCCTGAGAACGGCAAGTTGACGCTGCGCGTAGGAACCACGGGTGGCAACGCCCTGCGTGAACTCCAACAGCAGTTGCTCCAGGCCAAGTACAAGGAAGCTGGCATCGAGATTGTTATCGATAACCCGCAGGGATCGGCCTACTTCTCGGAGCAGCCGTTCAACCCCGATGCACTTGCCTGTGCATCGTCGGGCGGCACCGAGGGTAACTGTGACATTTGGGATATCGCCCAGTTCGCATGGGTTGGCGGTCCGTGGCCAGGTGGCGCGTCGCCGGCATTTAAGACCGGCGGTGGCAACAACCTCTACGGCTACTCGAACACCACGTTCGATGCAAAGGCTGATGAGTGTGATGCCACGGTTGACGATGCTGCACGTGCAGACTGTTACAACGAGCTCAACCGCTACGTCACCACGCTTGAACTCGATCCTGAGAACGGTCTATTTATGTTGCCGTTGACGCAGAAGCCGTCGTTCTTCGCTTACTCGGCCACGCGACTCTCCAGCGTCGCAGTGGCTCCGGATGCGAACAATGCCGGACCACTCGTGTTCGTCGTGGACTACAAGAAGAACTAAACCTTCTTCATCAGTGTTACGCGAAGGGCCCCGGGCAACCGGGGCCCTTTTCGCGTCTTGAGGCCGATTACTCTGGTGGGGAATGGGGGCAGCGAGGGTGTGCGGAAAGCGCGGTGAGTACCGATGCTGACCTATGTCATTCGCCGCGTCCTCACGACGATACCGCTGTTGTTTGCCGCGCTCTATTTGATTCACGTGGGAGTGTCGTTTACCACGGATCCTCTTGGGCAATTTCGCCTGTGTTTGCCACGATGCCAAGAGGGCTACGACCGCATCGTGGAGCGCTACGAGCTGGACAAGAGCATTTGGGTACGCCCGTTTACGTGGTTCGGTAAGGCGTTACAAGGGGACCTCGGTTTCAGCGAAACGCTTGGGAAGCCGGTGGGCGAGGTGCTCGTGGAGCGCGGGGCGAACACGGCAATGATTGCGGTGCCCGCGTTTGTTCTGTCAGCGTTTCTTGCGGTGCTGCTTTCCGTGTATTCGGCTCGCCGGCAATACAGCAAAGGCGATTACTTTTTCACTGGTTTGTCGTTCATCGGTCTCGCGCTGCCCACCTTCTTCATCGGTCTCTTCCTGCAAGTGTTCTGGGGCGTGTGGTTTCCCGAGTGGACCGGCTGGAAGCCGTTTTACACGGGTTTGAAGCGCGACGACACCTTTCTGATGCTGTTGCAAAGCATTACCTTGCCGATCGTGACGTTGATGATTGTGAGTGTGGCCTCGGAAAGTAGGTTCGGACGGGCCAACATGCTGGAAGTGGTGTCGAGCGACTACATCCGCACTGCGCGTGCAAAGGGTTTATCCGAGCGAAAGGTGGTGTGGAAACATGCCCTACGGAATGCGCTCATCCCACTCGTCACGCTCTGGGCGTTGGATTTCGCGGCGCTGCTAAGTGGTTCGGTGATCACTGAAACCATTTTCTCGTGGCCAGGCCTCGGCCCTGCTTTTCTCACGGCGCTGTCGAAGCCCGATCTTGATCTCATCATGGGTATTGCTATTTTCTCCGCATTCATCGCCATTCTGTTCAATCTCATCGCCGATGTGTTGTACGGATGGCTCGATCCGAGGATTCGCCTTGACTGATAGCACTGCAGTGAACGAGGCCGAGGGACTCTCGGCTTCCGCGACGTCATTTTCGCGTCTCGCGTGGCGTCGCTTCCTGCATCACCGACTTGCAATTGCTGCATTCTTCGGACTGGTGCTGATGATCGCCGCTTTCTTCGCTGGACCATCGTTGTCGGACTATACGTTTGACCAAGTCGACATTGTCAATCGACTGGCTCCGCCATCTTGGGACCATCCGTTTGGAACCGATGAACTCGGTCGCGATCTTTTCGTGCGCACCATGCTCGGTGGACAGTATTCGACGCGAGTGGCGCTCTTTGTCGCGGTGTTGTCGACGCTGTTGGGTACGCTCCTTGGCGCCGCCGCGGGTTATTTTGGCAGGGGCGTAGATCTCGCGGTGAGTCAGACCATCAATCTGATCCTGATAGTGCCGTCCCTCATTGTGCTGTCGGTGTTTGCCCTGCGCTTTGGTGGATCGCCGTTGGGTATCTCAGTGATTCTGGCCGCACTGTTGTGGACGCGTATCGCGCGAGTGGTGCGTGGCGTGGTATTTCAGTACAAGGAACAGGAATTTGTGCTTGCGGCGAAGGCTGTGGGCGCGCGACCCAGTCGAATCGTGTTTCGGCACATTCTCCCCAATGTGGTTGGGTCGGTCTTGGTGGAGATCACGCTATTGCTGGGAACAGCAATAGTGCTCGAGAGCACGTTGTCATTTCTCGGTCTCGGAGTGAAGCCACCGATCCCGACTCTTGGCAACCTTATTCAGCAGTCTAAGGGCGCGATCGACGATGAACCGCTTCGTGTTTTGCTGCCTGGTTTCTTCGTCGTGTTTTTCGTGTTGTGTGTCAACTTCCTCGGCGACGGACTTCGCGACGCTCTTGATCCAAAAAGCAGGAGGGACTAAATGTCGCTCCTCGAAGTTACGAATCTGAGCGTCACATTTCACACCGATGCGGGTCGCGTGCAAGCCGTTAGTGGCGTTTCATTTTCGATGCATCCTGGCGAGACATTGGCCGTAGTCGGCGAATCAGGCTCGGGGAAATCGGTTACTGCGCTTGCGCTGATGGGCCTCTTGGGTAAAGCCGCACTCGTGGAGGGCTCCGCCTCGTTTGAAGGCACAGAACTCGTGGGTCTGACTGAAGGGGAGTTGCGCGCTATACGTGGCAAGCGAATCGGGATGATCTTTCAAGACCCGATGACTGCGTTGAATCCCGTTTTTACTGTTGGCGCACAGATCGTGGAGATCATTCGCGTACACACGAGGATTGACAAGAAGGAGGCGTGGGGCAGGGCGACCGACCTCCTCGACCTTGTTGGCGTTCCCGAACCAAAACGCCGTGCGCACCAGTATCCCCACGAATTTTCGGGCGGAATGCGTCAACGAGCGTTGATCGCCATGGCAATCGCGAATAATCCCACCTTGTTGATCGCAGACGAACCAACCACTGCCCTTGACGTGACTGTTCAAGCCCAAGTGTTGGAAGTAATTGCCAAGGTGCAAGATGTGACGAAAAGCGCCGTCATGCTCATTACGCATGATCTGGGGGTGGTTGCCGGGT
This sequence comes from Ilumatobacteraceae bacterium, assembly GCA_044237775.1. Taxonomy (GTDB): domain Bacteria; phylum Actinomycetota; class Acidimicrobiia; order Acidimicrobiales; family Ilumatobacteraceae; genus UBA3006. Next base: position 71,430 of record JBIIEO010000005.1, on the reverse strand, counting down.
ACGCCGATCGCGTGCAGGTGATGTACGCCGGTCAGATAGTCGAAAAAGGCGATCTTGATGAAATCTTCTACGACACCAGAAATCCGTATACACATGCGCTTCTCCGGTCCATTCCGTCTGCTATCGCGCATCCCGGAGCTGCCCTGCAGACGATTGGCGGTAGTCCACCGAGTCTCTTGCGCCTGCCACGTGGGTGCTATTTCCATCCCCGCTGCCATATGGCCGATGACGCATGTGCGGTGACGCGGCAAGAACTCGTTGAGGTCGGTAACGGGCACCTCTCCCGTTGCCACCGACATGATGCGGTATCGGGAGGCGCCCGTGGCTGATCACGCGCTCTTGGAGGTCGAAAATCTCGTCGCTCGCTATGACATACGAGCAGGACTTTTCCGCCGTGTTGTCGGTCATGTGCATGCGCTTAATGGTGTGAGTTTCTCACTGGGTGCAAATGAAACACTGGGCATTGTCGGCGAGTCGGGCTGCGGAAAGACCACCCTCGGTCGCTCTATTGTGCGCCTTGTTGAGCCGACGTCGGGGCATGTGCGATTCGATGGCGAGGACATCCTGCGGTTCACGCCTAAGCGACTGCGTCAAGCTCGCAAAGATATTCAAATCGTTTTTCAAGACCCCTATGCCTCGCTCAATCCGCGTTTGCCGGTTAACGACATCATTGGAGAACCACTCCGCGTACACGGCATGAATGCGAAGGACACCCGGGTGCGTGTTGCAGAGCTTCTCCAGGCGGTCGGGTTGCTGCCCGAGCACGGCAACAGGTATCCGCATGAGTTTTCCGGTGGACAGCGTCAACGGATTGGCATCGCGAGGGCGCTTGCGCTTGGTCCCCGATTGCTGGTGCTCGACGAGCCCGTTTCGGCCCTTGATGTGAGTATCCAGGCGCAGGTGTTGAATTTGCTTGCTGATATTCGACGACAAATGCAGCTCAGCATGATCTTCATTGCGCACGATCTTTCAGTGGTGCGCCACGTGAGTGATCGCATCGCGGTGATGTATCTCGGTCGAATCGTGGAGATAGCCGATCGCGACTCTATCTATGAACGGCCTGCACATCCCTACACCGCGTCGCTGCTGTCGGCAGTCCCGGTTGCCGATCCGCGAACAGAACGCACCCGTTCGCGCATTGTGTTGACGGGAGACGTGCCAAGCCCAACCAATCCACCCAGCGGCTGTGAATTCAGAACGCGGTGTCCGATAGCACAAGAACGTTGCGCCAACGAGCGCCCAGCGCTCATCGGTGACCGTGGCAATGCGGTGGCGTGCCATTTTCCTTTGGCGCCCGGAGAGTCGTTGGTGTTGCGTAGTCGTTCGCTGCTGTGACCGTGGTGCTTCGGACAAGTTCGTGGCATATCGCCATGATGATCTTTGGTGGGCTTCTGGTCACAGCACTGCTGGTGACCATGGATCCCGTCTTTCCAATGCTCAGTATTGGGCTTTGCAGCGTTCTTTTCGTCTATCTGGCGTGGTCATATCCGCTCTCTAGTGAGGTGTCTGCGCACTCAGTTGTCATACGTTCGCTGCTTCGTCGACGGAGGATCGCATGGGAGGAGGTCGTGGCAATCAGGCGTACGAGAGGACCGCTTCGTCGTTGCGAGATAAATGGTCGGCGACGGCTTCGGCCCTCTCCGGGCGCGTTGCTCCTCGTTGTCGAGGGAAGGCGCTCGGTGCTTCTTTCGGGCCAGCCTGAATCGCATGAGGCGAATCGATTGCTCGCAGAGCTCGTTTCCCAGGCATCACCAGCCTTGGCAGAGGCGCTTCGTTTCGACGTGATCGATGGCCAGTAGGCTATTGGGGTGCGTCAGTTCATCACCGGCCTTACCGTGGTCATTAACGTCTTGTCCCTCGTTGCGCTCGTCGTTGCAGTGTTGTTGCACAGCGGACGTGGGGGTGGGCTCAGCGACATGTTTGGTGGCGGTGGTTCCACTGCACTGGGATCTGCAGCAGCGGAGCGAAACCTCAACCGCATCACGACTGTCATTGCCTTGGTGTGGCTCTTCACCGTCGTAGCACTGGGCATGTTGCTCGTCTGAGACACGTACGCACGAGATAACATTTGTCCCACGTCGAAGTGGCGAAATTGGCAGACGCACCAGCTTGAGGGGCTGGCGCTCGAAAGGGCGTGGGGGTTCAAGTCCCCCCTTCGACACCACGAATAACGGAGTTGTGTGTACACAGTTGACGAAATAGCGGCCATTCAACGCCGCACTTTGCGCGTTCTTGTAGCTGGCCAGATAGCGGGTTCAGCCGCTTTGGCGGCGGCGGTGACCGTCGGTGCCTTTGTCGTTCAAGACATCTTGGGTCAGTCAACACCATTTGGCGGTATCGCAACAGCAACGGTGACCATGGGTACCGCATTCATGTCACAAGTTTTGGCGCGCCTGATGAATGTGAAGGGTCGGCGTTCTGGTTTGCAGGCGGGGTATTCGCTAGCTATTGCCGGCGGAATGATTGCGGGTCTTGGCGTCGAACTGGGAACCCTGTGGGTGTTCTTGCCTGGCTTGTTCCTCTTCGGCAATGGACAGGCAGCCAATCTGTTGAGTCGGTATGCGGCGACCGACCTTGCGCACCCTGACCAACGTGGACGCGCGATGAGTCGAATTCTTTTCGCATCAACTTTCGGTGCGGTGTTCGGCCCCTTGTTGATTGGTCCGGCTCAGAGCCTTGGAGAAGTATTGTTCGGCTGGAACCAATACACGGGTCCGTGGATTTTCGCCGGTCTGTTCTTTCTTACCTCGTTCGTAAATGCCACCTTCCGACTTCGTCCCGACCCGCTCGAGGTGGCCGGTGGGCTGAATCGACAGCGCGGGGATGATGAACCGCGCCGGCGTTTTCTGGATGCAGTGCGTGTGGCCCGCGGTATCCCCGACGCTCGCTTGGCTTTAACCGCCATGGTCATTGCGCAGTCGTGCATGGTGGCGGTAATGACGATGACGCCAGTACATCTGAAGTCACATGGTCACGAGTCAGTGAGCTCATTCGTGATCTCACTCCATATTGCCGGCATGTTCGCCTTCAGCCCGCTCGTCGGTCGGTTTTCTGATCGTTATGGACGGTACGCAACCATCCTCACTGGTGCATCTATCTTGATGACGTCGACAATCATGGCGGCAATGTCCGGCGATGAGGCCGTCCTGCTGTTTCCGGCTCTGTGGTTGCTTGGTGTTGGCTGGAGCTTCGGCTTGATAGGCGGCTCCAGTCTGCTCGTTGATGCGATCCCGGGTGAGTATCGCGTCCGTGTCCAGGGTTCTGCCGACCTATTGATGTCGTTCTTCGGCGGCTTGTCGGGATTCGCCAGTGGATTTATTCGGAAGGCAATCGGGTATCACATGTTGTCGAATGTTTCGACCGTGCTCGCTGGTCTATTGATGGTCTTGGTCATAATGGCTATGGCCTCGCCGCGCGAAAGCGCGTTTGCGGCATAGCCGCCTTAACAGGGAGTAGGAACGATGACGACTGACATTCGACCATGGATTGATCTTGGTGTGCCCGAGATAATTGCGAAAGGGTTGTTGGCTCGAGAGATTCTGTCGCCCTTTCCGATTCAGGAAGCAACTTTGCCTGATGCGCTTGCCGGGCACGATATTTGCGGGAAGGCTCCTACGGGATCGGGCAAGACACTGGCGTTCGGTATAGCTCTGGCAATCAATGTCAAGCCGTGCAAAGCCGGTCGGCCGAGAGGATTAGTTCTCGTACCCACGCGCGAGCTCGCTTTGCAGGTAGCAAGTGAAGTTGCGCAACTCACAAAGGGTTCTTCGATTGCTGTCGCTGCGGTATATGGAGGCGCCGGTTACGGACCGCAGGTAAAGAAGGCACGGGCCGCTGCGATCCTCGTTGCAACACCGGGTCGACTCGAGGACCTCATCGATCGACGCGACATACATCTCGGGGATGTCGATGTGGCGGTTATTGATGAAGCCGACCGCATGGCGGACATGGGATTCCTTCCTGCAGTGAAGCGCATCATGCGAATGGTGCGCCCCGAACGACAGACCCTTCTGTTTTCGGCGACGCTTGACGGCGACATATCCGCTCTCATCAAGGAATTTCAGCGTGACCCAAAACGACACGAAGTGCATCGTGACGAGGATGCGCTCGAAATTGATCACGAGTTCTGGGCGGTCACTCGAGACGAAAGAACTAAGAGGACGGCTCAGATCATCCGTCGCTTCGAAAGCGGAATCGTTTTCTGTCGTACAAAACACGGCTGCGATCGTGTCGCAAAGAACTTGGAGACGCTTGGTTTAACCACGTCGGTGATTCATGGAAACAAAAGTCAGGCCCAACGCGAGAGGTCGTTGCAGCAATTTAAGCAAGGAAAGGCGGAGGTTCTCGTAGCAACCGACGTTGCTGCTCGTGGCATTCACGTCGATGCAGTACCGTGCGTTGTCCATTTCGATCTTCCTGAAGATCCGAAGGACTACGTGCATCGGTCGGGACGGACGGGTAGGGCAGGTATGAAAGGGCACGTGTTTTCGCTTGTTGATCGCTCTCAACGTCGTGCAGTCGTTCAGATGGCGAAGGCGGTCAACGTGGAGCCAAACATCATCGAACCATCGGATGAAGGGGACAAGCCTAAACAGCGCCCCGGCGATATCGGGTCGGTGGTGTTAACGCATCGCTAGCAGCAGATGTCTTGTGGCCGCACGGGTACCCGATCGAGATCTTTGCCGGTAGCGGCCCGAATGGCCGCAACAATTGCTGGCGTTACCGATACGCATGGCGGCTCGCCGATTCCCTTTGCGCCGAGTGGCGCCATGGGCTCGGGCTCTTCAATCATGACTGCAACAACGTCTGGAGCATCAAGGGCGGTGGGGAGGAGATAGTCAGTGAAGCTTGGGTTTCGCACAACGCCATTATCGGTGATGATTTCTTCCATCACCGCTAGGCCCAAGCCCTGAGCGATTCCCCCCTCGATCTGGCCGATCGCGGAGAGCGGGTTCAACACTCGTCCCACATCTTGAGCGGTCGCGATTTGAACGACCTTGACAAGGCCAAGGTCAACATCGACGTCCACCACGGCACGATGAGCAACAAAGGCGAAGGCCACGTGACAATTGCCTTGTCCGTTTTCGTCGAGGTCCTCTGTCGGTCGATGGTGATGTTCGAAGGTGTAGTGGAAATCTTTGCCAGCAGTTGCGTCGGCTACAGAAATACGAAAGTCGCCCATTGTGTCAACGACGTCGGTGTCAACGATCGCAAGACGAATCGGGTCAATGCCCGCACGTGCTCCAACGTCCTGAAAAAGCATCTCTCGGACATGTCTGCAGGCGCCATCTACAGCGCCACCGCTCATCCACGTCTGGCGCGAAGCCGATGTGGAACCAGCGCTCCCGATGGTGGTGTCCATGCGCTCGAGCACCACATCGTCTACGCCGAGCAGCGTCGTGGCGATCTGCGTCGCCAATGTCACGAATCCTTGACCGACCTCGGCCGTTGCGAACTTGATTGAGACGACACCGTCTTTGAGGCTGCAACGTGCTGTTGCGAAGTCGTCGAAACCCTCGCTGTACATCAAGTTCTTCATCGACACACCCCAGCCAACGCCGCGGCGGATATGTCGCCTATCTGCGGTGCGTCCGGCGCCTCCAGGAAGGGTCAGAAGGTGTGGTTCGTCGGGCATGTCGGGTGGCAAGGGGATCGCTGCTGTTTCGCGAATACAGCGTTCAACTGGAGCGACACTGTCCATGGGTTGGCCGGTGATGAGCAAGTCACCGTGGCGCATCGCGTTGCGCAAGCGAATGGTGACGTGATCTACACCGCACGCTTCCGCGAGCTTGTCCATCTGACCTTCGTGGGCAAAACAAGCCTGAACGACACCAAATCCGCGCATTGCTCCACAGGGCGGATTATTGGTTCGAACTGCGTATCCATCCACCACTGCGTTGTCGCAGCGGTACGGGCCCTGCGTATGGGTAATACCGTTAATCAGCACTGCGGGAGACGTGCTGGTGTAGGCGCCACCATCGAAGACCATACGTGCTTCGATTTTGCGGATGGTGCCGTCGCGATCGGCGTGGTGACGCATCCAAATGCGAGCGGGGTGGCGATGGACGTGGCCGAAGAAACTTTCCTCACGGCTGTATTGCATTTTGATCGGCCGTCCCGTCCGAAGAGCAAGCAGGCAGCAATGCACTTGGAGACTGATGTCTTCGCGCGCGCCGAACGCGCCGCCCACGCCGCCCAGCACAAGCGTCACAGCCTCTTCGGGGAGAGCGAGACACGCAGCAATCTGACGCCGGTCCTCGTGAAGCCATTGGGTCGCAATGTGGAGTTCCACCGAGAGGCGATCGGGACCGGGAATCGCGAGTGCGGCCTCTAAGCCGAGAAATGCCTGATCTTGCATGCCAATGTCGTAGGTGCCTTCGACCACGATGTCGCCGGTCACGGTGGTGTCGCCTCGCACGATGCGCTGATGGCGAAAGACATTGCCTGATTCGTGGATAGGGGGTGTGGCAGGGTCGAGGCACTGTTCGGGATCGCTGAGTGGAGGCAGAATCTCGTAGACCACATCGATGGCGGCGAGCGCCATGCGGCACGTTTCGGGGTGATCGGCCGCAACGGCCGCAATGGGTTCTCCCATGTACCGCACGACGTCTCGCGCGAAGACCGGTTGGTCAGATTCAATGAGGCCGTACGTTGCCTTGCCGGGCACATCCTCAGCGGTGATGACGCAGGACACGCCTGCGATAGTCAGTGCCCGCGAGATATCCACGGACACGATGCGAGCATGTGGGTGCGGCGATCGGAGTGTCGCACCCCACAACATGTTTTCCGCCCACATGTCAGACGAGAAGGAAAACTCTCCACGGACCTTCGCTCCACCATCTGGGCGTAACGCGCTGGAGCCGAGTACGTTGCGCTGGCGGGTGTCGATGGCGATGTTCACGCGTTGCCTCCTCGGGTGCGGATCGTCTCGCGGACCGCTTCGAAGATGCGTCCGTATCCCGTGCAACGACACAGATTTCCCGAGATGGACTCCTTGATGTCTTCATCGCTGGGATCTGGTGTGTGCTCGAGGAGGTGATGGACTGCCATGATCAGTCCCGGCGTACAGAAACCACACTGGACACCACCGGTGTTGACAAATGCCTCCTGTACATCAGTCAGCCCTCCTTCGGAGAGTTGCTCGATCGTGACGATGTCGGCGTCTCCTGCACTGGCGGCCATCACAAGGCACGAACAGACCGCTGCTCCATCCATAAACACCGTGCAACTGCCGCATTCACCCTGTTCGCACGCACCTTTTGTGCCGGGCAGCCCAAGACGCTCGCGCAACACGTAGAGCAGGCTTTCACCCACCCAAGCGTCACGCACTTCACGAATTTTCCCATTTACGCGAAGCTGATAAATCAATTGTTCAGACATTGTTGGAACGCTCCAGGAGTCTTCGAGTGAGTACCGTCACCGCGTGACGGCGATACGTCGCAGTGGACCGGTGATCGTCGATTGGCTTACTTGCAGCAGCGGCAAGGACAGAGGCCTCCTGTGCCACGACGGGCGAAACATGCCATTTGGGAGCATGTTGCATGGAGGCCGCGACGTGCGTTTCGGCTTCGGTGCAGCGAATGATGGTGGGGCCAACCGACCCGAGCGCAATACGCACTTGCAGTTCCTCTGCATCAACCACCACACATGCCGAGGCGACCGAGATGACCATGGCATTACGCACGCCAACTTTTGCATACCCCTGAAAACCTCGAGTAGGGCGAATACGAACACCCATAATGAGCTCGTTTGGTTGTCGTACGGATCGCTTAGGTCCAACCATGAATTCAGTAAACGGGATGGTTCGCGAGCCGTGGAGGGAGCGTAATTCAACTGTCGCTTCGCATGCGGAGAGTACAGGCAGTGCATCGCCTGCTGGTGAACACGTGCCGAGGTTGCCGCCGATTGATCCCGCTGCACGTATTTGTGGTGAGCCCACTGTGCGTGCTGCTTGGGCGAGTGCGGGGAGTGCCTCAGCAAGCGCGCCATTCTCCATTGCCGCATAGGGCAAACCCGCTCCGATAACGATCGATCCGTCGACGTCGATCCACCATTGACGGAGCTCCTCAAGGCGTCGTAGCGACAAGACATCGTGGGGTGCTATGTGTCCGAAGTTCATTGCGACCATGGCGTCGGTGCCGCCCTGAAGCGGCAGTATCCCCGGGCGTTCCTCGAGCGCGTGGAGTGCCTCGTCGATACTTCGTGCATTAACAATCGTCATACCGTGCCGTCCCAGCCGGCGAACGCATCGATCATTGCTTCGACATCGCCTAATGGATACAGAATCGGGCAGGTAGCGCCGTTTTCGAGGTAGCGGCGCACGTGCTGTCGAGCTTCGTGAGGCGTGCCCGATGCGGTCAGCATCTGCACAATTTCGTCAGGTACCAGGCGCGATGCGCGCTCAACCTGCTCGTGAGTTGCGGGCCACGTCAGGATTTCGCCGACCTTGTCAAGCAGGCTTTGCGGCACACCAGAAGCCTTCATAATGTGTGGCTGTTGCCCGAGGTACTGGGTGACCATCATCCGCGCCATATCAAGGGCTGTCGCACGATCTTCGTGCACGCTGCAAACGACAAGCTGCGGGCGATCGATATCGGCGACCTTGCGACCCGCTTTGTCCGCGCCTCGTTGTAGCGCCTCAATCGCTTGCTGGTTGTAGTCGGGTGAGACGAGGTAATTCAAAACAACACCATCGGCGATCTCGCCGGTGAGTTCCATCATTTGCATACCGGTCGCACCGATGTAGAGCGGTACATCTTTCGGACGTCGGTCTTGGTAGACATAGTCGAGTTCGACGCCGTCGAGTTGAACGAATTCGCCGCTGAAGGTAACGGTTTCGTTGTTCAGCAGGGCACGCACTGCGGTGACAATTTCACGCATCGCACGAAGTGGCTTTGCGCGAGTGATACCCACCTTCTGGGCCAGGGGATCCCACCATGCACCAATGCCGCAAATGACTCGTCCTGGCGCGAGATCGTCAAGCGTGGAGAATGTTGCCGCCAGACGCGCCGGGTTACGACTCCAGCAATCCACCACGCCAGATCCCACCTTGATGCGTTCGGTGACGCTTGCAAATGCAGCCATCGGTACGGTGGCTTCGCGAACCAGACGACTCTCCGCTTGCCACACTGCTTCAAAACCCTGTTTTTCGGCGTATTGCGCATAGTTCATTCCGTCACGAATGGGATGCGCATCCTGCAGGTAAATCGCGGCACGAATCGTGCCATCGCTATTTTTCGCCCGCGGATCAATTGCTGCGGAGTTCGAGGTGGTCATGAGCGCAACCTTTCGTGTAAGCGACGAGCTTGTTCTGCTGCTCGAGCGCGAATTTCGTGAATGTCGACTTTCGTGGGAAGCCCGTCTTTCAGCACTGTCTCTCCACCGATAGCGACTTCAACGGGTCGTACGCCGGGCGTGAAGGCTAGATGCCATGGTGAGTGCATGTTGTCGTACGACCACACAACGCGATCATGTCGGGCATCAGGAAAGAGTCGGTAGCCATTCTCTAGCCAGATCCATACGGTCTCCGGATTCTCCGTGATGTCGAATTCGCGAAGTTTGACATAGGCAAGACGGGCTTCGTCCAGCATGTCGGCGCCAATGCCATCGGTGCCGAGAATGATCGGATTGGAACGCTGCGTCGGCTTGGCGTACCCAACTCCATTGTTCATGTTCGAGCGGGCATTATGTGCAATAAACCCGGGAAGATCACGGTCGAGGTGTACCGCATGTACGAGCACCCAGTTGTCCTGGGCGAGACTCTCCAGACGAGCGCCCGCTTGCGAATCGTTCGGGCCTTCTGCCACATGGATATGAACACCTACACCATGCCGGGCGGCGAGTTCGGCTGCCTGTTCAAGCGTGTCGGTGGAGCACGTAAACGTGGCATGCACACCCACCATGCCGTCCGCACCTGACGCAAGAAAACGTTCACATTCGTCGAGTCCGCGCCGCGCCGCTCGCGTGCTGGGCGAGAGTGGATCGACGAAATGCACGAGCGAACCATCGTCTGCCCATCGGTCGGTGACGCCATAACAGGTATTTACACGCACACCGACGTCGCGACACGCCTTGGCGATTGCTGACAGCGATCCTTCAATCGCCATAGGTGACTCGTGATGGTCGAGAATGGCGGTGGTGCCGCTCATGAGGGCCTCAACCGCACCAAGTGCCGCAGACCAGTAGATCATGTCGAGATCAAGAGCAGCGTCAAGACGCCACCAGACGTCCTCGAGAATCTCGTCAAAATTCTGTGAGGAGCGTGGCGGTGCAGGCATACCGCGGGCGAGAGTGGAGTACAGGTGGTGGTGCGCACACACCAAGCCAGAGGTCTGATTCGGGGCGAGCGTCAACCGCGTGTCAGTCATCGCAATGTTCAGTCGTCGGAGTCGCTTGAGGTTTTTGGCTTGAGTGGCAACGTATTGCGCCAGCGACCGTCGTACTCTTTCAGTGCCTGAGCAACTGCTCCAGCGGTAGGTACCAAACCGATCTCGCCGACACCCTTGATGCCATAAGGCGAGTCGGGTTGAGGGGACTCAATCAGTTGTACAGAGATCTTGGGAACGTCTTTTGCGCGCAGGATATTGAGACTGCGGAGTGTCTTCGGAATCGGAAATCCAGTTTCCGGGTCGCTGGGGAAGTCCTCGCTCAAGGCGTAACCGAGCCCCATGTGCACGCTTCCTTCGATTTGGCCCTCGCACAGCTGCGGATTGATCGCTTTGCCCACATCATGGGCAGCGACTACGTGTTCGATTGCGCCGTTTTCACGATTGACAACAACCATTTGTGCGGCATATCCAAATGTGGAGTGAATGATGGGGTGCTCGACACCGGGATCGCCCAGTTTGGTCGTCCAGTCCACGCGGTATTCGCCCACATGGTCAACATCAAGAGTGCGTCCTGCCGCTATGGCTGCTTCACAGGCAGCACGTACGGCACCTGCACCCATCAACGTGCCACGTGATCCAGTGGTTTGGCCAAGTCCGAGCTCACGAGTGGTATCGACGATGACGTCGATTGCTGACGCCGGTACGTCGAGTTCACTGACGGCCACCTGAATCGCCACGGTATTGATCCCTTGACCCATCTCGGTCCACCCGTGGCGGACTTCGATTCGTCCGTCGCCACGAAAGCGAACGACTGCGCGTGTGATTTCCTTAAAGCCATTCCCGAGTCCGCTGTTCTTGAGTCCGAGTCCTAGTCCCACAGCGTGGCCAGAATTTCGAGCGTCGTCATACGCGGGTTTGACGGCATCGAGGCATGCCGAGGCGCCGAGACAGCCATCGTCCATGATTTGGCCAGGACCCCACACCATGCCGGGCATAATCACGTTTCGCCGACGGATAGTCCATGCGTCGATTCCCACTCGTTCTGCTAGGCGATCCATGATGCCTTCCATCGCGAATTGTGCTTGATTTGCCCCAAATCCTCGAAAGGCCCCGCAAACGGGATTGTTCGTGCGGGCTGCCGTCGCCTCAACGTCGATATGCGGCACGTGATACGGGCCACTTGCATGCCCTGCCATGCGCTCGAGCACCTTCATGCCCACGCTTGCGTACGCGCCGCTGTCACCAATTGCGCGAACGCGAAGGGCCGTAAGTCGGCCATCAGTGTCGCAACCCGCCGTGTAGTCCATCGTGATGGGGTGACGCTTGGCATGCATCAAGAAGCTCTCTTCGCGCGACAACGTGCACTTCACCGGTTGCTTCAGAAGCCACGCCGCAAGTGCTGCGTGAGCCTGATTGCTCATGTCTTCCTTGCCGCCAAAAGCGCCGCCATTGCTGATCAACTCCACTGTCACCCGACTGTTGTCGACACCAAGTACACGGGCGATGTCGTTGCGGTCGTCCCAGATGCCCTGTCCGCCCGAGTAAACGTGGAGGGACTGCCCGTCTGAAGAGGGAACGGCGAGTGAGCTCTCCGGTTCCAGAAATGCATGCTCGATTCGTTGCGTAGTAAACCGTTCAGTGACGATATGCGCTGATGCTTTCAGCGCGGAGTCGACATCGCCACGCGCATAGGCGCTCGTGCTCAAGACATTGTCGGACGTACCCCATACGGCGACATCGGTGGTGGTTATGGCGTGGGATGGATCGGTAATGGGTGTCAATGGGTCATACGTGACCTCAATAAGTGCGGCCGCTGCTCGGGACTGTTCACGCGTGTCTGCGACGACGATTGCGAGGACATCACCTGCGTAAGACGTGCGACCGCCAACAGGAATCATGACCGGCCAGTCCTTGTAGATAATCCCCACATACAACTCACCGGGAATATCGGCAGCAGTGAAGACGGCGCGGACACCGGGCGCCTGAAGCGCCGCAGTGGTGTCGATCGCGCGAATAGTGGCGCGTGCATGGGATGTGAGATGCAGCGAGGCGTGCAACAGGCCCGGCAGGCGGATGTCATCGACGTAGCCGCGATCCCCTAAGGCCAAATCGTGTGCTTCATACTTGACTAGGCGTTCACCAATTTTTCCGATGGGGGAGTCGGCAGGTTGGTGACCTTGTGCCACCATCTCTATGGCATCAAGAATCTTGACATAACCCGTGCAACGACAGAGGTGCGCTCCGAGGTGACGTGCCATATCGGAACGTGTGAGCGACGCACCCTTCTTGTCGATCTGAGCCTTCGCGCGAACAATAATCCCCGGTATACAAAATCCGCATTGCAGTCCGCCGCACGCTGCAAACGCGTCGGCGTACCGTTGACGTTCAGCTTCATCGACTCCCTCAAGTGTGGTGACGGTGCTCCCAGCAACTTTGTCCAGGCTGGTCTGGCAACTGACCACCGCTTTGCCGTTGACGAGAACAGTGCAACATCCGCATTGTCCGCTGGGCGAGCAACCGTCTTTTGGTGACGTGATGTCGAGTTCTTCGCGTAGAGCGGCGAGGAGATGAGGATGTGAGGAACGCACCGTGACTGGTGCGCCATTCACGACGAATTCGATTCCTGGTCCTGACGACACGCTCACCGGATAACGCCCCCTTGTCCTGTCTGCACCTTACTGGTATTGGAGAAGGGTTTTACAGTTTGTTAATGCCTGAGGGGGTTGCCAGACGTACACCGCGCTGGCTGGTGATGCGGTCGTATACCTCGGGCCGGCGATACCGCTCAAAGTTAAAGAGCGTCCCGGTGTATTGGGCGCACCAGTCGAGGTCGCAACTTGCTACGACAAGTTCATCGCCATTCGTCACAGCCTTCGCAAGGATCTCGCCCGAGGGCGCAACGATCATCGAGTCGGCGAGACTGTCGACACCTTCTTCGACACCACCTTTGGCGACTCCAACGACAAACGTTCCGTTTTGATATGCGCCGCTTTGCATGACAAGTGCGTTATGAAAACCTTGCAGCGGATCCTGAGTGGGGTCTGGAACATAATGCAAGGGCGTGTTGTATCCGCAGAGAATCATTTCGACGCCCTGAAGGCCCATGACCCTGTACGACTCCGGCCATCGCCGGTCATTACAGATCATCATTCCGATACGACCGCCAAACGCATCCCACACTCCGAACCCGTCGTCACTTGGCGTGAAGTAATAGCGCTCCGCATGTTGAAAGGGGCGATCAGGCTCATGTGTCTCGTGACCAGGAATATGGACCTTTCGGTACTTGGCAACAGTGTTGCCAATCGCATCTACGAGGATCTGGGTGTTGAAGCGTTGTCCCGAGGGTGTCAATTCGGCGTAACCGAGACAAAAACCAATGCCGAGTCTTTTGGCCTCATCAAACAATGGCTGTGTCACTGGTGAGGGCATTGCAGTTTCGTACCAGTGATCTGCAGTTGCGATGTCATCGACGAACCAGCGCGGGAAGAAGGTCGTCAACGCAAGTTCCGGATACACCAGCAGTTCAACGCGTGCATCTGCAGCCTGATGCAGTAACGCGATAAGCCGCGAGACAACGAAGTCTCGCTTATCGTTCCGTTGGATGGGCCCCAGTTGAGCCGCACCGACGCGTAGAACTCGAGTCATTTGACCTCCGTGTGCCAGACCCGATCGTATTACGCGGAGAACTCGGTACTAGCAAGTTCCAGCATCGTTGCTAGAAGAATATTCGACCCGGTAATCAGGTCCGCCTCGTCGGTATGTTCGGCGGGATTATGGCTAATGCCGCGAACACTTGGCACGAAGATCATGCCGGTCGGGCACACGCGCGCAAACATCTGCGCATCGTGTCCTGCGCCAGACGGCATGCGTTCGACGGTATTGCCCTGACGCTGTGCGTGTCGTTCCACGATGGAGACGACGCGCTCGTCGAACACGACGGGTTCGAAACGGGCGAGGACTTTGGCGCTGATACTGACGCCTTCGCTTACGGCGAGTTCAGCGAGAAATGCTTCAATTTCGTGTTCGGCTTGGCGCAGCAAGAGTTCGTCGGTATTCCGCACGTCGATAGTCATCGTGGCCGATCCTGGTACCACATTGACCAGATTTGGCGTGAGGTCGACCTTGCCAACGGTGCACACTTGGTTGCCGCCAAAACGAGTTGCCAACTTCCGCAGAAAAACGGTGATCTCACCCACCACATAGGCCGGATCGTGGCGCAGCGCCATGGGGGTGGTGCCCGCGTGATTGGACTGTCCCACGATCGTCAGTTCACGCCACGAAATGCCCTGAACGCCGGTTACGGCCCCGATGGTGACGCCGTGTGCTTCGAGGAGCGGCCCTTGTTCGATGTGCAACTCGACGAAAGCGTGCGGACTGGGACCCGGGCATGGCGCACTTCCCGCATATCCGATGTTTTGCAATTCGTCGCCCAGTCGGGCTCCATCGATCGCGAAGGTATTGAGCGCCTCCTCGGTCGACATGCCACCGACATAGACCAGTGATCCGAGCATGTCTGGAGCAAACCGTGCTCCTTCTTCGTTGGTGAAGAACCCGACGGCCAGCGGCCGAGCGGGTGTAATGCCCGCCTCTTGCAAGGTTTCAATCACCTCTAGGCCTGCGAGCACCCCGAGGTTCCCGTCATATTTGCCACCGGTACGTACGGTGTCGATGTGGGATCCGGTCATCACCGGTGCGCCTGTCCCGACGTTCCACGTGCCAATCACATTGCCAACGGCGTCGATTCGCACGTCAAGATCGATTTCTCGCATCCAGTTGACTACCAGGTCACGGCCGATCCCGTCTTCGGCAGTAAGTGCGAGACGACAACAACCACCGTTGGGAATTGGACCGATGTCGGCAAGCGACATTAAACGATCCATGAGCCGCCGGCCGTTGACGAATGGAGCTGTAGTAGTGGCCACGCCTGGAGTGTAGTGATGGTCGGGATATCGATGCATGAAAGACTGTTGTCATGGCGATGATTAACCGCACTCGACTTTCCTCGGCGATCGCAACAGAGCTTGAGCGTTTTTGTGAGCGGCATCCAGGATCACGTGAGCGAGCCCAGCAGGCGAGCGACTCACTGCTGTCGGGCGTGCCGATGCCATGGATGACCCGGTGGCCCGGTGAACACCCAATCTTCTGCGAAACAGCTAGCGGCGCACGGTTCACGGATGTAGACGGCAATGAATTCGTTGATTTTTGTTTGGGCGACACGGGTGCGATGACCGGACACGCGAAAGGGGAGATTGCGGACGCGATTGCCAAACAGGCACATCGGGGACTCACCACGATGCTGCCAAGTAGTGACGCGATCTGGGTCGCAAACGATCTCGCGAATCGATTCGGCGTCCCGAAGTGGCAATTCGCGATTAGCGCGACCGACGCCAATCGTTTTGTCTTGCGTTTTGCCCGCCATTTGACCGGACGTCCGCGTGTTGTTGTGCACGATTGGTGCTATCACGGCACGGTTGACGAAACGCTTGTCATCTTGAATGATCAAGGCGAAACGGTGAGTCGCCCCGGCGCCATCGGCCCACAGGTGGATCCCGCTCTTACGACACGGGCCGTGCCGTTTAACGATCTTGACGCCCTCGATCAAGCCTTGGCGTTCGGGGACGTGGCTGCAGTACTCATCGAACCGGCATTGACCAATATCGGCATTGTGCTACCCGAGGCCGGTTATTTGGAGGGTGTCCGTGCCATCACTCGTCGTCATGATGTTTTGCTCGTCATTGATGAAACCCACACGATCTGTGCAGGTCCAGGAGGGTGTACCAAAGCGTGGTCATTGGATCCCGATTTTGTCGTTATTGGGAAGACCATTGGCGGCGGCATTCCCGTCGCGGCATACGGCATGTCAGCGGCTGTTGCGGCGGCACTCGAAGATCGTCTGCAAGGAGACGACGTTGACGTGTCTGGGGTTGGAGGAACGCTAAGTGGAAGCGCTTTAGCGATGGCGGCAATGCGGGCGACGCTCTCTACGTCGCTTCTCGACGAGCAGTTCGCCTATTCGATACCGCTTGCAGAACGTTGGGCCGGTGGTGTCGCCGATGTCATCGCGGAATTCAATCTTGATTGGCACGTTCAACGACTGGGATGTCGTGCCGAGTACTGGTTTGGCACACCACCACGCAACGGACACGATGCGGCGGCGATGGTGGATCACGAGTTGGAGACCTACTTACATCTCGCGGCCCTTAATCATGGAGTACTACTTACGCCATTTCACAACATGGCCCTCATCTCACCGGAACATACCGCAGATGACGTAGACCTGCACACCGAAGTATTCCGGGAGTCTGTTGAGGCGATTCTTTGAGCCTGTCGCTGGAGCTGGTCGATCTCTTATTCGTGGTCGTTGTCGTCTTCGCCACCGCATACGCACAGACGGTGGTCGGGTTCGGGTTTGCCCTCCTCACGGTGCCGGTGCTGGTGTTGCGCCTCGACGTTCAGGATGCGGTGGTTCTCTCGGCGACACTCGGAACGGTGAGCAGCGGATTGCGCTCACGCGCGCTGCGCGTAGATCGCGACCGGCGACTCGTTGGCCTGTACTTGAAGTCTGCGCTGCTGGGTGCGCCATTCGGTCTGCTGCTGTTCCTCTATGCAGACCTCCGTTTGCTCAAGGTGGTGATTGGTCTGAGTGTTTTTGCTGGCATCCTCGTGATCGTCAGAGGTACGGACCTGCGCAACGTGGGTCCGGGTTTGGAGCGAACGATGGGATTCGTAAGCGGCGTGCTATTGACATCGACATCGACAAATGGGCCGCCGCTCGTGCTCGGCCTGCAGTCGCGAAAAGTTTCGCCCGATGTGTTTAGGGCGACGATCGCAACGATCTTCTTCGTACTGGGAGCTGTGAGCGTGGTGACGTTCGTCGTGGTTGGGGCACTCACTCAGAGCATCATCGCGCAGTCGGTTTTTGCATTTCCAACAATTGTGTTGGCAAACCGTCTCGGCCTGGCGTCGGCACGGCGAATCCGACCCGAGTCATTTCGTGTGCTGGTGCTCGGTCTGCTGGCGCTCGCCGGTGCAAGCTCGATCGTCTCGGCGATTGGCTCCTAGCCGAACAGGGAGGACCATTCGTCTTGGGTTCGGGGACCGAAGACGAAGTTGTGGCGCAATACGGACTCGAGCTTGTCCGACTCCTGTGGCGAGTAGAAGTGTCCGGGGTGGATCATCGTGTCGGTCGAAAGTGTGGCCAACTTGCGGAGACTCGTGTACATCGCGGACGGATCGCTTCCAGGCAGGTCAGTGCGTCCACAACCATCGAGGAAGAGTGTGTCGCCCGAGACAAGTCGATTCTGGACAAGGAAGCACTGACTACCCGGGGTGTGTCCAGGGGTGTGGACGAGAGCAATGTCTATCGTGCCGACGCGCACAATGTCACCGTCCTCGTGGAGCACGAGCGACGATTCGTCAACGCCTGTTGTCTTCATCACCCATTCGCGCTCGTGTCGATTGATGTGTACGGGGACATCGATCTGATCGAGCAGCTCGTCGATTCCTTTGAGCGAGAAACCCATCATCGAACCACCGATGTGGTCGGCGTGATAGTGAGAAGCCAAAGCTCCAACTACGGACATGTCGTCTTGTGTGGCAATCGAGACAAGCTCGGACGCTGCGTAGGCGGGGTCCACGATGACGCACTCGCCAGTATTGCGATCGCCAATGATGTAGGCGAAGTTGACCATTTGCCGAGCAATGGGATCCGTGGTGGCGAAATCTCGACCCGAAAGTAGCTGACGAAAATAGAAGGAATCTGACTTGGTGTGAGGAGCGTCCGGTGCAACTGACATGAGGTGACGATACCTGCCTACGATGACTGCATGTTAAAAGACGACGATCGCGTCATCGTTGACGGTGTGCCGGTCGAGATTGGCTCGGCGATTGCCTCTTCCTTCTGCGAAGGCGACCGACTCTTCGGAGTCGACAGTGGGCGTTTGTTGCATGTGCCACGGGACGTCAACGAGCGTGTGCGCGCAGTAGTGGATCGTTCGATTGGCGCGTTTGCACAGTTGCAGGAACTCGGACAAGATCGTGTGACGCAGTTTTACCTGGAGTTCGCGAGGTCGCTCCGCACTCCTGCAGTTTCACGGCAATTGATCACTGCAAACCACGGTGACGTCGTGCGTGCAAAGGCGAAGGGGAGATCGACAACGCGACTGGAACTCACTCCGACGATGTTGTCCGATATGGCATCGGCGCTCGATCTTTGGGCATCAGCCAAGGACCGACCCAACGTGGCGACAGAAATGCTCGACCATGGTGGATGGCGAATAGAGGTTGTTCGTGCTCCGCTTGGGGTGGTCGCGTTCGTGTTTGAGGGTCGCCCGAATGTGTTTACCGACGCCACCGGTGTGTTGCGTATGGGCAACACCTGCGTGTTTCGCATTGGCAGCGACGCTCGTGATACCGCGGCCGCGATTATGGAGAGTGCGCTACGCCCCAGTCTTGCGGCGGCCGGACTTCCATTAGATGCTGTTCTGCTTCTTGAGGAGGCTTCTCACGCGTCGGCGTGGTCGCTGTTTTCGCAACGCGGCGTCTCGCTGGCAGTTGCTCGCGGCAGCGGCGATGCAGTACGCGACTTGGGCGCCGTTGCCCGTCAATCTGGCGTGACGGCAAGTCTTCATGGCACGGGTGGTGCGTGGATGGTGATCTCTCCAGATGTTGACACTGACCTGATTCACAATGTTGTTGCGCATTCTTTGGATCGGAAGGTGTGCAACACCACCAATGTGGTCGTGGTCGTTGGACACGAGCCCGACGCGCGACTCGAGGCCGTTGTACGAGGAGCAGAAGCGGCAGCCCGCAGTCGAGGATCGACCGCGGTGATACACGATGTGACGGGCCTGTGTGTATCGAGTGATCCGCGCACTCAAGTCAAACCTGGCTCGTTGGAGGTGCTAGCAACTGAGTGGGAGTGGGAAAACGATCCCGAGATTTCCGTCGTTCATGCGGAAACGCTGGAGGAGGCCGTCGGCCTGTTCAACACGTATTCGCCGAGATTCATTCTGTCGCTGTTGACCACCAATGAGCAGGAGCATTCATTTGTGTGGGCACACGCCCGGGCACCGTTTATTGGGAACGGCATGACCCGTTGGGTAGATGGTCAATATGCACTTCACCGTCCCGAACTTGGTCTTTCCAATTGGGAACTTGGCGCGCAGATCGGACGGGGTGCAATCTTGTCCGGCGGAGACGTGTTTACTGTCCGATACCGAGCTGAGCAGAGTGATTCGCATCTCCATCGGTGAAAACCCATGTTTAACGCATTACTCCATTCACTTTCCCATCGTCTATGGCGTTTCTTTGAAATACATGGCGCCATAGGTCCGACCACCACACGTGGACGGAGATTTGGCTCATTCGGAGATCGCAGCGTGGTGTGTTTCCCGCAGACAACGATATTCAATGAGCGATACATCCGAATTGGCAATGACACCATGATCGGTCCGCATGTTGCATTGTCGGCAGGAATGGTTGACGGTCAAGAATGTGTAACTGACCCAGTCGTCGTTATCGGCGACCGTTGCCTTATTGGTCGAGGTAGCGGCATTGTGGGTCATTTTTCTATCGTCATCGAAGATGATGTTTGGACAGGTCATCACGTCTACATCACCGATCAAAATCACGGTTACGAGCGCACTGATGTGCCGATATCACGACAAACGCAGGCAGAACGGCCGGTTCGAATAGGTGCCGGTAGTTGGATCGGGGCGGGGAGTGTCATCCTCCCCGGGGCGCAAATCGGCAAGCATGTAACGATCGGTGCGAACTCGGTCGTGACAGGCGAGATCGCGGATTATTCGGTCGCAGTTGGCTCGCCAGCTCGGGTGATTAAGCGACGTGGTGTTGACGGTGTTTGGGAGTCGGTTGCATCGTCAGACTGACAAGTCGCGTGGCGGCGAACACGCAGGCATTCGATTGTCGTTAGCGAACGTCGTAATCTTCTCGCTTAACGGGAGGCCATCCACTTGTGTCTCGGCAAATGGTGCATTCGTGCCCTTTTCGAGCAGTGCGGCGTAGTCATCCCGATCACTGAGGTACGTCTGATAATCAGCCAGCCACAGCGGAACGATCGCCTGACCCTTGTCGTCCGTGGGCTCCTCGCTGGCGATGCGGGAAACCATGACTCGCAAGATCGACGTTGCTTGACTGACTAGTGAGGCTCGTTCGGCTAGATCGGAATCACTCGTAATCAGTCGATAATCGGCGAGTTCGTTTATCTCTTTTTTGGCACTGACGCAGAGTAACTCCGCTCGATCTGCCCAGGCCCCATCCCCAATTTTGTTGATGGACTCACGTGGTGAAAAAACAAGCGCATAGATCCACATCGCGAGCATGGCAACGACCACGAGTGACAAGCCGGTCCGCTTAACGGTGGTAATCGCAAGCCCGGGCACGGTGCCGATCGTACAATCGAACGGTGTCGGTTGACGGGTCCTACGAAAGCGATCACAGGATTCGGCCGGGTTTTTTTCGTTCGCTCAGGCTTCTTGCAGACCTGACGCGAGCGCACAGGGGCATGTTTGTAATTGCTGTATCAGGGGCAGCGGTGTATGCCGTGTGCACCGTTGCCTCAAGTGTCGCTGTGTCGTTCATGGTGGACGATGTCATCATCCCTGGTCTTGCTGGCGAACCCTCGTGGAGGGCGTTTACCTTTGGATCAGTACTAATCGTCGGGATCGGGCTTCTTCGTGCCGTCGGCGTGGTCGTACGTCGTTCATTCGCGGGGGTAACGCAATGGTGGACGGTCAAGACTTTCGCGATGGAGGTTTCGAGAAAGATCGTGGCTCAACCACCGCAATGGCACCGATCGCATATGACGGGTGACGTGATAGCTCGAGCGGGCGTCGACGCGGAGGCAGCCACTGCGGTGCTTGCACCACTTCCGTTTGGAACGTCGGTCATCGTGCTCTTGTTCGTCTCTGGAGTGTGGCTTGTCCTGACGGATCCAGTCATGGGCTTTGTCGCGCTGCTTGTCATCCCGGTACTCGTAGCCATGAATGTGGTGTATCACCGACTTGTTGAACGCCACTACGCAGATGCGCAACATCACTTGGGCGAGTTCTCCGAAGCCGTCTACGAGAGCCTCGAAGGGCTTTCTGTGGTGAAGGCGTTTGGCGCCGAATCCCGTGAAACAGCGCGCTTGTCGGATATTTCGATTCGACTGCGCGAGGCGCGAAGCAGGGCGGTGCGCATACGGGCCAACTTTGAAGGAGTGCTCGACTCATTGCCGTCTCTCGTCAATGTCCTATTGCTCATTGTCGGTGCGTATCGCGTGCAGGCGGGATTTCTGAGCGTGGGAGAGGTCTCGGGTTTTATCTATCTGTTTACGCTGCTGGTTTTTCCTCTTCGCATCATTGGTTATGTCCTGAGTGAGGTGCCACATTCATTGAGCGGATGGTTACGCATTCGTGCGATATTGGATGAGCCAACACTCGAGCACCCGTCTTCCTTCCTGAGGTACACCACAAGTCCCGTTGGTGTGCGATTCGACAACGTGAGTTTTAGCTACAGCGGTTCATCACTCCAAGCCGTGAGCAACATGTCGTTTTCCATACCCGGGGCACAGACGACGGCCGTGGTGGGGCCAACTGGGGCGGGGAAGAGTTCCTTACTGCGACTCATTGCGGGAAATGTACGCCCTGACTCTGGTCGCGTAGAGGTGCAGTCGTCCGCGATCGCGATGGTCTTTCAGGACGCATTCTTGTTTGCCGGCACGCTTCGCGACAACATAACGATGGACTCATTGTTGTCGGACCAGGAGGTGTGGGAGGCCCTACGAGTCGCGGCACTGGATGAATTTGTGCGGTCATTACCGGAAGGTCTCAATACTGAGATTGGCGAGAGGGGTGTGTCGCTCAGCGGGGGCCAACGCCAGCGTGTGGCATTGGCACGAGCGATTGCGCGCCGCGCATCTCTACTCGTCATGGATGACACCACATCGGCTTTAGACCCAGTGACGGAGACACTGGTGTTGAAGAACTTGACCGGTTTAGAGCCCCGACGCACCATCGTGATCGTGGCGACGCGACCATCCGCTGTGGCCCTCGCCGAGCATGTGCTTTTCGTTGCTGAGGGAAAGCTGCGCGATAGTGGCGCCCCACAGGACCTTCTTGCTCGAAACACCGCGTACCGGGAATTGATTGCGTCCTACGCCGCAGATCGACGATCGCATTCGGATACGCAGCAGGATCCTCAATGAGTGATGTCCCAGCTATTGAAGGTCGCTTCGAAACAGCGCGTGTGATTGGCCGGGGCGTGCGTCGTGCTCCAGTCTTTGGTGAGGGCCTTGTCGTGACGGTGCTACTTGCGTTACTTGGCACGAGTGGTCGCGTCGCCGTACCAATCCTCATACAACTTTCGATCGACAATGGTTTTGGCGGCGAGCGGGTCGACGTCGGCTCTGTTACTCGAATCGCTCTAATTGGTGCAGGAGTCATCGTGGTCGCAGCGTTTGCTCTGCGTACTGCGGCTGCACGTCTCGGAATTCGTGCTGAACGAGGTCTCTTTGCGCTGCGCATCGGACTGTTTGATCACATTCAACGCATGAGTTTGGCAAGTCATAACGAAGAGAAGCGTGGATCGCTTGTATCACGAGTGACGAATGACATCGAAACGATGACGCAGTTTTTTGCATGGGGAGGTTTAACGCTTCTCCTAAGCGGCACGCAAATCATTGTTGTGGGCGCGGTCATGATTGCGTACGACTGGCGTCTTGCGCTCATCGCGTTTGTAGTGTCAGCGCCGCTCGTATTGGTTCTGCGCTTTGTTCAATCGCGATTGGTTGTCGCACATCGCCGAACCCGCGAGCGGAATGCGGAGTTCCTCGGTGAGTTGAGTGAGACCATGGCGGGTATTGAGACATTGCAGGCCTATGACGCTGTCGATGGTCGAATTCATCGGATCGGCGAACGCGCCGATGCCAAGGCATCCGCACACATTCGAGCGGGAATTATCGGCGCATTCCTTTTCCCATCGGGCGAGGTGTTTGCCGTGTTTACCGTCGTGGCCGTAATCGGCGGCGGGTTGCTCCTTGGGCCGGGAATGGGATTAACCGCAGGGGCGCTTGTGGGCTTCGTGTTTCTCACCTATCGCTTTCTCGAGCCGATTGCAGAGTTCACAGAGGTGATTGACCTCACCCAAAGCGCCGTGGCCAGTATGCGTCGAGTGTTGGCAGTATTGGATTCGCCAATTGGACCGCCTCCACCCGATTCTCCGATCGCGTTGCCGCAGGGACCATTGTCCATTGCGTTTCACCAGGTGAGTTTTGGATATGCATCGCGTGAAGGCGGCGAGGATGACGAGCCAGTACTCCACGACGTATCGCTGTTTGTTCCGGCCGGACAGCATGTGGCCTTGGTGGGCGAATCGGGGTCCGGTAAGACCACTATGGCCCGATTGATTGCGCGTCTCGCTGATCCAACTATTGGTCGAGTGGAGATTGGTGGAGTGTCATTACGAGACGTAGACAATGATGACCTTCGTCGTCGTTTGATTGTCGTGCCACAAGAGCCTTTTTTGTTTTCGTCAACTATCGGAGACAATGTCCGATTTGCTAGACCCGATGCCAATGATCAAGACATCTTGGAGACGTTCGCACGACTTGGTTTGTCTGACTGGCTGTCGGCGATGGAGTTTGGGATGTCCACACATGTTGGGCAGCGTGGCGGGGCATTGAGCGCCGGCGAGCGTCAACTCGTGGCTCTTGTGCGGGCCGCAATTGTCGACCCGAGCATTTTGATTCTTGATGAAGCCACGTCTTCTGTTGATGCTGTTACGGAGGTGCGCATTTCCCGAGCCTTGTCGATCCTCGCTCAAGGTCGTACAACAATTTCAATCGCCCACCGTTTGAGCACCGCCGCTCGTGCGGACCGCATCGTTGTTCTCGAACGCGGTCGTATCGCCGAAGACGGATCACATGCCGAATTGCTGAATACGCCAAGCCGATATCGCGATCTGCACGCGGTATGGGTGCGTTCAACAAGTCTCTGAGCGATAGTGAGGGGAGTTGTGCGCCATCATGGAGGTGTGGTTACTCGTCTGTTGGCCTCCTTTCTTGCCTTCCTGTTGCTTGCGGGTTGCAGCAGAGATGAGGAGGTATCCGCACTGTGTCGCCGTGCGCCAGAGCTAGAGTCATCGCTTGTTGCGGTGAATGAAGGTTTGGCTGAGCTAGGAACAGCATCGTCAGTGGTGCTGCAGAGTTCATTTGCGGTTCTCCTCGACACTCTTTCCGTAATGTTGGAGGTGCCGCCACGGGAGGCTCGTGCAGACCTCGAGACGGTTGAACGTGCGTATCGTGAGGTGTCTATTGCGTTGAGAAATGTCTATTGGGACATGTCGTTGGCCGTGAATGACACCAATGTACGAATCTCCTTAGAGAACCTGTCACGCAGTGACAACGTTGCCGCACTTGAAGACATCAAAGAGATCACCGCTGATCTGTGTTTGGAAGAGATTTCGTCGGAAGTTCCTTTGCTCGATGGGGATTCGACGACCTTGCCTGCTCCTGTGCCAGTCGTCGAACCACTCGAGGAGTACGAGTTTCTTTTTGATGATGAACCCTCCGCGATGGCTTCCTACGGGTATCTCATTGCCGGCGGTCGGTCGGTGTCGCTCACTGAGTCCGAAGCAACGTGTGTGGGAAAGTCGGTCACCGATGCGGCACAGAACAGTGTCTTCGACGACGAACAGTTCGAGCGTGTGGTAGACGAAGCCATGGCTCTGTGTGGCGTGGATGGATTTGCACCCATCACGACATCGACTACTACACAGTAAGTACGCTGACGGCCATGGAGTTCATCCTGATCAGACATGCGGAACCCGAATGGGTGAAGAATGGTAAAGCAGTAGTGGATCCGCCGCTTTCGCAGCGAGGATTCGACCAAGCCAGATTGCTTGGAAAGCGGCTGAGGGATTCCAATTTCGACCACATCTACACGTCGCCGCTGATTCGTACGCACCAGACGGCGGAGCCCACTTTGGGAGCACTTAAACGCGACCTCGTCATTGAACCCTGGCTCGAGGAGATCCGGGAACCCGCGTGGCATGGTGAACCTGCTGAAGAGACGATTAAGGCGTATCGGGAAGAGATGACGAAAACTGCGGAGGAACGCTGGCAGGGTTTACACGGTGGCGAACCCGTTCGCGATTTTGTTGCCCGCATTCACAAGGGCGCAGATGATTTCCTGGCTGCTCGTGGCGTGCGCCGTATCGAGTCGCCCCTCCCGCTGTGGCACATTGACGACCCGGGCGAAAGTTTCGTCTTTTTCGCTCACGCAGGTACAAACAGCGTGGTGATTTGTCACTTGCTCGGACTGCAGCCGACGCCGTGGGAGTGGGAACGTTTCATCATCGGTCATGCGTCAGTGACGACAATTAAGGCCATGAAACTCGGTGATGGATACACCTTCAGTTTGTCGACGTTAAGTGATGTCGAGCATCTGCCTATGGAGATGCGAACCCGATAGATCAGTCGGAGTGGCGCGGGATCTCACACCGGCGCCACCCCGACTGCTGCGATAGCTGTAACACCGCCTACTGCGGGAGCACGTTGGTGTTGTTGCAGCCGTCGATTGCTTTGAGCAACGGGAAAGGATTAACCGCTGCTCCACCTCGGGGGTGTACTTCGAAGTGCAGGTGGGGGCTCCCCGCATTTCCTGTAGAGCCGTTGTACCCGATGATCTGACCCGCACGAACCGACACACCCGCTCCAATGCCCGGAGCGAAGCTGTCGAGGTGTGAGTAGAAGAAGTACGTGCCATCGCCCATGGTCAGGCGCAAAGAGTTTCCACCCAGAGTAAGTCCGGTGTACGCCTTGCTGATCACGCCATCGACAACTGCGTAGATCGCCAAGCCGCGAGGGCCGATCAAGTCAGTGCCCTCGTGGACACGACCACCACTTCGAGGCTCGCCCCAACTGTCGACGAAACTGCAGCGCCCCTGCATCGGGAACACCTTGAGGGAGGGCAAACCGAGTTGCTCGAGTGACGGGATAAGGCCGAGTGCAGCTGCTGTATTGGCATCTGCGGCGTTGGTCACTGCGAGACCGCGAGCACTTTGGAAGGCACCGAGCGACACCGCTGTTGCCACACCGAAGACTCCATCGACGCCGCCCTTGATCGTGATGCCATTGGCAACGAGTGCTTGCTGGAGGGTCCGGACATGCTCACCACTCTGACCCCGTCGTGGCAAGTTGTCGATCGAGATTGAAGAGGAAGCGACCGGTGCGGCCACTGCTGGTTGTGCGACCAGGACGGGAACAACAGCGGTGATCGCATCCATCGTTGCTTGATCGACTTCACCGGTTATAGGCAGGCCTCGGCGCTTTTGAAACTCTGCCAACGCGGCACGGGTCGCGTTACCAAAGTGCCCATCAACACCACCTGGCAAGCCGATGCTGTCGCGCAACATCGCCGTCTGGATCGTGCGAATGGTGTCACCTTTATCACCAAATTTTGGGAAGATCGACGATGTACGAATGGCAGCAGTCATCACGGGCTTCGGGGCGGCAACTAGTCCGAGCGCAATGGCGGTCGGCTCATCAAGCGTCTTCGTGACCGCGAGTCCCGCCTTCTTCTGAAAGGCGCCAAGGGCAACAGCAGTAGCGGTGCCAAACTTGCCGTCGGCGCCGCCCTTGACGACAACGCCCTTGTTGATGAGTGCCTGTTGGACACCCCACACCGCGTCGCCACTCTGACCGATTTGTGGCAGAGCAGTTCGCGACACAGCGGGTACATCAACAAGACCGAGGAACTTTGCGGTGCGTGCATCAACGACGCCAGTGGCCTTGAAGCCCGCTATCTTCTGCAGCGAACGGAGCGCTGAACGGGTGGCCGGACTGAATGTGCCCGTCACGCCACCAGGCAGCGTGAATCCGCGGGCCATAATGGCCTGCTGGAGGCGCGCTACTTCAGGACTACTGTCGCCGAAGCGCGGCAACTGCACCTTGTTGGTACTCGGCGCCACGGACGAGGCGGATACCGAAGATGGGGCGATGGCGGTGACGCCGACGAACGTGGTGGCGAACAGTGCAGCGATTACAACGACACTGCGACGCGATCCGAATTGTGACATGACGTGCTCCCTTGCGGTGGTGTGAGATCCGCATCAGGGATCGGCAAGGTGAGCAGCAACTTGAGATATTTCTCACGGAAATTGTTCAGGTCACCACGCAGAGTGGTGTTCCGACGCAATGGTGCACCCGACGGCCACCCGCAGTGTCGAACGCCACCGCGACGGGTCCGGTGAGAAGTGAGGGTCCTGTGTACGGTGGCGTGCCATGCAGGGCCGCGGGCTACGTCTAAGGACCTACCTGCTGGTGGCCCGTATAGCCCTCGCGGCACTTGTGGCCATCATCATCACAGGCTCACTGGTGCGGCTGACGGGCTCCGGTCTGGGCTGTGTGGACTGGCCAGCTTGCAACGAGGAACGTTTTGTTGACGTGAGCACCGGTCACGCAGCAATTGAGCAGATCAATCGGCTCTTCACCGGCGTGGTGGCGGCTGCGGTCATTGCGGCGGTGCTCTTTGCGCTCGCCATTCGGCCGCGCGTCAAACGGTTGATTTGGCTCTCTGTCGGACTCGTGCTCGGCGTCCTTGCTCAGGTGGTGGTAGGAGGCATCGTCGTACTCACTGGGCTTAATCCATGGTCCAACATGGCGCACTTCCTGATTTCAGTCGTGTTGGTTTCGGTCGGAGTGATGCTGATTCATGAAACTCGCATCGCCCGTATTGAACATGCGCCAGTCCGAGCCGAGGTGCCGCGAGCGGCACTCGTGGCGACAATTGTCGTTTCGCTTGCGTCGCTTGTGATGGTCCTGGGCACGGTAGTAACTGCCACCGGGCCTCACGCCGGGGACGAGAACGCAATCCGTTTTGGACTTGATCTCGGATCAGTCGTTCGACTGCACGCGGTGGCAGTCTGGCTGTTCCTCGCAAGCCTTGTTGGTGTTGCCGTGTGGGTTCGTAAGGTGCACGCGCGAATCGTGATGCGCTCACTTGAAATAGCGATGGGGTGGACCGTTGCGCAAGGTCTCGTGGGATATGTGCAGTACTTCAGTGGAGTTCCTGTTTTCTTGGTGGCACTCCATGTCGCAGGATCAATTTTCGTTTGGATGTCGACTATGCGCCTTGCGTTGAATCTGGTGAGGCCTATTCCGTAAATGGCGTGACTGCGGCTTTTCGAAGCCGGTCACTGATTGCCGCACCGATTCCATGCTCCGGGGGAAGGACGGCGATGACAACACCGACGCCATCCTCGTCAGCCTGTCGTAATTGGTGATAGATCGTCGCGGCATAGGTCGGGAGGTGCGAAGCATGTTCAAGCACCCGAACAGATTCTCCAGAACCCTCAAGAGTCTTCATGAACGCACGTGCTTCCGTGTCTGAATGGACCAATTGAATCCGCGCACGTGGGGCATAGTGCGATGCCAGCATGCCCGAGGCGCGACTCTGCCCGTGTGGAGTGTCGAGAGTGATGCCCAATACGTCTTCGATGTCCTCGCAGGGGAGCGCTCCATGCCGCAGGACCTGTGGCACGCTCGTGGTGAAATCAATGATCGTCGATTCAAGACCGAGAACGGTGCTCCCGCCATCGACGATCAGATCAATTTGTTTGCCAAGATCTGCGCGTACGTGGTGTGCCCGAGTGGGACTTACGTGGCCGAATCGATTTGCTGAGGGTGCGACCAGCACGTCGTCGAGTCGCGTTATCACGTTGCGGAAGAATTCATTCGCTGGACTACGTACTGCGACGGTGTCGCGACCACCCGTAACGAGATCGCTGACCACAGAGGTGCGATGAAGAAGCAACGTGAGAGGACCAGGCCAAAAGGCGTCCATTGCTTCTCGTGCCGGAGAGGGAATGCGTGTCGCGTATTCGTCTGTGCGCGCAGCGTTGTCCACATGGACGATCAGTGGATGGTTGGTGGGACGGCCTTTGGCCGAGTAGAGCCGTTGAATCGCGGATGGCTCGGAGATCCGGGCGGCTAAGCCGTACACCGTTTCCGTCGGCAACGCCACGAGGCCGCCATCGCGGAGTATCCCTGTTGCCATGTCGAGTGCTTCAGCCTCGCCTGCGCCGATTATCGGACACTGCTGCTGCTCGTTGGAGGACACGATGGGCAGACTAACCAGCGAATCGTCATCCTCGCGGAGTGCACTCGGATAGCATTTCGGCGGCACGCAACATTGATTGCCGTCGGTGCAGCGTGCCGAATTGTCGTCCCACTACCGAAAGGCCCAAGCGATGCGGTTCCTTGACGGTGCTCCTACCTTCGACCTGACGTACAACGACGTCTTCATGGTGCCAAATCTGTCAGGAGTCGAGTCTCGACAGGGTGTTGATCTTCGCACCCCGGATCGCATTGGTACGACAATTCCCATCGTTGTGAGCAACATGACGGCCATAGCAGGACGCAGAATGGCCGAGACAGTCGCTCGACGTGGTGGTCTCGTCATACTTCCACAGGACATACCGCTCGATGTCGTTCGTACCGTTGTGGATTTTGTGAAGAGTCGTCATCGCGTGTTTGACACGCCCATCACCATGGCTGGCGACGGCACAGTAGGTGAGGCGCTCAGTCTGCTGCATAAGCGCTCACACGGTGCGGTCGTAGTCGTCGATCAGGATGGCGTCCCTGCAGGAGTATTCACCGAACATGACGCTGCTGGTTTTGATCGTTTTACGCAATTGCAGAATGTAATGAATCGGGAGGTTTTGTCGCTACGTGATGACATGAACCTTGAGTCCATCTACGAGCAGATGTCCGAATTGCGCATTTCCTTTGCCCCGGTTGTCGCGGCTAGCGGTCAGCTCGTGGGTTGCGTGACGCGAAAGGGTGCACTTCGGAGCACAATTTATCAACCGGCAGTTGACACGAGCGGAAGATTGATGATCGGAGCCGCCGTGGGAATCAACGCCGATCCAGGGCTTCGCGCACGCGAACTTGTACAGATGGGAGTTGATGTCATCGTCGTTGACACCGCACACGGTCATCAACAAAGAATGTTGCGCGTATTGGAAGCGGTGAAAGCCGAAGCAAAGACAGTTCCCGTGGTTGCGGGCAATGTGGTGACGCGGCAGGGAACACGTGACTTGATAGACGCGGGTGCAGATGTGATCAAAGTAGGTGTCGGGCCTGGAGCAATGTGCACGACTCGAATGATGACGGGTGTCGGTCGACCGCAGTTTTCAGCAGTCTTGGATTGTGCTGCCGAAGCATCTGACCGTGGAAAACATGTTTGGGCCGATGGGGGTGTGCGCTATCCGCGTGATGTTGCCCTCGGACTTGCGGCGGGCGCGGCGAACGTCATGTTTGGTTCGCTTCTTGCCGGAACGTTTGAATCAGCTGCGGATACGTTGCGCGACACCGACGGTCGACTGTTCAAAGAGAGTTTCGGAATGGCCTCGAATCGAGCGGTGCGCAATCGCACACGGCAAGAGACCGCAATGGACCGAGCGCGCAAGGAATTGTTCGAGGAAGGCATTAGTACATCTCGCATGTACCTGGATCCTGATCGGCCGAGCGTCGAAGACATCATTGATCAGATAGTTGCCGGTGTTCGGTCCGCGTGCACATATGCGGGTGCAAGCTCGATCGTTGATTTTCATCAGCGTGCGGTTGTGGGGATTCAGAGCTCCTCGGGTTACGAAGAGGGACGGCCGCGGGATACGAGCTGGTAGATCGATGAAAGTCGTCGCGATCGACGGCCCGGCCGGGGCGGGTAAGTCAACTGTGGCTCGACTGCTTGCAGCACGAGTGGGAATTCCCTACCTGGATACTGGGGCGATGTACCGGGTGATTGCATTAGCCGCGATCGATCGCGGTGTCTCGACCGAAGACGGACAGGCGTTGGGAAAGCTCGCGCGACAACTCGATATTCATGTTGGCAAGAATGCCGTGACAATGGATGGCCGTGACGTGACGGAGGAGATTCGTTCTCAGCGGGTTAACGATGTGGTGAGCATGGTGGCTTCAAATTCGGTGGTCCGTGATCACTTGCGTCGGGCTCAGCGCGCTTGGGTGGCCCAAATGGGTGGAGGCATTGTCGAAGGACGCGACATCGCGACGGTGGTGTTCCCTGAGGCGTGTCTCAAGGTGTTTCTTACGGCATCTGCTCGCGTACGTGCGGAGCGGCGTGTGGCTCAATCAGGCGGCGACGTCAATCAGGTTGAACATGAGATTTCGATCCGGGACGAGCGGGATTCCACGCGTATCGACGGACCACTACGCGCTGCCGAGGATGCGGTCGTTGTGGATACGACTGGGCGTAGCCTCGAGGAGGTTCTTGAAGAACTAGCCGCGTTGGTGCAGGTGCATTGTGGCTGAACGATCGTCACGCCTCGTTGGTCAGGGTTTCGCGGCTCGTCTCCTGTACGTAGTCGTTCGTTCCATTGTTGTGTTGTGGTGTCGATTCTGGCTCCGACTCACCGTGGTGGGGAAGGAGAATCTTCCACGGGATGGTGCCTACGTCCTTGCGCCTACGCATCGCTCGAATCTCGATATTCCATGCGCAGCTGCTGTCTCGCCACGCCGACTGCGATACATGGGTAAAGACTCGCTCTGGAAATTTCGCTCGGCGGGTGTGTTTTTTTCGGCGCTGGGAGCGTTTCCTGTGGCACGCGGAACTGCAGATCTTGAGGCGTTGAAACGCTGTGTTGAGTTGTTGAATAGCGGAGAGCCCCTGGTCTTGTTTCCAGAAGGCACACGTCGGTCCGGACCCTTTGTTCAGGACTTGTTTGATGGTGCTGCATTCGTTGCAGTGAAGGCGGCTGTCCCCATCGTGCCCGTGGCGATCGCCGGCACGGAGGAAGCAATGTCGCGAGGGAAACGATCGATAGGGCGAGGACGATGCGTGATGGTGATTGGCTCACCCATTCGTGAGACCGTGTTTGATTCGCGTCGCGCCACGCGCGATGAGCTTTCATTGATCACGAGCAAACTGCAGGATCGATTACAGGTGCTGTTCAACGATGCTCACGCGCGAAGAATCTCGCGACCTTAATGCCAGTAGGCAACGAGCAATTCACGCAGTACGTCGGGATCAGTCCGACCACACACCTCGCGAATTGAGTGCATCGACAATTGAGGAATGCCGATATCGACAGTATCGATTCCCAGTCGGGTCGCCATCACCGGCCCAATAGTGGATCCACACGGAACGTCATTCTTAGAAGAAAACCATTGAGGCGTCTGGGCGATCCGTTCGAACGCTTCAAGGATTGGCGCTGTTGACTCGACTGAGGAGGCGTATCGCTGCCCAACATTTGTCTTGATCGCTACACCGTGATTAAGCAATGGGGCATGTAGTGGATGATGTCGGTCAAGATAGTTCGGGTGAAGTGCATGGCTATTGTCGGCGGATACACAGTGCGATTGACGAAGCATTCGGAGGAAAGCGTCACGATCATTTCCGGCCAGAAGCGAAAGTCGTTCTAGGAGATGCTCGAGGAGTGGCCCAGCAGCGCCCGTGGCGGATGCAGATCCGACTTCTTCGTGGTCAAAGAGCACCGCCATACTCGGCCTAGATGGCGTCGACTCCACGAGCGCGTTCATTGTCGCCCAACAGGAGACCTGATTGTCGAGACGTGCCGAGGCTAAATACTCCTGATTTCGCCCAATAAACCCGGGAGGCTGCGTATCGACGAGCTCAGCAGTCCATGTCATCATGTCAGTGCGGTCAACACCGATTTCATTCGCTAGCCAAATGTCAAAAGCCGCCTCTCCTTGTCCCCACATTGGCGAAAGATGAAGATGTCGATCAAGTACAAGGCCTCTGTCATTGACCTCACGGTCGAGATGGATCGCCAGGAGTGACACCCGAGCCACTGCATGTCGTGTTGCGTACAGTCGTGATGAGCCATCGCGCATCACGACACGCCCCGCGACCCCTAGATCGCGATCAGCCCAAGACGACAGCAGCGGTCCGCCATACACCTCGATGTCCAGCATGTCCTGGCCAGCGGCTATCCGACCCTGCCTTGGCTTGAGATGCAGCCCCGGAGAATCAGTGTGGGCACCGACAAGACGGACCCCATACTCGGTGACCAGTTGCATGTTTCGCCACGCCACGAGCGACCCGGCACGAAGCGCGAAGCCCGCCTGAAGCACTTCGTGGTTTATTGGCGTCGAATCGTCGAATTCGACGAAACCACCTTTGCGTAACAATGGCGCCCAGTATTCGGCGACGTGTGCCGATGTTGGGCACGACGCCAAATGATCGACGAGTGTGGGTGGCATCAGGTTTTCAAACTCGGTGTGTTCACGCGAATCTTGCGGCCAAAAAAACTGCAGTCGAAAGTATCTGTATCGCCCGCTTCTATCTGGGCAGTCACCTTTTCTGCGCATGCGGTGAGCGCATCGCGTTGCGTGAACGACAGAAATCCAACGAGGCCACACGCGATAATCAAAATCAGTTTTGTCACCAACGATTTGACAAATTTCAACACGAGGAGGGAAATAAAGATGCTTATTCCAAGAGCAACGAGCGAAGCGTTCCGCGCAGCGTCTACATCGAAATCGGAGAGATTCATACGCCCATTCTTGCATTGAGAAGACCTGTAGTCTCGATATGTGTCGTCGGTTGGCTTTTCAGGAACAGGCCCAGGAGAAACTGTGCTACCTGTTCTCGACGAAGACGCTCGCCAGCGCCTCCTTGAGGCGCGCAATATGACCGGCAACGAACGACGGATAGCCATTGCTGAGGTTGTAGCGCGCTACCCAAAACATTCTTTGCCATGGGCAGAACTTGGGGATGCGGCCCACGATGTAATCGAGTCATATGCGGCGTATCGCGTTGGTTACCACCGTGGCCTCGACGCCCTTCGTGCGAATGGCTGGCGGGG
This sequence comes from Ilumatobacteraceae bacterium, assembly GCA_044237775.1. Lineage (GTDB taxonomy): Bacteria > Actinomycetota > Acidimicrobiia > Acidimicrobiales > Ilumatobacteraceae > UBA3006. The sequence goes on along the minus strand of JBIIEO010000005.1, from coordinate 37,252 downwards.
AAGCGGATACGTGCGGTGGGCGAACGATGGCAACCGAGGCTTCCTCCGCTGCCTAGAAGGCCTGATGAAGACGGCATCGCTCATCGGCGAATCTGATGAGGCCCAACGTTGTCAGACATTTCTCGCTCAACTCGATCCCCACACATGGAGTGGTTTGCGCGAGTGACTCACGTGAGTGGAGCGGTGCTTGCTGGTGGACAAAGTTCACGTTTTGGCTCAGACAAGTTTATGTTTGCCATTGACGGCGTGTCGATGGGCGTACGGTCAGTACGCACTCTTCGCGAAGTGTGTACAACAGCGGTGTGGCTGCAGGGTGGTACCGACGAGCACGCCAAGGCGGCCAACGCACCGCTACGCAGTGGTAACCGAGAAGGCACAGGGCCTCTAGGCGCTCTCGCTGATGCGTTTGAGGTCGCCGAAGACGGAGTTTTGGTGGTCCTGCCTTGTGACGTTCCTCAGGTCGAGGCCGATGATCTTCGTCGGTTGATCCACGCGATCACGAGCGACTCACAGGTGGCAGTTGCCTATTCATCGCAGCCGGATGGATCCGTCGACCATCACTGGCTCGTCTCCGCTTGGAGGACAGAGGTAGCGGATGTTGTTCAGTTGGCGTATGAACGAGGGGTTCGATCGATTCACGAAGTGGTGCGTTTGCTCGACGTGCAATTGGTGCACTGTGAGGCTACATCGCTGCGTAATTTCAACGAGCAAACGTCATGACGACTTCTGTATGGGTAGACGACGATTCGGTGCTGCACGATTGTGTACGACAAGCAATGGTCTGCGATCGGTATGCCCTCGATACCGAATTTCATCGTGAGAAGACCTACTACCCGCAGCTTGCACTGATCCAGGTAAATACGGGAACGGCGATTTGGCTTGTAGATCCTCTCGCGTGCGACGTAACGATCCTTGGGCCCTTGTTTGCCAGTCCTTCGTTGTGTGTGATTCACGCCGCTCAACAAGATCTTGAAGTGCTGCGCTTGGCATGTGGCAGCGCACCTCGGCGACTCTTCGATACGCAGATCGCTGCCGGATTTCTTGGTATGAGCACGCCGTCGTTGAGTTCGTTGGTGCAAGCTACGGCGAACGTGACGTTGCCTAAGGCGGATCGACTGACCGATTGGCTGAGGCGGCCGCTCACCGATGCGCAACGTAGATACGCCGCCGCAGACGTGGAGTATCTACTCGACATTCACGCTCGGCAGGTGGAACGTTTGCAAGCACTTGGGCGACTCGCATGGGTGGAAGGTTCCTGCGAGGAATTGCGCTCGCGTCCCAATGGTCCGGTTGCCCCGGATCGGGCATGGCTGCGAGTGAAGGATGTGAAGACCCTAAAAGGTGAGGCACGCGGTGTTGCCCAAGCTGTTGCCGAATGGCGTGAGTTGCGCGCAATGGGTCTCGATATCCCTCCGCGACGAGTGCTCTCTGATATGGCCCTTCTGGTGATCGCTTCGTCAGCACCATCGACTGCTGATGAGCTCATGCGCTGTCGTGGTGTAGATGGTAGAGCGGTCTCGGCGGTGGCCGACGAGATTGTCGAGTCAGTACGACGTGGGCGCCAGTCGATAGTCAAGTTTCCGACTAGCGGTACGTCAGAGATCGACCCGCGGTACCGCGCCGTCGTTCCATTGGTAATGGCGTGGGTGGGGGAAATTGCGCGTATTCATGAAGTGGACCCAACAATTCTCGCAACACGCCAGGATGTCGAAGAATTCATCGCTGGTATGGATTCCTGTCGTCTACGAAACGGCTGGCGCAGAGACATGGTGGGTTCTGACCTAGCCGCGATCCTCGGTGGGTCGGCGGCGCTACGGTTCGACGGGGCCGGCCGTCTCGAGCTCGTCAAATTGCCCTGAATCAGCATCGCGGTTTGGCCTGATCTTGCGTGCCACAACGGATAGGATGTGGGCTGATGTTTATCCAATAGGCGGCCACGTCGGTGGTCGTCCGAGCAAGGTTCGGAGCCCCAACGGTGAAGAAGGGTCGTCATCGTCGCTTTGAAGAAGCGAGAAAATTAAAGCAGTCGGGCCCCTCGGCTGCTGACTTGGGTCTCGGGGATCGATCTCGTTCGCCGCAATCCGAAGAGGATGAGTATGCGGCGATTGCCGAAAAGTATGGGGTGCGTTTCGATGACGAGGATGAGGAAGGCGACGAGGAAAACCAGTAATCGGCACCTGCCGACCGCATTCCCCCCTACATGACACAAGAATCTTCACTGTTGCGCAATATTGCGCTCGTGGCGCACGTCGACCACGGAAAAACCACGCTCGTTGATGCACTTCTGCGTAGCACCGGGACCTTTGCTGCCCATCAAGAACTTGTTGAGCGCGTGATGGACTCTGACGACCAGGAACGGGAGCGCGGAATCACGATTTTGGCAAAAGCGGCCGAAATCGAATGGAAGGGCCACAAGATCAATTTGGTCGACACGCCTGGGCATGCTGACTTTGGCGGAGAGGTTGAACGCGCGCTCGCTCTCGTTGATGGAGTGCTATTGCTCGTTGACGCGGCAGAAGGACCGTTACCACAAACTCGATACGTCCTATCCAAGGCACTGCAACTGGATTTGCCGGTGATACTTGTGTTGAACAAGGTTGATCGGCAAGATGCGCGTCCAGAGGAAGTCCTTGCAGAAGTTGAGCAGCTCTTCCTCGATTTGGCACACGCCGACCATCATCTCGCTTTCCCTGTCTATTCTGCTGTTGCACGCGAAAGCCGCGCCATGAAAGGCATTGGCATGCCTGCACAGGACAGTGATCTCTCGCCTCTTCTGGACGCGATTGTCGAGTTCATACCCGCTCCGGCAAACGACCCTCATGCACCGTTGCAGGCGATCGTGACTAATTTGGACGCATCCGACTATCTCGGTCGTCTGGCGATCGGGCGAGTCGTGAATGGGGTGCTGCGTAAGGGCGAAACCGTTGCAGTGTGTCAACGTCCGACCGAGGCTGACTCGTCACCAACACTACGGTGCCGACTATCCGGTCTGTACTCATTCAGCGGTATTGAGCGCATTGAAGTTGCAGAGGTAGTCGCGGGTGATTTGTTTATCGTTGCGGGTATTGAAGCCGTAGAGGTGGGCGACACGATTGCCTCGCTCGAGGCGCCGCAACCTCTTCCTCGATTAGAAGTGGACGAGCCGGTATTACGCATGAGCTTTGGCGTGAACACGTCGCCATATGCGGGTCGGGAAGGCAAGTATTTGACGAGCCGACACATTCGGGAACGTTTACAGAAGGAAGTGCTCGGAAACGTCAGTATCAAGATTTCTTCGACAGAAGTCGCGGAAGTCATGGAAGTTGCTGGACGAGGTGAGCTGCAACTTGCGGTGCTCATCGAAAATATGCGTCGCGAAGGGTTCGAACTTCAAGTGAGTCGGCCAGAAGTAATCACGAAAGAAATCAATGGTGCCCGCCACGAGCCACTCGAGGAAGGAACCTGCGATGTGCCGGACGAATATGTCGGCGCAGTGACGCAGGCACTCGCTCCGCGTAAGGGCCGGGTGACAGACATCGTTCCGGGCGACCCTGGTCGGACAATTGTTCGATTTGAGGCTCCCTCACGTGGTCTGATCGGGTTTCGTTCGCTGTTAATGACGGTGACACGCGGTACGGCTTTGCTGCACCAGTCGCTCGGTGGATACACGCCGTGGTGTGGTGATCTGCCGCATCGAAACGGAGGAGCGATGGTGGCTGATCGCATCGGTTCGGCAACCGCTTACGCACTCGACAATCTGCAGTTACGTGGCACTCTCTTCGTCTCGCCCGGTGACGATGTGTACGAGGGAATGGTCGTAGGCGAGAATGCACGTGACGACGAAATGGTGGTCAACGCGGTTCGTGCTAAAGAGAAAACGAATATTCGAACCCATAGTCATGACGATGGCCCAAAGTTGGCCACACCAGTCACACACACCCTGGAGTCGGCTATTGAATGGATTGGTGATGACGAGCTCGTCGAGGTGACACCGAAAAATGTCCGTGTCCGTAAGCGCTTTCTTACGCTTGAGGATCGTCGACGTGAGGCGAAGCGCTCGTCCTAACGAGCAGACTTTTTTCGTTTCATCTGCGGGTGGGGCAGCGGGACAGAACGCTTCTCTTCGAGAAGGTTCACCATCATCTTGTAGATACGTTCTCCCACGAGCTCCTTTAGCTCATCTGCCAGATATTGATACACCGGTCGCTTACCGACGAATGCAGCAGGGTCGTCGGTGCACCACCAATGGAAGTCGTGGCCGCCTTCGCCCCAATCACGACGTTTCCATTCGCGAACAAACGAGACCACGTGCCCGTCGTCTTCGGTGTATTCCTCGAGACGCAACGGGACCTGCCAACACACGTCCGGTTTCCAGTCCATAGGGCGTTCGCCGACTTCGAGGGCTGCGATATGAAAAGCGCATCCCATGCCACCGGGGAAGTCGGGTTCATTATGAAAGATGCACGCCCCGTTCACACGCCGCGTTACATCGGAACCATCGCGTTCCTTTGTAAGCCAGCGCCCGTTGGCACCCTTTGCGTGATTTTGCCAATGTTCAGGTTTCAAACGTTTCACTGATTTGCGAACGGTTGCAAGATCCTTTTTATCGATGAAATGAGCTCCATAACTGCAGCATCCCTGCTGCAACGCAGTTGCGTCATCATCGAGAACGCCCTTACATCCATTCCCATAGATGCACTCCCAATTGGAGCGAAGGAACGTGGCGTCCACCATCCAGGTCTGATCCTTGTCAGGATCTGAAAATGAAACCCATTCATGAAGTTCGTCGAATTTCGGCACGAAGATTCACGCTAGACGATTTCATGCGTCGCGGCATACCCGTGTGTCAGGATGAGGGTATGAATCATGAGGCTGACATTGACAATATGGACGATGTCGTTGAGACGCTGCGCGAGGTGTCGGAACTACTCGCTGATCGCTCCCTATTGATACTCAAGGAAGCCCACCAAGCGGGCCAAACCCGGCGACCCGACGCTGAGCGCATAGTGACGCAGGCACGCCGGTCAGTAGAAAAGGCGATTTCGCTGCTCTCTAGGGGAAGTTGAGGAAGTCAATCAGGCTTCGTAAGCGGCCATAATCGTTGCGTTTGAACGCAAAAGTGATGCGGGGTAGATCGAGGTGATCGTTGTCCGCAACTTCCGGGTCAAGTGGTCGTGTTCGCTCGAAGGCGCCATCCCTGAGCAATCCCGAATACTCGCTGTTGAGTATTCGTAGCTTTTCATCGCTGATTTCGTGTTGAAGGCGAACGACAAGCCGATCACCCACATAGCGGATGGAGTGGTAGGTGGCATAAAAACCGTTGATTTCTGCCACCGCCTCCTCGATTGTGGGGCATACCGTGAAAAGGTTGACATCATGCGACGAGATAAGACCTCGCGGAAGAAGTTGCGAGTGAACAAAGTCTTGTACTGACTCCCAAAATGGGTCACCGGGAAGATCGACGAGGACAATCGGCACGGGGAGTCCCTTGCCGGTCTGTGTGAGTGTGAGTAATTCAAACATCTCGTCCAGGGTGCCGAAGCCACCTGGCATACAGACAAATGCCTGAGACTCTTTTACGAGCATCAGCTTTCGCGTGAAGAAGTATCGCATCGAGACGTACTTGGTGTCGCCTGCGATGACCTCGTTTGCCGCGGTTTCAAAAGGGAGACGAATCGAAACCCCAATTGACCGCTCGCGGCCAGCACCGATCATTCCGGCTTCCATGATCCCCGGGCCAGCACCCGTGACCACCATCCACTCCTGATCAGCTAGCGCCCGAGCCAAGCGCGCAGTGTGATCGAAGAGTGGGTCGCCCTTCGCGGTACGTGCAGAACCAAAAATAGTTACTTTGCGTTGCGATCGATACGGCGCAAGCATTAAAAATGCTTCCCGCATCTCCTTGAGTGCCGACGCAGCGATCTTCATATCCAATGTAGGAATGTCGTCTCGGGAGAGCCCGAGCGCGCTCGTGATGAGACTGACCACATACTGACGGTCATGGGGGCCACCCATCTGATTGACGAGCTCGTTAATGGCGGCTTCTACCGCGGCGCGATCGTGAGCACCGTTGGTCACGTGAGCTGTGCGACCTTGTCACGTAACTCGCTGAGAAGATCGTCGAAACTCTTCCGAAATGCGTCCACACCTTGCTTTTCAAGTAGGCGTGCTACATCTTGTGTATCGACACCGAGTCGTTGCAACGAGTCCCACTCTTTGCGGGCCTCCTCGAGACCAACGTCAATTGTTTGGCGCACAACCCCGTGGTCATCGAATGCGCGCGCGGTGGGTTCGGGCAGCGTGTTGACCGAAAGAGGGCCAATGAGTTGGTCTACATACAGCGTGTCGGGGTATTGGGGATTCTTTGTCGATGTGGATGCCCACAGAGGACGCTGCGGTGTCGCTCCGTGACGACTCTGGAGATCGGCCCAGCGTGTGCTGAGCATGGATTCCTGAAAGTGGGCATAGGCGAGTCGAGCCTGCGCGATAGCACTCCGTCCACGCATCGCGAGCGCTTCATGAGACCCAATATCGGCGAGACGCTGATCGATCTCGGTGTCGACGCGCGAGACAAAGAAACTTGCAACACTCGCAACTGTTGAGACAGCCGTTGGATTTGTGGTTGCGAGTTCCTCGAGACCACCGAGATACGACTCAAGAACTTGCGCGTACGTGTCGAGGCTAAAAATGAGCGTGACATTGACGTTGATGCCATTCGCGACGATCTGACGAACCGCGTCAATGCCGGCCTGAGTGGCCGGCACCTTGATCATGACGTTGGGTCGATTCAGACGCTCCCATAACGTGCGTGCGGCAGCTACCGTTGCAACGGTGTCGTAAGCAAGATCCGGAGATACTTCAACGCTCACGTATCCGTCCTGTCCCGCGGAGCTCTCGTAAAGGCCTCGGAACATGTCAGCCGCATTTGCGATGTCCGAGCAAACCAAATCCCAATAGGCGATGTGTACGTCACGATGATGCGTATAGGACTGCAACAGTTCATGGTCGTAGAGCGACGAACCTGCTATCGCTTTCTGAAAGATGCTCGGGTTTGAGGTCACCCCGCGAATGCCTTGCTGCAACCAGCGTTCGAGGGTGCCATCGAGCAGGTATGCCCGGCTTAGCGTGTCGAGCCACGGGCTTTGGCCGCATGTTTCGTGTAACGCTGTAAGACGAGTCGAATTAATCATGGCGACGAGTCTCAAGCAGTTCGATCGCGACAGCCTCTACGTGCGTGGGGGAGATACCAAGTTGCTCGAGCACTGTTGAACCAGGGGCACTCGCACCAAATCGATCGATACCTATCTGTCGATTTGCGTATCGCGACCAGCCAAATGTCGAAGCCGCCTCCACAGAGATCGTGGGTAGGTGAGGGGGGAGCAGTGTTTCACGGAACTTCACCGGTTGGGCATCGAAACGACGCCAATCCGGCATTGACACAACCCGTGTCGACACTCCACGTTCCCGCAGTAATGCGGCTGCTGTAACGCATGTGGACACTTCGCTACCGGTACCGATCAAGACAAGATCGGGTTCGGCTTCGGAACCGACTTCAGCTGCACCCGTATCGACTGCGTTCCCATCGGTCAAAAGCGGCAGGTTTTGTCGGCTCAAAATGAGTGCGGTGGGCCCATCGGTGCGCAGGGCCGAGAGCCACGCTCGATGCGTCTCATTCGCATCGGCAGGACGGATGACCTGAAGGCCGGGCATTGAGCGAAGAGCAGCGAGGTGTTCGATGGGTTGGTGTGTCGGACCGTCTTCGCCAACCCCGACCGAATCATGACTAAACACGAAAACACAACGGGCTTGAGACAGCGCAGCCAAACGAATCGCTGGCTTCATGTAGTCAGAGAAGACGAAAAAGGTCCCACCAACGGGAACAACACCACCGTGTAGAGCTGCGCCCACCAGCGCAGCACCCATCGCATGCTCCCGAATGCCGAAATACACCTGCTGACCACTGGGGTCGGTACGCGTATGGGCATTAAACGACGACACCCGCGTGCCGGTATTGCCGGTGAGGTCTGCAGAGCCAATGAGAAGTCCAGGGATCGCGTCAGTGCTCGCCACGATCGACTCGACGATGGCTTGACGCGTGGCCAACTGTTTAGCTGCATCGAACTGAGGTGCCGTAACGCGCTCGACGGCTAAGGGAGCGAAACAAGCGTCGAATGTGGATCGATCACTACCTGCAGATTGTCGCTGAAAGTCCTCTTGCAATGCGGCACCTCGACGGTGTGCGTGATGGCGAAGAGTCTCAACAACGGAATCAGGTGCCCAAAAAGGTTGATCGGGGATTCCCATTGCTTGTTTAGTCCGGGTCACATGTTCTGTTGTGAACGGATTGCCGTGTGCCTCATGCCTATCGGTGAAGTCGGGAGATGGCACTCCAATTCGGGTGCGCAACACACACAGTGTGGGTTGACCACGGTGATTTTTGGCTTCGAGCAACATCGCTTCGAGTGCGTCTAAATCGTCTCCCAACTCACCAACTTCAATCACGTTCCACCCGTATGAGCGGAAACGCATCGGCACATCGTCCGAGCAGGCCAGATCGGTTGACCCGTCGATTGTGATGCGGTTGTCGTCGAAAATGCAGACCAGCCGATCGAGACCGAGATGCCCCGCGAGCGACGCTGCTTCATGGCTAATTCCTTCCATGAGACAGCCATCGCCTGCCACCACCCACGTGTGATGGTCCATCAGTTCGTCGCCGAAGCGTGATCGGAGGTTTCGCTCAGCAATTGCCATGCCAACTGCGTTAGCAAAACCTTGACCAAGAGGACCGGTAGTGACTTCGATACCTGGGGTATGGCCCACTTCGGGGTGACCAGGCGTGCGAGATTCCCAGCTACGGAAGGCCAACAGGTCATCGCGCTCGAGGCCATAGCCGTTCAAGAACAACAGGGCGTACTGGAGGATCGAAGCATGCCCGTTCGACAGAATGAATCGATCTCGGCTCACCCAATGAGGGTCTCCGGGAAAATGCCGCATGACGCGTGAGTAGAGCACGTGCCCGAGAGGGGCGAGCGACATCGCTGTTCCCTGATGACCGCTCTTGGCATGCAATGGCGCATCCATGGCGATTCCTCGAATAATGGCAACTGCAAGCCGGTCGGTGTCGTTGTCAAGCGTATGCACGTTGAGGACTGTACTTCGTGGGGTGTCTACACGTTGGCGAAGAGTGGCGGGTTTTGGCCGGAGTCGAACCCTTACGGAGAACTACAGTCGTCAACGTGCCGAATACTGAAACACTGTCAGAGGCCAGTTCGAAAGAACTACTTCGTCATTTTGCTGTACCGTTTGCCCCCGAGCGGGTGGTCACCTCCGTGGAGGACGCCATTACTGCGGCACATGAGGTTGGATTTCCGGTGGCCCTGAAGGCCTCGGGCGACACCATTGCGCACAAGACTGAGCGCGGGCTTGTACACCTCGGTCTGGGTAGCGATGACGCGGTGCGTCGAGCAGTGGCGGACATAAATGAGCGAATTCGGCCCGAGGACGGAACGGTGTCGTACTTGGTGGCACCCATGGTCAAAGGCAATCGGGAACTCATCGCGGGGGTGGTACGTGATGCCACGTTTGGCCCGCTCGTCATGGTGGGTATCGGTGGCGTACTGGCCGAAGCACTCGGGGATGTGACGTTCCTCCGAGTCCCATTTGGGGAATCCGATGTGGATCGTGCGCTGAAACGGCTCACGCACCAGGCTTTGTTGGGGTCGTATCGAGGCGATGCTGCCCCCGATACCGGGCAGTTGCGGTCGTTGTTACTGGGCCTTGGTTCACTTGCTTTGTCGCGTCACGATGTGGCCTCTGTAGACGTCAATCCATTAATCGTTCGTGGGGATGGTTCGTTGGTGGCAGTCGATGCACTTGTCGAACTGTTCCCGAACGGAGGCGCCACAGCAAATGCAATGCCGCGACAATTGCGCGATCGTTTGTCGCCGTTGTTCGATCCGCGCGGGGTTGTTGTGGTGGGTGCGTCGTCGCATCCGGGAAAATTTGGATTCGTTTCCCTGCACAACATCTTGGTCGGGGGATACTCGGGCAACGTGTTTGCCACCAACCGATCGGGGGAGCAGGTGTTGGGTATCAACACATTGCCCTCAGTGTCCGACCTTCCTCACGGCGCAGCGGATCTCGCGTTCTTGTGTACGCCTGCAAGTGCCAACGAGGACATCTTGCGAGAGTGCGCGCGAGCAGGAATTGGTGCCGTGTTTGTCGCGTCAGCGGGTTATCGCGAGGCAGGACACGAGGAATCGGAGCGGCGACTCGTGGCGTTGGCCGATGAACTTGGCATCGTGCTTGCCGGCCCGAACGGACAGGGATTGGTGAGCACACCGAGCAAATTGTGTGCACAGATTGTCGCGCCTCATCCGCCGCAGGGCCATGTGGGTATCGCCTCGCAGAGCGGCAACTTCGTGTCGAGCTTCTTGAACTATTCGCGTTTCTCCGGAGTGGGTGTCTCTCGTGCCATTTCAGCGGGGAACGCAGCCCAACTCGGCATAGCTGATTACCTGGCATATCTCGCCAACGACCCAGAGACGACGGTTGGACTGACCTATGTAGAAAGCGTCGATAACGGACCCGCCTTCATTGACTCTGTCTCTCGATTTGTCCAGCACAAACCACTCGTGATGGTTAAGGGAGGCGTCACTGACGAAGGCTCCAAAGCTGCGTCGAGCCACACGGGTGCGTTAGCGGCAAATCACGCGGTTTTTTCATCGGTGTGTCGCCAGTATGGGGTCAGCCTCGTAGAGGGTGTTGAGGAAGCATTTGATGTCGCCGCCGCGTTCGCTTCACAGCCTTCACTCAAGGGGAACCGTCTCGTGATTCTCACGACAGTCGGGGGGTGGGGCGTCGTCACCGCAGATGCAGTGGCACGAGATGGCGTACTCGAACTCATCGATTTGCCGCAGTCGTTAATGGCGTCGCTCGATGCGATTCTCCCACCACGTTGGAGCCGAAACAATCCCATTGATTGCGCTGGCGGCGAGACACGCGACACGATCCCCGAGATTCTCGACTTGGTGGCGGCCCATGATGATGTAGATGCGATTCTCCTTCTGGGCCTTGGTATCCAGAGCAATCAGGCTCGCATGATGCGAGAAGGACGTTTTTATCCGGACCATGGTCTCGAACGCATCGTCACCTATCACGAGCGGCAGGATGAGCGATACGTCCGTGCCGCGGTCGAGACCGCTCATAAATGGAACAAACCCGTGATGGTGGCCACCGAACTCGCCGTAGCCGATAGTGACAATCCGGGCCCACTCACGGCGCGTGAATTGGGTTCCTATTGTTTCCCATCAGGTGCCCGCGCGGTTCGCGCACTTGCCGAGATGGCGCGGTACGCAGGCTTCCGCGCGTCGCAGTCGTGAAAACCGCTCGAAACGAAGACTCTCAAGGATTGGAGCGCGCTCGCCAGCGCGTGAAGGCGGGTTCGCCCAAAGCCGTCGCGGTAGTCCTCGTGTCACTCGCCGCACTAGGCGCGACGATCTTTGGATCCGCGTGGCTCACCGCCCGAGGGTTGGCGGAGTCCGTTCAATCCAATACGACTCGACCACTTTCAGCACTTGACGCATCGCTTCTTTCAGCCCGCCGCGTGCCGGCAGTGTTGTCCGACGACGTTCGTTTCACCGACTTCGAAGAACGCCTCAACGCATTCGCGTCTCGCTTGCCGGATCAGAGTTGTTTTGTAGTGGATGTTGAAGGGCGTCGTCTAGTGACGACAAACGGCGCAAGTGGACTTCTCCCGGCAAGCAACATGAAGATCCTTGTGGCGGCGGTAGCGCTCGAGATGCTGGGAGTGGACTATCGATTTGCCACGCCGATGTACGGCGAGGTGCGTGAGGGTGCAATTATCGGCGACCTCCTGGTGGTTGGTGGAGGAGACCCGTCTATTCAGAGTCAGGGCTACGAAGCGACGTCGCGGTTTCCCAACGTCCATGTGACGTCGACACAGCAGTTTGTGGACGCGTTGCGCGATATAGGGGTTTCTCGAATCACCGGTTCGATTGTCGTCGACGAATCGCGGTACGACACCGAACGATGGGCACCCACACTCGGCCTGGGGGTCCGCGTAACGGAGGTAGGACCACTGGGCGCAATGATGATCAACGATGGTGCGGTGTTGGGTGATCCGCTGAAACCCGATAACCCAGCGTTAGCAGCCGCTCGCGAACTCACGAGAGTGATGATTGCATCGGGAATCACCGTTGATGGTTTACCGCGTGCGGCAATGACAGGTGGTTCGGGTGACCCCATCGCGGTCGTGGACTCAGCGCCGTTGCCGGCACTCATTAACGACCTCCTTGGCAATAGCGATAACAATGCGGCCGAGCTCATCCTGAAAGAGATTGGTGTGGCCACAGCAGGCCAGGGGACACGCGAGGCTGGCATCGCTGCAGTACAAAGATATCTCGGTGATCGCGGATTCGATCTTTCATCGCTGACGATGATGGATGGTGCTGGCCTGGATCGATCAAATCGATTCTCGTGCGATCTCTTACAAGCAGTACTGCTTGAGAACGAGGACGAGATAGCGCAGAGTTTTTCACTTGCGGGAAGGACCGGGACGCTTCGTGAACTGTTTATTGGTAATCCGATGGAGGCGCGACTCCTCGGAAAGACGGGGACGCTCACTGGTGCAAAGGCTCTTGCCGGTTATGTTCCGTATGGCGATGGACAGTTGTTTTCCTATGCACTCATCATGAACGGGCCGAGTGTTGCAAACCAGTCGTTTTATCGTCCGATATGGAGTGCTATGGGCGAAATCTTTGCAACCTTGAGTAATTCTCCGTCGATCGGTGAGATTGCGCCATTCGCCAAGTGATCTTGCCAATGTTCCCTCTTGGGACCGTGCTGTTGCCTGGCCAGCTGTTGCCCCTTCATGTTTTCGAAGATCGTTACCGACAGATGATGGCAATGGTGCAGGAAACCGATCCGCCGATATTTGGCATCGTGCTTATTGAACGGGGTTCTGAAGTGGGTGGACATGATGTGCGGTCCACGGTCGGAACGTGTGCGCGCGTGCTACGCGTGCACGAACTCGACGAGGGGCGTCTCGCAGTGATTGTCGGCGGCACCAATCGCATTGCCGTGGAGGAGTGGTTGCCTGATGACCCGTTCCCGCAGGCTCGGGTCGTCGATTTTCCTGACGTTGTTTCACATGACGATGCTGACGCGGTGCGATGCGTTCATACGCTTCATCGTCGCGTCGCCGCCATAGCGACGGAGATGGGGATTGGAACCTTCACGGTGACTGCGATAGATCAATTGGATCCGTCCCTCGCCGCATTCACCATGATCACGGAATCACCATTGGGTCCGCTCGATCGACAGCAACTGTTGGAAGCAACCGCCTTGTCTGAACGAATCGCACGGTTTGCGGCGATGCTGCAGGAGCAGGAACAGACGCTGTTGATGGAGATTCGACGAAGCGCTGATTGAATAGAGACATGTTTCGCGTGTCGCATATCTCCGAGACGTTCGACCTTGTCGTGCAATACATCAAGCAGGAGACCGTTGAACCACTTCGCGGTGCTGGTCGATGGTTGGGATTCGGCCTCGTAGCCGCCCACCTCATCATCCTCGCCTCACTGTTTCTGCTTCTTGGAGTGCTTCGATTGCTCCAAAGTGCATCATTACCGTTCGGCGGCGGATGGTCTTGGGCGCCCTACTTAATCACTGCTGTAGTGGGCATCCTGCTGGTCGTTTGGAGTCTGAGTCGCATCAATAAGGGAAGCCTCAACTCTGGTGGCGCACGTGGCTGACTCACGGGTGCAGCGCGATGAGCTGGTGCAGCGTATTCGTGATGTTCAGACCGACCTCGTCGGCACAGCCGAGGAATCACAGCGATCATTTCTTGGGTCGGTAGCTGCCGGCATGATGCTGGTCGTACTCGTGGCGTATGGCCTCGGGCGCCGCGCCGGTAGGCGCCGTGGCGGATTTATCGAAATTCGTCGTTAAGCCACATGCGAAGATCACCGGTAATGCGTGCACTTGGCCTCACAATCTTTTTGTTGACACGCACGCGTGTGTCAATGCTTGTTGGCAGAGTGTGGTGGCTCCTTCCGCTCGTCAAGATCGCGCAATGGGCTCTCGCCCGACGTCGAGTGCCGGTTCGCACAGTTCGTCTTCGTCCCGGAGATGACATTCACGTGTCACTAAGGAAATCCACCTGATGGCGACTATGGGTCAGCGCCTTCTCATCGTTGACAACAAGGGGCGCCGCTACCTCGTCACGCTTAAAGAGGGCGGTGAGTTCCACTCGCACAATGGCTTCGTGCCTCACGAAGTGCTGGCAGCGGCCGCGATCGGGAGCAAGGTGTCGACCACGAAGGGAGGGGAATACCGGGTACTCGAGCCGACACTCGAAGACTTCGTGTTGGAGATGCCGCGAGGCGCGCAGGTGATTTATCCGAAGGATCTGGCCACTATGTGCATGATCGGTGACGTGGGCCCCGGTATGCACGTCTTGGAAACGGGCGTAGGTTCAGGCGCCTTGAGCATGGCGCTTCTGCGCCTCGGTGCTGTGGTGCACGGTGTCGAGATTCGCGAGGACTTTGCGTCACGCGCACAGTCCAATGTTCGCTCGTTTCTCGGCGATGACGCGTGTGGCCGCTATACGGTGACAATCGGCGACTCCTACCAAGAAGTCCCACATCAGCACTACGACCGCGTCATGCTTGATTTACCTGAGCCGTGGCGAGTGGTGCCGGTCATCGCGCCGCTGATCGGCGCGGGTGGCATCCTCGTCGCCTACACGCCCAGCATCACCCAGGCAGTTCAAGTGCGTCAGGCTCTCGGCGAACACTGGACAGAGAGCCGCACCATCGAGGTGCTCCATCGTGGCTGGCACATCGAGGGTCTTGCTGTGCGACCCGACCACCGTATGGTGGCCCACACGGCGTTTCTCACCGCAGCGCGTTTCGTTGGCTAAAGGCTACGGCTCGATGAAGATGCATTCGCCGGGGCATTCCTCGGCGGATTCAATCACTGCGTCAAGCTGATTGTCGGGAATCTCGGCCATGCCTTCTGCGCCCTGGGGATTTCCTTTGGCTGTGGCGAAAATCTTGTCCTTTTCGCGCACATAGGCGAGACCATCATCAAGAAGCGTGAACACGTCCGGCGCAATCTCTTCGCAGAGGCCGTCTCCCGTGCAGAGATCCTGATCGATCCAGACCTTCATGTTGTTGACTCCTTCGTGACCCAATAGCGACTCCCAACAATACACGGCGAGGACCAAAAAGTCCTGCCCGAGTGACACCTTGCCCGTGGCGGGATGACCGTCGGGGTAACTAGGTTGAACCCCATGGCCGATGGTCACTCCGCAGCAACGCCAGAACGACATCATGCCTCGTCGCAATCCGCGGACGGGGTGCTCGACACACTTCGTGCAAAAAACGAGCGATTGGAGTTCACCCTGCGCGAGGCGCGCGAGCACATCGCATCTCTCCGTATCGAGGTAGACAAACTCACGGCGCCACCTTCCTCGTACGGCGTGGTGATGGGACGCAACGACGACGCGACCCTGGACATCTGGGTGAATGGTCGCAAGATGCGTGTGGTGTGCTCATCAGCCATCGATCTTGAAGACCTCCGGATTGGAACAGAGGTGGTAGTCAACGATGCCTTTTGCATCATCGGGATACGCGGACCTGAAAACGTCGGCGAGGTGGTGACCCTTAAGGAGATTCTTGACGATGGTGTTCGAGCCGTGGTTGCCCTACACGGTGATCAGGAAATGGTGTGTGAGTTAAGTGATGCGCTGCGGGGGACCATTCTTCGTCACGGTGACACCCTCCGCATGGACCCACGTTCGCATTTATTGCTCGAGCGCCTCGAACAACCGGAGATGAATCATCTGCTTCTTGAAGAGATTCCCGACGTTTCGTACAGCGACATTGGTGGACTCGATGAGGAGATTGAACAGATTGCCGATGCGGTCGAGTTGCCTTATTTACACCACGATCTTTTTGCGGAATACCAACTCGATTCTCCCAAGGGGATTTTGCTGTACGGCCCGCCTGGATGCGGAAAGACCCTCATCGCTAAAGCCGTAGCAAACAGCCTTGCTCGCAAAGTTGCAGAACGAACGGGTGATGAAAAGGGCCGCAGCTACTTCATCAACGTGAAGGGCCCCGAACTGCTGAACAAGTACGTTGGCGAAACTGAACGACAGATCCGCCTGATCTTTCAGCGTGCCCGCGAAAAGAGCGAGGAGGGTTGGCCTGTCATCATCTTTTTTGACGAGATGGACTCCATGTTTCGCACGCGTGGCTCAGGCGTATCGTCCGACATGGAGTCGACGATTGTCCCTCAGCTACTCGCCGAGATTGATGGGGTAGAGCGTCTCCGCAATGTCATCGTGATTGGGGCCACAAACCGCGAGGACCTCATCGATCCGGCAATTCTTCGACCTGGTCGGTTGGACGTCAAAATTCGGATTCAGCGTCCTGACGAATCTGCGGCCGCCCAGATACTGGCCCGCTATCTCACCAGCGATATTCCACTAGACCCTGCGCTGCTCGAGAGAATTCATCAGGACCACTTTGCGGCGCTTCGTCGACTCATTGATGTCACCGTTGCCGAGATGTACGCGTTGGTACCCGAAAACGAGTTCCTTGAAGTGACATATCAAAATGGCGAGAAAGAAGTGCTGTATTACAAGGACTTCGCTTCGGGGGCCATGCTGGAAAACGTGGTGAGACGTGCCAAGAAGCTAGCCATCAAACGAATCATCGGTGGTGGCGAGGCGGGGCTGTCGCTTGATGATCTGCGTCACGCATTCCGACAAGAGTTTGACGAACACGATGATTTGCCGAATACAACGAATCCTGATGACTGGGCAAAGGTGTCAGGACGAAAGGGTGAACGGATCGTGTTTATTCGCACCCTGGCTCAAGGCCGCCATGCTGGCAGCAAGTTGATTGAGCCTGCTGTTACGGGTCATTACCTCTAGCGCGATGGCGATACCGAAGGTCTGTGGAATCGAGACTGAATACGGTGTGCTTGCACGAGGTATAGACCTGAGCGCAGTCGCCGCGTCGACCATTTTGGTGAATGCATATTCCGGGCGTGACTGGAGTAGCAATTGGGATTTCTCGGCTGAGCGCCCACACCGTGATGCTCGTGATGACCGGCCACTGGGGTCATCGTTCCCTGAGACGGAGTATCACCTCGCCAACACGGTTCTCACAAATGGTGCGCGGTACTACGTTGACCATGCTCATCCCGAGGTGTCCTCGCCAGAGTGCCGGACCGCGCTTGAGGCACTGCAGTACGACCTCGCCGGAGACGAGGTGATGCGCAGGAGTATGGCAATCGCGGCAGATGCAGTCGGAACTGCAGCTGAGATCATCGTTTACAAGAACAATTCAGACGGCAAAGGCAATTCATACGGATGTCACGAGAACTATCTAGTAGATCGTTCGGTTCCGTTTGGACGTCTCGCGGCAATGATTACTCCGCACTTCGTCACCCGGCAAGTGTTCTGTGGAGCCGGCAAAGTGGGGGAGGAACATCACTCCGCCGCACGCCTTGATCGATTCCAGATATCTCAGCGAGCGGATTTTTTCGAAGAAGAAGTTGGGCTCGAGACCACAGTTCGACGCCCCATTGTGAATTCCCGGGACGAACCGCATGCGAGTGCAGATCGGTACCGCCGGCTTCACGTGATCGTCGGTGACGCGAACATGAGCCAGATGGCGACATTTCTTAAAGTGGGTACCACGGCGATCATCTTGGCGATGATTGAAGACGGTGCCTATCCGGAAGGTCTGATCTTGCGCCATCCGGTACAGACGATTCGATCAATCAGCCAAGACCCCACGCTGCGTCAGACGGTCGAATTGGCTGACGGGCGAATCATGACGGCACTCGATATCCAGGAACAGCTCATCGAATACGCACGAGATTGGTCTCAACGACATGGACTCGATTCGGTTGGCGTGGAATGCGGCGAGCACGTTTTGCATGAATGGTCGCGTGTTATTGCCGATCTACGCCGTGAGCCATCCGACGCTCGCGACCGCGTTGACTGGGTAGCCAAGAAGATCCTGCTCGAGTCCTACGCGGTCTCGCGGAGGATCTCAGACGATGATCCGAAAATGAAACTCATCGATATTCAGTACCACGACCTCCGCCCGGGCCGCGGCATCGCGTCTAAGGCCGGACTTCGCACTCTTATCGATGATGTTTTGGTTACGCACGCGGTAACGGAACCACCGCGATCCACACGAGCGTATTTCCGTGGCAAGGTTCTCGAGCGATGGCCGGAGCACGTGGTTGCCGCGAATTGGGACAGCATGGTGATTGATGCTGGCGGTAACGCGTTGGTGCGAATACCAATGGAGGAGCCCCTTCGCGGGACATACGAACTGGTTGCCGATATCGTCGCCAAAGCGGCATCACCTGCTGAATTGATAGCGATGCTGGGTCTCGATCGGCCCGACGATACCTAGGCGTCGCAGGGTGGCTATGGTCGATACATGGCAATCCGTCGCCAGAAGGCACATCCAAACCGTGAAGTCGAAGTGGCTGTCGAGCCTGAAATTCGTTCAGGAGTGCGCGATGATTTGATCGCAGAGATGGATGATCTGTTGGACGAAATCGATGAGGCATTGGAATCGAATGCCGAAGAGTTCGTTCGCAACTATGTGCAAAAGGGTGGCGAA
Organism: Ilumatobacteraceae bacterium; assembly: GCA_044237775.1. GTDB lineage: Bacteria > Actinomycetota > Acidimicrobiia > Acidimicrobiales > Ilumatobacteraceae > UBA3006. The sequence goes on along the minus strand of JBIIEO010000005.1, from coordinate 18,593 downwards.
TAGGCCTAGCCTTTCCCGTATGTCGATGCCATTTCGGTTGGACGACGATCCTGGAGCGAACTTCAGCGCGCTTCTACACCGTATTGGACTGTCACCGTTTGAAGTTGGTTCACACGGTTCGCTGGCGGTACCCCACGCCACCACATGTGTGGCGATCCGCACAGCTGACGGAGTAGTCATGGGCGGCGATCGCCGCGCCACGTCGGGCAACTTGATCAGCCATCGTGAGATGGAGAAGGTCGTTGAGGCCGACCAGTTCAGTGGAGTTGCCATCGCAGGTGCCGCTGGTCCAGCTATGGAAATGGTCAAGCTGTTCCAACTGCAGATAGAGCACTACGAGAAAGTCGAAGGCGTGTCGTTGTCTTTGGAAGGCAAGGCCAACCAGCTTTCCATGTTCGTGCGCAGCAACCTGCCGGCCGCGATGCAGGGATTCATGGTTGTGCCCATTTTTGCTGGCTATGACCATGTAACTGAGCGAGGTCGTCTCTGGGATTACGACGCAACTGGCGGTAGGTACGAAGAGCGTGATTTTGTGGCAACGGGGTCCGGCATGCTGCATGCCGGTGCCGTCCTTCGAATGGCATGGAAGCGAGATTTGAGCACCTCCGCTGCAGTTGAACTTGTGTCGCGCGCATTGTGGGAAGCTGCCGACGCCGACTCCGCAACTGGCGGTCCTGACACCACGCGAGGAATATTCCCGACAGTGGCCATCATCACGGCAAGTGGATTTGCTCGTGTAGGCGACGATCTGCTCGCCAGGGTGTACCAGGAAATCGCCGAAGGGGTGGTGCGTCCATGAGTATGCCGTTCTACGTTGCACCAGAGCAGATGATGAAGGATCGTGCAGATTTTGCACGAAAGGGCATAGCTCGGGGAAAATCTCTTGTGGCTCTTCAGTTCGACGAAGGGATTGCCATCGTTGCGGAGAATCCATCAAACACGCTCCGCAAAGTCAGTGAAATCTATGACCGCATTGCCTTCGCCGGCGTCGGCAAGTACACCGAGTACGACCAACTTCGCGTCGCTGGTATCCGTGCTGCCGATCTCAAGGGTTACCAGTTTTCGCGTCTTGACGTAGATGCGAGGAGTCTCGCTAATCAATACGCACAAATTATCGGCCAGATTTTTACCCACGAAGTAAAGCCGCTCGAGGTGGAAATCCTGGTTGCAGAACTCGGGGGCACTGCTGACCGCGATCAGCTGTTTCACATTCTTTACGATGGAACGGTCATTGACGAGCAGCAATACAGCGTGTTGGGCGGAGACGCTGATGCAATCCAGGTGCGACTCAAAGAACAATTCGCCCCTGGAATGAATCTCACTGCAGCGGTGAAATCGGCGGTATATGCCTTGTCGACTGGCGACAAGACTGTTGACTCGGAAGACGTTGAAGTTGCGGTGCTGCGACGCGATGGCGATCGACGATGTTTTTCGCGTGTGCCCGATTCGGCAATTGCTGAATGCTTCTCCTGACGTGGAACGGCGCATCTTTGGCGTCGAGACCGAGTATGGCGTCACGTGCACACTCCGTGGGCAACGCCGGTTAAGCCCCGACGAGGTTTCGCGATACCTGTTTAGACGTGTGGTGTCATGGGGCCGGAGTTCGAATGTATTTCTCGAAAATGGTGCCCGCTTATACCTAGACGTCGGTTCTCATCCCGAATATGCAACGGCCGAGTGCGATTCGATACGCGACGTTGTCACGCAGGATAAGGCGGGCGAACGCATTCTTGAGGACTTGCTGATTGGTGCCGAGGATCGACTTCATGAAGAGGGAATTCGCGGCACCATCCATCTTTTCAAGAACAACACCGACTTCGCTGGCAATTCGTATGGTTGTCACGAGAACTTTCTCACACTCCGGTCTGCCGACACCGAACAGTATGGGGGAACACTCATTCCGTTTCTCGTTACTCGACAGATTTATGCGGGAGCGGGTCATGTACTACAGACTGCACGAGGTCCCGTCTTCACCATCGCCCAACGCGCCGAACACGTGTGGGAGTCGATGAGCTCTGCTACGACACGCAGCCGGCCGATTATCAATACGCGCGACGAGCCACACGCAGATCCCGAGAAGTATCGACGACTCCATGTCATCGTTGGGGACTCCAACATGAGCGAGTACACAAATTTTTTAAAGATAGGCGCCACGTCCTGCATGCTTATGATGCTTGAAACCAAGGGGTTCCAGTTGCCGGACTTCACTCTCGAGAACCCGATCCGCGCGATTCGTGAGATCAGTCAAGACATCACCTGCCGCCGACGTGTTCGTCTCGCGTCTGGTCGCGAAATGAGTGCTCTCGATGTCCAACGGTCATTCCTCGACGCTGCAATTCAGTTTTCCGATCAATACGGATTTCCCGATGAGGAAACGCGATCGTTGAGCATGTGGCGAGATGCCGTAGAGACAATCGAGCGTGACCCGCTGGCTCTTGATACCAAGGTCGACTGGGTAATTAAGTATCGACTTGTTGAATCGTTCATGGCTCGTCACCAGTGCCGTCTGGATGATCCACGCGTCCAGATGCTCGACCTCCAGTATCACGATATTCGGCGCGATAGAGGCCTTTTCTACAAGCTTCAAGACCGGGGTCTTGTAAATCGTGTCGTGCACGATGACGCAATTGTAAGTGCGACCACCAATGCGCCATTAACCACAAGGGCCTACCTGCGTGGAGAGTTCATCAAGCGAGCCAAGGAGCGAAAACGCGACTACACAGTCGACTGGGTGCATCTGAAACTCAACGACCAGGCACAACGGACAGTATTGTGCAAAGACCCATTCAAGAGTCGCGACGAGCGAGTGGAGAAACTCATTGAATCGATCTGAATCATCGCGTCTGCTACGTCAGATTCGAGAATGGGCGATCATCGTCGTTGTGGCGGTAGTTATCGCGGTAGTCGTGAGGGCATTCCTACTGCAGCAGTTTTATATTTCGGGCCCGAGCATGGAACCCACGATGTTTCAGAACAATCGCGTATTGGTTGACAAGTTGTCTTATCGCTTTCGCGACCCACGTCGTGGGGAGATCGTGGTCTTCGATCGCGCCACGGTGTCAGGTGACACCATTCAGCATGACGACTTAATCAAGCGAGTGATTGGTGTCCCCGGCGACACCGTCGAAATCCGGCAGTGCGTGGTCCTCGTAAACGACTTACCCATTGAAGAGGACTACCTCGACCCGTTTTTCGTGGCACAGGCGGATCCGGTCGACCGCTGCCGCACGGTGGACCTCGCTCCGACCACGGTTGAGCCGGAACATCTTTTCGTTTTAGGTGATAACCGTGTTGAGTCTTTTGATAGCCGCGCATTCGGCACTATTCGTCGCGAGATTGTGGTGGGCCGAGCATTGATGATCATCTGGCCGATACGCATGTTCACGTTTTTGTAAAGCGCTACTGCTCGTCATTGCGTTCCGCCTCATGCATGATCGTGACATCGTCGCCGAATATCGCATCAATGCCCATGCGCAGAAGGTTCGTGGCGAGTGATTGATGTTGGACATCCCATGCGAATGTAAGCAGTTGAAAACGGTGATAAAGCGACGTCAAACCACCGTTCCAATCCGTCTGATGCATGTTGCACGCACGAATACCGAGCTTTGACAATTCTGCTGCATGTTGTTCGGGGCCGGCCTTGAGTGATTTCAATGCGGTTGAATGGACCAGATTTATGTCATGCGCATTGGGTGCCCAGATTTCGAGTGTGGCGAGGTCTGGATGACAGCAATACACACGGGATCCAAGTGACCTCGGACGAATAACGTCGAGTATCGGTCCGAATGCTTCGCTGTCTTTGACATCGATACCGAGGCTGAACGATTGATGCGCCAACGTGTCGAGCAAATGGGCGAGCGTTGGCACCGAATAGGGCAGTGCCGTGTAGTCGTAGTCACGAATCCAACGTCTGCCAAAAGCCCGCCCCCGATAACCGTCGTGATCAATGACGGCAACCCCGTCCTTTGTTACCCACACGTCGGTTTCGAGTCCGTTTGCACCCAGCCGAAGCGCGAGTTGAAAGGCTTCCAGAGAATTCTCAGGGGCATGCGCACAACCCCCACGGTGGGCAAACAGGATCGGTCGATCAAGCAGTCGAGGTAGGCGCTGTTGCACGTGCACGAGCATACGGAGCACCTCCACGCCATGCCGGACAACCTTTAGACTTTGCGTATGTTCAACTTCTCGGGGAGCGAGATCATCTTTCTCCTCATTCTGGGGCTGGTTGTCCTCGGCCCTGAGAAACTTCCAGGGGTGCTACGTAAGGCGGGTCGTCTGTACGGAGAGTTCAAACGCGTAACGTCCGACGCCCAATCGGAGTTGCGCCAAGCCCTCAGCGACCCAATCCGTGATATTCAGGGCACCGCAAACGAATACAAGAGCATGTTTACCGACGCTGCAAAGTCCGTGAACAAAGAGCTTGCCGACACGGTGAAGGAACCGACTTTCATCCCACATCCAGCTTCCACACCTCTTGCCACGCCCCAAGGGACCGACTCCTCTCCGGCGGGGGACGTCTCGACGCCAGACGCGCCACCGCCGACCGATGGTGACACCAATCCGGGAAGCGCACATTAGTGGCGTCGATTAAGCGCAAGTCGCAACGTGTTCGCGAAGGGGACATGACCATCTTCGATCACTTGGCCGAGTTGCGCATGCGCATCGTTCGCTCGATGTTGGCAATTGGTATCGGTGCAGCCGCGATTCTGATTTTCTACGACTTTGTTCTGGACATCATGACGCAGCCCTACCGCAATACATGCGTCGCTAATCCCGATTTCAATTGCGATGGATCGCTCTATGCGCTCGGGCCGGTAGAAGGACTCGCCTCGCGCATGCGCATTTCGGGGTACGGCGGCCTCGTCTTGGCATTGCCTGTTGTTCTCTGGCAGTTGTGGCGTTTTATTGTTCCTGCGCTGCATCCTAAAGAGAAGAAGTATTCCGTACCGTTCATCCTGTCGGCAGTGACACTGTTCATACTTGGCGGTGTCACCGCATATTGGACGCTCGATAAAGCACTCGAATTTCTCATCGCATGGTCCGGCGAAGACGTTAATCAGACCTATCAGATCTCGAAGTACATCAGCCTTGTTGCGATGATGGTGCTGGCATTTGGTATTGGCTTCCTTTCGCCGGTTCTGATCGTTTTCCTTCAGCTTGTCGGCGTGGTGTCTCCGCAAACGCTCTTGCGTCAATGGCGTGTAGCGATCATGATCATCTTTGGGCTTTCAGCCGTCATCACACCGAGCGGTGACCCGATCAGTATGCTCGCGCTCGCCTTACCGATGTCTTTGCTGTATCTCGTTGCCGTGCTAATCGGCATGGTTGCCCAGAAAAGGGCACTTCGACGAGAACGCCAGTCGATGACGCCCTAGCCAATGGAGCGACATCAACGCGAATTTCTGCTGGCGCGATACGACTTCGCTCTTGATGACTTTCAGATTGCGGCACTCGATGCCCTCGACGAGGACAAGAACGTTCTTGTCGCCGCGCCTACGGGTTCAGGTAAGACCGTGATCGCGGAGTATGCCGTAGGTCGGGCTCGACAGGACTCAAAACGAGCTTTTTACACTGCGCCGATCAAGGCGTTGTCCAATCAGAAATTCCTCGAATTGAGCGCTCATTACGGCGCGAGCGAGGTTGGGTTGCTTACTGGTGACACCACAATCAATCCGTCAGCACCGATTCTGGTGATGACCACCGAAGTGTTGCGGAACATGATTTATGCACGTTCGGGGGCTCTTGAAAACTTGGCGTATGTAATTCTCGATGAAGTCCACTTTCTTCAAGATGCCTATCGCGGTCCGGTATGGGAGGAGGTCATCATTCACCTCGAGCCGGAGGTCCGCCTGGTGTGCTTGTCGGCCACGGTCTCCAATGCCGACGAGGTTGCTCAGTGGCTCACGACGGTCCGAGGACCTACGTCGGCCATCGTAGAGTCCACGCGCCCTGTTGTCCTCGAGAACATGTATGCGGTGGGGGACAAGTCGACACGTGAAGTACGCGTTTTTTCGCTCTTCGATGGCAACCAGGTGAACCAATCATTGGTCAAGCTCTTGAGGTCCGGAGAGCGCGATACCCGAGCTCACCGCCACGGAAGAGGCAAGTCTGGTCGCCTCTTTACACCGAACCGTATTGAGATTGTAGACGAATTGCGGACTCGCGATCTTCTTCCGTGCATCTACTTCATTTTCAGTAGAAACCAATGTGACGAATCCGCTCGTGCTTGCGTTGCCGCGGGGATGCGACTCACAACGGATCAGGAACGCCATCGAATAGTTGAGATTGCCGAAAGCCTTGTTAGTCGATTCTCCGACGACGACCTTGCCGTCTTGGGATACACATCGTTCGTCGATCGTCTCGAGATGGGCATAGGCACCCACCACGCCGGCATGGTCCCAACGTTTAAGGAGATTGTCGAACGATGTTTCGCACAAGGTCTGGTCAAGGTGGTGTTTGCTACTGAGACTCTCGCGGTGGGAATCAACATGCCTGCTCGAGCTGTTGTCTTAGACAAATTGACGAAATACACCGGTTCGGGCCACGAGTTGTTGAAGCCGTCTGACTTCGCCCAGTTAACAGGACGTGCCGGGAGACGAGGCCTAGATGCGCAGGGTTTCGCCGTATCGCTTTGGAGTCCGTTCGTGCCACTGGAGCGAGTGGCCGCGCTTGTAAGGAGTAAGAGTTTTGTTCTTCAGTCTGCTTTTCGTCCAACGTACAACATGGCGACAAACCTGATTCGTTCCACATCGGAGCGCGAGTCACGCCACCTGTTGAATCTTTCGTTTGCGCAGTTTCAAGGAGGACGCGACATCGTCGAGATGCAAGCACGTATCAACAGGCGCAGCAAGGAGCGTGCTCGATTGCTAAGCCTCGCTGATCGAGCGGCCGAATCTCCCCACGGACAGCAGGCTCGGCGTGAAGCCCTTCGATCAGCAGATCGAATCGAACGCGAACTTCGGGGTTTAGCAAATCGAAGTTCGCGAAACGTGCACTCCGTGGCAGATCAATTTGACAACGTCATCGAATTGCTTGCCGAATGGGGATATGTGGATGAATGGACCCTCACCAACAAAGGGCATTTGTTGTCGCGCATCTTCCACGAGCAGGACTTACTTATCGCAGAAGCTATCGCTGCCGGCTTCTTTCGCGGACTCGATGCACCACGAATTGCGGGGTTGGCAAGTGTGTTTGTGTACGAAGATCGATCGCGAGAACGTGACGAATCGTCCCGGGTACGTGACGAGACTCTTCGCACGCGAGTACGTCAAATCGAGCGAATCAGCGAAAGAATCGGCAGGGAAGAGACTCGTCGAAACATTCCACGCCATCGCACTGTCGATATCGGTTTTATTGACCTCGCTATGGAATGGTGTCGAGGTGAAGCCTTGCACGACGTGTTGGCGGATGATGCACTGAGTGCGGGCGACTTTGTACGGACCATGAAGCAACTCATCGATCTCGTGAGGCAGATCGAGAAGGTTCTCGTGGACGCAGCCGACATCGAACAAGCCCAACAGGCCAGTGAACGTCTCTACCGTGGGGTGGTGGCGCTTGCGAGCACGATCGAAGGCGGGCGCGCATGACGATTCGCAAAGGGGACCCGTGGGGCGAGGAAGTACCGCAGCCAAACGGGCTTCCGTGCTTTTCTACCGCACGTGCCATTGGACGAGCGGTGGAGTCGCATGCTCAACAGCCCGTAAAGACGCCATTTGCGTGTGTTTCGACCGATCGGCACGTCTTGCAGCTCCTTGGCCTAGAGGATCACAAGCGTGACACGTGCCTTCGCATCCCTGTCGACATCGTCGCAGTGGATCTCACCACCGCCGAGGGTCGCTTAAGTGTTGTTGCGCTAGACACCATAGAGGTCGGTGACGGTTTTTTCCGTGGCGATTGGGTGCTCTTTACTAATACCGGGTACTGGCGAGGCAAGCGCATTGCGAGCCGAGCACACCCCAACGACGGACGAGTGGATCTCGTTACCATCAACCACGCGATGTCTATTCGTCAGCGATTTCTGGCTCGCTATCGCATGCGATGGGAGACCCATCTTCCTCATCCCCACATTGCGATCAGACAAGTTGTCTCGTATTCATGGGACGGACCGCCGCGTCAGGTGTGCGTAGATGGCGAGCGCATCCAGGCCGTAACCGCGATTCGGATACGTGTCATTCCCGACGCTGTGACGCTATACGTGTGACGCGGACATCACCAGCTAGGCGGGGAGGAACTTCTAGAATCGCCTGCTGTGACGCTCTACATTCCTGAGGTCTTTTCCGACGAAGAAGCGTCCATACTCTCGCGCTATTTCACCAATCTTGATAGCCCAGTGTTTGCGTTGGTCAATCTGCCAGAGGTGGTCAAGGGAGCACTGTTTGCCCGGTATAGCCGGAGCCCGAAAAGCCTTCGTCGCCTCTTTCTCGATGAGTTCGTCGAGGACCTGCCCGACGCCGATGCCAACTCGCTGAGCGTCGGTTCGTCTCATGCTGAAAGCCTGTACGAGAAGATCTTCGTGGAGTACGGAGATGACTCAGTTGCGCAGTTGGGCGGCGTGCACTTGGCATGTGAACAGGCGTCGAACGTATTGACCAAGGTCCTCGAATGGGGACGCCTGATGAGTTATCTCGAGCAGAGCACGCGATACATCAACTACGACGCCCGTCTCGGAGGTCGATTTCGATACTTCCGTGACTTGGAAATATTGAATGGTCCATACGGAACGCGATACGTCGGGGATATGGATCGGATGTTTGATACATACACGGACTTGGTTGGTCGCGTCACCGATCACGTTCGCCGGACGGTCCACAAGGGAATCAATGATTCCGACTTTGTCTATCGTCAGGCGACTCGGGCGAAAGCTCTCGATGCGGTCCGAGGCGTTTTGCCTGCAGCCGCTCTGTCCAATGTTGGTATCTATGGCTCTGGCCAGGCGTACGAAGCGCTCCTGCTACGCATGCGTAGTCACCCTCTACCCGAGGCCCGTCATTACGCGGATTTGATGCTTACCGAACTTCGTAAGGTGATTCCGAGCTTCCTACGGCGTGTAGATATTCCAGAGCGCGGTGGCAAATGGAGTGCGTACCTGGCTGACAACCACGATCGAACAGCGATTCTTGTGGACGACCTATTAGGCGATCGATCGCCTGTCGACGTGCCCGAGGTTGACCTCGTGGATTTTGACCCCGACGGCGAAAACAAGGTGATCGCCGCGATTTGCTACGCACACTCCCATCTTCCCGAGTCCCAGATTCTCGAGCGCGTTGCAAACATGTCTATCGAGGACAAAGCCGCGCTGCTTACCGCCTACGTCGGTAAGCGCGAGAATCGTCGCCACCGGCCTGGTCGGGCCTTCGAGCGTGTGGGATATCGATTCGACGTGTTGGGTGATTACGGCGCGTTTCGTGACTTACAGCGCCACCGCATGTTGACGATCGAATGGCAGCGCCTAACGGTCGACCATGGCTATGTCATGCCCGAGCTCGTGGCTGCAGCGGGGGGTGAAGACGAGTTCGCGAGCACGATGGCACGTTCAGCGGCCCTCTACGAGGCGCTCCGTGAGGAATACCCCCAGCAGGCTCCTTACGCCGTCGCAATGGCGTATCGCTTGCGATATGTCATGCAATTCAATGCTCGAGAGGCCATGCATCTGTTGGAATTGCGCTCATCCCCACAGGGACATCCGTCCTACCGGCGTGTCGCCCTCGAGATGCACCGATTGATCGCAGACAAGGCGGGACACCATGCCATCGCTGCCGCTATGACGCATATCACGCTTGAGGCGCCCGAGTTAGAGCGCCTTGATGCTGAGCGTCGTGCCGAACAACGTCGCCTCGGCGAATGATTCGCCGGACAATGGCCTGACTCGGCTATATTCCTGCCCCAATAGCCGAAAGGGAAGTGCATGTCTGACGACGAGATGCTTGAAAACGAGGACATGGAATCGGAGATTCTTGGCGTGCCCGAGATCGAGGGGGAAGACCTTGACGAGGAGGGCCTGGAACTCGATGAGGGTTTCGTTGAAGATGATCTAGCCGGTGAAGACATCCTTGAGTCGGAGGATGTCGATGCGGTCGTTTCCGAAGTAGCTGCAAAGAAGGGTGCAACCGAAGAAGACGATGACGACGACGATCTGCGCACTGAGGATGATGTCGAGGCCGATCTCGACGCTATTTTGCGGGAAAAGCTCACGGCAGCAGACGAGACGCCACTCGAAGATGAGGACGAGGAAGTCGTTGTTGATGACAAGACTGACGGACTTGAGCGTCTGCAGCCGCGACGTCCGGATGAGACCCAGTGCACGCAGTGCTTCTTGCTGGTCCGCAAGAGTGCGCCTGGTTGTCCAGTCGAGGATGACGCGTGCCCGCTGTTTAGGGCGTGACGATGAGCCGCCTGATCGATACCCAGGCTCTTATCGGGCGTATCACCGATCAGATGCGTAGGTTCGATCAAGATCGTCGAAATGCACGGATGATCGGTGAATTGGTTGTGCGTCAATTTGGGTCGCGGCTCTATCGACCGAGTCCGACTCCTTCTCCGACTGATCATGCCCGGAACCCTGTCGATTCATCGTTGAGCAGATCCTTGGCGCGTAATGAGCACTCCGAAGTCGAGCGTTGGGCGCTGCTCAGTGCGGCGGAACTGATTGCACGAGTAGATGAATTGTCCATCGCTGATCTCGATGTACTCCATGAGGCCGAGGCACGCGGTCGAAACCGTGCAGCCGTGCTCGAAGCCATCGAACGTCGCCGAGGTCATGTCGACGCCTGATTTTCTCTGCCGGCTCGCCACACAAGCGGACCGCGAGGTCGTCGAGTCATTCGATCGCGCGTCATCGGAGGAGGGCCGCCTGTTTCGCGGTGTAGAAGTGCTCGATGAGTCGCTTGGTTCTTTTGCGAACCGTTGGCCTACGGGGAACATGTCGGGTGCCATGCCATTTTTTGTCGTCGTCGAACAGGGGGAGATCGTTGGGTTCGCGATTCTCGATCGTGCTGCTGAGCCACGTCCGCTGCTGACCCGAATCTATGTAACTCCTCGCGCACGTGAGTTGGGTGCGGGCGCCGCCTTGCTCAATTACGTGACGGCTCACGCGGAGCGCGAGGGTGCCGACAGTATCGATGCGTTGTCGTTGCCAGGGGATCGCGAAACGAAGAACCTCTATGAACGGCAGGGCATGAAGGCCCGCCTGATCATCGCCTCACGCTCGACTTAACGTCCTTGCCAGCGTGGCGGGCGCTTCTCGATGAACGCGGTGAGCCCTTCCTTGGTGTCCTCGCTCTGCAGGATGGCGCCAAATTCCTCATTTGTCATGGCGATAAGAGCATCATCAGAGGCATAGGCGGAGGCGAGAACGACACGGCGCGAGGCCCAGACAGCGAGCGGCGCTGAGGCGGCAATCTTGCCTGCCAATTCCACTGCCGTGGTGACCACGGCATCGCTGTCCACGAGTCGATTGACCATACCGAGGTCGTATGCGCGCTGTGCATCAAGCGGGTCACCCGTGAGAATCATCTCCATAGCGGCTGCTCGTCCGATAGCGCGGGGGAGTCGAAACAGGCCGCCAGCCCCGGCGATCAAGTTGCGCTTGACCTCGGCGAGCCCGAAGGACGAACGCGTCGAAGCAACAACGAGATCCGTTGCCAGAACCAATTCGCATCCACCCGCCGTCGCGAGCCCATCCACTGCTGCGATGATCGGCTTCCGGCGTTCTCGATACACAAACCCCCCAAAGCCGCCCTCCTCGGTATTCAGCGCTGCTGCGTTTCCGCTGTTCAATGCCTTCAAGTCGGCGCCTGCGCAGAAGACTGGTCGCTCCTGACCTGCAGTGTTGGCGAGCAAGATACCGACCCGAACTTCTGGATCGGCTTCCATCTGCGTTACGGCATTGGCCATACCTTGGGCCACGTCGCCATTTATGGCGTTTCGTGCTTCAGGTCGGTTCAGCGTGATGAAGGCGATATTGCCTTCGGTGCGGTACAACACGGCGTCAGTCATAGACGGAAGACTACGACGCGATGCGCCGACTGAACAATTAGGACGCGTGTGTTTCGGCTGATGGAGCGCTCGCTGCCACCGCTGCATCGGGGGCACGCTTTACTGCAGGCTGACGCTTTGGGGGTCGTTTCTCCCGTGCAGAACGCAGCGGACGGGGAGCCGACGCGCCGGGTTCAGCCACAATGCCAAACTGCTTCGCGATCTGTGGAATGACGGGTGCGAGGCGCTTTACCGTGGCCAGCAGTTCGGCCGACGGGGTCTCGGGCGTACCCTGCGCTGCCACAGCGCTGCGGACCGGAGAGAAGGCGACCGCTTCGAGAACAGCAACCCAGCGGTCCTGGGGATCGGTGGGAACCAGCGACGCGGCGGCGAGGGCTGCCAGCTCCACACCCAGCTCGGCAGGGAAGGGCTGACCGGCCTTCGGCGGCTCGCTCGACAATTTCAGCGCGCGAACTACACGGCCAACACCGATTGCGGCCCGAATATCAGCTAGCCACAACTCTTGCTGCTCGTCCTGCTTACGTTTGAGCGCGTCCTTCAACTCGGCCGCAAGTGCACGTGTGCTCTCATCACGCACCACCATGGGGTCATCTGAGGCAACGACTACGGACCTCAAGTCACGCAGGTCCAGTTGATCGAGATCGGCCTTAGCGGCTTCTGCGCGGTCAAGCCAGTCGGCAACACGCAACTTGGGCAGCAAGTCTTGAGCCATGGCGATGAGTCCGTCTGCGGGAATCAACGGTTTCGATTCCTTTTTTAACTGGTCATTTTGCTGCTGCACTGCATCGCGAACCGCCTTGATGCCGCCGACTAGTGCCTTTTCGGCGACACCACGCTGTTCTTCGGGGAGTGTCGCCAACACTGCAGTTCGATGCACGCGCTTGGGCTTGAGGCGCTTCGCAGTGGGCCGCTTGGGCAAGTCGGGGGGAGCGGTGAATCGTGGACGCCGAGCTGGCTGACCCTCACGCGCTGGCTTGCGATCGTCAGACGATCGTCCTGGGCGACCATCCTGTCGACGCCCGCCACCTTCACCATCCTTGCGTCCACCGCGCCGGGGGCCGCCACGCTCGCTCTTCGGTCGAAGCTTTTGCGTAACGGGTTCAAAATCAGAGTCGTTCGGCAAAAGCGCGAGTACGTTCGCGCGTTGACTGCGATCCTTCGTCTGTACTACCGACAGCACAGTGATGCCATCGAGATCGAAATCGGCTTCCACTTTCCACACCGAACCATGTGCTGCATCAGCGGGAAGCAGACCGGCAGCGACAGTGCCCTTCGGAGCCTTCGCTCCCGCTGCACGCCATGTCCAGGTCCCGTCGGGGAGGAGGCTGGTTAACTCGATGTCGATGCGGCGTGACATGGGCGCCTACGGTAACGGCATCGCGCATGGTTCCCAATATCGAGAAACGGCGAACTCACGGAGTAATCGACAGCAGACACAGGGGGAGTACCGTTTGGGCATGGCGATCTATGCGTTGGGCGATGCGGTGCCCACGATCCACCCCACAGCATTTGTGCATCCGGAGGCCGTAATCATTGGCTCGGTGACGATCGGCGCTGAATCCACGATCTGGCCAGGTGCGGTGCTCCGTGGCGACGACGGGCGGATTGTGGTGGGCGAACGAACCAGCATTCAAGACAACACCGTCATCCACACCACGCCGCATACACCGACCATTGTCGGAAACGACTGTGTGATCGGTCATATCGTGCACCTGGAGTGCTGCACCATCGATGATTCGGCGCAGGTCTCATCGGGCGCGGTCGTGTTGCATCGTGCACATGTCGGTAGCGGAGCCATTGTTGCTGCAAATGCAGTCGTGCTCAATGACACGGTCGTTCCTCCCGGAGCGCTCGCGGTAGGCACACCCGCAGTGATCAAAGAAGGCCGCGCGCGGTCGGAAGAGATCGAGCTCGGCAGTGCGGTCTACGTCAAGAAGGGTCGATATTTCTCAACTGCAATGCGACGATTGCCCGATCATCCCAACGGTCAGTAGATCGCTCGAATCGCCGGCGAGATATCAAAGTTCGCCAACATAGGGAGATAGCGCTCGGTCGCTTGTACGCGAAAAGATGCACTGAACTGCGGTTGAAAGAAGCGAGCACCTTCGCGTATGACGTAATTGAGTAGAAAGAAGCGATACGCCCACGGAAGAAACTCGACCTCTTCGCGTTTAAGCGGATTGACCTGGTGATATGCGCTAAGAAACGTGACAAAACGCGGCTCCACAAAGGTGTGTGGCGAGTAGGTGAACTCCGTTCGGTCTCCCGTGGCCGACGACACTCGAGAAAGAAAATAGAAGTCGAGCATCCGTGAATCGATGCGGAACCAGTCGTAGTCCCAACGGGTATCCAGGCTGAAACGTCCCGACGTCGATCGCCGCACCGAAAAGTTGCCAAGATTCCAATCCACCAGGATGGGAATCTTTGGCCAGTGGTCGTAGTCAATGTGCTCAAGATGGAGGAGGAGTTCGTGCACGCTGGTTCGAGCGACGTGGACATGTTCGAGGCTGAGACCCAGGCGTCTCGGCGCGTCTTCCATGTCGAGTTGGTCCATCAGCGCGACTGCATCGCTGCGTATCGAGTGGGACGGCGCCGGCAACCGTCTGCCGATATCCGTGCAGGCGAGATGGAACTCAGCAATCTCAGTGGCCAGGTTGGTGATGTCACCCTCGGAAACGATCTTGGGAAGCGCGTCGCCTCGCGCAACATCGTCGTAGAAGACCACCCAACACGACCCGTCGTACCAGCGAAAAGGGTGACCGTCTTTCGTCAAGATGTTGGCTAAGAATCCAGACCAGCGCGTGTGCCGAAGCAGATTCGTGCATTCGAAAAGACGGTCGTGATCCTCTGCGAAGAGAAAATACGACCCGTAGTTGCTCACCTTGGCGATCACCGGATTCCCGGTGTCGAGTGTCAACCGAAAGACACGATTCGTCGATACCTGCGCACTCGTCTCGTCGAGTTGCAGGATTGTTCGATCGTCGCAATATTCCGACCACGCTTTCCTAATGGCCGTAACTGCGTCAACCACGTTCATGCGACGCCTACTTGGCGTGCGCGAGGCGCACCCCGTCGGCAAACATCGCAATATCGGAGTCGGAAACATCCCACGCCGTCATCCACCGCACCTGGTCGCGCGCGGGATCCCAGTCCCAAAAAAATGACCACTCTTGTAGCGCCGCGCGTTGTGGCTGGGTCACGATGGGGAAGAGGCTGTTGACCTGCGGGGGTTCGTGAAGTTGCAGAGACTCAATGTCGCAGACACGTTCGAACAGAATCTGCGCTCCCGCATTTGCCTTATGGCCCAGCTCGATGAATAAATCGTTTGTTAACAACGCTTCGTATTGCGCACTGATGAATCGCATCTTGGAATGCAGCTGGGTGGTCTGTTTGCGAATATTGAGCGATCGCTCAGCAAGGATCGGCGAGAGGAATACCACGGCTTCGCCAAATATGGCCCCCGCCTTTGTGCCGCCAAACGTGAGTACATCGACACCAGCGTCGATGGTGAAACTGCGAAGCGTAGATCGTGACCCGCCCAGCGCCGCGGTGGCATTCGCAATACGCGCGCCATCCATGTGCACAGACATGCCCATGGCATGGGCGATATCACAAAGTGCGCGCACCTCAAACGGCGTGTACAGCGTGCCAAGCTCAGTTGCCTGAGTAATCGACAACACACCAGGGGGAGCGTGGTGCTGGCTGCCACGGAGATGCTCCAGTGCGAGGAGATCGTCGGGCCGAATCTTGCCGTCGCGAGACGGAATAGTGATCAATTTCGCTCCGAGGAATCGCTCAGGAGCACCGGCTTCGTCGACTGCGATATGCGCCCAGTTGCTACAGACAATGGCGTCTGCCTTCTGCAACATGCAGGCCAAGGCAAACACGTTTGCACCGGTACCGCCGTACACGAACCGCGTCACTACGTCAGCGTCGAAAAGGGCGCGAAAGGCCTCCTCGGTGCGCGAGGTGATCGGATCGGCCCCGTAGGCAAGCGCATGGCCCGCATTGGCGCCAATCAGTGCCTCAAGCACGAGTGGATGGGCACCAGCAGCGTTGTCACTGGCCAACCACCGCGAGGGAACAGGACCAAGATGCACCGTCTCAGTATCACCGTTTGGCTGGGTCGATTCCGCCTACCATTTTGTCATGACAAAACAGACCGCCACCAACCCTACAGCAGGGAGCGCAGACCCCGTTCAACGCGGCGCGAAATGTCTCTGGTGCCGTGTTGCGCTACGCCAGCCAACCGGCGCCGGAAGGCCGCGGCGTTTCTGTTCGCAGGCATGTCGCCAGTGGGACTGGGTCACGCGTCAGCGGTCGCGTGAGCTCAATCTCAGCGAACACGAACTGGTCATCACAAGGAGCCATCTTGACGATCTCCGTGACCGTATCTACGTCTTGGCCTGTGCGATCGAAGACGTGGAGGAAGACCTGCGGCCCGATATTGACCCGACCACCCGCGATTATCGATCGGCGCTGGCATGGGTATTGGAGGCTGCACGGCCGGTTATCGCCAGTGAGATGCTGGACGGCGGGCCCCGGTAGGTCGATCCGGCCGAGTTCCTGACGCCCATAATAATAGTTATGTAAAGTTTAATCGCCAGCAAATACAGGCATTCCAGGACATATGTGGTTGCCGACTACCGTGACGCCATGCCCGATCCGGACGAGCCTGCCAATCCTTGGGGCGACTTATTTCGCGCACTCAGCGCCGTCGCTCCGACTGATCTCGCGTCCCAAGCTACGCGGACGTTCGAAACGCTGCTGCGTGCCGCAGACACCGCCATTGACACCCTGGCGGCGGTGAATCAGGCTGCCAGGCGGCTCAACAGTCTGCTCGACGACCTTGAGGAGCCGCTGCGGTCAATGGTCCCTGAGGTGGCCGCAGGTCTTGCGACCTTGGGCAGGCTCAACGATGCGGCAAGCGCCCTCAGTGATCTGGCTCAGCGCTTTGCGCCCATGGCCAACTTCTTTCCGACTACCAAGGCAAATCCCGACGCCTGACGTCTAGACCGCCTGGGTCATTGGTAACGCAGCTGGCGTGAGCTGGCGCTCAATTGCGCGATCAACGTCTTGCTTCACACCGGCCAGGGGTAACACGTTGAGGACTCCCTGTCCCCGCTTCATGACGTCGATGAGCTGGTCACCCTGGCACAGAATTACCGATTGTCCGTTGATCACAATATGTGCCGCCGCGATATCGGTGTCGACATGCGCGCGCAAATAAGCGAAAACATCACGAACGCTTTCGAGACGGATACCCGCATCGAGAAGGTTCTTGATGACGCGCAGTTCAAGTAAGTCGCGATAGGTGTACACACGACGCGAGCCACTTCCCTTCGCGTCGGCCCCAGTAGGACGCACCAAGTCGGTACGCGCCCAGTAATCCAATTGCCGATAACTAATACCGACGATCTCGGACGCCTGTTTCCCGCTAAAGCCAAGATGCATAACCCGAAGGCTACGGTCCTATTTGAGCGACGCCTACGCCCCGAAATCCTCCGGCCGAATGCTGTTAATGAAGTCGCGAAAATCGTCGAGAATCTCCTCGTCCGATTCGACCACCGCCTCCAGGGCAACTTTCCCCACCGCATCAAGCAGCGATGCCGCGGCAAAGATCGACGATCCGGTTCGAAGTGCCAGCGCTACCGCATCCGACGGGCGACACGAAACAATCTGGGTCTCCCCTTCGCCTACCAAGTGCAGTTCTGCGTAGTAGGTCTGGTCGCGCACTTCGGTGATCACCACGCGTTCAACAACCGATCCCAGATCACCGATGACATTTGCCAAGAGGTCATGCGTGAGCGGACGCTCAGGCATCACGCCTTCGAGTGCGTAATGAATGGATGACGCCTCCGGCCCCCCGATATAGATCGGCAGCATTCTTCGCTGACCTTCCACCTCGCGCAGCATCATCACTGGCACATTCGAGGGGACTTCAAGCCGAACGCCTTCAAGTTCCAATTCGTGCATCACGATCGCACTGTACCAAGCGAACCGAAGGCGTTGGCTTAGCCCTCGGCGAGTTGGCGCAACAAACGTGCCATCAAATTTGCTCGAAGGCGCTCGCCGAGATCGACGAATTCGTTGACCATTTCGATTGCCTCGGTACGTGCTTGCGGATTGCGCTGACGAAGATACGGCAGAATGCGCTGCTCGTACAGATCGGCTTCGCGCTCCACCGTGTGACGCACGGTCTTCAGGTGTCGCGCGTCGATGCCGAGCTCTATAAAGCGCGCGGCGATATCGAGAATCTCGCGATCTGCAGGCGAAAACATCTCCACGTTACCGACTGTCTTTGGCGCAATCAGGCCCGCACTCACCACTGAGACAAGCACTTTCTCGTCCACGTGGGCTTCTTGGAGTAATTCGTCACGACTAATTGACGTGGTGTCGTCGGTGACTACTTGGCGCTGTGGTACTGGTCGAGATGCCACCTTTGCCGCTGGATGATGAGCAGTGGTCTGCACATTGCGAATGCCGCGCGGCGCACTTGCATCGTAGGGGCGCACCATTCCATCGCTGGTGTCACCCTCCAAACGAGTACGAATGACTTTCAACGGCAAATAGTTCTCGCGTTGTTCACGAAGAATAAA
>JBIIEO010000031.1:0-6386 GCA_044237775.1 Ilumatobacteraceae bacterium | reverse complement strand
AAGCTTAAGAGCCCTCTAGCGGTTTCCCTGCTCTTTAAGTGCAATGGATCCAACCCTTCAGGCTTCATCAACACCCCATGTACCCCACCCATACTCATCTTCGGATCAGAGGGTTGGGGGTTCGAGTCCCTCCGAGCGCGCTAATTCCGGATCAATTCGTCCCACCACCACCCCATTAGATTCGCCTCATGCCCACACGCCTTGTCGCGAGCAGCATCCTCCTTGCCTCAGCCCTCTTGGCTGCGTGCGCGGAATCAGAAAACTCAACTGCCAATGAGACCATCGTCGAGACCACCACGACGACCACTCTCCCAACATTGAGCGATACGTTCACCGATACACCCTTTAATGCGCTGGCTGGCGCCGAGGAGTGCCACATCGCTGACCTTCCCCCAGATGCGAATGGCATGGTCCGGTCGAATCTTGTTGGTTTTCCTAGGCCTGAGGTAATCCGAGCACCCAAGTTATTGGTGCTCCCCTTTTCATTTAGCGATGATGAACCACCGACGAGCTACGTGGGTCCAACTCTTGCCGCACTCAATGGTGCAGCACATTTTTATGAGCAGATCTCGTGGGGAAAAGCATCGTTCACGTTTGACACTGCTCCCAAAGAGCTCTGGATAGAAGTTCCAAAAACTGCCTCGGAAATGGGATTCTCGAAAGACTCGCCCAAACCGCAGTCGGGTTCGGTATCCCCGTTTGATGTTCTGGAATATGCCAGCCCTGAGCTCAATTTTGATAACTACGACTTGGTTCATCTTGTGGGATCACCAGACCTTATGGACTGGGCTACAGCGTGGATGGAATTTGACCCTAGGAATGCTCCAATAGTCACCCCTGCCGGCAATGTCTCCAGAGCATCGCTGATAACCCACAATCACAGTGACGCCTCGTTGATTGCACACGAACTCGGTCACGCATGGCTCAATCTCTGGGACCTCTACTCAGGGCAACGAGGCATCACCGACTTCGTCGGCCTCAACCGCTTCGACGTGATGTACAACGCTGGGCTTAATGATTACAACGCAACGGACATGACGGTCTGGAACAAGTATCTAGCTGGCTGGGTTGAGCCCAATCAGGTGAGATGCATCACCAGTGCAGGCACCACAACGCACTTCGTCAGCACAAATTCAGTTGTCTCTGAACTACCAAAGGCGGTAATGGTGAAGATCAGCGAAACCAAGGTCTTGGTGATCGACACATGGCGTAAGAGTGAATTCAATCGTTGCTGCAACGAAACAATTGCCTACGTAGTAGACGCGACTCGAATCCACTTTGCAGGGCCCTATCGCCTCCAGGGATCTCTCGAGAAACCTGGAGATCAGCTCGTGCTTGATGAATCGCTCCTGGCCACAAAAACTGAGTGGACCCTTCGACCGGACGAACCGCTCACCATTTCGAATGTGACCATCACACTTCTCGATAGTGACGCCTCAGGAGCGATGGTCGAAGTCGCCGTCTCGTAGAGCCCATCTGGCACGTGCTATTCCTCGGGACAGGGTTTTTGGTGGCACAATCGAGCAATGCAGGACATTGCTGATAATGCCATCACTGCGACATCTAAAGGGGCAGAGGCCTACGACCGGGCACTTCTCAGTCTGTTGAGTTTTCGCCAGTCGGTTGCCGACGACGCTCAGCACGCATGCAACGTGGACCCTGTTGCGCCGATGGCACATGTGCTGACTGCATATCTGGGACTGTTGTCCAGTGAGCGAGCCGACGCACTCGCCGCTGGCGAACGCCTTCACGAAGTTGACCCACGCGCGGCAAACGAACGTGAGCGCATGCACCTGACTGCTGCCCTGCAACTCCGAGAAGGTGACCTCTACAGTGCTTCGCAGACCACACTGAAGATCAATGAGTCGTTTCCGCGCGATGCGCTCGCACTCTTCGTCGGTCACCAAATTGACTTCTTTACCGGAGCGTCGCAACAGCTTGAATCGCGTCTGGCATCGGCGCTGACGGCATGGTCACCAGCAGATGAGTATCACGGCTACCTCGAGGGCATGTGGTCGTTTGGCCTCGAGGAATCAGGTCGATATGACGAGGCGATGGAGGTTGGCCTGCGCGCAGTGGAAAGGCACCCGACTGATTCGTGGGGTATCCATGCCGTTACTCACGTAAATGAGATGCGCGGCGACTACGAGCGCGGGCTCGCATACCTTGGCGAGCGAACTGGCGACTGGGAGACCGGCACGTTTCTGAACGTGCACATCGCGTGGCACAACGCGCTGTTTCTGCTGGAACAACAGGACTGGCAAGGTGCGCTCGCGATGTATGACCGATTTATCCGCAACCAGCAGTCAGGCAATGTAGCGATGGAGATGCTGGATGCTTCAGCGCTTCTGTGGCGCCTCCACCTTGAGGATGTCGATATAGGCACGCGCTGGCAGTCGCTTGCTGATGGTTGGGCTGCAAAAGGCGATGAGCCGTGGTACGTGTTCAACGACATGCACGCCGTGATGGCATTCGTTGGCAATCATCGCATGGCTGAGGCCCATGCGATGATCCAGAATCTCGAGCGCTACCTCGAGTCCCCCACCACAAGCACCAATCAGGAGATGACAAGGCGTGTCGGGTTGCCGGTGTGTCGCGCGCTGGTGCATCATGCCGACGGCGACTATGCGTCGGCAGCCGCGTCGCTTGATCCCGTCGTCGAGCACTTGGCACTCTTTGGGGGCAGTCATGCCCAGCGCGATGTTGTGCTGCGCACACATATTGATGCACTCATGAAGTCAGGGCGTACCGCCGAGGCGCGTGTCATTGTCGAATCACGGCTTGCAGAACGCCCGTCGAGCGTGTGGGCACAGACACGTCTTGCAGCGCTGTAGCAATTATGGGAAGAGCCCAATTGAGGGATCTGCATACTGCGCGCTGTTTGATGTTGTGACATAGGGTGAATGCCGTGCGTTGGAGCCCAAACCGCGTATTGGCCGTGGTGGTCGGCGCTCTACTCCTCGTGGTGCTCGCAGCAGTCAGCCTCACCGTGGGGCGAGGGGTTACGACTTATGACATCACGGAACCCGAAGGCGTTGCCCAGGCATACCTGCAGGCGGCATTCGACGGCGATTTCGATGAGGCCGCAACATTCTTTGAACCGGAAAGCGATTGTGACGCGACAGATCTTGATCGCGCATTTCTTCAAAATGACGTCCGTATCAGTCTCGCAGGGGTCGATATCGACGACGAACGCGCAACCGTGCGCATCACCGCCGACATTCCCGACGGCGGGCCGTTTGGTGGGTATTACGAAGAGCGACATACGTTGCGTTTGGTCCGCGTCGACGAAGATTGGAAACTGACCGGTATTCCGTGGCCGCTCTACGACTGCACGACGCCAAATCCCTAGGAACATGGGCATGGTGATCGGTCTCTTCGTGCAAATTGCACTGATTGCACTGGTGGCCTTCGGCATTCGGGCTATCCGGCAACGGCGCACATCGGCGCCGCTCGGTACGCAATTACGCAACGTCTTCCACTACTTGGTCGTACTGGCATTGGCACTTGCAACTGCGAGCGGATTGTCGGGTCTTCTCGGCATGGTGGCGGACCGTGCCAACTTCGTTAAGGACAATTCTTCAGAGTTGGCACTCAATCTGTCGCTGCTCTTCGTTGGCGCGCCCCTTCTCGTCGTATTTGGCTTATGGACAAAACGACGTATCACACGCGACCCACTCGAGACCGAAAGCCCTGGATGGACGCTCTTTGTCACCATTGCACTACTCGTGCCGCTCGTGGTGACGCTGTTTGGCGCCTACGCCCTATTGCGCTTTGCATTCCGCGCCGACGACTATGACGGGTTCGCCCTCGCCCAAGCCGTGGTATGGGGTGCAACATGGTTTGGCGTTGACCGACTCGATCGCCGATTCACCCGTGGACCACAGACCACCTTTCGTCACGTCGCTGCTGCCCTAATCGGACTCGTGCTTGGAGCCGTAGGGGCAGGCCAACTGGTCGCAGCCATACTCGATCGCCTATTCACGCCAGGGTCACTCGACGCAGTACTCGTGGACAACACCGACCTTCTCGCCAGTGCAATCGCGCTCCTCTTCATTGGTGCCGCGGTATGGATCCGGTACTGGGTTCGCGGTCTTTCTGCATCGCCCGATAGCGAGGGATGGCGATTATATGTCGTCCTCTTCGGCGTTGCAGGCGGCTTGATTACCGCGATCGTGGCTGGCGCCACTGTGCTCTATCGAGTCGCCGTTTGGTTTCTTGGCACGCCCAGCGCAACGGACATCGGTGACCACTTCTCCTCAACACCCAGTGCGCTTGGTGCGGCATGTGCTGGTCTTGTCGTGTGGGCGTATCACCGCGCAGTGCTTGCCGCACGCCGCGGAATACAGCGAACTGAGATCGACCGCACGTATGACTATGTCATGGCGATCGGTGGCCTGATTGCAACCGGTGTCGGTGTCGTCATCTTGCTCGGCGCGTTTGTCGAGGCCCTGACCGGTGGTGCACTGCTTGCCGGCGATCCCGCACTGAACACGCTGTTGCTTGCAGTGGTGCTCCTCATCATTGGCCTCCCGGTGTGGTGGGTGCATTGGCGTGCCGCGGGACTCCACTACGCATCTGGCAAACCTGACGAGATCGCGTCGGTATCTCGGCGGGTCTATCTCATTTCGCTCATTGGCATTGGCGGACTCGTGGCGCTCGGCACCGGCATCGCCACGGTGTACATCTTCCTTCGCGACGTCATTGATGGAACACTCTCATCTGCGACTGTTCGCTCCCTTCGCATACCGATGGCTACTCTCATCACCTCAGGAGCAATCGCCACCTATCACCTCTCGTGTTTTCGCTCCGAGCATGAGATCCGCGTCGCCTCTTCGCCTGAAATCGCTCGACGACGCGTTGTCTTGGTTGGGCCCTTTGACGCATCAATCGATCAATTTGTCCGTGAACGCGGAGAGTCTCAGGTGGAGTGGATTGCCACACAATCTGGCACATGGTCTGAAGCAGAGCTGTCCGCGATACTCACTGAGCACGAAGGGGACGTCGTCGTTTCGCTCTCCCTATCTGGCGCCTTTGGTGCCTCGTTACGCACCCCGTAGTGTCGTAGCAATAGCGACTGGAGGAACCCATGGCCGCATCGCGACCAATCTTTCACCAATGCGGTTTCGCCGACTGCCGGCGAACCATGCAGAATGTTCTACAGTGCCCGCATGGATGCACTTGAGGGAACGTACGTCCCGAGCACCAGCGCATGGGTGCGCGACCAGGTGGCTGCCTATGAACAATCGGGTGGCACTCAGGCCAACACCCTCACCGATACGGGCATCCCCGTCGTCATCGTGACGATGCGTGGGGCCGCAACAGGCTTCATCCGCAAGATTGCCCTGATGCGAGTGGAGCACAACGGCACCTACGCACTCGTCGCCTCAAAAGGTGGCGCGCCGGACGATCCTGACTGGGTGCACAATCTTGACCACTTCCCTCATGACGTACTTCTGCAGGATGGCCCGGCACCCTTCCCCGTGCGCGTTCGCCGCATCGATGGCGCCGAAAAAGCCACCTGGTGGGCGCGCGCCGTCGCCGTGTTTCCGCGCTACGACGAATATCAAGCCATGACGAAGCGCGACATTCCCGTATATGTGGCCGAGCCGCGCTGAAGCATTTTCTCTCGCGTAGTGCGCGGAACTACGCTAAGCCGATGTTTACTCGTCGGTCACGTGTTGTCATACTCACTGGTTTTCTCGCCGCCTCGCTTGCGATTTCGTCGGCACCAATCGCCCACGCGTCGAGCTGGGTACTGACTGACGAGTCGGTCAACCTCGGGCTAAGCGGCGTTTCACCTCACGTTGAGCGCGTCGCTGGAGGCGATCGCGTATGGCGCGCCGATATGGTGCCAACAGGTTCTGCAGTCACGCTGTGCAACGACGCCGGCGTATGTGCGCCCGAGGCCTTCGCCACCGGGTCTAACGGTCCTGTCGCCGACTTCACCGTTGCGCAGACCCCTTCGGGCACGCGTGCGTACTTCAAGTTGGTCAACATGGCGGCCAATACACAAGGCGTGTATTCCGCGCCGTGCCTCACCGCAGATTGCCTTTCAATTGGTGCGGCAACATTGACATCGCCCGGAATGGTCGTGTCGAAAGACACGCGCGCGTGGGGCGTACCCGATCCGGTGCGTCTGCCCGACGGGCGGATCCGCATCTACATCGTTGAGTCGCCAGAACTCAACAGCAGTTGCCCAGAGAAAGTGGCGTCATACATTTCCGCCGATGGCGTGTCATTCACGAAAGAGGCCGGATGGCGCCTCGAGGGCGGCTATGTCGACACCGAGGTCTTGCGCGCTCGCGACAACGATTGGATCATGATCGTTGCCGACGGCCCAGGTTGCGGTGGCACCAAGGGCAACCAGAAGCCACAACAACTCT
>JBIIEO010000030.1:0-6819 GCA_044237775.1 Ilumatobacteraceae bacterium | reverse complement strand
CCGGTCTCGCCAATGATGATGCCGATCTCGCGGATGCCGGCCGCAGCCATTGCCTCGATGCCGTAAAAAAGGATCGGCTTATTTGCAATTGGCACCAACTGCTTGGCGCTGGTGTGGGTAATCGGCCTGAGCCGGGTGCCGGCGCCACCGGACAGGATCAAGCCCTTCATATCCCCCACAGACTACTGAACACGTCGGGCAGACGAATCCCGCAAGTAACGTCGCAACCATGACGGGAGCCTTTCTCCACGCGTTTTCAAAGCCCACCAAGACCAACTTCATCCGCTTGGTGCGGGGCGAAGGTGCCCGACTCTGGGACGAAAGCGGCAAGGAATACATCGATGGCATCGCCAGCCTCTGGTACTGCACCGTGGGCCATGGCCGCACCGAGATTGCCGAGGCTGTCGCCAAGCAGATCACTCGACTCGAGAGCTACTCCACCTTTGACCCATTCAGCTCGGATGTCACTGACTCGCTCGCAGACAAGCTGCAGTCGATCTCTGCGCTTCCCGACTCACGCGTGTTCTTTTGCGGCAGCGGCTCAGAGGCCGTCGACTCGGCAATGAAGATTGCCCGTGTCGCCCACGTTCAAAACGGCCATCCCGAGCGCACGATCATTATCTCGCGACATCGCGGATACCACGGCACCAACTACGGCGGCACCAGCGCGCAAGGGCTCCCGCTCAACAAGCAAGGCTTCGGCCCGCTTGTGCCCGACGTGGTGCAAGTAGACGGCGACAACATCGAGGAACTCGCCACCTTCATGAACGACAACGGATCGCGCGTCGCCGCAGTTCTGATGGAACCACTGCAAGGTGCTGGCGGCGTGTACCCGCCTACGCCCGGGTATCTCGAGGGTGCGCGTCGACTCTGCGATCAACACGGTGCATTCCTCATTTTCGATGAGGTCATCAGTGGGTTTGCGCGAATGGGCACGTGGTTTGCCGCGCACCACTACGGCGTTGTGCCCGACCTGCTGTGCTTTGCCAAAGGCGTGACCTCTGGCTATCAACCACTCGGCGGCGTCTACGTCGGACGCGCGGTGCGTGCGATGCTTGAGGCCGACCCCAACTTCATCCTGCGCCACGGCTACACCTATTCAGGTCACGCCACGGTGTGCGCCGCTGCGCTCACCAACCTTGCCATTATCGAGCGCGAAGACCTCATGGGCCGAGCCCACCATGTGGGAGCACGCCTGCGCGAAGGCCTCCAGGCGCTCGCCGCGGACGGCGTGATTGCCGAGGTGCGCGGCGACGGCGCGGTGTGGGCAGCAGGCTTGCACCCCGACCAAAACTGCATCGCCGTTCGTGATCGCATGATTGAACTGGGCAGCATCGTGCGCGCGATCAACACGGACACCAACGCCTTCTGTCCACCGCTGGTAATCACCGACGCCGAGATCGATCGTCTCTTGGACACCTTCGCCCAAGCAGCAACCGAAACGAAAGGCGCCTCATGACCGGAGCCCTGAATGGTCAGCACGCATTCATCACTGGAGGCGCCAGCGGTATCGGCGCCGAAATGGCGCGACGCTTCACCCACGAAGGCGCCACTGTCACCATCGCCGACATCAATGACGAGCTCGGCCACCGTGTCGCTAGCGAGGTGGGCGGCACCTATGTGCATCTCGATGTGACCAACTCGGCACAGTGGAACGCCGTCGTCGCCGCTCATCAGCCGTTCGACATCGTCGCGCTCAATGCCGGCGTGTCAACCCATCAACACGTAGTCGGCGGCGAGATGCCAACGCATCCTCTGGAGATCGTGGATGACGAGCGCTATCGGCGAATCATGAACGTCAACGTGGACGGCGTGGTGTTTGGAGCGCGAGCCGTTATTCCATCGATGATCGAGCGGCGCACCGGGCATATTCTCGTTACCGCCTCGCTGGCCGGGCTCATTCCCATCCCGCCCGACCCGATCTACGGCCTCACAAAACACGCCATGGTTGGCCTCGTCAAGTCGCTCGGCGTTGCACTCGCCCCACACAACGTGTGCATCAGCGCGTTGTGCCCCGGCTTTATCGACACGCCGCTGGTGAGCGAGTTGGCCAAAGAGTTCGCCAAGATGTTCTCCATTGGCGTGATGGAGGTTGAAGCTGCTGGCGACCTTGCCATGATGGCGCTCGATCAGCGCATACCCGGATCCCAATGGGTGGCGATGCTCGACCACCCGATCAAGCAGTACGTTCCGGCCCCTCCGTACTAAACCAGTTGCCCTCTGCCAAGCGGGCAATCAGGCTGCTGGTATCCCACCGCGCGCCGCCCATGGCCACGACTTCCGAGTAGAACCCGTTCACCATTTCCGTCATCGGTAATGCTGCGCCGTTACGACGAGCCTCTTCAAACACGATGCCCAAGTCTTTACGCATCCACTCAACAGCAAAACCGAACTCGAACTCGCCCCGCACCATGGTTTTCGCGCGGTTGTCCATCTGCCACGACTGCGCCGCACCTTTGGAGATCACGTCCACAACATCATCGGGGTTGAGGCCGGCACGCATCGCGAAGTTCAGCGCCTCGGACAATCCTTGGGCGATACCCGCAATACAGATTTGATTGACCATCTTGGCCAGCTGACCCGACCCTGCCGTGCCGAGCAACTTGGTGCGCTTGGCATACGCGGCCATTATCGGCTCGACGCGCGCAAACACTGCGGCATCGTCAGCCCCGCACATAATCGTCAACTGGCCGTTTTCCGCGCCGGCCTGGCCGCCCGATACAGGAGCGTCCACGAAACCGACGCCAGCACGAGCACACGCGTCAGACAATTCGCGAGCAAGCGTTGCCGACGCGGTGGTGTGGTCAACCAACACCGCCGACGGCGCAAGCCCGGCGACCACGCCGTCGCTGCCAAACACCACCGACCGCACGTCGTCGTCGTTGCCCACGCACATGAACACCACGTCGCTGCGCTCCGCGACTTCGCGCGGACTCGACGCCGATGCACCACCATGCATCGCCACCCATGCTTCGGCTTTCGCGCCGGTGCGGTTGTACACGGTTACGTCGTGTCCCGCGCTTGCAAGATGACGCGCCATTGGCGCACCCATCACGCCCAGGCCACAGAACCCGACGCGTGCCATTACTACTTCTTTTTCGCCGCAGCCTTTGCGGGCTTCGCTGCCTTCTTCGCAGCAGGTTTGGCGGCCGCTGCAGGCTTCTCTGCCTTCGCAGCAGGTTTCGGCGCAGCCTTTGCCTTCGCCGGCTTCAACACACCTTGTTCGAGTGCATTATCGAGCCACACTTCAGCAGCCTCAGTGGAAACCTTCAACGCCGGAGAGATTTCTGAAATCAAGTTGATTCGAGCACGGTCGTACATGGTCTTCTCTGCAGCCGAGAGCGCCGAGTCACGATCACGCGCGGCAAGGTTGCGCACCACTTCGGCAACTTGGTACACGTCGCCGCTCTTCAACTTTTCTTGGTGGTTCTTGAAACGGCGCGACCAGTTTGCGGGCACGCGAGGGTCGGCCTTCGATAACACCGAACGAAGGTCTTCGAGCTCCGATTTCGATACCGGCGGACGAACACCCACCGTGTTGGCCATCGCCGTCGGCACCGACAGCGTCATTTCGTTGATCACCGTCTTCAGGATGAGGTACTCCTGCGTGGTCCCGAATGCCTTCATGCGCTTGATTCCGTGCACGATGCACGCCCCATGCTGGGGATAAATGACGGTGTCACCCTTCTTGAATTTCACGCGTACACCTTCCAATTCGGCCGACTCGACAGGATAGGCCATTTTCGGACTTCAGCCACAGTGCCCTCGGTAGGAATCGAACCTACGACCACCGGATTAGAAGTCCGATGCTCTATCCAACTGAGCTACGAGGGCGACACGACGAATCTACCGTCAGGGCTGCAACGTCCGAGTTGGCGCCTTCTCCATACGCCCAGCACTACGGTTTCCGACGTGCGTCCTCGCCTGCTTGTCGTGTTCGCGGCAATGTGCTTCTCCACCACAGGCACCGCACAAGAACTTGGTCCCGAAGATGCCAGCCCACTCGCGGTAGCAGTAATGCGCACCCTCGTCGGCGCGCTCGCTCTTGCCGTCGTCGCGCGCACCATGCCAACTCCACCTCGACGCCTACCTGTAACCGCGTGGCATTGGTGGATTGCCGGGGCGGGCATGGCCGGTTACGCCGTGGCATTCTTTGCAGCAGTCCGGATGACCGGCGTTGCGGTGGGCACCGTGGTTGCACTGGGGTCGGCGCCATTGTTCGCGGGCGTGATCAGCGTGGCGGTCTGGCGACATCCACCGACCAGGCGATGGCTCGTCACCACCGCCGTGGCTATTGGCGGCGTAGCGATGATCGTCGCACAAGGCGACACGGGAGAGGTTGACACATTCGGCATCGCACTCGCCGCGATGGCAGGACTCTCGTATGCGCTCTTCGCGCATTCCAGCAAGGTAATTCTCGGCGCACAGCCATCCAGCGCCCATGCAATGGCGATTGTCTTCGGCATTGCGGCGCTGCTGCTCTCACCTCTATTACTCGTCGTTGACTTTGGATGGATCGCAACTGCTGCAGGGGCCACGATGGCGCTGTGGCTAGGCGTTGTCACCGTTGCGGTCGCCTACTGGGCGTATGCGACCGGACTCAAAGACCTGAAACCAACAGACACCACCGCCTTGACGCTGGTTGAACCAGTTCTCGCAACGATCCTCGCCGCGACGATTCTCGGCGAACGACCGACGATGGTGGCGTGGGCGGGCATTGTTGTCGTGTTGGTGTCACTCGCGCTCAACGGACGCGGCGACCATGATGCATTGCCGAGTGCTGTGCAACACTGATCCGATGCCCCGCGCGCTCATCAGCGTTTACGACAAGACCGGAATCGTCGAATTTGCTCGAGGGCTTTGCGCACTGGGATGGGAATTGCTCGCCAGCGGAGGCACCGCACTCGTGCTGAACGAAGCGGGGCTCGACGTCATCGACGTGGCATCAATCACCGGATATCCGGCAATCCTTGGTCATCGCGTCGTCACCCTTCACCCCTCGGTGCATGGGGCAATTCTCGCCGACGTTGACGATACGCAGCACCAGGCGGATCTTGCCAATCACGACATCACGCCAATTCAGCTCGTCGTCGTTGGGCTCTACCCCTTCACGCAGCATCCGAGCATCGATCTCATCGATGTGGGCGGCCCCGCGCTGATTCGCGCTGCAGCGAAAAACCACAGTCACGTGGGTGTGGTCACTCACCGCATGCAATTCGACGATGTGCTCGCTGAACTTTCAGCACACAACACCCTCTCCGACGAGTCGCGTCGCAGACTCGCCCACGATGCCTTCACGCGCATCGCTGCCTACGATGCTGCCATCGCCACCTGGTTGTCCGATGATGATCCGCTGCCCGACCGCATCACCCTTTCTCTGACGAAGGAATCTCCACTGCGATACGGCGAAAACCCACACCAGGATGCAGCGCGTTATGTCGTCGACGGTGCTCCGTCATGGTGGTCCTCAGTCGAACAACTCAACGGCAAAGAGATGTCATATCTCAACGTGCTCGATGCACAGGCTGCGGCAGACCTCGTCTATCGCTTCGATGAGCCCGCGGTAGTCATCGTCAAACACGCCAATCCCTGCGGCGTGGCAGTAGGTACGACGATCAGCGATGCCTATACACGTGCACTCGCGTGCGATCCGACCAGCGCATTCGGCGGCATCGTTGCGCTGAATGCTCCTGTCGATGGATCAACTGCGCGCCTGATCGCTGAGGTATTCACCGAGGTCGTCATCGCACCGGAATTCCTCGATGAGGCACGCACCGTGCTTGAGGCCACACCCAACCTGCGACTTCTTCGCGCGGCAATGCCTCCGGCCGATCGTCGCCATCTGCAAGAAATCCACGGCGGCTTTCTCGTCCAGACGGTCGACACCCTGAACCTCGACACCCGCTCCTGGCGTGTGGTCAGCACCGCCCAGCCAACCGAGGTCCAACTGCGTGACGCGACCTTGGCGTGGGCCACCTGTTCTGCACTGTGGTCGAATGCCATCGTCATTGCGGCAGACAACGCAACAGTCGGTATCGGTGCGGGGCAACCCAGCCGCGTGGAGGCTGTCGAATTGGCCTGTCGGCGTGCCGGCACGCGCGCCGCTCATGCAGTGGCCGCAAGCGACGGCTTCTTCCCATTTCCCGACGGGCCCCGACGACTGATCGAGGCCGGCGTGCGATTGATCGTCCAACCTGGCGGATCGCTTCGTGACCAGGAATCAATCGACGCGGCGAACGCGACTGGCTGCGCAATGGTCTTCACGGACACTCGCCAGTTTCGCCACTGAGTGTCGGTACCACCGTCACTACATCCTGCGAATTGACGACGAGTACTGTCTATATATGGACGTCCAATCATGAGCGCCAAGAACGCCGACTTCTTCGATCGCTACGAGGGCCTGACGTTTGACGACGTAGTCGTTGTGCCGGGTTTCAGCGACGTCCTTCCCGACATGGTCGACACGTCCACCACTTTTGCACGTGATATCCAACTCAATATCCCGCTCGTATCAGCCGCGATGGACAAAGTCACCGAGGCACGACTCGCAATCGCAATTGCCCGCAACGGAGGCATGGGAGTAATCCACCGCAATCTCACTATTGAGCAACAGGAACTTGAGGTACGCAGCGTCAAGCGCTCACAGTCGGGCATGATCACCGATCCCGTCACACTTCCGCCATCGGCAACTCTCGAAGATGCCGAACAACTCATGAATCGCTTCCGGTTTTCTGGTGTCCCGATTACCGATGCACACGGGACGCTCGTCGGCATTCTCACCAATCGCGATATTCGCTTCTGCAAGCAAAGCGACTACTC
>JBIIEO010000004.1:0-125028 GCA_044237775.1 Ilumatobacteraceae bacterium | reverse complement strand
CTTCACTCAGGTGGTAGCCCTCTTCCGGCGTGCGCGGCGGCAAACAGTGCTGATTGTCCCGCGTGAGTTCGGGATAAAACTGATCCGTCTCGCCATTGAGAAACCCGTAGTAGCGATCGAAACCCTTTTGTAACGGCCAGTTGTGATGTGGTCCCGCGACCGAACACTCCTCCATCGGTGCGAGATGCCACTTGCCCAGGCACATCGTGGCGTAGCCATGATCGCGGAGCACTTCGGCCATCGTTGCGGCACGCGGGGTGATACCGCCTCGCATATTGGGAAACCCCGTATTCCAGTTCGACACGCCGCGCATGCCCACCGCGTGGTGATTACGTCCCGTGAGGAGCGACGCGCGCGACGGCGAGCACAGCGCCGTGGTGTGAAAACCGGTGAACTGCACACCTCGCTTCGCCAACCGATCGATGTTCGGCGTGGGCACGATGCCGCCATAACAACTTGCATGGGCAAACCCCATGTCGTCGAACACGATCATGAGCACATTGGCGCGACCTGCCGTGGCGGGCGCGGGCGGCCAAGCGGGAATCGAGTCGCGATACGTGTCACCAATGCGTCCCGCGAAGTCCGGTTCCGACACGCTCATGATTCCCCCTTGCGCTTCCTACAGTTTTGTCATACTGTATGCCAATTGATCGCTGGCGATGCCAAACGCCTGCGATCGCCGCGCGAGAGGGGTACCGCACATGGCGAATCGTCTCACCCACGACTACGGCCAAATCGACCGTGACTACGCAATCGGACTTGCCACCTGCGACCCCGAACGAGACGG
Source organism: Ilumatobacteraceae bacterium (assembly GCA_044237775.1). Lineage (GTDB taxonomy): Bacteria > Actinomycetota > Acidimicrobiia > Acidimicrobiales > Ilumatobacteraceae > UBA3006. The sequence continues at coordinate 124,241 of JBIIEO010000004.1, read as the reverse complement.
ACCTATCTACATGGTGAACCTGATGAAATACCGCGAGGTTGCCGCCTACGACGCCTCGAGCGGCGGCGACGCAGCACCCATCAGTGGGCGCGAAGCCGACGATCGCTACAACCCGTCGTCAATTCTGAACAAAATCGGCGCGAGCATTATTTTCGTCGCCGATGTCGCGGCAAACGACCGCGGCGTTGGCGACTGGGATCGCATTGCCGTGGTGCGCTACCCCACGCGGCGCTCGTTCATCGAGATGCAAAGCCGCAAGGACTTCGGCGAAAAACACGAACACAAGGCCGCGGGTATGAGTCGCACGATTATCGCCTGTTGTCGACCGCTCGATACAGCACTCGATGACCGTGGCCGTCCCGCGCCCGGCGACATTGCCACGCGCCATGTATCGCTCGTGTTGTCGGGCGCCGCGACCGCGCCCTCCATGCCCGACCATGCCGTGGGCTTTACCGTCGAAGGCACCGTCATTGGTGACGGGCGCGTCTGGACACACGCGTGGTTCACGAGCGAGCCGCTTCCGCTGCACGCGTCATTCACCACTGCGCCTGAGGAGCTGTACGCGCTCACCCTCGTGCCGACAATGGATGGCATCACCCAATGACGGCGATAGACGGCGTCATCTCATGACGATCACGCGCGATGACACAACGCCAGTTGTCGACGGCCGCACGCTGCGGCGCGAACGAAGCCGCGCCGACATCGTCACCGCGCTGCTCGACCTATTCGAGGAGGGACACGTCGAGGTGAGCGCCGCCGAGATCGCCGCGCGTGCGGGCGTTTCGGAGCGGTCACTGTTTCGCCACTTCACCGACGTCCACGACCTCTACCGCACGGTCTGCGACGTGCAGTACCGCCGCGTCAGCGCGAGCGGTGCGATCGACGGCTTCGGCATCGGCGACACCGAGTCGAAGATCCGCCGATTCGTCGACCAACGCGTGCGGCTCTTCGTGGCAGTTGGACACGTGGGCGTCGCCGCTCGCGCACACGCCCCCCGTATGCCGCTGCTTGCCGAGCAATTACGCGATGGACGACGCACGATGCGCCACCAAATCGAGGGCCACTTCGCCACCGAGCTCGATGCCCTCGGCGCCCCATCACGACGTGCGGCGCTCACCGCGATCGACGTGCTCACCAGTTATGAGTCGTTCGATCTCATGCATCGCGATCAGGCACTGCGCATGAACGCGATCACCGACATCCTTGTCGCATCGATTCGCCGGATGTTGGTGCAGTCATGAACGTGTTGCGCACGCCCGACGAACGCTTCGGAAATCTCCCTGATTATCCCTTCGCCGCGCACTACATGGAAGTGGGCAGCGGCGAGACGGCGCTGCGGGTGCACTATCTCGACGAGGGGCCACGCGATGCGGCACCGATCCTGCTGCTGCATGGCGAACCCACCTGGAGCTACCTCTACCGGAAGATGATTCCGCCACTCGTAGCCGCAGGCCACCGCGTGATCGTCCCCGACCTTGTGGGTTTTGGCAAGTCCGACAAGCCGAGCGAGCAGGGCGACTACACCTACGCGCGACACGTGGCCTGGATGGCGCAGTTGCTCTTCGACGGACTGCGTCTCCGCGCCATCACCCTCTTCGGCCAGGACTGGGGCGGACTCATCGGCTTGCGTCTCGTGGCCGCCGAACCCGAGCGCTTCGCGCGCGTGGTGATGAGCAACACCGGCCTACCCACCGGCGAGCGGCCACTATCGAAGGCGTTTCTCGCCTGGCAGAAGTTTTCGCAAACCGCACCCGACTTTCCCATTGGCGCACTCGTCAATGGTGGCTCGCAAACGACGTTGACTGCCGACGAAATCGCCGCGTATGACGCACCGTTTCCCGACGACACCTACAAGGCAGGCGCACGCATCTTGCCCTCGCTCGTGCCGACCTCGGCTGACGACCCCAGCCATCACGACAACGTGCAGGCCTGGGGCGTGCTCGAACACTTCGAGCGACCGTTTCTGTGTTGCTTCGGCGACAGCGATCCAATCACGAAGGGCGGCGATGCGGTGTTTGTGTCGCGCATTCCCGGCGCGGCCAGCCAGCCGCACGTGACCATTGCCGGTGGCGGACACTTCATTCAAGAGGACAAAGGCGCAGAACTCGCGTCGCTCATCATCAACTTCATCCGTCGCACCACGACAACGCACTAAAGGACGACCCGTCATGCAGATCACCTTGCTCGGCACCGGCACGCCGATGCCCAACCCCGACCGAGCGGGCGCCGCGACACTGCTCGTCAGCGGCGACCACCGACTCCTCGTGGATGCCGGGCGTGGCGTCGTCATGCGCCTGTCGGGCGCGGGCGTGTTACCCGTGATGCTGTCGGCGGTCACGCTCACCCATTTGCACAGCGATCACATCACCGACCTCAACGACGTCATCACCACGCACTGGATCATGACTGCTGCGCCGACGACACTGGCCGTCTATGGACCACCCGGCACCCGCCAGGTGGTCAACGGCATCCTTGCCGCACTCGAGCCCGACATTTCGTATCGTCTGGCACACCATCACGACACGCTGACGTGGCGACCGCAGGTGGAGGTGACCGAGGTGCAGCCCGGCGACACGTTTGCCATCGGTGCACTGCAGGTGCGTGTGGGGCGCACCAACCATCAGCCTGTGGAACCCACCGTGGCGTACCGCGTGGAACACGACGGCACCTCCGTCGTCTTCGGCGGCGACGGGCTGCCGTGTGCCGAACTTGACGAGTTGTGTCTCGGCGCAGACGCCTATGTGCAGACCGCCATGCGCGACGACCTCGTGAAGCAAGTGCCAAACAAGCGATTCAACGACATCCTCGACTACCACTCGACCGTCGAACAAGCTGCGCAAACCGCTGCGCGCGCCGGCGTGAAAACACTCGTGCTCACGCACTACATCCCCGGGCTGCAATCCGGCCAGGAAGACGAGTGGCGGGCGATTGCCGCCGCGCACTTTTCCGGCGAGATCGTGCTCGGCGATGACCTCACGTCGACCACGATCTGACTTCGTCGCACTACATTCGCAAGCGTGACCAACCCCGACGCACTGCCCCCATTGGTGGCCGAACGCATCACCTGCGCGCTGTCTCAGTGGCGGGGGGACGCGGGATGCTGCCAGTGGTGTAACGCGACCATCACCGCGGCTCGGCGTCGCACGTGGTGTTCGGATGTCTGCGGGCGGGCGTGGCAGCGCGAACATATCTGGCGCTTTGCCCGGGCGACGGCCAAGCGACGCGCCAAGTATCGCTGCACACGCAAGGGCTGCACCGCCGCGCGGCGCGACTGCGAAGTCAATCATCGGGCGCCGCGCAACGGCGGCGGCTACGGACCCGGGTGTCACCACCATCAGCATCCGGACGACAACGGCACGGGCGGACTTGAGGTGTTGTGCCGCGCGCATCACGCAGAACTCACTGCCCAGCAGGCAACTGAACGCGCGGCCGCACGACGAGCCGCCAAAGCGACCGCTGAAACTACGCTCTGAGCCGTGGCGTTTCGGGATGGTGACGGATGGGTGCTGTGCGCCTGCGGCCATCGCCACTGGGGTCTCTTCGGCGCAGCGGGTTTGCTACTCATACGTCGCGACACCGACTCACCACACGTGTTGCTGCAGTTGCGCGCCGCATGGACACACGGGGGCGGCACCTGGGCGCTGCCCGGCGGCGCACTCGACTCGCATGAAGACTCCGTTGCGGCTGCTCGGCGCGAGGCACTCGAAGAAGCGGGCATAGACGGCTCGCGGATTGTCGTGCGCGACATTTACAGCGATGACCATGGAACATGGCGCTACGACACAGTCATCGCTCATTGCCATGACGATGCCGGGGCACACGCGGCCAATGCCGAGTCAGAGGACTTGCGCTGGGTTGGCCTCGACGAGGTGGAACATTTTCCGCTACACGGCGGACTCGCCGCCGCGTGGCCGCAATTGCGCACACGCATCGCCGCGACGCTTGCCTGAACCGCAGACGACGGCCCAATTGGTGCCCCATTAGGCTCGAGCCATGACGCTTGAAGACTCCAAGACCCAGGCCTGGCTCGACGACCGGGCACACGTATTTCACTCGTGGTCAATCCAAGGTGCGCTGAATCCCGTCGACATCGTCGGCGCCGAAGGCTGCTACATGTGGGACTCGAGCGGCAAGAAGTACCTCGACTTCTCCAGCCAGCTCGTGAACGTCAACATCGGTCACCAACATCCAAAACTGGTCGCGGCAATTCAGGAACAAGCGGCCAAGATGTGCACGATCGCCCCGTCGTTTGCCAATGATGCCCGCAGCGAAGCGGCGCGACTCATCACCGAACTCGCCCCCGGCGACATGAACATGGTGTTTTTCACCAATGGCGGCGCCGAGGCCGCAGAGAACGCACTGCGCATGGCGCGCCTCGCCACCGGTCGGCACAAAGTGCTCACCACTTACCGCTCGTATCACGGCGCCACAGCGGGAGCGATCGCGCTCACCGGCGATCCGCGCCGCTGGCCCAACGAGACCGGTTTTTCGGGCGCAGTTAAGTTTTGGGGTCCGTACCCCTATCGCTCCGCATTTCACGCGACGAACGAGCGCGAAGAGTGCCAGCGTGCGCTCCAGCATCTCGAGGATGTGCTGATGATGGAGGGCCCACACACGATCGCGATGATTGCGCTCGAATCGGTGGTCGGCACCAACGGCATTCTGGTGCCACCGGATGGCTACTTGCAGGGCGTGCGCGACCTGTGCGATCGCCACGGCATCGTCATGATGTGCGACGAGGTCATGGCCGGCTTCGGTCGCTGCGGCGAGTGGTTCGCCGTCGACAAGTGGAACGTCGAACCCGACCTCATCTGCTTTGCCAAGGGTGTCAACTCCGGATACGTGCCGCTCGGCGGCGTAGTCATCGGCCCGAAGATCGCCGAATTCTTCAACGACAAGATGTTCCCTGGCGGACTCACCTATAGCGGTCACCCACTGGCGTGCGCGGCCGCGGTTGCATCCATCGGCATCTTCAAAGAAGAGCGCATCGTCGAAAACGCGCGCACAATCGGCGAAACCGTAATCGGCCCCGAACTGGAAAAGATCAAGGCCAAGCACCCGTCGGTGGGCGACGTGCGCGGACTGGGTGTCTTCTGGGCAATCGAACTGGTGCGCAACCGCGAGACGCGCGAACCGCTCGTGCCCTACAACGCATCAGGCCCGGCGGCCAAGCCCATGCTCGAGCTTGCGAATGCCTGCAAAGAGCGCAACCTGTGGCCGTTCACGCACTTCAATCGCATGCATGTCGTGCCACCGTGCACGATCACGGCCGACGAGGCGCGCGAGGGTTTGGCGATCATCGACGACGTGTTGTCGATCGCTGACTCGTACACCGCCTAGTTCGTCACGCGACTGCTTCGCGCAGCATCGCCACGAAGCGATCGTGGCTTGCTTTGGTCACCACTCGTGCATTCGGTTCGCGGTGCAACACGCCGAGCACATCCATGACGACCATGCCCTCGGCGGGGCCGGGGCCGGTTTCCACTTCCACGTACAGATCGCGCGTCTCGAGCGCAACAGTGTTATCGAGCGCGTACGCCATGGCGATCGGATCAGGAAAGTCGAAGCCATCGAGCTTGGTTTCCGTCCGACAGAACTCGAGCACACACCGCTGAATGTCGATTGCGAATTCGGCAAGTGGCGTACCAATCGAGCGAATGGAAGCGGCAAGTTCGGACGTAATTAACGCGTCGAAGCGTGAGCGATCCCAACCCACGAACTCCAACTTCATCCCCGAGCGCAACACCACGTCGACAGCCTCGGGGTCACACCACATGTTGAACTCGGCGACAGGCGTGACGTTGCCCACGTGATCGGCGACCGCACCCATGATGACGCAACGCACAATATGTGTCGCAATTGAAGGATCCTTGCGCAGCGCCGCCGCCACGTTCGTCAGTGGCCCCAACGTGACCAGCTCGAGTTGACCGGCGTGTTCGTGTGCAGCGGCAATGAGCGCATCCACCGCATGACCAGCCTCGGGCGTGCGGCCCGCGAGCGCGAGCCCAATGTCGCCCATGCCGTCTTCGCCGTGCACCATTTGCGCGGTGCGCAAGTCGCGGGCCAGCGGACGCGACGAGCCGGCATAGATCGGCACCGATGAGCCGCAGAGCTCCCGTGTGTAGAGGGCATTTTGCACACCCATAGCGAGGGGCACATTGCCCGCCACGATGCCGATGCCCACGACGCGTACCGACGGGTAACGCAGCGCCATAACGAGGGCGACCGCATCGTCGCTCGCGGTGTCGGTGTCGATGAACAGTGGGCGCTGATTGGACGTGGACATGGCGCATCACCGTAACATCGGAGACGAACCAAGGGCAGTGAAGAGGGGGGCGCCGTGTCACGGACGGCCGCATGGAGTGTGGGAGCAGCGGTGATCGCGGGCCTGCTCGTGCCTGCACCGCTCCTGGCCGAAGCCGACTCCACAAAGAATGACACATCGCAGACCGAAACATCGCAGACCGAAACACCGGACGCGGGCAGTTCAAAGCGCCCGCGCTACGTCTTTCCCTTCAACAAGGTCGAGGTCTCCTGGCCCGCCGACCACCTCCACTACCCCGCTGTCGACGTGGAGGGGTGTTACGCGCGCGTGCTTGCACCGGTTGCCGGAATCATCACGCAAGTGCGGCGCAAGGATAAGTGGGATCCGGCCGTTGACGCACCCGGTACGCGCGGCGGTAAGACGATCATCCTGCACGGTGACGACACCGTGCGCTACTTCTTCTCGCATCTGGGCCGCGTCAAGGTGAACGCGGGCAATCGAGTCGAAGCTGGCCAATGGATCGGCACTATCGGCTCATCCGGCAACGCACGCGTGACTCGCTGCCACCTTCATCTCGGTCTGTCACGTGTGTGCCCGCTTGCCGAGACACGTTTGCTGCAGGGCGAAATTTGGCCACAGCGCTACCTCGAGGCGTGGCGGCGTGGCGAACAACTCTCCCCGCGCCCAGAAAAGAACGCACGCATCGCCGAGTTTCCAAACGCCTGCAACGCTGCCGCCGACGAACACGCACTGGACATCGCCCAGCGCACTGAGCGTCGCAAAAGATCGCGTTAAATCAGGCCGAGCGCACGCACCGCGTCACGCTCTTCCTGCAGCTCCGCCACCGTCGCGTCGATGCGTGAGCGGCTGAATGGGCTGATGTCCAAGCCTTGAACGATTGAGTACGTGCCATTTGCACAGGTACACGGGAACGACGAAATGATGCCTTCGGGCACGCCGTAGCTGCCGTCGGACGGCACCGACATCGACACCCAGTCACCCTGCGGGGTGCCGAGCGCCCACGAGCGCACGTGGTCGATGGCGGCGTTTGCCGCCGAAGCTGCCGATGACGACCCTCGCGCCTTAATGACTGCGGCGCCGCGCTTGGCCACTGTGGGGATGTAGGTCTCTTCGATCCACTGCTGATCGTTGACCAACTCGAGCGCGTTGCGTCCGTCTACCTCGCAGTGCGACAAGTCGGGATACTGCGTCGTGCTGTGGTTGCCCCACACCGTCATTTTGCGTACTGAGGAAACCGGCTTACCTACCTTCATTGCCAACTGACTGATCGCACGGTTGTGATCGAGTCGCGTCATCGCGGTGAACTGCTTCGGGTCGATGTTGGGCGCGTTGTGCATAGCGATCAACGCATTGGTGTTGGCGGGGTTACCCACGACAAGGACCTTGATGTCCTTCTTGGCGTTATCGCTCATGGCTTTGCCCTGTGGCTTGAAGATGCCGCCGTTGGCGGACAGCAGATCGGAGCGTTCCATGCCGTCCTTACGTGGCATGGCACCCACGAGCAGCGCCACGTCGGCGTCGCCGAAGGCGACGTTGGCGTCATCGGTGGTGATGACATCCACGAGATTCGGAAACGCGCAGTCGTCGAGTTCCATCTTCACACCGCCCAATGCGCCGAGCGCGGGCGTCACTTCCAGCAACTGGAGGATGACTTTTGTGTCGGGGCCGAGCATGGCGCCAGAGGCAATACGGAAGAGCAAGCTGTAACCAATTTGGCCGGCGGCGCCGGTGACTGCAACGCGAACAGGTGATGTCATGGCATCAAATGCTAGTTGCCGACCGCCTGCATGATGAGATCCGCGTAGAAGACCTGGCCGTTTTTGTTGAGGTGAACCTTGTCTCGATAGAGATAGTTCAGGTTTTCGCTTGCGATTTGATACCAGTCCAACACCTTCGCGTTGCCATACCGATCAGGCAGCGCACGAATCAACGCGTTGTTCGGATCCTGCCACGGCTTGTCGGGCACGTGTGCAGTGAGAAACAACACGAGTTCGGTGTCTGCGAGCGGTGCCATGATTTCATCCAACGTCTTTTCATCCACGTAGTTGTTCGTGCCGAGATGAATGATGACGAAGTCGCCTAACCGATTGACCGACTTCAAGTAGTTCACAATCTCGAGCGCCTGTCGATACGGCCGACTCTTCACCGCGTCCACCGTGACGCCACGTGACGTGAGTATGTCGGCGGCACCCAGCATGACCGAGTCGCCAATTGCCAGCAGCGGGATGATCTGGCCGTCGAGCGTCGTCGTTGCAGGAGCCGGAATCGTGGTGGCGCCCGCGATGGTTGTCGCCACGACTGTGGTCTGCCCCAAGATGTTTTCCACGCTGTCTTCGTTGTCTTGCAGGCTCTGGCCAATTTCGTCCAGTTGCACCGGCGCGAGGAACAGGCTGACCAGCGCAAACACCGGCACGACTGCCGCCACCAGCGCAGTCACCGCCATGCCTTGCGATCGCGCACGATCGCGGTCCATGCGCGGGTAACGAATCGCATGCCACCACTGCCCTGCCGAACCCGTGCGAATCGGCATCTCGATGAATCGATACGACAGTTCGGTGATCACCAGCGTGATCGCCATCAATACGACGAATTCGACAACGGTGAGTCCACGGCCCGCAACCTGCCGATAAAACTGAAACACCGGCCAGTGGTAAAGGTAGAGGCCGTAGCTGCGTCGTCCGATCCAGACGAACACGGGATTGCCCAGCAGGTACTTGCTCACCGGCGTGGTGGGATGCACCGCACCGCAAATCACCGCGATGCTGGCCAGTCCCACCACGAAGAAGCCACCCTGATACAGCCGGTCGTAGCCGCTCGAACCACCCTGCAGGTTGCCCTCCACCACGTCGCGCATTGTCCAAACGAAATAGCCCAGGGCAACGAGTCCCGCCAGCGACACGGCCGTCACCACGTGACGCTCGGATGTGGGGTGCTTGGGGTTGAACATCGAGGGGCGGAACCAGAACGCCAGCGCGGCCCCCATGAACAGGCCACCCGATCGCCCAAGGGTGCCAAGGAAGAGGAAGTCGAGGCGTAACACCGTATGGCCGAACAACGACATGTAGTACTCGGGGGTCTCCACCACCGAGCCCGGCACGCCCGGCACATACGTTGCCGCGACGTACCACGCGACCGCGACAGATGCGGTCATCAACAGCGCCCCGAGCACGGCGGGTTTGCGACCGATCGTGCGCAACAATACGGCGATCACCACAGGCCACACCAGATAGAACTGCTCCTCTACCGCGAGCGACCAAAGGTGTCGCAACGGGACGAAGCCGAGTTCACCGAAGTACGACGAACCCGTCCAAATCTGAAACCAGTTGAAGACGTAGAAGAACGCAGCAATTACGTCGCCGCGCAATTGGCCGAGCACCTCACGTTCGAAGATCGATACGTAGATAACGACCGCCAGCATCATCGTCCAGAGCGCGGGCAACAGGCGCCGCGCGCGGCGAATCCAGAACGACCGGAAACTGATCATTCCCGTCGCGTCCGACTCGGCGATCAACAGCGTGGTGATCAAGTATCCACTAATGACAAAGAACACTTCGACGCCGAGGAAGCCGCCGCCAAGCCACGATTTGTTGGCGTGGTAGATAATGACCGCGAGGACTGCCAACGCGCGCAGGCCATCGAGTCCGGGGAGGTAGCGGATACCGCTCGGAGCATTCATGGGTGGATCGCGCACAACGCTAGCCACCGCCCTTTCGGGCACGTGGTCGGCGGGTTAGCGCAAACCTTTGACGATCTCGGCCATCAACGCACCGGCCTCGGTGGGGTTGAGTCCCACGCGCACGCCTGCCGCACGGAGCGCGTCCATCTTGCCCTGCGCGGTGCCCTTGCCACCGGAGACGATGGCGCCCGCGTGACCCATCTTCTTGCCTGCGGGAGCAGTGACGCCGGCGATGTAGGCACTCATCGGCTTGGTGACGTGCTTGGTGATGAACTCTGCAGCCTCTTCCTCGGCCGAGCCGCCAATTTCGCCGATCATGATGATCGCGTGCGTCTCCGGGTCGGCCTGGAACTGCGCAAGACAGTCGACAAAAGACGTACCTGGAACCGGGTCGCCGCCGATGCCCACGCATGTGCTCACGCCGATGCCTTGCTGCTTGAGCTCGTAGAGCGCCTGATAGGTGAGCGTTCCCGAGCGCGACACGATGCCGACGTTTGGACCGCTCGCCGACGGCAGGTGCGCAATCTCACCGGCGGTGATGCCGATGTTGCACTTCCCCGGGCTGATGATGCCGGGGCAGTTCGGGCCGAGTAGACGCGTGCGCGGAAAGTCGCGCTGCAATGTTGCGTACGTGCGTGCTTCGTCCTGAGCGGGAATGCCCTCGGTAATGCACACCACGAACTCGACGCCGGCCTGTGCTGCCTCGAGAATCGCCGCGGGTGCTGCCTTCGGCGGCACTGCAATAAACGATGCAGTCGCGCCCGTCGCGGCAACCGCGTCGGCGACACTGTCGAACACGGGAATGCCTTCGACGTCTTGGCCCGCCTTGCCCGGCGTGACGCCGCCAACTACCTGCGTGCCGTATGCGCGGTTGCGCAGGCCGTGGAAACGACCCTGGCCACCCGTGAGGCCCTGCACGATCACCTTGGTGTGTTCATTTACGAAAATCGCCATGGCGAGAACCTCCTACTTGGCCAGCTCGACGGCGACCTTGGCGGCCTCGAGCATGGTGGGACGACTGGTGAGTTGCGAGTCCGGAATACCGGCCCCGGCGAGAATCGAGCGACCCTCTTCGGCGTTAGTGCCGTCGAGACGAATCACGATCGGCGCACGCAGGTTGACGCGCTTGACGGCCTCGACGATGCCCTTAGCCACTTCCTCGCCACGGGTGATACCACCGAAGATGTTGATGAAGATGCTGCGCACGTTCGCATCCGAGTTAATTACTTCCAACGCAGCGGTCATCAACTCGGCGTTTGCGCCGCCGCCGATGTCAAGGAAGTTCGCCGCGGTACCGCCAACCTGATTGACGACATCCAGTGTGCTCATGGCCAGGCCGGCACCGTTAGCAATGATGCCCACGGAGCCATCGAGGCCGATGTACTGCAAGTTCTTCTCGCGGGCCAGCTTCTCGCGATCGTCGAGTTCGACCGTCGCGGCAAAAGCATCCCATTCGGGATGACGGAATGCCGCGTTCGCATCCAAACTGACTTTCGCATCCAACGCATGCACCTCACCGGTCGGCTTCAAGATCAGCGGATTGATCTCGGCAAGATCGCAATCGCCAGCAGTAAAACAGTCGTACAACTTGACGAGAATGTCGGCCACACCGTCAAGTGCTGCAACAGGAATTCGTGCTTCCTGCGCGGCCTGCTTCGCGCGATCCTTGCTTATGCCTTCGATCGGGTTGATGTGCAACTTGACAATCGCAGTGGGATCCTTCTCCGCCACTTCTTCGATGTCGACACCACCCTGCGCCGACAACATCAACAGGTGCGCCTTGGCGGCGCGGTCAAGCGTGTAGGAGGCGTAGTACTCCTCGGCAATATCGGACGCGCGCTCCACCCACACGCGCTTGACAACATGGCCCTTGATGTCCATGCCGAGAATGTTGGTTGCATGCGTACGGACCGCAGCCGCGTCGTTGGCAAGTTGAATTCCGCCAGCCTTCCCACGGCCACCCACTTGCACTTGTGCCTTGATGACAACGGGATACCCGATGGACTCGGCGATGGACACTGCGCCGTCAACTGTCTCGGTGACGTCACCGGCCGATACCGGAATGCCAAAGCGGGCAAAGTACTGCTTGCCCTGATATTCGAATAAGTCCATGCGTTCTCTCCTTCTTCAGCCCGTAGGCACGATCGACAACTGTAGAGCGTCAGGCCTCGCGACTATCAAGCGCTTGCTCTAACCAGGCAGCGATGTCGTTGAGCGACGTCCCTGGCCCAAACACCGCCGCCACCCCTTGCTCGTTGAGCGCGCGGGCGTCGGCGTCGGGAATGACCCCACCGCCGAACACCAATACGTCTCCCAGGTCGCGAGCACGCAACTCCTCCATCACCCGGGGAAAGAGCGTCAGGTGGGCGCCGGACAACAGCGACAGACCAACGCCGTCGGCGTCCTCCTGCTGTGCCGTCACGGCAATCTGCTCAGGGGTCTGATGCAGGCCGGTATAGATGACTTCGAAGCCATGGTCGCGCAGCGCGCGGGTAATGGTCTTGGCCCCACGGTCGTGGCCATCGAGCCCCGGCTTAGCAACCACGATGCGGTACGGACGCTTCACAATCCCGAAACCCTACGCTGTCCGACGTGATCGACACCAACCCGCGGCTCCCCCGATGAAGCCGCTGCGCTCACCACTGGCCCGAGCCGTTGTACCCGTCCTCGGCGGACTGGCGTTTTTTACCGCACTGTTTGCGGTGACGTGGTTCTTTGCCGACGTTGCCACCGATCGCGCCCGCACCGATACCAACCCACGCAGCGGCACGTTCGTCGTGGGCAACGTCGAAGACATTGCCGAATCCATTGCCGCAAGCGGGCCGATTCTGTACCCCGATCTGCGCGACGCCACCGGTACCCGCTCGATCATCATTGAACACTTCGGCGACGACCCGGCAAAGGGGTGGCAGGTGTACTACGCCTACCCGGCAGACCGCGACGCCACCTGCCTCGTCACCCAGATTGCCGACACGCATGAGTTTCTCGACTGCGACGGGCGCACGCTTCAGGTTGACCAGCTCGCTGCGCCACTCGACGTGCGACCAATCGTCGAAAATCGCACAACGCTGTTGATCGACCTGCGCGACTAGCTCACAGTTTCTTGAGCGGCGCCCACGCCAGTGATAGGTGCTTGGTGCCCACGAGTCGGAATCGAATCGTCGCCTCCGCCTTCTCGCCTTCTCCACGAATCTCGAGAATGACGCCCTCGCCAAACGTCGGGTGCTCGATGTCGTCGCCCAATTTCAAGCCATGATGCGGTGTCTGTGGCTGCGCACTTGACAATGGCATGGTGTGCCGCATCGGCGGTGGCGAATAGCCGCGCTCGGCCTGCGACTTGTAGGCGTAGCGCCGCGAGTCTTCGCCCGAATCAGAATTGCCCTCGCGCTCGATCAGCTCGTCAGGGATCTCATTCAAGAATCGCGACGGCGGGTTGTACTGCGTGTTGCCGTACAGGCTTCGGCTCCAGGAGTGCGACAACGACAGCCGTTCGCGCGCACGTGTGATACCCACATAGGCAAGGCGACGCTCCTCTTCAAGTTCAACGGGATCGTTCAATGCACGCGAGTGCGGGAAGATGCCTTCCTCCATACCGACGATGAACACCACGGGAAACTCGAGGCCCTTAGCCGAATGCATTGTCATTAACGTCACATGATTCGCCTCGTCGAGATCGTCGGTGTCGGCAACCAATGCAACCTGTTCAAGGAACTCGTCGACTGTCGTAAATTCACTCGCCACGTTGATGAGCTCGAGGAGGTTCTCTTCGCGACCCGCCGCCTCGACCGTGCCCTCGGCTGCCAATTCAGCCAAATACCCGCTCGACTCGAGCGCGTGGCGCAGCACCGCACCCGGGCCCTCCTCCAGCATGGCGTTGCAAGTATCGATGAGGGCAACGAACGATGCGATGCCCTTTGCCGCCGCACCGCCCACCGTGGCCTGGCGCAGGGCGAGCGCAAAGGAAATACCCGCCTCGTTGGCGTATGCGTCGATCTTGGCAACGCTGGTGTCGCCGACGCCACGCTTGGGCACGTTGAGCACCCGCTTGATGCTCACCTCGTCAAGCGGGTTGGCCGCGATGCGTAGATATGCGAGTGCGTCCTTGACTTCGCGGCGGTCGTAGAACTTGGTACCACCGATCACCTTGTACGGCACGCCGCCATAGGTGAGCGCCTCTTCGAGCACGCGGCTTTGCGCATTCGTTCGGTAGAACACGGCCAGGTCGTTCCACGAGCGGTGATCGTCATCGTGAATAGTCTTCAGTCGCTCGACCACCCACCGTGCCTCGTCGAATTCATCGTCGGCGAAATACCGAATGATCTTGTCGCCTTCACCCTGATCGGTCCACAAGTTTTTCGGTTTGCGTTGCAGGTTGTTGGTGATCACTGCATTCGCGGCATCCAAGATCGTCTGCGTACTGCGGTAATTCTGGGCGAGCACGACGGTGGTGACCTCGGGAAACGCCTCTTCGAATTGCAGAATGTTGCGATAGTCGGCACCGCGAAAACGGTAAACCGATTGATCGGTGTCGCCCACCACGCACACGTTGTGATGCTTCGTCCCCAGCAGCACCACGATTTCGTTTTGCGCCATATTCGTGTCCTGATACTCGTCGATCAGGATGTGGGCAAACCGTTCCTGATACGTGGCCAACACGTCGGGATGTTGGCGAAACAGGCGCACCGTGTTGGTGAGCAAATCGTCGAAGTCCATAGCGCCCGCGCGCTCCAGGCGGCGCTGATACTCGCGGTACACGTCCACATATTTTTCATCGATCGAGTTATTGGCCCGCTGCGCCGCGTCGTGAGGAATGAGCAACTCGTTCTTCCACAAGCTGATGCGCGCCTGCACGCCGCGCGACGGAAAACGTTTGGGGTCGAGACCAAGGTCGCGAATCACGTAGCCGACCAAGCGATTCGAATCGGCCTGGTCGTAAATGGAGAAGTTCTTGGGATACCCGATGTGTTCTGCCTGAGCGCGCAAGATGCGCACGCACGCCGAGTGGAAGGTGCTCACCCACATGGCATTGGCCACCGGCCCGACGAGTGCCGCCACGCGCTCGCGCATTTCCTGGGCCGCCTTGTTGGTGAACGTGATGGCCAGGATGTGCATCGGATGCACCCCACGGCTTATGAGATACGCGATGCGTTGCGTGAGCACGCGCGTCTTGCCGGAGCCCGCGCCGGCGACCACGAGTAGCGGCCCCTGTGTATGCAGTACCGCGTCGCGTTGGTCGGGATTTAACCCGTCTAGATCAAGGGCCGCTGGCGGCTGGGAGTGCGTCACCGCCTAGGAGCGCTGCAGCACGCGAACGGGCAACTTGCGCGGGCCACGAACTTGACCGAGGCTCCATGTCACGGCCGACGCGTCGGCCAACTCAAACTTCGGGAATCGCTTCACGAACTCCTCGACCGCCACGCGCAACTCGAGGCGCGCGAGGTTGGAGCCGATACAGCGATGGATGCCGAGGCCGAATGCGGCATGACGATTCTCTTCGCGATCGATAATGACCTGATCGGCATCCTCGAACACGTCGGGGTCACGGTTGGCAGCCGGGAAAGGCAGCAACACCCAGTCACCCGCCTTCACCGGACACTGCCCGATGGTGGTGTCTTGGGCCACGACGCGCGCCATCGTCACCGGCGCATATGCACGCAGCAACTCTTCAATTGCCGTCGGCATGAGTTCGGGCTCATTGACCAACCGTGCGAGGTGGTCGGCGTTGCCGGCGAGGTGCCACAGCGACGAGCCGATGGCGCTCCACGTCGTGTCGATGCCCGCAATGAGGAGCAACACGATGGTGCCAACCACGTGCTCGTTGGTCAACGGCTGATCGAAGATCGTGGCATTAATCAAATAGTCGATGAGGTCTTCACGTGGGTTGGCGCGGTGATCTTCGACATGCTTGCCGAGATACTCGAACAGCGTCTGTACGGACGCAATGCGCTCGTTGGCCTCGGCAGAAATGTTTTCGAGCACCACGTGCACGGCCTCGCGGAAGTAGTCGCTGTCTTCAAGCGGCAAGCCGAGCATGCGACCGATGACGTTGACAGGAATGTGCTGCGCGTACTGCACCGCCGCATCGACGACGTCGGCATCGCCCATCGAGTCGATGAGCTCGTTGCACATGCGACGCACTTCGGGTTCCCAATTGTTGATGACCTGCGGCGCAAACGCCGGTAGCAACAACCGACGCGCGTGCTGATGGAACGGCGGATCGGAGGTGATGGGTGGCGCCGGTCCGATGGGCTTGGTTGAGATGCGCTCCTCTTCGGGCGGACGGTTAGCCACGATGACGAGTTCGGAGGAGAAGTTGTCCGTGTCGCGGGCAATGGCCGACACATCTTCGTGGCGTACCGGCAACCAAGTGCCGCCGTAGCGATCGGTGTGCGCCACGGGGCATGTGCCACGCAACTGGTCCCAGATCTGGTGGACGTTGGTGTTGTAGTCGGGATGGGCGTGATCGAAATCCGTGGCCCAGTCGCTGACTTTTGCGACTTCCTGCATGGCCACACATTACCCACGGGTAGGGCAGACTTTTCAGTTGTGCGTCCCTCCCCCGTCGTCATCCTGCTGCCCCCCTCGGAGGGCAAGGCCGAGGGCGGCAGCGGGGCGTGGAAGCCCCAGCAGGGAACCTTTGGTCGGGCCCTCTCCGGACAACGCGCCGATCTCGCGTCCGCACTTGCCCGCCAAAGCGGCGGCACCGAGGCACTCCTCGGTGTGCGCGGCGACCACCTCGCGCGTGCCAAGCAGGCCAATCGCACGCTGACGGGCGCCGGCACGATGCCAGCGTGGCAGCGCTACACGGGCGTCGTCTGGGATCACCTCGACATTGCGTCACTCACCGCCGCGCAACGCACGCGCGCGCTGCAGTCGATCGTCGTGGTGTCGGGATTGCTCGGCGCGGTGCGCGCCGACGATCGCATCCCCGACTATCGCCTGAAGATGGGTGCGCGACTCGCGCCATATGGACTGATTGCTGCTTGGTGGCACGACCATCTGTCGGAAGTGCTCAACACGGCATTCGTCGGGCGCACGGTCATCGATCTCCTCCCCAACGAACACCGCCGCGCCTTCACCCCCGATCCCGAGCGACTCGGTGACTACATTCGCGTCGGCTTGTTTGAGAAGTCAGGCAAGGCGGGTGGCCACGATGCCAAGGCGGCCAAGGGGCGACTTGCACGACACGTGCTGATTACCTGCACATCGGCATCGAAGGCGCGCGCATCGATTGCGTCATTTCGCGATCCGCGCTTTGTTGCGCGCCTCGACTAATGCGTTAGTGCAGTCGTTCGGCGAGAAAATCGAGCACGCGCGTGACACCCTCGTCTTGAATCTGCTCGGTGAGCACCGAGTGGTCACGCTTCGTCGTCGACGGAAACTCGACCGCCACGAACGCATCGCCAAGCAGCGCGCGCAGCGCTTCGAAGCGCGTGCCCACAAGCCCATCGCCCGTGTAGCGCAGGCCAAGCACCGAGCACCCCGACTCAGCGCGACGACGAATCGTGGCTTCATCCGATGGATCGAGGTTGAGATCGGCAGCGCGCGCCTTGCCCACGGCAAACGGCAACGAGGGCTGTGACAACACCGGCGCCACCATCACGTCGTCGACCATCATCCCAAGTGCAAATCCACCGCTGAAGCACATGCCCACTGCGCCGACACCTGGCCCGCCCAACTCGGCATGCAGACTTCGCGCCAACGCGCGCAGCCAGTCGACGATCGGCGACTTCTTGCGCAGCGCCATCGTGGTGAACTCGCGCGACACACACACCTTGGCCATTGACGACGCGATATACGACGCACTCGGCGCCTTGCCCACCGTGCCCACCAGCAGCGGCATCACCACGGTGAAGCCGCGCTCCACAACGCGCTCAGCAAAACTCACCACCGCGGGTGTAATTCCGGGGATCTCATGCACGATGATGACCGCTGGCCCGGTTCCACGGCGATACGTCTCGTGCGTGATGGACGCTGCAGTGAACGATCCGCTCACCCATCCGTCGAGTCGAGGGGTTGAGGCCATGTTGTCTAGCGCGGTCGGGCCACGCCGACGACGCGCGACCAGTAGATGGCCGATACCTTCACCACATCACCCGTGCGTGGCGCATGCACAATTTGTCCGCCACCGAGATACATGCCCACGTGATGAATGGGATATCCAGAGAAAACGAGGTCGCCCGGTTGAATGGCCGCCGTCGGGATGCGGGTGAGACCCGCGTACTGGGTCCGTGACGTACGTGGAATGCCGACTCCCGCTGCACCCCATGCATACGACGTGAGTCCCGAACAGTCGAACGCCACACCCGGTGACTTGGCGCCGAAGCGATACCGCACGCCCAACTGTGACAGAGCCGCTTTGATGGCGAGCCCCGCCTTCGACGATGGCGCCGCCACGTTGGCGTACTTCGAACCGAGGAACTTGGCTGCCTGCGACTTCGCTGCCTCCAGGGCGGCGTCTTCGCGACGCTGACGCTCCGAACGCAACAACGCGCCGTACTGCGCCTCGGCAGCGGACTGACGCGCCTCGTACTCTGCGGCCATCGACTCAGCAGCATCCAGGCGACTCGCGGTGTACGCGGCAACGTCTTCGGCCTTCTTGCGCTGCTGTTCTAACTTTGCGCGCTCCTTGGCCAAATCTTCAATCACGCCCTGCAGCGCATCAGCGTTGCCCGCGCCCGTATTCAACGCCGAAGACGTGAGATACCGCTTGCGCACAATGTCGCTCAATGAGCTCGTGGAGCTCAAGATGCTCGACAGGCTGCCCGACGAACCGCCGCGGATCAGTGCCTTGAGCGCCACATCTTTTAACTCGCCCTGCATCGCGGCGAGTTCCTTTTCCTTCTCTGCGATGCGCTTTTCGGTTGCCGCCATCTCCACTTCAAGGTCTTCCATGTCGTTGACCGCGAGCGCGTAGTTCTCAGCCAACGCATCGATCTGCTCGCCCAGGCGATCCAGTTCGGCGATGATCTGATTCACCCGGCGCAACTGTTCCTCGGAACCCGTCTGTACTCGGGCGGCGGCCAGCGGGGAAGCCGCGGCAATGCCATCGGCCACCAGGAATACCGCAAGCACCAGCGAAATGGCGACAGCGGATCGGCAAACGCGCCCACAGGCGGTGCGAACCATGATGGGCGTCAGCCTAGCGAAGTATTACAGTTCTGTTTCAGTCAGGCCTTGACTCCTGAAAACACCGTGTTTCAGGCGCAGAAGCCCTATTCCCACTCGATCGTGCCGGGGGGCTTGGAGGTCACGTCGTAGACGACACGGTTGATGCCGACCACTTCGTTGATAATCCGCGACGACATGGTCTCGAGTAGCTCGTAGGGCAACTTCGCCCAATCGGCCGTCATTGCGTCTTCGCTCGTGACCGCGCGAATGATGATCGGGTGTCCATAGGTGCGCTCGTCGCCCATGACGCCCACCGAACGAATGTCGGCCAACACCGCGAAGGCCTGCCAGATCTCGCGCTCGAGTCCCGCGCGGCGAATCTCTTCGCGCACGATGGCATCGGCCTCCTGCAAGATGGCCACGCGCTCGGGGGTGACCTCGCCGATGATGCGCACGCCAAGTCCGGGGCCGGGGAACGGTTGGCGCCAGACGATCTCGTCGGGCAGGCCGAGTTCGCTGCCCACCTTGCGCACTTCATCCTTGAACAGTTCGCGTAGCGGCTCGACAAGCGTCAACGTCATGTCTTCGGGCAAGCCACCCACGTTGTGATGACTCTTGATCACTGCGGCCTTGCCATCCGTGCCGCCGCTTTCGATGACGTCGGGATACAGCGTGCCCTGCACGAGAAACGTTGCGTCGCTCAAACCGCCGGTGTGTTCTTCAAAAATGCGCACGAACAACTCGCCGATTGCCTTGCGCTTGGCTTCGGGATCGGTGACGCCGCGCAGTTTGTCGAAGAACCGTTCCCCCGCATCCACGTGAATGAGTTCCATTCCCATGTGTCGGCGAAACGTTTCGACCACCTGTGCACTTTCGTCTTTGCGCATCAATCCGGTGTCGACATACACGCACGTCAGCTGAGCGCCGATTGCGCGATGCACGAGCGCTGCCGCCACCGCTGAGTCGACGCCGCCCGACAGACCACAAATGGCACGTGCGTCACCAACTTGCTTGCGCACCGCAGCAACTTGATCATCGATGATCGACGACATCGTCCACGATCGGCCGACGCCCGCGAGTTCGTGAAGGAACCGTTCGATCACGTCCTGGCCGAATTGCGAGTGCACAACTTCGGGATGATGCTGCACGCCCCACACGCGTCGTGAGGCGTTCTCGATGACCGCCATCGGCGCGTCGGGTGTCGATGCCGTCGCAACGAAACCGCTGGGGAGTGTCGTTACCGCATCGAAGTGGCTCATCCACACGGTCGCCGACTCGCCCATTTCCTCGGGGAGTAGCGCAGATGACGCCGTTCGTTGCAGCGTGGTCTTGCCGTACTCGCCGCGGCCACCGCGCGACACCTCGCCCCCCAGTTGCTGGGCGATGAGCTGACAGCCGTAACAGATGCCCAGCATCGGAATGCCGAGTTCGTAGATCGCGGGGTCGAGCAGCGTGGCCCCCTCTGCATGCACGCTGGCAGGGCCACCCGACAGGACGATGGCTGCCGGCGCCATCTCGCGCACCTGCGCGCCAGAGATGGTGGCCGGCACGATGACCGAAAAAACGTTGCATTCGCGTACCCGGCGGGCGATGAGCTGGGCGTATTGGGCCCCAAAGTCGACGACGAGCACTGTCTCGGCGCGCTGCTTGGTGTTCACCTGCCGAGACTGTAGTTGAAGACTGGATTCACCACCCCGGGAGGTGTGACGATGCATGGTGTGTTTCTTGTGAGCGACAGCACAATGCCCGATCCGCTCGGCGGCAAAAATCTTGAGCAGTGCATCGGGCTACTCCAGAAACCTGGCTGCGGTACCGAACCCGTGTTGTCGGGTGATCGCGGTGGCACCATGCAGATAGCCACCTTCGGTGTATTGATCGCCGCACTCGCGGTCATTGCATTGCGCATTGGGCGAGCGGTGGTATCGCGCGACAAAATACGCAACGCTGCGGCGACTCCAGCAACCGACACGTCTCCGCGCGACTGACCCACGCACCGTGAATCGCAGTCTGACCGGGATCGTCTTCGGACTCGCGAGTGCGACGCTGTATGGCATCACGCCCTTCTTCGTGAACACCGCCTATGACAACGGCGCCGATCCGTATGGACTGATGACCGCCCGGTACACCATTGCATCGGTGATTTTGCTCGCCATTCGACTCGTTCGTGTTGGGCGGGGAAACTGGCCCACCTGCCGCGTTGCGCTGCGCCTGTTTCTTCTCGGTGCGATTGGGCTCTACCTCAACAGCGTGTTCGTGTTCAATGCCATTCAACGCATGGATAGCGGGCTGGCGATGGCGCTGTTCTTCTTCTACCCGATGGTCGTCGTGTTACTTGGATGGATGCTGTATCAACACAAGCCCGACCGTGTGGTGTGGGCATGTTTGGTGGCCACCATCTGTGGCGTCGTGTTGAGTGCAAGTGACGTGTCGGGTGGCGAGGTGCTCGGCGTGGTGTACATCGTGTCCGGCGCGGTTGTGTACGCCGTGTACTCGGTTATCGGTGCGCGCGTCATGCCGCAGACTGACGTACTCACCGGACTGTGGTTCGTGCTCACCGGTGCGGCGTTTTCGTTTGTCGTCGTGTGGCTCGTGGATCCACCGGGGATGCCCTCCACACTGCCGTGGGTCGCGCCGGTGTTGTGGAGCGCGCTCGAGATCGCCGTCGTCGGCACGATCCTGGCGATGGGTGCGTTCTTTGCCGGCATGAACCGCATCGGTGCATCCAAGAGCGCGATCATTCAAACCTTCGAAGTGCTCGTGACCGTCACGATGGGCTTGGTGTTCCTCGATGAATCGCTGACGTTCCGCCAGATACTGGGCGCCAGCCTGATTCTGGGCGGCGTCATTTTGCTCACCCGATCGGAAGCCCGCCGCGTGGACGAGGCCCACCCAGGCCCTAGCCTTGAAGGTCACATAGCACTGTGAGTGTTCTTGCAGGGTGGGGTGCAATTCCCTACCGGCGGTATAGCCCGCGAACCCCGTCAGTAGTGACGGGGCCGACTCGGTGAAATTCCGAGGCCGACGGTAAAAGTCCGGATGGGAGCAAGAACGACATAGGACACGCGCGTCCAGGCAACCTAACGGTCGCTTGGTTGAGTGGCGATCTCGCCGTAGCGTGAGGTCCTGTGCCGTCTGGTTCACGTCCCTGCGCGATGCTCTCGCGTGACGAACAACCCATGACGCACCATTCCTCTCCTCTTCACCACGCGGCCGACGTTGCTGCCATGCGTATCGCGCTCGACTGCGCACGCGCCGCGCGCCTCATTAGCCGCCCCAACCCGTGGGTTGGCGCGGTCATCGTGAGTGCCGACGGTCACCAGTTCACCGGTTCCACGCAAGCGCCGGGCGGCGCGCATGCCGAAGTGGTGGCACTGGCTGCAGCCGGCGACGCGGCAGCCGGCAGCACGCTGTATTGCACGCTCGAGCCGTGCAGCCACACTGGGCGCACTGGTCCATGTGCGCAGGCAATCATCGACGCCGGCGTGCGCCGCGTAGTGATTGGTGTCGAAGATCCCGATACACGTGTGCGCGGCGCGGGCATCGCCCTGTTGCGCGCAGCCGGCATCGAAGTGGCCGTCGGTGTGTGCCACGACGACGTGACCGCACAACTCGCGCCGTATTTGCACCACCGCCGCACAGGTCGTCCGTGGGTGGTGTTGAAGATGGCCACGACGCTCGATGGTCGTATCGCCGCTGTTGACGGCTCAAGCCAGTGGATCACCGGCGCCGATGCGCGCCGACGCGTGCACGAGATGCGCGCCGAAAGTGATGCGATCTGCGTGGGCGCGGGAACCGTGCGCGCCGACAATCCATCGCTCACCACCCGCGAAGTCGATGGCCCCTCGCCGCGGCGCGTGGTATTGGGTGCAGTTGATCCCGAAGCGCGTGTGCAGCCATGTCTTGAATGGCGCGACTCGCTCGAAGCGCTCCTCGACCATCTGGGCAAAGAAGATGTCA
This sequence comes from Ilumatobacteraceae bacterium, assembly GCA_044237775.1. Taxonomy (GTDB): domain Bacteria; phylum Actinomycetota; class Acidimicrobiia; order Acidimicrobiales; family Ilumatobacteraceae; genus UBA3006. Next base: position 101,211 of record JBIIEO010000004.1, on the reverse strand, counting down.
TTCAGTTGCTGGTCGAAGGCGGGCCGCACGTCGCCCGTTCATTTCACGATCGCGGGCTCATCGATCAATACGTCTTTCATGTCGCTCCCGCACTGAGCGGTGGCAGTAACGCGCCATCGGTCTTTGCCGGTGACGCCGCCGCCTCTATCGGCGACATGTGGCGAGGCCACATCGAATCGGTCACCCGTCTCGGCGACGACCTCGAAGTCGTGCTCGCCCGCAACTCCCTCCAACCCATCGACGCACGAAGGAATAACTGATGTCGACACCCTCGAACCCTGGCGCGATGGCCCCCATCGAAGACGTGATCGCCGCGATTGCTCGCGGCGAGATGGTCGTGATGGTCGATGATGAGGATCGCGAGAACGAGGGCGATCTGATCATGGCGGCGCAATTCGCCACGCCGGACAAGCTCGCCTTCATCGTGCGCCACACCTCTGGTGTTGTGGTGGCCCCGCTTACCGGCGAGCGCTGTGACGAGCTGCGCCTGCCGCTCATGGTCGATCACAACACCGAGAGCCATCGCACCGCGTTCACCATCTCGGTCGACCTCCTCGAGGGCACCACGACCGGCATCTCGGCGGCCGACCGCGCGGCCACACTGCGCGCGCTCGCCGACCCTCGCGTGAGCCACTCGGCATTCGCGCGACCCGGGCACATCTTCCCATTGCGTGCCCGCGAAGGCGGCGTGCTGCGCCGCGCCGGCCACACCGAGGCAGCCGTCGACCTAGCCCGACTCGCGGGCTGCGAACCGGCCGGCATCATCTGCGAAATCCAGAATGACGACGGCACGATGGCGCGTCTCCCCGAGTTGCGTCTCTTCGCCGCCGAACACGGACTCCTGTTGTCGTCGATCGCCGAGCTCATCAACTACCGGCGCCGCCACGAACAGTTCATCGAGCGCGTTGGGTCGGCCAACGTGCCCACCGAACATGGTTCATTTGTCGGCGTCGCGTATCGCAGCATGGTCGACGGCATCGAACACCTGGCACTGGTGAAGGGCGACGTCACCCAACCCGGGCCTGTGCTCACGCGCGTGCACAGCGAATGCCTCACCGGCGATGTGTTCGGTAGTCGCCGATGCGATTGCGGGCCGCAGTTGGATGCGGCAATGGCGCTGATCGAGCGCGAGGGTCGCGGGATCATCGTGTATCTCCGCGGCCACGAGGGTCGCGGCATTGGCATCGGCCATAAAATTCGCGCCTACTCACTGCAAGACGGCGGCCTCGACACCGTGGATGCCAACACCGAACTCGGCCTACCCGTCGACAGCCGCGAGTACGGCATCGGCGCGCAGATTCTTGCCGACCTCGGCGTCACCGAACTGCGACTGATGACCAACAATCCGGCCAAGTATGGCGGCATCGCCGGGTATGGCCTGCGCATCGTCGAGCGCATCCCGCTCGCCATCGAGCCGACGCCCGAGAACGCGGCCTATCTGCAAACCAAGCGTGACCGTATGGGCCACGTGTTCGACACCTCGGACATCAACGGCGCAAGATCTGAAAGGATCGTGTCATGAACACCTTTGAAGGAACACAAGACGGCAGCGGCCTTAAGGTGGGCATCGTCTGTTCGCGCTTTAACGAGTTCATCGTGCAAGCACTTCTGGACGGCGCGCGACGCGGGCTCGAGCGCTGCGGTGTACGCGAGGCAGACATCGACGTGGCATGGGTACCTGGTGCCTACGAAATTCCCGTGGTGACAAAGGCAATGGCAACCACGGGTCGCTACGACGCGCTCGTCACGCTTGGCGCAGTGATTCGTGGCGAAACTGCCCACTTCGAATACGTCGCCGGCCCATGCGCCGACTCCATCGTGGCAATTCAACTGGAAACGGGCATGCCAATTGGCTTTGCCGTGCTCACCGTGGAAAACGTCGAGCAAGCGGTCGAGCGTTCAGGCCCCGGTGCCGGAAATAAGGGCGACGAGGCCGCGGTCGGTGCGATCGAAGTTGCCACAGTGCTGCGCCAGTTACGTCACTAACGCGCACACATCGGCGGGGTCCTCGCCCGCCGACCCCATGGAGTGTGCATGCACGCAGTCGTGCTTGCGCTGGCGCTCGTGGTTGCCACGCCGCCCGCAATCGATGATCACCACCTTGTCGACTCGATTCTGTTCGACATCGACCTCGCCACGTTTACGCGGCAGCGCACGAGTCTTCGACGCGCGCACCCCCAGTTGGACTGGACCACCGACGGCTGTTCGGCGCCTGTCGTGGGCAGCGCAGGGCGCTCGTTCAATTTTCGACGAGCGTGCGTGCGCCACGACTTCGGCTACCGCAACACCAAACGGCTCGGCTCCTTCGACGAACCGATGCGCCACGCCATCGACGAACGATTTCACCTCGACATGGTGGAGTCGTGCGCACCGCGGCGCAACACGTACAAGATTCGCTGCCTCGCCTGGGCAGAGGTGTTCTATACCTCGGTGCGCGCGATGGGCGGCCTCTAACTAGCGTGTGACAGCAATGGACAACAACTGGTGCAGCATGCGTCCTGTTGCGCCCCACACCGTCTCATCGTCCAAGTGGTAAAAGTGCACCTGCAGTTGGTCGGGCGGCGCGCCCCACAGCTCTTCCCAATACGTATCCTCGCGCGTGAACTCAATCAGCGGCACAGTAAACACGCGCTCTACTTCGTCGTTGACCACGTCGAGTGAGGGGCGCTCCTTGATCAGCGCAACGATCGGCACCACGTGTGTCGTGCTGAAGTTGGTGGTCACCGCGCTCAACTCGCCAATCACTTCCACATGACGCGGATCGAGATTGATCTCTTCGTGTGCCTCGCGAATCGCCGCCTCGCGGGGTGACTCGTCGGCATCTAATCGCCCGCCGGGAAACGAGATCTCGCCGGTGTAACTGCGCAACAACTTCGATCGCTTGGTGAGAATGACCTCGGGGCCTAAGGGGCTATCGAGCAAGCCCACCAGCACCGCCGATACCCGCGCATCCGGCGCCGGCGGCAGCACGGCAAGGTCTTGCGTGAAGCGGCGCACGCGTTCGACCACGCAATCCAACGAGCGCAGATTCGACAGATCGAGTTTCGACCATGGATTGAACGGCTTCACCCACACCTGGGGTGGCCGGGGAATGACCTGGTCGCCGCCGGGGCGTTTCACGCCGAGGCGCGCGGCTGCCAACCCGAGTCGATCAACTGGCGAATCACCTCGTCGAGGCCGGCGGTCTTGAGGTTCGACAGTGTCTTGCCCGGCTGCTCTTCACCGCGCTCCCACACTTCCCATGCGGTGCGAATCTTGTCCATGTCCGGCAGCGGCGTTGTGAAACCCATGCCGTCAGCCTAACGACGCAACTGGCGTACCTGCCGAGCGCAGCCTCACCGAACGCGCTTTGCGTAGTTGGTGCCGAGTGCGACGACTGCCATCACCACGGCAATTGCAAGCAACGCCAATCGCGCCCGCGAATCGAGGTCGAGCACCACCATGCACACCACTGCGACGGCGATGATGACCCAGTCGAGCGCGCGATGCAGTTTTCGGGGAAACCATGAAAACGCGCTCACCGGGCCGTCGCTCACTGCGGCGTTGAGCAACACGGCCACGCTTACGAGGATCGGCGCCACCGGCGTGGTCGACTGCGCCGACATCATGATGAGTCCACCGGCAATGCCGTACTCCACCAGTTGGTGCAACCAAAACCCTCGTCCTTGCGCCGACATAGCGCCCAACCCTAGGGGTCGCACGCATGCCCAGACGCGACGATGCCCCGGGCATGTGCCCGGGGCATCGTCGAAAAACAGGAAACGTGGGTTACATCATTCCCATGCCGCCACCGGGCATGCCGCCGCCGGCCGGAGCAGCATTCTTCTCCGGCTTGTCGGCAACGAGGCACTCGGTGGTGATCACCAGTGCGGCGATCGACGCAGCGTTTTGCAACGCGGCGCGGGTCACCTTGGCGGGGTCGATGATGCCAGCCTTGACGAGGTCGACGTACTCACCTGTTGCGGCGTTCAAACCGACGGAGCCCTTTTCCGACTCCACCTTCTGAATGGCGACTGCGCCCTCCAGGCCGGCGTTGTCGGCAATGTGTCGGGCCGGAGCAACCAGCGAGTCGTACACGCTGCGTGCACCGGTGGCCTCGTCGCCCTGCAGCGACTCGACAACCTTCAACACGCTGGGGCGCGTGCGGATGAGCGCGGTGCCGCCACCAGCGACGACGCCCTCTTCGATAGCCGCGCGGGTTGCCGACACGGCGTCTTCGATGCGGTGCTTCTTTTCCTTGAGCTCCACTTCGGTCGCGGCGCCCACCTTGATGACTGCAACACCACCGGCCAACTTGGCGAGGCGCTCCTGGAGCTTCTCGCGATCCCAGTCGGAGTCGGTGTTGTCGATTTCGGTCTTGATCTGGGCGATACGGGCGTTGACGTCTTCCTTGTTGCCCGCGCCGTCCACAATCGTGGTGTTGTCCTTGGTGATGATCACGCGCTTCGCACGACCCAACAGGTCGAGCGTCACGTTCTCCAGCTTGAGGCCGACCTCTTCGCTGATGACCTGACCACCCGTGAGCACAGCCATGTCCTGGAGCATCGCCTTGCGACGATCGCCGAAGCCAGGGGCCTTGACAGCGGTCGAGTTGAAGGTGCCACGGATCTTGTTGACCACGAGCGTGGCGAGCGCCTCGCCCTCAACATCCTCGGCAATGATCACGAGCGGCTTGCCCGTCTTCATCACGTTCTCGAGGAGCGGCAGCATCGACTGCACGGTCGAGATCTTGGCCGAGTGGTAAATGATGTACGGATCGTCGAGCACTGCTTCTTGACGATCGGGGTCGGTGACGAAGTACGGCGACAAGTAACCCTTGTCGAACTGCATACCCTCGGTGAACTCGAGCTCGGTGCCGAACGTGTTCGACTCCTCAACCGTCACCACGCCGTCCTTGCCAACCTTGTCGATTGCGTCAGCAATGACCTTGCCGATCGATGCATCTGCAGCCGAGATGGTGGCGACGTTGGCGATATCGCCCTTGTCGTCCACTTCCTTGGCCTGCGAGTGAATCGACTCCACCGCCGCAGCGACGGCCTTTTCGATACCGCGCTTCAAGCCCATCGGGTTGGCGCCAGCGGCGACGTTACGCATGCCGTGCTGCACCATTGCCTGGGCCAACACGGTTGCCGTCGTGGTGCCGTCACCGGCCACGTCGTTGGTCTTGGTGGCCACTTCCTTCACGAGCTGTGCGCCCATGTTCTCGAAGGCATCCTCGAGCTCGACTTCCTTAGCAATCGACACACCGTCGTTGGTGATGGTCGGCGCACCGAACTTCTTGTCGAGTACGACGTTGCGACCCTTTGGTCCCAGCGTCACCTTCACTGCATCGGCGAGCTTGTTGACACCCGCCTCGAGTGCGCGGCGCGCCTCTTCATCAAATTTGAGTTGCTTAGCCATGATTCAAATAGTCCTTTTGTTCGATCGAGTGAGTTACTTGCCGACGACAGCGAGTACGTCGCGGCTGGTGAGGATGAGGAGGTCGTCGCCACCGTGGCTGACCTCGGTGCCGCCGTACTTGCTGTACAGCACGACGTCGCCCACCTTGATGTCGAGAGGGAAGTGCTTGCCTTCGTCATCGCTCCAGCGGCCCGGGCCGACGGCCATGACGGTGCCTTGCTGCGGCTTTTCCTTGGCCGTGTCGGGGATGACAAGACCGGACGCGGTGCGCTCCTCGGCCTCGCTCGGCTTGACAACAATGCGGTCGTCCAGTGGCTTCAGGTTCATAGGGGTTGGTCCTCCGTTGGGCGCAAACCCGTGTGGGTGTGCGGTGTGGTTATGGTTTCGATCGTTAGCACTCTGAAGGTGCGAGTGCTAAGGATAGGGATTCAGCCCGGCAAATTCCAACCGGGCGCCACGTCGCCCAGCAGGTCGGCCAGGGCCTCCACGGGCAGGCCGATCACGGTGGTCAGGCTGCCCGCTACCCGCTCGACGAGCAGCGCGCCCTCCCCCTGGATGGCATACGCCCCGGCCTTGCCGAGGGACTCGCGCGTCTCCAGATACCTCCGCAGCAGCTCGTCGGTAAGCGGCGCCATCGTCACCTGGGCGGATTCCACGCGTGAGGCGCGACGTGAGCCATGTGCCACGCACACGCCGGTGTGCACCCAGTGCGTGCGGCCCGACAGGCGCCGCAGCATCGCGGCGGCCTCGTCCATGTCGCGCGGTTGGCCGAGGCTCTCACCATCTACATCCACTGTCGTGTCGGCGGCGATCACCACGCAGTCGTCGTCATGACGCCCGACCACCTCGTGGGCCTTCTCCTCGGCGAGGCGCAGCACCATCGCGCGCGGGGACTCCGCGGCGTGCGGTGTTTCGTCGATATCTGCGGGCTCGATCACAACGGGGCGCGTCACGCCGTATTCGTCCAGCAGTCGCTGCAATAACTCCACGCGGCGCGGCGACTTGGACGCGAGGATCACGTGCATCGCTCAGCCGCCCGAGAGCGCGACGACCGCCGCGTCGTCGGGCACGGTCATGTCGTCGAGGTGATCGAGATAGCCCTCGGGCAACACCACCTTGATCGGTCCGTTCGTGTGACCGCGCGCGATGCGCTCGCCGCCCTCCACGATGACCAGAGCCGGGTCAAGCATGCCAGCGAGTTCGGCGAGTTGTGCGAGCGACGACACCTCGGCGAATCGCCGACGCATTTCACCGCCCACGGGATAGCCCGTGAGATACCAACTGGTGTGCTTGCGAAAGTCGCGGATGCCACGATCTTCTTCAAGATGTGCGCACAGCGCTTCGGCGTGGCGAAGCATGACGGCAAGCACGTCACCGAGTGGCGGCGTCGGCTTCGGCGCAGCGCCCGAAAACGCATCCACCAAATCGCGAAACAGCCACGGTCGACCAAGGCAGCCGCGACCAATCACCACGCCGTCGCAGCCCGTCTGTTCGACCATGCGCAACGCGTCTGGCGCCTCCCAGATGTCACCGTTGCCCAGCACAGGAATTGATGTAACCGCGCGCTTTAACTCGGCGATTGCCTCCCACCGCGCCGACGGCGCGTAGTGCTGCGTCGCCGTGCGCGCGTGCAACGCAATTGCCGCGGCACCCGCCTCTTCACAAATCAGACCCGTGTCGATGAACGTGAGGAGATCATCGTTGATGCCCATCCGGAACTTGCACGTGATGGGAATGCCGTAGTGCGCACCCGCTTCCACTGCGCCCGACACGATGGCGCGCAACAAGTTCTTCTTCAACGGCACTGCCGCGCCACCGCCACGGCGAGTCACTTTGGGCGCAGGGCAACCGAAGTTGATGTCAATGTGGTCAACGAGACCCTCACGACCGAGGAGGTGCACCGCGCGCGTCATCATCTCGGGATCGCTGCCATACAACTGCAATGAGCGGAACGACTCGTCGGGCCCGAAATGCAACATGGTGCGGGTCTTGCGACTGCCATGCACCAGGCCGGTCGCCATAATCATCTCGTTGACATAGACGAGACCCGGGCCGAACTCACGACATAACGATCGGAAGGGCTGATTCGTCACCCCCGCCATTGGTGCAAGCACCACCGGCGGCCACACCTGGCGCTCCCCGAGCGTCAGCGGCGCCAACTGCCGCATCATTGGATGGGATCTCCCAACTTGAGATTCGGATACGCCCCCACGTCGAGCGTGCTCGCTCCGTCGTCACGCAGACGGAACCATGCAGCCGAGGCAATCATCGCGGCGTTGTCGGTGCACATCGCCCTGCTTGGCAATACGAGATGCCACCCATGTTCGTGAGCGACTTGCGCCATCGCTTCGCGCAACAACGAGTTGGCTGCGACGCCTCCGCCAAGCGCAATGGTGCGCATACCGGTCTCTTTCGCTGCGCGCACCGTCTTAGCCACGAGTACATCGACGACCGCCTGCTGAAACGATGCCGCCACATCGGCGGTAGCAACATCGTGGTGCGCACGCACGTGATTGATTACTGCGGTCTTCAATCCACTGAATGACACGTTGAGCCCGTCGTGCAACATGGCGCGTGGAAATGCGATCGCCTGCGAGTTGCCGTTGCGCGCCTCGCGGTCGATCGACGGGCCACCAGGGTGAGGCAGTTCGAGGAACCGCGCTACCTTGTCGAACGCCTCGCCGGCCGCGTCGTCAATCGTTTGGCCGACGATGCGGTAGTGGCCGTGTCGTTCCACGTGCACGAGCAACGTGTTGCCGCCCGACACCAACAACACGAGCATGGGAAACGACGCCGTCGGATCGTCAAGCAGCGCCGCATAGAGGTGCGCCTCAAGGTGATTGACCGCAACGAATGGGGCGTCGATGGCCAGCGCAATCGACTTGGCTGCAGACACACCCACCAACAATGCGCCAATCAGGCCGGGCCCGGCAGTGGCAGCCACCGCGTCCACGCGCTCAAATCCGATTCCCGCATCATCGAGCGCCTTGCGAATCACGGGCACCATCGACTCCAGATGAGCCCGCGAGGCAATCTCCGGCACCACACCGCCAAACCGAGCGTGCTCGTCGATTTGGCTCGACACCACCGACGACAACACGTCGTTGCCACCCATCACAACCGCGGCGGCGGTTTCGTCGCAACTCGTCTCGATACCGAGCACCACCGTGGATTCATTCGCCTGCACAATCACCGGGACCTCCGCGGCCGCGAGGCTTCGATTGCGCGCAGGCGCTGAGCGAACTCGTCCCCCTGAATGTCCTGACACCACATCACGATTGCGTCGTCGGTATTTTCGTAATACTTCTTGCGCACGCCCGCCGGAACAAAACCAAATCGGCGATACAACTCCTGGGCAGCAGCATTGGTATGACGCACCTCGAGCGTGAATGACACATAGCCCAGCGCAATGGCGCGTTCGGCGAGCTCGAGCATGAACTCGGTGGCGATACCACGTGAGCGCCAATCAGGGTGCACGGCGATATTGGTGACGTGTGCGGCATCATCGGCGAACAACAGCCCGCAGTAACCAACGAGCGTGCGCCCCACGCGGCCCACAAGATACAGACGATGATTGCGGCGCATCATTTCGATTTCGTCGGCAAAGACGCGGTCCGTCCATGGCTTGGGGTACACCGCGTTCTCAATCGGCATCACTTCACGCAGGTCGCGCCGCTCCATGCGCGTGATGACCAAAACCGGGTTAGCGGACTCCGTTGACGACGTGTCGTCTCTGCGCAATAGACGATCCAACACGCTCATGCCGACGACCTCGTGGACCAGTTGATCTCTGCATCGGGCGCGCGTAAGTACAGCGGCACCACCTCGTCAACCGTGCTCGTCATCTGACGCATCGCCCGCGGGTGTCCAAGCGCAGCCACCGACTCGGCCGTCGGCTCGCTCGGTCCGCCGAGCGTGTGTGCCGGAACGGCCAATCGCAAGAGGTCGGCAAACACCTCGCGATGACGCTCCATGCCCGAGCCCATGACCGCAGCCGACTGGCCGCGCGCAGCAATATCGGCCACGCATAACTCGGGAGGCCCAACGCGCGGTTCGGTCAGTTGCACGCGATCGCTCGCCCGCGCGAGGGACCAATACACCTCACCACGACGGGCATCGAGTACGCAGGCAATGACCTCCATCTCGGTTGAATCTGCGGCATGCGCCAACGTCTCAAGACTCGACACCGGTACGACCGGCACGTCCAGCACTTCGGCCATTGCTTTCGCCGCGGCAATACCCACGCGCATACCCGTGAACAACCCAGGGCCAATATCGACAGCGATTGCACCTATATCGGTGAGTGCGATACCCGCTCGGCTCACCACATCGCGAACCATGGGCGTAAGCAATTCGGCATGCCGACGTTCGCCGCGCGCAACTGCAGCCGCAACAATGCCATCGCCGTCGTGGACGGCCACGCTCACCGTGTCGGTAGCAGTGTCGAGAGCCAACAGGTTCATGCGACCATCCAGTCTCGCAAGGCCGACTCGACTTGCGGCCAACGCGATTCCCACTGGCGGCCGCGGCGCGACACCGTTACGGTCCGCGACGACTCCTCTTCGCCGTGGGCGAGTGTCACGATCAGCCCATCGCCAAGCGCATCGCCAACGACGTCGCCCCACTCCACGATCATCACCCCGCCCACATCTTGCATGTCGTCGAGCCCGAGGTCCTCAAGTTCGCCCGTGCGCTCAAGGCGATACAGGTCAACATGATGAATCGACAAGTCCTTCCCTGTATACGAATGCACGAGATTGAACGTCGGGGAAGTTACGGGTTCACTCACCCCAAGTGCCGAAGCAAACGACTGGGTGAAGGTGGTCTTGCCGCTTCCCATTTCGCCGACAAGCACCACCATGTCGCGGGGTCGTATCAATCGCGCAATGGCTGCAGCGATGCGTGCAGTGTCCTCGGGAGCGCGCGCCTGCAGGTGCAACATCGGGGTTCAGCGTAGATATCTACGGGGCACACGAGACGAGATTCCGCACACGACCTCGTACCCAATCGTGTCCAGCACGCGTGCCCAGTCGTTGACAGCGATAATCGCCGAGCCTTGTTGGCCAATCAGCACCGCCTCGTCACCGATGCGTACCGTGTCGTCGCCGCAGTCGATCATTACCTGATCCATCGTGATCATGCCGGCGAAGCGTCGGCGCTTGCCGCCGATCAGCACCTCGCCGCCCTCCCACAGTCGCCTCGGCACGCCGTCGGCATAGCCAAGCGGCAACGTCGCCACGGTCGACGTGCGCTCAAGCGGTCGACGTAAGCCGTACGACACGCCTTCGCCAGCGGGCACCACCTGCACATGCGACACACGCGCTTTCAACGCCATCACCGGCTCAAGCGACGTCGCGGTGTCGTGCGGATCGGGGGCGATGCCGTAGGTCGCGATGCCTGCACGGTGCATGGTCACGCCCGGCACCCGTGCAACCGCGCGCAAGGTGGCAGCCGAGTTGGCCAGATGCACGTGCCGCGGGCGTAGGCCAACTTCGTCGAGTTGTGCGAGAACGCCGGCAAATCGATCGCGTTGACGCTGCGTGTCGGCATCACCATTTGGCTCGTCGGCTCGTGCGAGGTGGGTGTAGACACCGTCGAGGTCCAGCCACGGGTCGCTAGCAATGCGTGTCGCCAACGCGACGGCGTGCTCCGGCGACGCACCCACGCGATGCATCCCCGTGTCGATCTTGAGGTGTACCGATGCCACGACGTTGGCTCGTGCCGCGGCGCGCGACAACGCGTCGATTGATCCCTCGTGGTACACGGTGGCAATCAGCCCGAAGCGCACGAGATCATCCAGTTGCTCGGGTGGCTGCTCGCTCATCACCAAAACTGGCGCGGCGACTCCCGCCACGCGCAGCTCCTCGCCCTCACCCACGAGCGCAACACACAATCCACTTGCCCCCGCATCCATGGCGGCGCCGGCACACGCGACGGCGCCATGACCGTATGCGTTGGCCTTCACCACGCACCAGGTGTCGCCCACGGCGCCACGCTCGCGCATTGCCACCACGTTGCGTCGATACGCCTGCAGGTCGATTTCCGCCCAGGCCCAGCGCTTGTCGTTGGCCACGTCAGTGCGCCGACACCACGGCCATCGCCACCGAGTCGGTGTGCGTGAGCGACACGTGCCAGGTTGAAATGTCCTGCTCATGTGCAAGCGTCGCCGCGCGCCCCGTTACGACGAGTTGTGGCTGTCCGCCGTCAAGCCGCGCGATTGATACGTCATGCAGGTCGAACGCGCCGATGCCGACGCCCAAAACCTTCATCGTTGCCTCGCGTGCGGCAAACCGCGCGGCAAGGCCGGGCACCGTATCGTCTCGGTCGCCGATGCTCGTCAGTTCGTCAGCAGTGAACACGCGTTGCCGCAGCGATGGCGTGCGTTCGAGCGCGCGACGAAATTTGGCAATATCGACCGCATCGATGCCGATCCCCCGCACCGCGTTAGCTCCGCGGCGTCTTGGTCAGCCAGCGATTGGCCGTATCGCTGATCGGCAGAATCAACAGGTCATCGACACGCATCTCAGCGAGTCGATCCTCGCGGAATGACCCTTCGGTCTCCGCAACCCAGTCGACGAGGCGGTCGTAGCGATTGTCGTAACCCTGCAAGACAGCCTTCATTGTCGCGGCCGGCAAATGATCGTGAAACACGACGTGCAGCAAGGTGATGCCCACGACCTGCGCGCCCTTGGATTCGGGCACGAAGATCACGGTGCGTCCATCGCGGCGACCGCGGGCCACCAAAACATTGCCATCCATTGCCACACGGTGCTTGGTACCGACCAACTGCGTGCTGCTCTCCGCGCGCGAGACGAGCTCTCGCGAGATACCGCCGCGATCGACAATCGACACCGTTGCCGACTGTGGGTCGCCTTCGATGCGATACCGCGTGAATCCTGCAACCTGGGCGACCGCGGGATCGAGATCGGCAACCACTTTCAAGACCTTGTACGACAACCCGTCGCGCGATGCGCCCGCCTGCAACACGGCTTGCACCAGCGGGCGATCGAGAAGACCTTCGTCGCTGCGCGAAATACCTACCGTCACCGTCTTGGCCTGATGTTTAATCGCGTCCACCGGGCGCGTCAGCTCGTCGATTGCACGCGTAAGTGCGCTCGTCAGATCGTCAAGCAATGCCTCCGGCGACGACACCTTGCCCGTGTGGTCCTGAAACGCCTGGAGTGGATCCGACGACATCACGTCACGCAACATCGACACCACGCGCACGGCGGTGGAGGCCTCGAGATTGCCGTCGTAATCACCCGTTGCGAGCAAGTCGAAGAACCGATTCGCAGGAACGCCAATGTCCTGTCGCACCTTGTCGAGCAGGCGCGAGCCCACGCCGCCGCGCTCGACCGCATGCTCCACCACCTCGCGCGCGCCGCGCAACGGCAGGGCAAGCGAGTCAATTGCCAACGCCGCCTCGTAGCCGAAGAGGTGTCCGACCATCACGCACAGAATGAACGCGACGCTCGGGTCTACGCGCGGCACGGCAAGCACTGCCGCCGCAGCGTCGAAACGCTGGTCGCCCTCTTCGGCGATGACGATTGGTAACGCCTTGTGCGCGCGATAGATCGCGATTTCCTTGGCTACGTCGAGTGCCGTGCCGTCGTTCAATCCGGTCGCACACACGATGATCATCGGCTCACACGACAAGTCGATGTGCTTCTTGTCTTCGGTGATGTCGCAGGCAATCGACTTGTAACAGAGCTCCGATAATTTGATACGTACTTCCTCAGCCGCCACCGCATTAAAACCGTTACCCACCACAGTCCAGTAGCGACGACCCGGCGCGAACCGTCGCGCGGCCTGTGCCACCTGCGGCCGTAACGACAACACCGTGGTCAACGCCTCCGGCACCGCACGCAACGCACCGAGCAAACGGTGACGATCTTCGTCGGACCCGCTCCCCAACGCCTCAGACAACGCACACGCGAGGACCGCACCGGCGGCTACCTGCGAATAAAACGCCTTCGTACTGGCGACGCTCATTTCCACGTCGCGCCCATCGGAGGTGTACAACACGCCGTCTGCCTTGGCCGACAATTCACTGCCGCGACGGTTGACGATCGCCAACACCGAAGCGCCGCGCGTGCGCGCAAGGTCGACGGTCCTATTCGTGTCGGTTGTGGTGCCGCTCTGGCTGATCGCCACGATCAGCGTGTCGCTCATATCGAGGTCGAGTTGAAAACCTGACAATTCGGTGGCCACCAGCGCGTCGACAAACACGCGATGGTCCACCATCGTGCGCAGAATCTGCGCCAGGCTGCGACCTGCAATCGCCGCCGTGCCCTGGCCGATCACCCGAATGCGTCGAATGCGTCCCGTGCGCAGCATGTCGACCAGTGCGGCCGGCAACACCGATTCGTCTAACGACGGCCGCAGGAGTCCGTCGCGCTCGGCAATCTTGCCGCGCAGGGTTTTGCGGAAACTGGCCGGCGCCTCGGCAATCTCTTTGGCCAGGAAGTGCTTGTGCTCACCGCGGTCGATATCGCGCGTCGTTACCTCAGCCACGGTCATGTCTGCATCGGTGAGCGCAATCGCACTGCCGTCGTAGGCCGTCATCTGCAACCCGTCCAGGCTTCCTGCGCGGTCGCCACGCATGACCACCACTTGGCCGCGACTCGATGGGTTCTGCGGATCGGCGAGCGCCTCGCCGTCCATCCGTACGTACTGCAGCGTCTCTTCCACGAGACCATACGGCTCGCTGGCAACAATGAAACGATCCTCTGCCACGCCGACGTAGAGACCCTGACCGCTGCCGCGCAATGCGAGCAGCATCACGTTGGGCTCATCGGCACTCGCCGTCGCAATCGCCACCGAACCGTCGAACTCCGCCACCGAATCGCGAAATGCTGTCTCGAGCTCGGCGCCTCCGGCGCGTCGGCGCGCAACGAGAGTGGGAATCACCTTTGCATCGGTCGTGATCGGTTCGGCAATCGACAAGGCATTGCGCACCTTGATGTCGGCATGGTTGTCGACGTCACCATTGAGCACAGAGATCAAATACGGCGCCTCGCCGGTTGCGGTCGTCTCTTCACTATTCACGGGATGCGCGTTCGGCTCGGAGATAATGCCCACGCTCGCCCACCGCGTGTGGCCAATTACCGACACGCGCGCATTCGACTGGCCCAACAGCGTGCGCAGCAATGCGTCGTTGATCACCGCGTTGCGCATTGCGCGGGTGTTGTCGCCCAGTTCGCCGATCTCGGCAGCCGCCTTGTAGACGAACGACCACGCGCGGTCGCCCTCGCCCACACGCACCGAACCCGAGGTAAACAACGGATCCTCCGTACGCCCCGCGAGCAGCGGCGCGACCCGCGAGTCGTCGGCCGTCAGTCCATGCCCCCACACCAACACGTGGACGCCAGCCGAGTCGCGGCCGCGCACCTCCATGCGATCAAGCGCGGAAAACGCCTGTTGGATCGTGAAGTAGGCGTTGCGCGACGATGCACTCGCGGACTTGCCGGCCAACTCGCCGACGAGACGTGCTGTGCGCAGGCGATCGTTACGCAACGACCACATTGCATCGCGTACTGCAATCACGTCGTTGCCCCGTCGCTCGAGCACCGCGGCGCTCACGCCGGTGAGCGACTCCAGTTCCTGTTCGATGGCAACCACCAGGGGCTCCAGTTGGTCGAGCCGGCTCGTGATTGCCGCGGACAACTCCAATGCGTCCACCAGCGCCGCAAGCCCCGGCTCACCGCGCAGCAAACGATCGGCCTCGGCAAGCTGCCGAGCGGTGGCCACCACATCGCGTTCGCGAACTAGCCGCAGCGCGTCGTCGAGCAACGCGACGATCTCGGCCGAAGTGGGCATGGGTCGCGTCGACGGACGCGACACGACACCGATAATGCCGCACATACCTACAGGCTACCGAGTCGCCTCTCCACGGTTTCCGCAAGCAGGCGTGCGGCTGCATCAGCGCCTTCCTGGGTTGCCGCTTCCACCATTACGCGCACCATCGATTCGGTCCCGCTTGCCCGCAACAGCACCCGACCCACGCCGCCAAGTGACTCCTCGACGCGGCGAATGTCATCGGCGAACGTCATTGCCGGATCACTAATTCGTGTCGGCGTCGCCACATTGATGAGTGCCTGCGGCAGCGCCGTCATCGCGTCGTTGGCGAGATCATGCAACGATCGACCGCGCCGCACCACGAGCGCGGCAACCAGTGCGCCGGCCAACAGTCCGTCTCCCGTTGTGGCGAATCGACGATGAATGATGTGTCCGCTTTGTTCGCCGCCGAGGACAAGCCCACGCTCGTCCATTGCCGCAAGCACGTGTCGGTCACCCACTGGCGTCGTCACCACACCGATGCCGCGTTCGCGCATGGCGACATGAAATCCTGCGTTCGTCATCACCGTCACCGCAACGACATTGTTCGTCAACGTTCCCGCTTCGGCCATATCGATTGCCGACAGCGCCAACAGGTGGTCGCCGCTAATTGGTGTCCCGCGGTGATCAACGGCAATCACGCGGTCGCCGTCGCCGTCGAAAGCGAGGCCCATGTCGGCACCGTGGAGCCGCACTGCTTCGCACAACGAACCCACATGCGTTGCACCGCACGCATCGTTGATATTGCGCCCGTTGGGCTCATCGTGAATCACCGTCACGTTCGCGCCAAGTGCACTAAGTACCTGCGGCGCAAGTTCGCTGAAAGCGCCATTGGCGCAGTCAACGACAACGGTGAGTCCATGGAGTGCCCCGACGCCTGCCGCGGCTACCACTGCGTTGCGATAACTGGCAAGCAGTGTTTCGCGGCGCGCATCATCACTCGTGTGGCGAGCAGCTGCAGTGGCTGCGACCGTGTCGCCGCGCGCGAGACGTTCCTCGATGCGTGTCTGCTCGTCATCGCTCAACTTCCCGCCACCGATGCCGAAGATCTTGATGCCATTGTCGGTGTAGGGATTGTGCGACGCGGTGACAACGACCGCTGCCGCCGACGTCGCTGCCGCAATTGCGGCCACCGTCGGCGTGGGGGCAACACCAAGGTCGATGACGTTTGCCCCTGCGTGGTGGAGCCCTCGGCACACCGCGGCGGCCAACGCGGGGCCCGACTCGCGCGTGTCACGGCCAACGACGACTGTGGTGAATCCCAACTCGTCGACGGCCACCATGGCCAACGTCGCGACGAAGTCTTCGGTCAGTTCACGCAACGCTACGCCGCGGACCCCATCGGTTCCGAAACGCAACATGTGCACCCTGCGCGAACACGTCGCGCAGTACTCGCCTAACGCTTGGTGTACTGAGGCGCCTTGCGCGCCTTCTTCAAGCCGTACTTCTTGCTTTCCTTCTTGCGCGAATCGCGGGTCAATAGCCCGGCCTTACGCAATACGGAACGCTTCTCTGGGTCGAGCTCGAGAATCGAACGGGCAATCGCCATGCGCAGCGCACCGGCCTGACCAGCAATGCCACCACCCTTGATGTCGGCGTCAACGTCGTAGACGTTCTCCGCCTCAACGACGCGCAGCGCCTCGGTGGCTTCCGCGCGCTGCAATGCGTTCGGAAAGTAGTTGTCGAACTCGCGACCGTTGACAGTCACCTTGCCGGTGCCAGGGCGCAAACGAGCGCGGGCGACGGCTTCCTTGCGACGACCAGTGGTCTGGGTGAGGGGCTTGGTTCCCACGTGTACTCCTTGTTTCCTAATGCTTCAGCGTTTTCGGTCAGCGCGCCTTGGCGTGCGACATGTCGAGCACCTTGGGCTGTTGAGCCTGGTGCGTGTGCTCAGGGCCAGCGTGCACCTTGAGCTTCTTAATCATTTGACGACCCAGTGGGCCCTTCGGCAACATGCCGCGAACCGTGCGACGAATCGCGTCTTCGGGCTTGCGCTTGAGCAGGGTGCCGTAGGTTTGCGTGCGCAGACCACCGGGGTAACCGCTGTAGTCGTGTACGAGCTCGGTGTCGGCCTTGCCGCGCGTCAACACAATCTTCGACGCGTTGATGATGACCACGTGATCGCCGGTGTCCATGTGTGTGGCGAACATCGGCTTGTGCTTGCCGCGCAGAATGCGCGCTACTTCGGTGCACATCCGACCGAGCACGAGTCCATCGGCGTCAACGAGATGCCAGTCGCGCTGGACGTCGCTTGCTTTCGGTGAATAGGTACGCATATGACTACTTTCAAAGATTCGTGACGGCGGCGAAATCCGCGCCAATTAGCCCCTTCAGGATAGGGGTGGCAGTTGCCCGATGACAATCGCGCAACTACGCCAGATCCCGCGGATAGCCCACCTCCCACAGGCATAAGCCATGGGGTGGGGCAACGGGGGGCGTCTGGGTCCGATCGCGCGACAACAGGAGCCCCCGCATGTCGCTGGGCGGGCGCTTCCCCAGCCCAATATCAATGAACGTTCCCACAAGCGATCGCACCATCTGGTGGCAAAAGGCGTTCGCCGTGATGTCAAAACGCAGCACACCCTCGCCCACGTCCACCCAGTCGGCTTTCATGACGAATCGGCGCATCGACTTTTCACTGCCGTCGTCGCGGGTCGCCTTGCGGCAGAACGCAGTGAAGTCCTGTTCGCCCATGATCGCGTCGCTGGCCAACTGCATGGCCCGCAACTTCAACGGGCGCACGATATGCCACGCGGTCTCCACCATGAACGGGTTCGCCATTGGCGTGTTCAACACCGTGTATCGATACGAGCGCCACAGCGCGGAGTAACGGGCATGAAACTCCGGTTGCGTCCAGCGCGCGTCGCGCACCACAATCGACGGCCCACACAGGGCGTTGAGTTGCTTGGCCAATACGTCGATCTCAATGCGATCGGGCAGATCGAGACTGATCTCTTGACCCCAGGCATGCACGCCGGCATCGGTGCGACCGGCAGGAATGACCTTCGCCGGTTCTTGCATTACTTGCTGGAGGGCGGCCTCGAGTGTTGAGGCAACCGTCGACACGCCTGGCGTTGCCGCGAACCCGCTGAACTGATCGCCTCGGTAGGCGATGGTCATGCGTGCGCGACGCATGATCGCGCGGCTAGACGAGTTCGATTCGCGCCATCGGCGCGTTGTCGCCGTGACGTGGCCCGAGCTTCAGGATGCGCGTGTAGCCGCCGGGGCGACCGACGTAGCGAGGCGCTACCACGTTGACCAGCTTGTTCGTCATTTCCTTGTCATTGAGATACGACTGGATCTGACGAATGCGGTGGATGCGCATCGGGCCTTCACCCTGCGCCTTCACCGCCTTGGTGATCAACTTCTCAGCGATCGGACGCAACGCCTTGGCCTTGCCTTCCGTGGTGACGATGCCTTCAGCGGCGAACAACGACGCAGCAAGGTTGGCCATCAGCAGTTTCTGGTGGTGGGCGCTACCGCCGAACTTCGGGGCGCGGCGTGGTGTTGCGGGCATGTCTCATCGTCTCCTGGTGTACGTGGTGGGTCAGATCCGAAGCGAAAGGCCGCGCTCGTCGAGCTTGACCTTGATTTCGTCGAGTGACTTCTGGCCGAAGTTGGTGATGTTGAGGAGGTCTTCCTCGCTGCGCAACAGCAACTCGCCGACCGTATTGATCTGGGCGCGCTTGAGGCAGTTTCGTGGGCGCTCCGACAACTCGAGGTCTTCGATGCTCAGGTCGAGGTCGGGTGAACCGCTGCCCATACCGGCGGGCTCGCCGAGTTCGAGTGCAACTGGCTCGTCGGACAACGTGGCGACCAGATCGACGAGCGTGCGCAACGTCGCGCCGGCCGAAGCAAGCGCCTCGCGCGGCTCGATGCTGCCATCGGTCTCGATGTCGAGGACGATCTTGTCGTAGTTGGTCGACTGCTCAACGCGGGTCGGCTCAACCAAGAAGGTGCAGCGACGCACCGGCGAAAAGATTGCATCGATCGGAATCACGCCGATGACCTTGCGGGTATCGCGGTCGCTCGAGGCGTAGCCCTTGCCGCGCTCGACCGTCAGGTCGACCACGAGACGGCCCTTGGCCGACAGAGTGGCGATGTGCAAGTCCTTGTTCAGAATCTCGACACCTGCTGGGCATGGAATGTCGCCCGCGGTGACAGTGGCAGGGCCCTTTACGTCCAGGGCAATGACCACCGGCTCGTCGGACTCGCTGACGACCACGACATCCTTCAGGTTGAGGATGATCTCCGTGACGTCCTCGGTGATGCCATCGATCGTGTCGAACTCATGCAACGCCGACTCAAACTTGACGGTCGTGATCGCTGCACCGGGGATCGATGACAGCAACATGCGACGAATCGAGTTGCCGATCGTGTGACCGAGACCCGGCTCGAGTGGTCCAATCGAGAACTTCTGGCGATTGTTTTCCGGGGAGCCAATGGCTTCCACGGTGGGGCGCTGAATAACGAGCATTGCGTTCTCCTCTTATGCCAATTCTGTTCGGGGTTACTTCGAGTAGAGCTCGACGATGAGCTGCTCACGGACGGGTACGTCGATGTGCTCGCGCTGCGGCAGTTCGCGAACGGTGACCTGCTTGCCACCATCGCCTGCCTCCAGCCAACCGACTAAGCGGTTGTCGAGGGTGTCGATGTTGTGCTGGATCACGATCATGTTCTTGGCCTTGTCGCTCAAGGTGATGACCTGGCCGCGCGTGACGCTGTACGACGGAATGTTGACGCGCTTGCCGTCGACCTTGATCAGGCCGTGGCTCACAAACTGACGAGCCTGTGGACGCGTGCTTGCCCATCCGGCGCGGTACACGATGTTGTCGAGACGGCACTCGAGCAGACGCAAGAGGTTTTCACCGGTCGGACCCGACAGGCGGTTTGCCTCTTCGTAGGTCTTGCGGAACTGCCGCTCAAGAACGCCGTAGATGTACTTCGCCTTCTGCTTTTCCTGCAACTGCAAAAGGTATTCGCTGCCCGCTCCGCGACGGCGCGTGCGGCCATGCGTACCGGGAGGGAAAGGACGACGCTCAAGGGCCTTGGAGCCCTTTGGGTTTTCGTAAACGTTGATACCGAGGCGACGCGAAATACGTACCTTCGGGCCGGTGTAACGAGCCATGACTACGGCCTCTTTCGCTTGGGCTGGAGGCAACCGTTGTGCGGTACCGGCGTCACATCTTTAATGCCGGACACTTCGATGCCGAGGTTCTGAATGGAACGCAGCGCGGTGTCGCGACCCGAACCCGGGCCCTTCACGTGCACTTCTGCGCGACGCAGTCCCATGTCCATCGCGGCGCGGCCGGCCTTCTCGGCAGCCATCTGCGCGGCGAACGGGGTCGACTTACGCGAACCCGAGAAACCGACGCCACCGGAGGACGCCCACGAAATGACGTTGCCCTCGATGTCCGTGATCGACACGATCGTGTTGTTGAACGAGCTCTTGATGTGTACGACGCCAGACGTGACGTTCTTGCGGTCACGCTTGCGCTTGCGGGGTGCTGGTGCCTTCGCCATCGCTTACTTCCTCACTGCCATCTTCTTGTTGGCCACGGTCTTCTTCGGTCCCTTGCGGGTACGCGCGTTGGTGTGGGTGCGTTGACCACGCACCGGCAGGCCCTTGCGGTGACGCACGCCCTGATAGGAACCAATTTCGATCTTGCGCTTGATGTCGGTCTGGACGTCACGACGCAGGTCGCCCTCAACCGTCAAGTTGTTTTCGATGTACATACGGATCTTGTTGACCTCAGAGTCGGTCAGGTCGCGCACGCGGGTGTCCGGGTTGAGATCCAGTTCGGCGCACATCTTCTGTGCAGTCGTACGACCGATGCCGAAAATATAGGTAAGGGAGATCTCCAGACGCTTCTCGCGCGGGATGTCGACTCCTGAAATACGTGCCATCGTGTGTTCCTTCTCAGCCTTGGCGTTGCTTGTGACGTGGGTTTTCGCAAATCACCATCACGCGGCCGTGCCGGCGAATGACCTTGCACTTTTCGCAGATCTTTTTGACGCTGGGTTTGACTTTCACTGCTGCCTCGTGTGTGGTGTGGATAGAAATCGGTTACTTGTGTCGGTAGGTAATACGTCCCCGCGAGAGGTCGTACGGTGTCAATTCGACTTGGACCTTGTCTCCAGGAAGGATGCGGATGTAGTTCATGCGCATTTTCCCCGAGATGTGAGCCAAGACGGTGTGGCCGTTGTCGAGTTCGACTCGAAACATTGCATTCGGCAATGATTCGATAATCGTGCCTTCCAGCACGATTGCGTCTTCCTTGTTTTTCGGCAGGGCACTCTCCTCGACACGCGAATATGGTGAGCCACTCGATCGGGATACCCGTCCGAAAGGCGAAGAGTGATGCTATCGGCGTGGTATGCCGGCTGAAAACCCGCGAAATCAGGCGTTGCGGGCGGTTTCGACCGCTCGCTGGAGGCGGGCGAACACCTCGTCGGGGGTGCCCAAACCGTCCACGGCAACGAGCTTGTTGCGCGACCGGTAGTAGTCGACGAGGGGTGCGGTCTGTGAGTCGTAGAGGTCGAGGCGCCGGTTGATCGCTTCGGGCGTGTCATCGGCCCGCTGGCGCACTGCTCCCCCGCACGAATCGCATGTCCAGGGATTCGGGTCGTTGCCCGTGGAGACGTAGTTGGCTTCGCAGTTTTCACACGTGCGCCGCGCCGAGAGGCGGTCAAGCACCAAGTCCCGCTCCACCACCAAGTCCACCACCACAGTCACGGGTCGCGCCGCGGTGATCTCGTCAAACGACTCCGCTTGGGCCACCGTCCGCGGAAAGCCATCCAGCAGATAGCCGGCAACGCGAGCGTCTTCTTGACCGATACGCCCCTGCACGAGACTGATCATCATCGCGTCGTCTACCAACTTGCCGGCATCAAGCACGGCCTTCACCGCTCGACCAACGACCGAGTCTTGGCGCACCGCTGCACGCAACATTTCACCGGTGGAAATGTGAGGCACGCCGTAGTGGTCGGCGAGTCGCCGACACTGCGTGCCCTTTCCCGCTCCCTGGCGGCCGAGCATGATGACGCGGATTCCGTTTGGCATTGACCTGATTCCGAAGACGTACCCTAAGCGGGACGCGTCACTTCAAGAAACCCTCGTAGTTGCGCTGCATCAGCTGACTGTCGATCTGGCGCATCAACTCGAGCGCCACGCCGACTGCAATCAGCACCGTGGTACCAGCGAAGGGGAAGGTCTGCACGTTGCCCACCCACAACACGATGTAGGGCAGGATCGCAATAAACGCCACGAACATCGCGCCGGGCAGCGTGATGCGGTTCACCGTCTTGGCGAGGAACGACTCGGTCTGCGGTCCGGGCCGAATACCGGGGATAAATCCGCCCTGCTTACGCAACTGATCGGCCTGACGAATCGGGTCGAAGGCGATCGAGTTGTAGAAGTAAGCAAACGCGATGATCAACAGGAAGAACAGCGAGATGTACAGCAAGTTCTGGCTGTTCACCAAGTAGTCGTTGACGAACGTCGTGATCGAGCCTCGCCAGCCTTCAGCGCTACCCAAGATGTTGGTGAACAACACAGGTAACAGCAACACCGAGCTGGCGAAGATGATTGGCACGATGCCCGACTGGTTGACCTTCAACGGAATATAGGTGTTTTGACCACCGTACATGCGACGACCCACGACGCGCTTGGCGAATTGCACCGGAATACGACGCTGCCCGAGCTCGACGCGAACCACCGCGACCAGGATCGCCAACGTGACGGCGATAAGGATGATGAACACCACCGTCTTGCGGCTCTGCAGCAGCGAGTAATAGCTGTACGGCAAGTCACTGACCACCGAGGCAAAGATCAGCATCGACATGCCGTTGCCAATGCCGCGCTGGCTGATCAACTCGCCGATCCACATCAAGAGTGCGGTGCCCGCCACAAGCGACGGAATCACGATGAGCGCCCGCGGCATGAACGGATCCAACAACACGATGTCGGGCACGTTGGCCACTGCACCGAAGAATGCCGAACCGTTGCCTTGACCAAAGATGAAGGTCAAACCCGCGGCCTGCAGAGTGGCGATACCGATGGCCACATACCGCGTCCACTGGGTGATCTTGCGCTGTCCCACCGCGCCTTCCTGCTGCCACTGTTCAAGCTTGGGAATGACGACGCCCAACACCTGCATGATGATGCTCGCGGTGATGTAGGGCATGATGCCCAAAGCGAAGATCGAAAAGCTGCCGAATGCACCACCGGAAAACAGGTTGAGGAATCCGAGTGCACCCTGCGACTGCGATGCTTCGCGCAATTGCTCCACGGCTTGACCATCGATGCCGGGAACGCGCAGCGACACACCGAATCGATACACCAGCAACATGGCCAAGGTGAAGGCGATCTTGTTGCGAAGATCTTCGACCTTGAAAACGTTCTTGATGCTGGACAACATCGATGCGACTCCTCGAACCCGAACTGCCGGGAACTAGCGGTTGGTGAACTGGTTGCCCTTGGCCGCGGGGCGGGGGCCCTTGTGCGGCAAAGGAAGAATGGTCACGCTTCCACCGGCGGCGGTGATCGCCGCTTCGGCCGACTTGGACACGGCATGCGCCGAGACCGCAACAGCCTTGGTGATCGTGCCGCGACCGAGCACCTTGATCAAGGTGCCCTTGTGCGCGATGCCCTTGTCGACCATGACCTTCGGGTCTACTACGGCGACGTTGAGCGAATCGATGGCGTCCAAGTTGACCGCGTAGTACTCCACGCGGAACGGGTTGTTGAAGCCCTTCAACTTCGGCACGCGCTGCTTGAGCGGCATCTGACCGCCTTCGAAACCTCGTGCCACGGTGTTGCGGGCGTATTGACCCTTGGTACCGCGACCCGCGGTCTTACCGCCCTTACCGCCAATACCGCGACCCACCCGCTTGGGCTTCTTGGTCGAGCCGGCTGCCGGCCTGAGTTCGTCTACGCGCATGACTACTTCCCTTCCTTCACTTCGATCAGGTGCGGGACCCGGGCAATCATGCCGCGGATTTCCGGACGATCGGGCAACGTATTGGTATGACCAATGCGGCGCAAGCCGAGGGCACGCAGGGTGGCACGGTTCTTCGGCTTGTTGCCGATCTCCGAACGCACTTGCGTCACCGTGATGGTCGCGCCACTCAGCGCCGGCTTCACGCGCGGCACCTTCTTGGTCGAGGTGTTGCCCGACGCAGCCTTTTCAGCGGCGGCAGTTGCGCGCGCCTCTGCAGCGGCCTTCTTTGCCGCGGGCTTACGGTCGCGAGTCGTGCGACCTGGTTTCTTGAATGCCGTCATGGTTAGTGCGCTCCCGAGCTCTTGCGTTCGTTGTAGGCGCGCAGCAGCCCCTTCGGCACGAAGCTGTCGGCTGGAAGGCCGCGACGACGTGCGACTTCATCAGGACGTTGCAACGACTTGAGGCCATTGATCGTGGCGCGCGCAACGTTGATCGCGTTCGGCGAACCCAGCGACTTGGCGAGCACGTCGTGCACACCCGCCTCTTCCAGAATGATGCGCGCAGCACCACCGGCGATAACACCGGTACCGGGGGCGGCGGGCTTCAACAGCACGCGACCGGCGCCGTTCACACCAAGAATCTGGTGCGTGATCGTCGAACCCGCGAGGGGCACGCTGAACACGTTGCGCTTGGCTTCTTCGGTGCCCTTCTGAATGGCGAGGGGCACTTCCTTGGCCTTGCCGTAACCGAGGCCTACGCGACCGGCGCCATCGCCCACCACGACGAGCGCGGTGAACGAGAAACGACGGCCACCCTTGACCACCTTGGCGACGCGATTGATGTGCACAACGCGCGACTCGCGCAGTTGGCCGGGCTCGGTGTCCCGTGATGGTGCGTGTGATGTGTCAGTCATTAGAACTCCAACCCTGCCTCTCGGGCGGCATCTGCCGCCGCTGCTACGCGACCGTGGTAGAGGAATCCACCGCGGTCGTAGACCACTTTCGTGACGCCGGCCTTCTTGGCGCGCTCACCGACAAGTGTGCCGATGCGCTTTGCCGCCTCGACCGTGGAGCCCGAACCCTGCTTGCGCTGTTCTGGCTCGACGGTGGATGCCGACGCGATGGTGTGACCACTGAGGTCGTCGATGACCTGAATGGTGATGTGCTTGTTGCTCCGATATACGGCCAAACGGGGACGCTCGGCGGTACCGGTGATCTTCTTGCGCACGCGGCGGTGACGACGAAGTCGACCCGAATGGCGCTGGCTTGCTGCGGTGGTCATGAATGCTCTCCCGATTACTTCTTGCCGGTCTTGCCTGCTTTACGCAGGACCCGCTCGTCGACGTACCGAACGCCCTTGCCCTTATACGGCTCAGGCTTGCGAATTTCGCGAATGTTGGCGGCCACCTGACCGACCACTTCCTTGTCGGCGCCCTTGACGATGATCTTCGTCTGCGCTGGCACCTCGAAAGTCACACCTTCTGGCGCCTCGACCACCACGGGATGCGAGAAGCCAAGTGCCAACTTGATCTTGTTCGGGCCCTGGGCTTCAGCGCGGTAGCCCACGCCGATGATGTCCAGTTCCTTGACGAACCCGTCGGTCACACCGATGACCATGTTGTTCATCAGGGTGCGCACGAGACCATGGCGGGCGCGCGCGTCGCGCTCCTCGTTGTCGCGAGTCACGACGAGCGTGTCGCTTTCACGAGCCACGGTGACACCTTCTGGCAATTCACGCGTGAGTGTGCCCTTCGGACCCTTGACGGTGACCGTACGGCCAGCGATTGATACATCGACGCCCGAAGGAACCGATACGGGGGCTTTACCAATGCGAGACATCGTGCCTTCTTTCCTTTACCAAACGAAGCACATGACTTCGCCACCGACGTTGCGCTGGCGCGCCTCGCGGTCGGTCATGAGCCCTTGGCTGGTGGACAGGACAGCTACACCCAAACCGCCGAGGACGCGCGGCACCTCGGTCGCGGCGCGATACACGCGCAGACCGGGGGTGGACACGCGCTTGATCCCAGAGATCGTGCGCTTGCGGTCATCGGAATACTTCAGACCAATCTTCAGCAGCTTGGCCGGACCCGAGGGGTTGTCCAGCGTCTGGAAGTCGGAGATGTAGCCCTCTTTCTTGAGGATCTCGGCGAGCGCCACCTTCTGCTTCGAAGATGGCATTACTACCTCATCCTTCATCGCGGCATTCGCATTGCGAATGCGCGTGAGCATGTCGGCGATTGGATCAGTCATCATGGGCGATCACCAACTCGCCTTGGTCAGACCGGGAATTTCACCGGCGTGCGCCATCTTGCGCAGGCACAGGCGGCACAGCCCGAACTTGCGGTAGACCGCGCGCGAACGACCACACTTCTGGCAGCGCGTATAGCCGCGCACCTTGAACTTCGGCGTGGCCGCCGCCTTGTTTACGAGTGACTTCTTTGCCATGTACGTAATCCCTCTCGTTACTTCTTCTTGCCGGCGGCACGCTTGGCGGTGCCACGAGACTTCTTGGACGAGGCGGGTGCCTCCCCCTTGCGGAACGGGAAACCGAACGCGTCCAACAGCGCCTTGCCGTCGAGGTCGGTCTTCGCGGTGGTAACAATCGTGATGTCCATGCCGCGGGTCGTATCGACCTTGTCATAGTTGATCTCGAGGAACACCAACTGCTCGGTCAGACCGAACGTGTAGTTGCCGTTGCCATCCCACGACTTGCCGGGCAATCCACGGAAGTCGCGAATACGCGGGATCGCCACCGAAATCAGGCGGTCAAGGAACTCCCACATGCGGTCACCGCGCAAAGTCACCTTCGCGCCAATCGCCTGGTTTTCACGCAGCTTGAACGCTGCAATCGACGTGCGCGACTTGGTCACGATCGGCTTCTGGCCAGAGATCGCGGTGAGATCGGCCACGGCGCCATCGATCAACGACGACTGCTGGGTGGCGCGACCGACGCCCATGTTGATGACGATCTTTTCGATCGTCGGCACCTGCATGACGTTTTTCACTCCGAGCTGCTTGATCAACTCGGCGCGAACGACGTTTGCGTAATGAGCCTTGAGGCGCGGAACGTAAATGGTGGTGTCGCTCATCAGATCTCGTCTCCGGTTTTCTTGGCGACGCGCACCTTGGTGCCGTCGGCCTTGACCTTGTAGCCCACGCGTGTCGGCTTGCCCTTGTGCACGAGCATCACGTTGGACGCGTGAATCGGCATGTCCTTGTCGATGATGCCGCCCGTGTTGGCTGTCTGACCGGTCGCGCGAAGGTGCCGCTTGGCGATGTTCACACCGGCGACAATCACTTTGTTTTCCTTGGGCAGCACGGTGACGATTTCACCTTCCTTGCCCTTGTCCTTGCCCGCGATCACCACGACGGTGTCGCCCTTCTTGAGCTTCATGACTACAACACCTCCGGTGCCAGCGAAATGATTCGCATGAACTTCTTGTCGCGCAGCTCACGGCCGACCGGTCCGAAAATACGGGTGCCACGCGGCGTGAGGTCTTCCTTGATCAATACAGCGGCGTTCTCGTCAAAGCGGATGTAGCTGCCATCGGGACGGCGCTTTTCCTTCTTCACACGCACAACCACGCAACGAACCACTTCACCCTTTTTGACGCCTGCGCCAGGAATGGCGTCCTTGACGGTGCCAATGAAGACGTCACCAATCGAGGCGTAACGGCGGCGCGTGCCACCGAGCACCTTGATGACGAGCACTTCACGAGCGCCTGAGTTGTCGGCGACGCGGAGACGGGACTCTTGCTGAATCACTTTGCACGCTCCAATACTTCGATAAGTCGCCAGCGCTTCTGCTTCGACATCGGACGGGTCTCCATCACGCGCACGCGGTCGCCAATATTGGCGTCGTTCGCCTCGTCATGGGCGTAGAGCTTCTTGGTCCGCTGGACAAACTTGGCGTACTTGGGGTGACGAACGCGCTCGACGATCGAAATCACGATGGTCTTGTCCATCTTGTTCGATACGACGACGCCTTCACGGACCTTGCGGTTCTGGCGAACGACTTCTGTGGTGGTGGTTTCAGTCATGGTCTACTCACTTCGCTTCGGCAGCGGCGATTTCGCGCTGACGGATGAGGGTGTTGATGCGGGCGATCTGACGACGCACCTTGCCGAGTTCGGCAGAGTTGTCGAGCTGGCCGGTGGCAAGACGGAAGCGCAGGTTGAGCGCCTCCTGCTTGGTCACGCGGAGCTCCTCCACGAGGGAGTGCAGATCCATTTCCTTCAGTTCGTTTAGTTCACGTGCCATCTCAGATCATCTCCTCACGGCTGATGACGCGGGCCTTGATCGGCAACTTCTGCACCGCGCGATTGAGCGCCTGGTGAGCAGTTGCCGAGTCGGGGTACGACAATTCGAACAACACGCGTCCGGGCTTGACGACGGCGACCCACAACTCGGGGTTGCCCTTGCCCGAACCCATGCGGGTTTCCGCTGGCTTCTTGGTCACCGACTTGTCGGGGAATACGTTGATCCACACTTTTCCACCGCGCTTGATGTGACGCGTCATGGCAATACGTGCAGCTTCAATCTGACGGGCGGTGATCCAACCCGGCTCGAGCGCCTGAATGCCGTACTCGCCGAACGCGAGCTCGGTCGCGCCCTTCGACACGCCACCGGTGCGCCCACGATGCTGCTTGCGGTGCTTGACCTTCTTTGGCATCAACATGGTCAGCCCTCCCGTCCAAACTTCGGCGTCTCGTGCGAATCCACGATCCGGCGCTGAATGTCTTCTTCCTCGGCCAACAACCGCTCGAACTCGGGATCGGCTTCCTTCACGAGCGGCGTCACTTCGATCTCATCGGAGTCGGCCGAACGCGGTCCAGCAGAGGTCACGACCTTCATGGTCGGCTCGACGCTGCCCGAAGTCTGCCCCACCGCCATCGCCGCTTCGCGCGCGATGCGATCGTCAGAGACGCTCTTGTACGGCAAGATTTCACCCTTGTACAGCCACACCTTCACGCCAATTCGGCCAGCAGACGTCGCGGCCTCGCGGAACCCGTAGTCAATGTCGGCACGCAATGTGTGCAACGGCACGCGACCCTCGCGGTACCACTCGGTGCGGCACATTTCAGCGCCACCCAAACGACCGGAGCACTGAATACGAATGCCCTCTGCACCGTACTTCTGTGCGTTCTGCACCGCGCGCTTCATCGCGCGACGGAAGGCAATGCGGTTGACAAGCTGATCGGCCACACCCTGGGCCACCAACGCGGCGTCGAGTTCGGCCTGCTTGATCTCGGTGATGTTCAACTGCACCTTGTTGTTACCGGTGAGCTTGGTCAGTCCAGCGCGCAACTCGTCGGCCTTCTGACCCTTGCGTCCGATGACAATTCCCGGACGTGCGGTGTGCACGTCGATGCGCAGCTTGTCGCGCGTGCGCTCGATTTCGATGCGGCTTACCGCGGCGTCGGCCAACTGCAGCGTGAGGTACTCACGAATCTTCCAGTCCTCCGTCAGATAGTGGCGGTACTCCTTGGTTGAGAACCAACGACTCTTCCAGTCGGTGGTGACTCCCAAGCGGAAGCCGTACGGGTTGATCTTCTGGCCCATCAGTTCTCCTCAGCGGATTCGTTCGAGTTCTCGGTGGTCGCCGGCTCATCCACCGTGGGCTCGCTTGCAGCGGGCGCGGTGGCAGCCTTAGCGCGGGCGCGGCTCGCCGCGACGCGGGCTGTACGGCCGGACGCCTTGGCCTGACCCTTCGCGGCATTGCGTGCTTCGCGCACTGCCAACTGCGCGTCGGTCATCGTCTCGACCACGATCGTGATGTGACAGGTGCGCTTGAAAATTGCGCCTGCGCGACCCTTCGCACGCGGACGGAACCGCTTGAGCGTGGGGCCTTCGTCGGCGAAGCACGCCTTGACGTACAGATCGTCGGCATCCTTCGAGTCGTTGTTCACCGCATTCGCCACGGCCGATGCCAACACCTTGCGCACGTCACGCGCGCTGTCGCGCTGCAAGAGCGCAAGGGTGTTGTCGGCTGACTTCACGTCCATGCCGCGAATGTGATCGAGCACCACGCGGACCTTCGAGGCCGACATGCGCACGTTCATTGCCTTGGCGCGCGTGCCGCTGGAAACACCTGCGGTGCGCGTTGCTTCGTTGAGCTTGGGACCGGTCATGGCTTACTTCTTGCCGGCCGCAGCGGCGGCCTTCTCTTGAGCGGCGTGGAACTTGAAGGTCCGCGTCGGCGCAAATTCGCCGAGCTTGTGACCCACCATCGACTCCGACACATACACGGGCACGTGCTTACGCCCGTCGTGCACGGCGAAGGTGTGGCCGACCATGTCGGGAATGATCGTGCTGCGACGCGACCAGGTCTTGATGACCTTGCGCTCGCCACTTTCATTCATGACATCCAATTTCTTCAGCAGGTGCTCGTCTACGAAAGCACCCTTCTTCAAGCTGCGAGACATGTGTTAACTCCGACCCTTTCCTGAACGACGACGGCGAACGATGAGAGACTGCGAGGCCTTGTTCTTGTTACGCGTGCGGCGCTCGGGCTTACCCCACGGCGACACCGGCGGACGACCACCAGAGGTCTTACCTTCACCACCACCCATGGGGTGATCGACGGGGTTCATGGCCACACCGCGCGACTGCGGGCGTACACCCTTCCAACGATTACGACCAGCCTTACCCACCTTGATCAGCTCGTGCTCGGCATTGCCGACTTCGCCAACGGTGGCGCGACAATCGATTGGCACGCGACGCATTTCCGTACTCGGCATGCGCAAGGTGGCATACGGGCCTTCCTTGGCAACAAGCTGCACAGCCATACCTGCCGAGCGAGCAACCTTGCCGCCCTGACCTGGACGCAATTCGATGTTGTGCACCACGGTGCCCACCGGCATGTAGCGCAACGGCATGGCGTTACCCACCTTGATGTCGGCCTTCGGGCCGCTCTGCACGCGCATGCCGACTTCGAGGCCCTTCGGCGCGAGGATGTACGACTTCGTCCCGTCGAGGTAGTGCAACAGTGCAATACGGCAGGTGCGGTTGGGGTCGTACTCGATTGCCGCGACCTTCGCCTCGAACTCATCCTTGTTGCGCTTGAAATCGACGATGCGGTACTGCTGCTTGTGGCCACCACCCTGGTGACGCGAGGTGATGCGTCCCGTGGCGTTGCGACCGCCCTTGGAGGTCTTCTTGGCAAGCAGCGTCTTTTCCGGGGTCGACTTGGTGACCTCGGCGAAATCAGACGTGGTCTGGAAGCGGCGACCGGCGCTCGTTGGTTTGCGTTTGCGAATTCCCATGATCAGCTCTCTTTAGTTCTCGAACAACGGGATCTCGTTGCCCGCCTCAAGGGTGACGATGGCGCGCTTGGTGTCCTTGCGCTTACCAAAACGGTTGGTGCCACGCGTTTGGCGCACCTTGCCGCGACGGTTCAGCGTGTTGACACGACGCACCTTGACGTTCCAAATGGACTCGACGGCATCCGAAATTTCGGGCTTGCTCGCCTCGGGTGCAACCTCGAATGTGTAGGTGCCCTTGTCCATAAGCGAATAGGACTTCTCCGAAATGATCGGACGCAGGATGATGTCGCGAGGATCTTTCACTTGCTTGCCTCCACGGTGCTGGCCTTCGGCAGGCTTGCCTGGGTGAATACCAGCCAGTCGTTGCACAACACGTCGTACGCGTTGAGCTCGTTGGTCTGGACAACCTGAACATTGGGCAGGTTGCGGAACGACTTTGTGGCCAGTTGGTCGGTGCGCTCCACCACCACCATCACCTTGCCGTCAACGCCCAACGACTGGAGCAACGCGGCTGCGAGCTTGGTGCTCGGGGTGTCGAAATTGAAGGCATCGACGACGACGACTTTGTTGTCGGCGGCGCGGTCAGACAGCGCCGAACGCAATGCGAGCGACACCATCTTCTTCGGCGTGCGCTGCGAATACTTGCGCGGCTTCGGGCCAAGCGCAACGCCACCACCGCTGAAGTGTGGCGCGCGGATCGAACCCTGACGAGCGTTACCCGTGCCCTTCTGACCAAATGGCTTCTTGCCACCACCGCGCACTTCGGAGCGCGTCTTGGTGCTCTGAGTGCCACTGCGGCGATGTGCCAACTGAGCGGTCACGACTTGGTGCATCACCGAGACGTTTGGCTCGATGCCGAAATACTCGACGGGCAGTTGCGCCGAACCGGTCTTCGGTGCTGCGGCGGCTTTCTTCGCGGTCGCCATGGCCTACTTCCCCTTCACTGCGTTGCGCACGATCACGACACCGCCGTTTGGCCCAGGTACCGAACCCTTGACCAACAACAGGCCGCGCTCAGCGTCGGCTTGTACGACTTCCAAGTTGAGCGTGGTGGTCTGCTGGTGACCAAGGTGACCGGCCATACGCAGACCCTTAAACACGCGACCGGGGAACGAACACGAACCGATCGAACCCGGCGCACGATGGTGCTTGTGGTTACCGTGGCTCGCGCCCTGACCAGCGAAGTTGTGACGCTTCATGCCACCGGCGAACCCCTTACCGCGGCTCACTGCGGTGACATCCACGCGCTCACCTGCAGCCAGCGTGTCGACCGCGATCTCTTGTCCCACCGCGAAACCGTCCACCGAATCCAAACGCAACTCCACGAGGCGACGTCCGGGCGCGACATCGGCAGAGGCGAAGTGCCCCGCTTGCGCCTTGGTCAGCTTCTTGGCATCCTTCGAGCCGTAGGTGACCTGGAGCGCGCTGTAACCGTCGCGCTCACCGGTCTTTACTTGCACGATGCGGGCGGGCTCGACGCGCAACACCGTGACGGGAATGACGCGCTGGTCATCACCCCACACCTGTGTCATGCCGACCTTTTCGCCGACGATTGCTTTTTGTGCCATAACGGCGACCCTTTTCTTCGATCGAATTGTTCACGTGCTTGCTTGCCACGCCGTCTGCGCGACGGGTTTCCCCACCGACAACCGTGTCGTTCACGCAAATGCTCCGCGCGGCAAAGCCGGCGGAGCACCGTGATCGATGGTGCTGCGCAGTTCCCCCTGCGGGGCTTGCGCAGACGTCGGTTGTGACGTCTTGGCCCGACTCACGACCCCGAAGGGCCATGAATACGGACTGCTGACTCTATCGGGAGGGATGTGCCGCCCCACCTGGGCGGATGTGCCCTACTCCTCGGTACGGGCCACCAGGGTGGCCGACACGGTGACCCGCTCGCCGTCGCGCAACAACACGATTTCCACTACTTGGCCCGGGTCGCAGTCCCGGATTGCGGCCACCAGCCCGGCTTGGCCGTCGATGGGCTCCCCGTCCACGCTGAGGACGATGTCGCCCTCCTGAATCCCAGCCTCGTCCGCCGGCGAATCGGGCTGCACATTGGTGATGATGGCCCCCTGCCCGCCGTCTTCACGCTTGGTCACGCCCACGCCCAGATAACCCTCTTCGCGCTCGGTGCCCACCGCTTGGGCCCGCAACTGGTCGATCACCCGCAGAATCTCTTCCACCGAAATCGCAAAGCCCACGTTGTTGGCTGCCGAGCCCGAATCGCTGCGCGCCACCGCGGTGTTGATCCCCACCACCTCGGCACGCAGGTTGACGAGCGGTCCACCGGAGTTCCCCGACGAGATTGCCGCGTCCGTTTGAATCAGGCGATTCAATGCACCGGATTCGGTAATGATCGTGCGGCTGAGTGCCGACACGATGCCCGTTGTTACCGTCGGGCCGCCGTCCAGACCAAGCGCGTACCCAATCGCCACCACTGCATCGCCGATGCGAACGGTGTCAGCTTGCGCAAATGTGGCCGGACGTAGTCCGGTGGCCTCGATCTTGAGTAACGCCAAGTCGTTACCGGAGTCGCTCGCCAACACCGTTGCGGCGCGCGGTTCGGTCTCACCCGCAAAGCGCACGCGCACCTCCTCGGCTCCCTCCACCACGTGAGCATTGGTCAGAATCTCGCCGCTACCCGACAGCACAACGCCCGTGCCTACCGACTCACCGGCACCAAAGCCGTTGGCAATCACTGCAGAAATCGTGACCACACTGTCGGCCATTGCGTTGGCCACTTGCGACACGGCACTATCGCCCACGCTGGGATCATCGGGGTCCACTGCGCTCGTGATCACCGGCTCAATTGATGTGCCCTGACCATTGCCCGACCCGAAGGTCCAGTTGAATTCGTCTGCAGCAAGCGTGCCCAACACGCCGCCACCAAATCCCACAATCGCCACCAACGCCACAGTCCCCAACCGTCGACCGCCGCGCGCGGGTCGCGATGCAGGTGGTGGTGGCGGCGGAAACGCCGCGGCACCCACGTGCTCACTCACTGGTGCGTCTATGTGCGCTGACGCATCGGTCGACAGTGGTCGCTCCTCAGGAGTCTGCTCGGGTTCGGGTGTGCGGGGAGTCGACCAGTCGGACATGGTGCAAGTCTTACCGAAAACATGGTGACTTCGCCCGACAGGCCTCGCTCCGTACATCGAGTTCCGGGTCCCCGCAGTCGATTACCGCTAGTTTCGCGGGAATGGCCTCCCCTGAATCACACATTGCCGTACGCCACGCGGTCGAGTCCGACGCCGAGGCAATCTGTGCGATCTACAACTGGGAAGTAGAAAACGAAACTTCCACCTTTGACATCGTGCCCCGATCGCTCGAGTCGCAGCGCGCCTGGATTACCGCACGCAGTGGCGCATTTGCCGCCATCGTCGCCGTCGACGAGCAGGATCAGGTAGTCGGCTTCGGCGCACTCTCTGAATATCGCGACCGCGCCGCCTACAGCACCACGGTGGAAAACTCGGTATACGTGCGCCGTGATCTCGGCCGCCGCGGTATTGGCAGATTGCTGCTTACGAGCCTGCTCGACCACGCCACAGCGTCCGGCTTCCATGCAGTGATGGCACGCATTGAAGCCAGCGGCATGGCATCACGCGAGTTGCATGCAGCCTGTGGTTTTCAACTCGTGGGAGTTGAGCGTGAGATTGGCCGAAAATTCGGCAAGTGGCTCGATGTGGCGATCATGCAGTGCGTACTGCACGAACGAGACGCAATCAGCTGAGCTTGATCTCAATGTCGACGCCGGCAGGCAACTCGATGCGCTGCAGGCTGTCGATCGTCTTGGCATTCGGATCCACGATGTCGATGAGGCGCTTATGGATGCGCATCTCGAAGTGTTCGCGGGAGTCCTTGTCCACGTGTGGCCCACGGATCACCGTGTAGCGGTGATTGTCCGTGGGCAACGGGATCGGGCCCCGCACCGTCGCGTTGGTGCGCGCCACCGTCTCGACGATCTTCTTCGAAGACTCGTCGATGATCTGGTGATCGAACGCCTTGAGACGGATGCGAATGCTGGACGACATTGGACTACTTCAGGATCTTCGTTACGCGACCGGCACCCACGGTGCGGCCACCTTCGCGGATCGCGAAGCGCAGACCTTCGTCCATGGCGATCGGCTTGCCGAGCTCCACGGTCATCGCCACGTTGTCACCAGGCATCACCATTTCGGTGCCCTTTGGCAACTCGACAGTACCGGTGACGTCGGTGGTGCGGAAGAAGAACTGCGGACGATAGTTGTTGAAGAACGGCTTGTGACGACCACCCTCTTCCTTCGTCAACACGTACACCTGACCTTCGAAGTTGGTGTGCGGGGTGATCGAGCCGGGGGCACAGAGCACCTGACCGCGCTCTACGTCTTCCTTCTTCGTACCGCGCAACAGGGCGCCGATGTTGTCGCCGGCCTGGCCCTCGTCGAGCAGCTTGCGGAACATTTCAACACCCGTGCAGGTGGTCTTCTGCGTGTCGCGCAGACCAACGATTTCAATTTCGTCGCCGGTGTGCACGCGACCCTGCTCCACCTTGCCGGTGACCACGGTGCCACGACCGGTGATCGTGAACACGTCTTCGATCGGCATGAGGAACGGCTTGTCGAGCTCACGCTTCGGCTCGGGGATCGACTCGTCACAGGCGCGGATGAGCTGCATGATCTGCTCTTGCCACTTCTCGTCACCCTCAAGGGCCTTGAGCGCCGACACGCGCACGACCGGTGCATCGTCGCCGGGGAACTCGTACTGGTTGAGCAGGTCACGCACTTCGACCTCTACCAACTCGAGGAGCTCTTCGTCTTCGACCATGTCGGACTTGTTGAGCGCCACGACGATGTAGGGCACGCCTACCTGACGGGCGAGCAACACGTGCTCACGGGTCTGGGGCATCGGGCCGTCGGTGGCGGCGACCACGAGGATCGCACCGTCTACCTGGGCGGCGCCGGTGATCATGTTCTTGATGTAGTCGGCGTGACCTGGCATGTCGACGTGCGCGTAGTGACGCTTCTCCGACTCGTATTCAATGTGCGCGATCGAAATCGTGATACCGCGCGCCTTCTCTTCAGGAGCCTTGTCGATCTGGTCGAACGGCGTTGCCTCGGCCAAGCCCTTGGAGGCCAGCGTCTTGGAGATGGCGGCCGTCAACGTCGTCTTACCGTGGTCGATGTGACCCATGGTGCCGATGTTGACGTGCGGCTTGGTGCGCTCGAACTTTGCCTTTGACATTGCTGCTCCTTGATTTCTTTCTCGGTCTCTCGATGTGGTCTAAAACTCGTGGTGGCTATTCGCCGCGCACTCGCTTGATGATTTCCTGAGCGATTACTTCGGGCACTTGCTGGTAGCTGTGGAACTGCATCGTGTACGTTGCACGTCCCTGAGTGCGCGAACGCAGGTCTGTACTGTAACCGAACATTTCGGAAAGCGGCACCTGCGCCCGAATGTTCTGGGCGTTGCCGTTGGCCTCCATGCCCTCAATACGGCCGCGGCGGCTGGACAAGTCGCCCATCACGTCGCCCATGTAGTCCTCGGGGGTCACGACCTCAACGGCCATGATCGGCTCGAGCAGGATCGGGCTGGCCATTTGGGCGGCCTTGCGGAACGCCATCTGGCCGGCGATCTTGAACGCCATTTCGCTGGAGTCAACATCGTGGTACTGACCATCCACGAGGCTGACCTTCACGTCCACCGTGGGGTAGCCGGCCAATACACCGTTGTCGAGTGCCGATTGGATGCCCTGGTTGGTCGGCTGAATGTATTCGCGAGGAATACGGCCACCCGTGATGTCGTCTTCAAAGATGTAACCATTGCCGACGCCGCTCGGCTCGACGGTGATCTTGACAACCGCGAACTGGCCCGAACCACCCGACTGCTTGATGTGCCGGTATTCGACGCTTTCGACTTTCTTCGTCACCGTCTCGCGGTAGGCCACCTGGGGCTTACCCACCGTGGCATCGACACCGAACTCGCGCTGCATGCGGTCGACGAGAATTTCAAGGTGCAACTCGCCCATTCCCGAGATCACGGTCTGGCCAGTCTCTTCGTCGGTGCGAATGCGGAACGTGGGGTCTTCGTCCGACAGTGACTTGAGGGCCTTACCCAACTTGTCCTGGTCGTTTTTGGTCTTGGGCTCGATCGCCACGTGGATCACCGGCTCGGGGAACTCCATGCGCTCCAGCACGATCGGATCGTTGCGGTCGCACAGTGTGTCACCCGTCGTAACTTCCTTAAAGCCAAGGCCGGCCACGATGTCGCCGGCGAATGCGGTGTCGATGTCTTCGCGCTGGTTGGCGTGCATCAACAGCAGACGGCCGATGCGCTCACGCTTTTCCTTGACCGAGTTGTACACCTCATCGCCCTTCGACACCGATCCCGAATACACGCGGAAGTAGGTGAGCTTGCCGAACGGGTCGGCCACGATCTTGAACGCGAGTGCCGAAAACGGCGCCTTGTCGTCTGCGCTGCGGGTGAGCACGTCTTCGGTGTCGGGCTTGGTGCCTTCTGCAGGCGGAATATCGAGCGGGCTGGGCATGTAGTCGACAACAGCATCCAGCATTTGCTGCACGCCCTTGTTCTTGAATGCCGAGCCGCAGAGGATGGGCACGAACGAAAACGACAGCGTGCCCTTGCGGATGCCGGTACGCAGGTCGGCCTCGCTCAGGTCACCGTTTTCGAGGTACTTCTCCATGAGTTCCTCGTCTTCACCGGCCACGAGCTCCAGCAGTTCGGCACGGTACTGCTTGGCCTTGTCTGCATACTCGGCGGGAATCTCGACGTCCGAATACTTGGAGTCCTTCTCATCGCCGTCCCACACCACGGCCTTCATCTTCACGATGTCGATGAGGCCCTTGTACTCGCTCTCGCCGCCATACGGCAGCATCACGACTGCCGGGACCGCCTGCAGGCGTTCCTTGATCATGTCGAGGGTGCGATAGAAGTTGGCGCCAGTGCGGTCCATCTTGTTGATGAAGCACATGCGCGGCACGCGGTACTTGTTGGCCTGGCGCCACACCGTTTCGGTCTGCGGCTCTACACCGGCCACCGAGTCGAATACTGCCACCGCGCCGTCAAGCACGCGCAGCGAGCGCTCCACTTCGACGGTGAAGTCCACGTGTCCAGGTGTGTCGATGATGTTGATGCGATGGTCGCGCCAAAACGCGGTTGTCGCAGCCGACGTAATGGTGATACCGCGCTCCTGCTCCTGGGCCATGTGGTCCATGACCGCGCCGCCCTCGTGCACTTCACCGATCTTGTAGGTCTTGCCGGTGTAGTAAAGAATGCGCTCCGTCGTCGTCGTCTTGCCGGCGTCGATGTGCGCCATGATGCCGATGTTGCGATAGCGGTCAAGTGGGTAATCGCGCGTTGCCATTTCGTCGTCTTCCTCGGGGGTTGTCGCTGACTACCAGCGATAGTGAGCAAAGGCCTTGTTGGACTCGGCCATCTTCTGCATGTCGTCACGCTTCTTCATGGAAGCGCCGAGGCCGTTGGCGGCATCGAGCAGTTCTGCCGACAAGCAATCGGCCATTGTCTTTTCGCGACGAGCGCGGGCGTTATCCACGATCCAGCGAATGGCGAGCGTGGTCGCACGACGCGGACGCACCTCGACAGGCACCTGATAGGTGGCGCCACCCACGCGGCGGCTGCGCACCTCGAGTGGTGGCTTGACGTTGTCGATTGCGCGCTTCACCGTGGAAAGCGGCTCGGAGCCAGTCTTGGCTTCGATTGCCTTCATCGCGTCATAGACGATGGTTTCAGCGGTGCTCTTCTTGCCATGCAGCATGACCTTGTTGACGAGCTGGGTAACGACGAGCGAGCGATACACCGGATCCGGTGTCATTTCTCGGCGAGTTGCGGGACCTTTGCGTGACATGTGATTTCCTACTTCTTCTTCGCGCCGTAACGACTACGTGCCTGCTTGCGGTCTTTTACGCCGGCTGCGTCCAACGCGCCACGGATGACCTTGTATCGAACACCCGGCAAGTCGCGCACACGACCACCGCGTACCAACACGATTGAGTGTTCCTGCAAGTTGTGTCCTTCACCAGGAATGTAAGCAGTGACTTCGACGCCACTGGAAAGACGAACACGGGCCACCTTGCGCAGCGCCGAGTTCGGCTTCTTCGGAGTGGTGGTGAACACGCGGGTGCACACGCCACGACGCTGCGGCGAACCCTTGAGCGCCGGCGTCTTGGACTTGGTCGACTTGGTGCTTCGACCCTGTCGAATCAACTGCTGAATTGTGGGCACACGCTTCCCTTTACTCGTAAATCACTGGTGATGAACAACTGCTGCAATCCCCTCTTCCGACCTGTCGGAACATGGGACAACGGAGGTCAAACTCTACGGCTGCAGGCCGCCCTTCGGCAACCTGCAGCCCAGTAACCACGCGGTTCGGCGGGCGATTGCCCGACTACTGCGCCAGTTCGGAGCCCGAGTCGCCGGAGCCCGACACGTACGTGCCGTGGAGGCCGGCGAGGAAGGCCGCGGGGTCTTCCTCGTCTTCGCTCGAGTAGTAGGCCATCGGCACGTAATCGGGTGCGCTCACGTCGAAGGCGTTGTAGCGATCCATGCCGCTGCCGGCCGGGATCAGCTTGCCGATGATGATGTTTTCCTTGAGGCCCACCAAGTTGTCCGCCTTGCCGTCGATGGCGGCTTCGGTGAGGACGCGGGTGGTCTCTTGGAACGATGCGGCCGACAGCCACGACTCGGTGGCCAGCGACGCCTTGGTGATACCCATCAACTCGGGTCGACCTTCGGCGGGACGCTTGCTCTCCTCCACCATCTGGCGGTTCGTGTCGCGGAACACCTTGGCATCGGCGCGCTCGCCGGGCAGGAAGTGGGTGTCACCCGGTTCCTGCACACCCACGCGACGGGTCATCTGACGCACGATCAACTCGATGTGCTTGTCGTGGATTGACACGCCTTGGTCGCGATACACGCGCTGGACTTCTTCCACGAGGTACACCTGCGTTTCGCGCGGGCCCTTGATCTCCATCAACTCCTTCGGATCCAACGGACCCTCGGTGATGCGGTCGCCTGCGGTGATCTCGTCACCGTCGCGCACGATCGGACGGCTGCCAGTGGGGAGCATGATCTCGTGCTCCACGCCCTGGTCGTCCACCACGCGGATCGGAATGCCCTTGCCCTCGTCCTCACCGATGCGCACCACGCCGGTAGCGCGGGCGAGTCGGGCTGAACCGCGGGGGTTACGGGCTTCGAAGAGTTCAACGACGCGCGGCAAACCGCCGGCGATGTCCTTACCGGCGACGCCTCCCGTGTGGAAGGTACGCATGGTCAGCTGGGTTCCCGGCTCACCAATCGACTGCGCAGCGATCACGCCGACCGCTTCGCCGAGTTCGATGGATTCACCAGTTGCCAGTGAACGGCCGTAGCACAGCGCACACACGCCGACTTCGGCGTCACACGTGAGCACCGAGCGCACACGCACGCGGGTGATCTTGTCGTCGTCGCGCAAACGCTCGACGTCGAGGTCACCAAGGATCGTGTTCTTGGCGAGCACCGAACCGTCGCTCAATTCGACGTCGTTGAGCAGCGCGCGGCCGAACAACTTGGTCTCCAGGTAGCTACGGGTGTTGGCGGTATCGCGCTGCACGTTTTCGACCCAGATACCGAGCGTGGTACCGCAGTCATCTTCGCGGACGATCAATTCCTGAGCCACGTCGTGCAGACGTCGGGTGAGGTAACCCGAGTCGGCGGTACGCAGCGCGGTGTCGACCAATCCCTTACGCGCACCAGGGGTGGCGATGAAGTACTCGAGCGTCTCGAGGCCTTCGCGGAAGTTGCTCTTGATCGGACGCGGAATCATGTCGCCTCGAGGGTTAGCCACGAGTCCGCGCATGCCGGCAATCTGACGCATCTGCGTCATGTTGCCGCGGGCGCCCGAGCCAATCATCATGTCGACCGGGTTGAACTTGAGGGCCTTGAACTCGGCCTCCATCGCCTTCTGCACATCAGCCGTGGCGTCCGTCCAGATGCGCACTTCCTGCTGACGACGCTCGCCGTCGGTGATGATGCCGCGACGGAACTGTGTCTCGACCTTCTCCGCTTGCTTTTCGTAGTCGTCAAGAATCGTCCGCTTAGCCTTTGGCGTCTTCACGTCGTCCACCGACACGGTAAGACCCGACTGCGACGCGTAGCGGTAGCAGAGGTCCTTGATGTCGTCGAGTGCCTTGGCAATCTGAGCCTTCGGGAAGTGGTCGCTCAAACGTTCCACAATCACGCCAAACTCGCGCTTGCGCAGCGGCTCGTTGATGTGTCCGAAACGCTCGACGTATCCGGCCGGCAGACACTCTTCAAACAGCAAGCGACCCGGTGTGGTGTCGACATAGGCGACACGACCCTCGGCGTTGCGCTCGGCCAACTTGATCTTGGCGTGCAGGTTGACACCACCCTCGTCGAGGGCGCGCAACACTTCGTACACGTGACGGAACACACGACCTTCACCGGCACGGCCTTCCACCAAATCGGTGAGGTAGAAGCCACCGATAACGAGGTCCTGCTGCGGCGTCACGATCGGGCGACCCGAAGCCGGCGACAAAATGTTGTTCGCACTGAGCATCAACACGCGGGCCTCGGCTTGAGCCTCCACCGACAACGGCAAGTGCACAGCCATCTGGTCACCGTCAAAGTCGGCGTTGAACGCGGTGCACACCAACGGGTGCAGCTGGATGGCCTTGCCTTCCACCAACACCGGCTCGAACGCTTGGATACCCAAGCGGTGCAACGTTGGCGCACGGTTCAACAGCACTGGGTGCTCCTTGATCACGTCTTCGAGCACGTCCCACACCTGCGGACGACGACGCTCCACCATGCGCTTGGCGCTCTTGATGTTTTGCGCCAACTGCTGGTCGACAAGACGCTTCATCACAAACGGCTTGAACAACTCGAGGGCCATCAGCTTGGGCAGACCGCACTGCTGCAAGCGCAGCGTGGGGCCGGCCACGATCACCGAACGACCGGAGTAGTCGACGCGCTTACCGAGCAAGTTCTGACGGAAGCGTCCCTGCTTGCCCTTCAACATGTCGGACAGCGACTTCAGCGGGCGGTTGCCCGGGCCGGTTACAGGACGACCACGACGACCGTTGTCGAACAACGCGTCAGAAGCCTCCTGCAACATGCGCTTCTCGTTGTTCACGATGATCTCGGGTGCACCGAGGTCGAGCAAGCGACGCAAACGATTGTTGCGGTTGATCACGCGGCGATAGAGGTCGTTCAAGTCTGACGTTGCAAAACGTCCACCATCCAACTGCACCATCGGGCGCAGGTCGGGCGGGATGACCGGGATGACGTCGAGCACCATGGCCTTGGGGTTATTCACCAAGCGGCCCGAGTCGTCGCGACGATTGAACGACGCGATGATCTTGAGGCGCTTGATGGCCTTCTGCTTACGCTGCGTGCTCAACGGCTTGCCGTTGAAGCCGTTCATGATTGCATCGCGCAACAAGATTTCTTCGGCATCGAAATCGATGGTGTCGATCAACGACTTGATCGCCTCGGCACCCGTGCCACCCACGAAGTAATCGCCGTAGCGATCCTTGATTTCACGCCACAACTCTTCGTCTTCGACGATCATGCGCGAGTGCATCTTGCCGAAGGTCTCGTACGCACGCTCGATGAGGTCAATTTCCTTGCCG
Source organism: Ilumatobacteraceae bacterium (assembly GCA_044237775.1). Lineage (GTDB taxonomy): Bacteria > Actinomycetota > Acidimicrobiia > Acidimicrobiales > Ilumatobacteraceae > UBA3006. The sequence continues at coordinate 58,120 of JBIIEO010000004.1, read as the reverse complement.
TAGCGCTCGGTGATGCTGGCGAGGTCCTTGTCGATCAGTTTCTGGCGTGCACGGATGTCTGCATCCTTGGCACCCGACTTCTCGAGTTCCTTGAGTTCGGCTTCGGCGTCCTTCTGACGCTGCTTGATGTCCTTCTCGCGGTTCTTGATCAGCTGCTCGCGGTCCTCAACGAGTTCCTGCTCAAGCGTCGGCGTGTCTTCATGGCGACGATCGGCGTCCACACTGGAGACCAACCACGCCGCGAAGTAAATGACCTTCTCCAACTGCTTCGCCTTGATCTCGTCGCGCGGCTCGAGGCCACCGAGGAGATACGCCAACCAGCTACGCGTGCCGCGCAGGTACCAAATGTGCACGACGGGCGCAGCCAGTTCGATATGGCCCATGCGCTCACGACGCACCTTGGAACGGGTGACCTCGACGCCACACTTTTCACAGATAATGCCCTTGAAGCGCACACGCTTGTACTTGCCGCAGTAGCACTCCCAGTCGCGGGTTGGGCCGAAGGTCTTTTCACAGAACAGACCGTCGCGCTCGGGGCGCAGCGTGCGGTAGTTAATCGTCTCGGGCTTCTTCACCTCGCCACGCGACCAGTTGCGAATGTCGTCGGCCGTGGCCAGACCAATGCGCAGCTGTTCGAAGCTGTTGACGTCTACCTTGTTCTTGATTTCGGTTACCGCGTCGGACATGTCTTCCTCTTCCTCGTTTCTGTCAGCGTCGAATCGTCAAATCGTCAGAAGGCTCGCTCGCGACGGCGTTCCCGTTCGCGATCGTCGGCATCCGAACCGCGCTCGGGGCGCGAGATGTCGATACCCAGTTCCTGGGTAGCGCGGAAGACGTCCTCGTCGAGGTCGGCAAGTTCGATGTTCTTGCCCTCGTTCGAAATCACTTCCACGTCGAGACACAGTGCCTGCATCTCCTTCATCAACACCTTGAAGCTCTCGGGGATACCCGGCTCGGGGATGTTCTCGCCCTTCACGATGGCCTCGTACACACGCACACGGCCCAGCACGTCGTCGCTCTTAATAGTGAGCAACTCCTGCAAGCAGTACGCGGCACCATAAGCCTCAAGCGCCCACACTTCCATTTCACCGAAGCGCTGGCCACCGAACTGTGCCTTACCGCCAAGCGGCTGCTGCGTAATCATGCTGTATGGGCCCGTCGAACGCGCGTGGATCTTGTCGTCCACGAGGTGCGACAGCTTGAGGATGTACATGAAGCCGACCATGATCGGGTTGTCGTAGTAGTCACCGGTGCGGCCGTTGCGCAGGCGCGTCTTGCCGTCCGTGCCAATCAGACGTACGCCGTCTGCCGACTCGGGGTTGAGGTTCTGCAGCATCGACTGAATCGTCGGATGATTGCCGGCGATCTCTTCTTCGTCCCAGTGCGCGCCGTCGAACACGGGCGTGGCAACAAACGTGGCCGGCTTCGTGTTGATGCGCGTCTTGGACTCAGTACCGCTGGCAGGGGACTCGCCCACCACCTTGCCGCTCTTCGGATCGTGCCAACCCCAGCGCGCGCAGTACCCAAGGTGAGCCTCGAGTACCTGGCCGATGTTCATGCGGCTCGGTACGCCGAGCGGGTTGAGGATGATGTCAACCGGCGTGCCGTCATCCATGTACGGCATGTCTTCGATCGGCAGGATCTTGGAGATAACGCCCTTGTTACCGTGACGACCCGCGAGCTTGTCGCCCACGCTGATCTTGCGCTTCTGCGCCACGTAGATGCGCACCAACTGGTTGACGCCCGGGGGCAGTTCGTCGCCGGCCTCGCGGTCGCCCGGGTCACGGGACAACACCTTGACGTCGATGACCTTGCCGCTTTCACCGTGCGGCACCTTCAGGCTGGTGTCGCGCACCTCGCGTGCCTTTTCACCGAAGATTGCGCGCAACAGGCGCTCCTCTGGAGTGAGTTCGGTTTCACCCTTCGGCGTCACCTTGCCCACGAGCACATCGCCAGGGCCCACTTCGGCGCCCACGCGAATGATGCCGCGGTCGTCAAGGTCGGCGAGAATGTCGTCAGACAGGTTTGGGATGTCGCGCGTGATTTCTTCCGGACCCAACTTGGTGTCACGGGCGTCGACTTCGTATTCCTTGATGTGGATCGACGTGAGGACGTCTTCCTTCACGAGTCGCTCGCTCAAGATGATGGCGTCTTCGAAGTTGTAGCCCTCCCACGGCATGAATGCCACGAGCAAGTTCTTGCCGAGCGCAAGTTCGCCCATGTCAGTCGACGGGCCGTCGGCGAGGAGGTCACCCTTCTCGACGCGCTGGCCTTCCTTCACGCGAATCACGTGGTTGATGCACGTGTCCTGGTTGGAACGACGGAACTTGAACAGTCGGTGTTCGCCCTCGTTCTTTTTCAGGTTGTCGTACGCAACGACAATCGCGTCACCCGTGATTGACGTAACAGTGCCCGAGTCCTTGGCGAGGATCAGGTCGGCGCCGTCGCGGGCAGCGCGAGCTTCGATACCGGTGCCGATGTACGGCGCCTCGGCGCGCAGCAACGGCACGGCCTGGCGCTGCATATTGGCACCCATCAACGCGCGGTTGGCGTCGTCATGCTCGAGGAACGGAATCAACGCGGTGGCGACCGAAATGATCTGCTTCGGCGACACGTCGATGAAGTCGACCTCATCGGGCGATACATAACCAATGTCGGTGGTCGAACCGAAGAAGCTCTCCGCTTCGAGCATCTTCTTCAGGTCGTCCAAGCTGGCCGCCTGCGGTGAGCGACGCACGAGCACGCGCTCGTCAACAAAGCTGCCGTCGGCCTTCAATGGCGTATTGGCCTGGGCGACGACGTAGTTCTCTTCTTCGTCGGCCGGCATGTACACAATTTCGTTGGTGACTTTGCCGTTGACCACGCGACGGTACGGGCTCTCAATAAAGCCGAACGGGTTAACGCGTGCGTAGGTAGACAGCGCGCCAATCAGACCGATGTTCGGACCTTCTGGCGTTTCGATCGGACACATACGGCCGTAGTGCGAGAAGTGCACGTCGCGCACTTCGAATCCGGCGCGCTCACGGCTGAGTCCACCTGGTCCCAATGCCGACAGACGGCGACGGTGGGTAAGACCCGACAGTGGGTTGACCTGGTCCATGAACTGCGACAACTGTGAGGTGCCGAAGAACTCCTTGATGGCGGCGACCACCGGGCGCACGTTGATCAGTGTCTGTGGCGAAATGGCCTCGACGTCTTGGGTGGTCATGCGCTCGCGCACGACGCGCTCCATGCGGCTCAAGCCGATGCGCACCTGGTTTTGGATCAACTCGCCCACCGAACGAATGCGGCGGTTGGCGAAGTGGTCCTGGTCGTCCAGGCGGTAGCCCGGCTCCTGCTTCACGAGGTGCAGCAAGTAGGTGATGGTGGCGAGCACTTCGCAACGGCTGAGGACGTCTTGTCCCTCGGTTGGTACGTCGAGCTGGCCGAGTTCGGTGCCGGGCTTCAGCCCAAACAGCTGACCGATCTTTTCGATCTCGGCGCCAAGCTTGCGGTTGAGCTTGTAGCGACCGACGCGGGAAAGGTCGTAACGACGGTTCTCGAAGAACGCCGATTCGAAGTACGCGCGGGCCGATTCCACGTTTGGTGGTTCGCCCGGACGTGCGCGCTTGTAAATTTCGACGAGCGCTTCTTCGCGGGTGACCGCAACTGAGCGCTCCTTTTCCCACTGACCCTCGAGGAAGTCAAAGTAGTTGACGAAGCGATCGAGGAAGCCCGGTGCGTGCTCCTCGTCGTAGCCCAGTGCGCGGAGCAACGTGAAGATGCCCAAGCGACGCTTGCGTGCCACGCGGGTGCCGGCCGTGACATCCTTACCTGGCTTCTGCTCCACGTCGAACTCGAGCCATTCACCGCGATACGGGTGGATGGTGCCCTTCACCAACTGGTGCTTCGACAGGTTGCGCAAGCGGTAGCGCTCACCCGGCTCGAAGATGACGCCTGGCGAACGCACGAGCTGCGATACCACGACGCGCTCGGTGCCGTTGATGATGAAGGTGCCCTTTTCGGTCATCTTCGGGAAGTCGCCCATGAAGACGACCTGCTCCTTGATTTCACCAGTGGGCTTGTTCAAGAATCGCGCGCGCACAAACACCGGCGCGGCGTACGTCATGTCGCGCTCGCGACATTCGGCAACAGTGAACTTCGGCTTCGGGCAGAGGTCTTCGTCGTCCGGATCGAACTCGAGCTCCAACTGCAAGTCGTCGCTGAACCCCTTGATCGGAGAAATGTCGTCGAATGCTTCCTTCAACCCTTCCTTAAGGAACCACTCGAAGCTGTCGCGTTGTACCGCGATCAAGTCCGGCAGCTCGAGAGTTTCGGGGAGGGATGCGAACGAATACCGTTCGCGTGCAGACGCACGTGAGGCCACTGAATTACTCCTGATCGAGACGCGGTGAAATGGGGTTGACGACGCCTACGAGATTCCGGTTATGGAAAATCACAGGTCGACGCACGGCAACGGACTAGCCTACCCGCCCTTTTGCGGATTCAGCCGGGGGACGCCACAGCCGAGCCCCGGGGCACTCGCCCCGAAGCTCGGCAAACGGCGTGAATTACTGGAGTTCGACGGTTGCGCCGGCCTCTTCGAGCTTGGCCTTTGCCTTCTCGGCATCGTCCTTGCTCGCCTTCTCCAGCACCGGCTTGGGGGCGCCATCGACGAGGTCCTTGGCTTCCTTCAGACCGAGGCTGGTCAGCTCGCGCACGACCTTGATGACCTGGATCTTCTGCGCGCCACCTTCCTTCAGGACGACGGTGAACTCGTCCTTCTCGGCGGCTGCGGCGGGAGCGCCACCACCTGCTGCGCCAACGGCGGCAACGGCAACGGGGGCCGCTGCGGTGACACCGAACTTCTCTTCGAACGCGTCGAGGAGTTCCTTCAACTCGATGACGCTGAGTTCTGCGATTCCATCAAGAATCTGATCCTTGGTGAGTGCCATGTTTCTTTCTTCTCCTGTTTCTCTGTTGATCGTGTATTGCGACTGGTGTGAGGAGCGAGCGCGTTACGCCGCTTCCTTCGAATCGATAAGGGCCTTGATGCCGTAGGCGGCCCGGCGAGCGGGAGCCTGCAGCAGGTTGGCCGTCTTGGTGAGCGGGGCCTTGATTGCGCCGGCGAGCATGGCCAAGAGCACCTCGCGCGACGGCAAGTCGGCGAGCGCCTTGACCGACGAGGCGTCGACGGTCTTGCCGGCGATGACGCCACCCTTGAGCACCAACAGCGGGTTGGTGGTCGAGTGGTCGCGCAGCGCCTTGGCCGCAGCCGAAGCATCGCCCTTGACGAAGGTGATGGCGGTAGGGCCAACGAGCATCTCGGAGAGACCCTCGTAGCCGGCTTCCTTCGCGCCGAAACGAGCGAGGGTGTTCTTGTAAACCTTGTATTCGGCGCCGTGCTCGCGCAACGCGCGACGCAACGTGGCGAGCGAGCCCACGGTCATGCCGCGGTATTCGGTGATCAGTGCCGCGTCGGACTGTTCAAGCTTTGCGCGTACTTCGGCGACAACCGCAGCCTTTTCGGTGTTCGGAGTGCTTGTCATGATGAGCCGTGTGGACCTTTGCGTGTTCTGCGCGGGCGCTCGACACGAAACGAACGCTCCTGGCGCAGCGACGGCAGTCGCGCTCCGAAAGAATCCGCCTCGTCTGGCCGAACCGAAGTTCGTTTACTTCCTGTGAGGGAGACCGGATGTCTGTGGCGAGCAACCCGAGGGTTGGTATGTGCCGCTAGACGCTATCGGCCGGCCTCAGCCTTGCCACCTGGGGAGAGCCACCGAAAGATCGGCCGCGGCAGGTGCCGCAACACGCTCATGAGATAGCGCAATTTCCCCGGCACCCACACCGTCGCCGGCCCCCGCACGGCAGCCTTCGCTGCCGCCTTAGCCACATCATCGGCGTCGCAGGTCATCGGCGCCTCAGGCATGCCGGCCGACATGCGCGTGCGCACCATGCCGGGGCGCACCACCACCACCCGAATCGGGCTGCTGGCCAACGCATCCGCCGCCCCATTGGCCCACGCATCCAAGGCCGCTTTGGTTGAGCCATACACGTAGTTGTCCTTGCGCGGCCGCTCGGCAGCAACGCTGGAAATCACCACGAGCGACCCGTGGCCTTGGCGTTGCATCGCGGCAAGAGCCGCCGTGCCCGCCTCCATCTGACCTACGTAGTTCACGTTCGCTGCATGCACTGCCACGCGCGAATCGCTCGCGGCCTCATCGGGGTCGGGCAACACGCCGGCGCTCAACAGCACCACATCGATGCCGCCCTTCCACGCGTTCGCCACTGCATCAGCCACAGTGCCCACCTGCTCAAGATCCATCGCCACGGTTTCCACCGTCACGCCGTGCAACTCGCCGGCCAATGCACGTTGTGCCGCATCCAGCCGATCTGAAGGCCGTCCCGCCAACACCACGCGCTGCAGGCGGCCCTTGTCGGCAAAACGGCGCACCGTGGCCAACCCAATCTCGGAGGTGCCGCCCACCACCATCACACTCTGTATGGCTCCCAGTCCGTTGATCACAGCCCCAACCTCCGCGACAAGTTTGACCCAAATACGCCGCCGGGGTCGACCTCGCGACGCACTGCGCGGAACTCATCCAGCCGCGGATACATCTCTGCCAAGTGACGCGGATGCATCCGCGAATCCTTTGCCAAGTAGATGCGACCACCCGCACCTGCAACGTCGTCATCGAGTTCGTCAAGCGTGTCGTCCAAATCATCCACACCCGCAGGAATGTCCACGGCAAGCGTCCACCCACGCGATGGAAACGACAACATGCCCGCGTTTTGTTCGCCAAAGCGCTTCAACACGGTGAGAAATGCCGGCACGCGTTCGTCGGCAAACCGCTCAAGCACCTTCGGAATCAGCGACGCCGCCGAATCCGGCACCACAAATTGATACTGCACAAAACCAGCATGCCCGTAGATGCGATTCCAGTCACCCACGCCATCCAACGGGTGGAAGAACGCCGACATGGTGTCGATCGAGTGCTTCGGCTTACCCGGCGCCTTGCGATACCACGCCTCATTAAACGCCCGCACGGTCAACGGGTTCAACACGCCATTTGGCACGAACGACGGCGCTGACACGCGCTGCGCCGGCTCATAGTGCAACGGGTTCTGCCGCTGCTTTGCGGACAAATCACTCGCTCGCGCGTGATCGCCGAGCGACAACACCGCCCGACCCAGGGACTTTTTCGTCGCCAGCGTGTCGACCCACGCCACCGAATAGCGATACTCGTCGTCGGCACGCACCATTGCCGCCATGAGGTCGTCAATATTGCGCACGCGATGCGACACCGTGGCCATGAGCGATGTCTCGACCGGCATCATCCGTACGCGCGCCCGCGTGATCACACCAGTCAGGCCCATGCCACCCACCGTCGCCCAAAACAGACGCGCGTCGTGTTGTGGCGACACCACTTGCCGCTTCCCAGAGGCCAGCACCAACTCCAGTTCGTCCACGTGCGCACCAAACGTGCCATCGCGATGATGGTTCTTGCCATGAATGTCACTAGCAATCGCGCCACCAACGGTCACGAAACGTGTTCCCGGGGTCACCGGCACGAACCATCCCTGCGGTATTGCCGCCTTCACTACTTCTTCAAGCGATGCTCCGGCTTCGGCTTCCAACACGCCTTCGCGAATCGCAATCGAGCGCATCGCCCGCGTGCTCAGCGTCGTGCCACCACCGGCTACCGCGCAGTCTCCATACCCACGGCCCAATCCGCGCGCCACCACCGGCGTGCCCGCAATCGCCGCACCCACTTCCAACCCAGCGGGCTCCACAACATCAGTCAGCGCGGGAGAAGTTCGGCCCCACCCGCTGAGCGCAACGTGACTCGTCATGGAATCTGTGCGGCAAACAGCGCCACCCACACAAGCGCCAACATCTGCAGGACGCGATCCCCCAACACCACGTCTTCAGGGGCCTCAGCGCCGCCCGCCTCCACATGATGCGCATATCGCAGCATCATCAACACGAATGGCACCGTAGACGCCACGGCAAAATGATCACTGCGCACCGAACCAATCTCTGCGGCCCACAGCGCATAAAACACAACCGACGCCACCATTGACGATGTCCAAATCGTGCGCAGATACCCAATCGAATACCCCAACAGTGTTGAGCGTGTCGCCCCATCTGCACCATGCGTCACCATCTCACTGAACCGCTTGCCCGACACCACAAACAACGCACTCGCACCCGTCACCGTAAGGAACCACACCGAAGCCGGAATATCTGCCGCCGCACCACCCGCCACTGCACGCAATACAAACCCCGCCGCCACCACTGCAAGATCAAACAGCACCACCCGTTTCAGGCGCACCTGATACGCCAGCTGCAACACCACATAGGCACCAATCACCCACAACAACTCCCATGTGCCAAACACCGCAGGAAGCCCCAGCGCCAGCACCATGGCCACCACCGCAATCACCCGCGCCACACTCACCCCAAGTGCACCACTGGCAATCGGCCGCAACGACTTCACCGGATGCCGACGATCCTCCTCCACATCCCGCAAATCATTGATGAGATAGATCGACGACGACCCCAACACAAACACCACAAACGCCAACACCGTCGGCCACAACACACCCGACTCAAACAACCGCCCCGCAGCCAACGGCACAGCAAACACCAACAGGTTCTTCACCCATTGCTTCGGCCGCATGGCTGTGATCAGACTCATCTCTTCGTTACCATTTCACTGCACCACATGATCAACGATGTGTCGGGCGATCGCCATCGAAGCAGTCGCCGCCGGTGATGGTGCGTTCACCACGTGGGTGATTCGACCACTTCTCCGTATCGCGAAGTCATCAAGTAGCGCACCGTCACGACCACACGCCTGTGCACGAATTCCCGACCCAGCTGGCACCAGGTCGCTCTCCGTGATCTCGGGGACCAGTCTCTGTAGCGCCTTTGTGAACGCCGCTTTGCTGACGCTGCGGTGCACCTCACCTAGTCCCGTCCTCCAGTACTTGCGCGCCACTTTGTGAAAGCCTGGCCAGGACAGCGTGTCCCAGGTGTCTCGAATACTGAAATTCGACTTGCGATATCCCTCGCGGTCTAGGGCGAGAACCGCATTGGGACCACACTCCACATCGCCGCTGATCATGCGCGTGAAGTGCACGCCAAGGAACGGGAATTCGGGATTCGGTACGGGGTAGATCAAGTTGCGTACGAGTCGTTTTGCATTCTCATTCAGCACGTAATACTCGCCGCGAAAGGGCACGATACGTAGATCGAGGTCTTCTTCGGTCAATTGTGCGACTCGATCAGATTGTAGGCCAGCACAGGAGACCACTCTGTCGGCGAGGAAGTCTCCAGTGGAAGTCGCTACTCGTAAACCTTCAGCTGTCTCAGCAATCGACAACAGTCTCGTACCGAATTGAATATCGCCCCCTGACTCGGTTACGCGACTAGCCAGAGTTCTCGTCACTTGCGGATAGTCGACAATTCCTGTTTGTGGTACGAAGAGTGCGGCTACGCCACTGCAATGTGGTTCAAACTCGCGCAACTCTGGGATCGTAATTCGACGCACTCCCTCGAGACCATTTGCGGTTGCCCGATCGTGGAGCGTTTCCAATTGGGGAATTTCGTCTGCGTCGAGCGCAACCACCACCTTGCCACACACTTCATGAGGCACATCATTTTCTTGGCAAAACTGCAATAGGGCTGATCGTCCTTCAACGCACAGTCGTGCCTTGAGCGAACCCGGCCGATAGTAAAGACCCGAGTGGATAACCCCGCTGTTGTTGCCGGTCTGATGTGATGCGAGTGCGCTCTCTTTCTCGATCACCGTCACCAATGTGCCAGGCTTACGCTTGACCAACTGATGAGCAACGGCAATGCCGACGATTCCACCACCCACGACGAGCACCCCGGTGTGGGTTGTCACGTCAGAAATCTAATGGGCTCAGAAGTTGCTGATGTCGACCTTGACGCCAGGGCCCATGGTCGATGACACGCTGATCTTCTTGACGTAGCGACCCTTGGCCGACGACGGCCGAGCGCGCTGCAGTTCTTCCATCACCGCGGCGAAGTTGCGATCAAGATCAGCGGGGTCGAAGCTCACCTTGCCAATGGGAACCTGCACGTTGCCATAGCGATCGGTGCGGTATTCCACCTTGCCGCCCTTGAACTCGGTCACTGCGCGGCCAACGTCGTTGGTCACGGTGCCGGTCTTTGGGTTTGGCATGAGGCCACGCGGTCCGAGTGCGCGACCGAGCTTGCCCACCATTGGCATGAGGTCTGGGGTGGCGATGGCAATGTCGAAATCCATCTTGCCTTTTTCGATTTCGGCAGCAAGGTCGTCGGTGCCAACGATGTCGGCGCCTGCATCGCGGGCGGCCTGAGCAGCCTCGCCGGCGGCAAACACTGCTACGCGCACGGTCTTGCCGGTGCCGGCAGGCAATGCAACGGTGCCGCGCACAGCTTGGTCGGCTTTGCGTGGGTCGAGGCCCAGGCGAACAGCGAGTTCAATGGTCTCGTCAAACTTGGCACTCGCCATGGCCTTCACCTTGCCGATGGCGTCGCTCGATGCGTACACCGAATCCACATCAAACGTGGCGAGTGCGTTGCGGTATTTCTTTCCTTGTGGCATAAAGCCTCCCTCATGAATCAGCCGTCCGGGCGAGGTACTCCCGGCTCGAGCTATGGATATGAACGTGTGACGCTATCGACCTCAGCCGACTACTGCGAGGCCCATCGAACGGGCGGTGCCACGCACCTGCTGCTTGGCAGCCTCGAGGTCGTTGGCATTGAGGTCAGGCATCTTGATCTTGGCGACTTCTTCGATGTCGGCTTCGGTAACCGAACCGGCGGTCTCCTTGCCAGGGTTCTTCGCAGCCTTCTCGAGCCCAGCCTTCTGACGCAACAGCACTGGCGTTGGCGGGGTCTTCAGGATGAAAGTGAATGTGCGGTCTTCAAAGATCGTGATCTCGACCGGGATAATGGTGCCGGCCTGGGCCTCGGTTGCGGCGTTGTACTGCTTAACGAAATCCATGATCTGGATGCCGTGCGGTCCGAGCGCGGTACCCACCGGCGGGGCCGGGGTGGCCTTGCCTGCGGGAATTTGAATCTTGACGATCGCTGCGACGTCTTTCTTAGCCATGACGAATGATCTTTCTGGTATCGGGTGTTTAGAGCTTGGCGACCTGGCTGAAGTCCATCTCCACCAAGGTCTCGCGACCAAAGATGTTGACGAGCACCTTCAACTTCATGTGATCGGCGTTGATTTCGGCAACCTGGCCGGAGAAGTCTGCGAACGGGCCTTCCTTCACGCGCACGCCCTCGCCCACTTCGTATTCGAGCTTCGGGGCCTTGCGCTTCGGCGCTTCCTGTCCGTCGCCCTTGGCCGACAGGAATGTTTCAACTTCGCGGCGTGACAGTGGAGTTGGCTTCTGGCCCTTCTGGCTTTGGCCAACGAATCCAGTGACGCCCGGTGTATTGCGGATGCAGAACCAGGTGTCGTCGTCCATTTCGCAACGAACGAGGAGATACCCAGGGAACACCTTCTTCTGCACGGTCTGCTTGCGACCGGCCTTGAACTCGACAACGTCTTCCATAGGGATGACGATTTCGTAGATGCGGTCTTCGATGTGCATCGACTGGATACGGGCCTCCATGTTGGCCTTGACCTTCTTTTCGTATCCCGACTGCGAGTGCACCACGTACCACTGACCGGGGCGCAGCCACGGACGATCGATGACCTCTTCTTCGTAGTCCTCATCGGTGAGGTCGAACGAAGCGTCGACGGCCTCGTTTGCCTCGAGTGCCGTGTCGTCAGTAAGGGTTGAATCGTCAGTCATGAGTCGCCATTCACGTGATCAGTCGTTGTATAGCCAGCCAGAAAGTATGCCAAAGACTGCATCCAATCCACCCACGTACGCGGTGACCACCACAACGGTGATCAACACGATGATGGAATAGCGACGAATCTCGGGCCACTTCGGCCACGCCACTTTGCGCATTTCTTCGCGTACTTCGCGGATGTACTGCACAGGACCCGTGCGTTCCTTGCGGGCCTGTCCGCCAACGGACGGTCGGGGTTGCCGGACAGGGGCACCCTGATCGTTCAGCGCACCCATCTTCTTCATGGCGCGCTTCTGTTGGCGATTGAGATCCATTGACATAAGGGATCGTCAGCCTATCGGCACAAATTTGGCCTCTTTTGGGACGAAATCGCCCAAATTCGCAGGGCAGGAGGGATTTGAACCCCCGACCATCGGTTTTGGAGACCGGCGCTCTACCAGCTGAGCTACTGCCCTAAAACTTCTCCCGTGACCCTATCAGCCCGCTTGAGCTCAGAAACCGCGGCCCAATCTGAACACAAAAATCGCCATGATATTCCCCATACCGTTCACCCATAACTTCTTTCAGCGCTTGAGCAAATCGTGATTGCTCTGCTGAAGAGTGGTGCATACCTCCCTCTCGAAGCATCAACACCATGTCCTCGACTGCGTCCCGTATTTCATCCGCCGTGTTATCGACCACGGACACTTGCTCATCAAGAAAATCAATTGATTTGGTCTCCATGATCAGGTTGCGCTCCCCCAACTGTTCCAGTGATAGCTCGCTTCCTGAAACCTTGTCAACAAACCTCTTGAAAGTCGCCATGCACCAAACACGTGATGACAGCACTACGCCAACCGGTGCAACATTCACCATCAAAGTTGGCTTCCTGAAAACAAAGTGTGCAACAGAGTCTATGCCGGTTTGAGTGCTAACCATAAAATTGCATTCGCTCACCAGAAATACGTCTAAAAAGTCACTCTGAATGCCCGAGTGAGAGTAATCAAACACCATTGGATGTTGAACCTCGAAACGAGTTTCAACATCTCGACCAATTCTGATAACGAAGTAACCTTTCTCAACTAGAAACATCGCCGCAGATGCAAAAGTATTGATGTCTGCATTTCTATAGTCGTGGTAACTGAAATCTCTATGAGGCTCTCGATTCAACAGATATCCACGATCTCTAGCGACTATGACAACAAAAAGGGCCCCCCTTGGAATCCCAAATTGCTCAAGACTTTTCCAACCCAAATCAATTTCATCTTGCGTTAGAAACACGGATTGCGGAATGTCATCAAGAAGTCTGTTTACATCACGATCGGTATTATTGAAAATTTCAAATTTTGAAGTGGTTCCAAAAAGTATTCTATTGACGGTGATCGCGGGACCCAAGAGCCACCAAGGCAGCACAACCATACGCCTTGACCAAAGTTCAGCGAGAAACAAATTTGACACAGATCCATGCTCAATTGGATTTCGGACACACGCGAGAACAACCAACGGACGGTGATCTGATTGTCTTTCCCGCTCCAACTGACAAAGGGCAAGCTCAACATTCCCCGAGAAATGTCCTATGCGCGTACTCTCCATAGACCCAAACCGAACCTTGACCCATCTATCCAACATGCATGCAACTACGGGAAGAACTAATGCGAAAGGAATTGCGGGCAAAGTAACAAGACGCCGAAGTATCCACCTCGACGAAATCCACCTGGGTCGCTTCATCCCGGTTTCAATTCAACAAGTACGGGTGGCGTTTCAAAAACGACGGACTGATTATTCCTTTGACTCCACCACATTTGAACCAAGCCGGAAAGATGTCAAGTGCTTCCCGCTGTAGCTCCAACTCCTTGATGCGGCCGAGGTACTCATCAAAGCCTTCTCTCTCGGCTTCAGCAGCTTCAGAAATCACATCTAGAATTTCCGAGGAACTGTTCTCGATGAATCCAATTCCTTCACCTTGTAATTGCTCGGCAGGCTTTCTGAAGTCTCCTGTCTCAAAAAACTCCGTCAAGGAAACAAGTCGTCCAGTTTCTAATTCCACCGGCCGTCGAAAGATTGTAATGGAATCATGAGTGAGAAACAGATCACGTTCGAAGTTGCTGATGTTGGTTGTGACTAGTGGAACCCTCAGAGCATGCGCTACCGCGTCAATTCCTGAGCCCGTAGTAACGAAGAAATCACAACGAGATCCAAGATATATGTCGAGCAATTCGCTTCGACGACTTGAGAACGGTAAGTCCAAAACCATGTCATCTGACCACGGTCCAACCAACTTCTGCTCTGCAACCACCCCCATTCGAACAAGCTTGATTCCTTTCTCGGTCAGCAACTTTGCAGCTGGCACGTAACTGTCGATTTGGGCATTTCGCCCAGGATCATCAAACCAATCTCGACCGGTTTGTTGTCGGAGATATGCGCTATCTCTCACTTGAAGACATACAAGTTTGTCCGTAGGTGCAATTCCCAATGTTTCAGCAGCTTTCGTACCAGCTTCAATATCTGCACTACTCAATCGAAAGTGCGGTGTAATCGCTCTGCGAGCGCCGAAAATATCGTGGTGTTGACCCATCTGGTCAGGCACACCTTTCCGATACGGAAAGATATTTGAGTCACCACCTGGCAATAAACGATTCAGTGAGTCCACTGGTTCGAGTAGGAAAGAAGGCAGCACATGAAGTTGCCGCTTCCACACGTCAAGGACAAATTTGTTGGAAACCCCCAACCGACCTTTCCACACATACCAAAGATCAACCGTTGGTCTCGCGCGCTTTCTCTCGAGGAATTTATCCTCAGTTAACATCATCTCGGTATCAAGTATGAGGTGACCGATCCGAGTTGCATTTATGGGACTAATCCTGATTCTCAAAAATGGGCGAATACAACGAATTACTAGTACACCAAAAAGAGCCCATGGCAATAGCAATATTCTTCGCAGAACATTAGGTAAATAAAACAAAAACGCCGTTTTAAACTTTTGCTTCAGAACATCGGGGTTAGACAAACGAATTTCATGAATTTGTCGACACAAAAACCGATGGATGTGCCCCATCTGTCGATTCAGCCGACGCCTATACTCGAGGGAAACTCTCAATTTGCTGATCCTTCCTCGGCAATACTACGTGCATGTTGTAATCGCCCAGGGGTTCCAATGTCGACAACGACTCCATCAAGTGGAACTGCAATTATCCGCCCGACAAATTTCGGTAGAACCTCGGCGCTGAAATCGGCCTCGTCAGTGATGCTCAAGACAACAGATCGGGCAACAACAAATATCGCTGCATTCGCCTCCCTGCTCACCGCCGAGGTATCCTTCTCAGAGAACCTGTAAACGATCCCGTTGGAATCAACGTCTACTACACCAACGTCAGATGGGTCGTCACATTCAAAGGTATACATGCAGATCTCCACACTTTGTGGACGGCCTGCAAATGCTTCAAGTAATGGGCATAAATCACCACGAAAGTAATTGTCTGCATGAATTACGACCGCATCCGAGATCCCCGAAGATTCAAGCAATGAACGTGTCGAACCTGCCGTCCCACGAAGGCTGTCCTCGCGAACAACTCTCACCGGTGATTTCCAATCACGACTTTCAACGAATTCAACGATCTGATCGGCAAGATAATGCGCATTAACTATGATCTCGTCAAATCCATGGCGGTCCAATTCGGTGAGCCAAATTCCAAGAGGTGTCGAGTCCCCGACAGGGACCAGAGGCTTAGGACAACTCGCTGTGATGCTGCCCAACCGAGTACCTCTGCCGGCTGCCAGCACGACCGCTTTCAAAAGCCTAACCCCATCATCAATTCGTCCACAGTGATGGGAATATTCCCCAGTCGCGAGACCTGCACGGCGGATGCAATTGCACCGAGTGCAGCAGCCGAGAAAATGTCGCCGCCCACCGCTCGACAGAGCCCCACTGTGGCGAAGAGACTGTCACCTGCGCCCGCGACATCAAGCGGATTCGAGTTCAGAGCAGGAATTCGATCGGTCTCCCACTCGACATTCGTGTCTGGTCGTGCGTGAATGAGCAATCCATCTGCTCCCAGGGTCAAGATCACGTTCCTCGCACGAGATTGGGATCTCAAAGACTCGGCAAGTTGAACCAGTCCATCGGCGGTATTCCGAGTGGCAATGCGGGCCTCCTTCTCGGTCGGACAAATAAAGTCCATCGACTTAAAGCGCGAGACGTCACCAGTTTGTGAGGATGACTGACTATCGGCACCCATCACTGGCGAAAATCGAGCCAAATCATCATGAACACCGCTCAACACCTCATCAGACAACACTCCATAGTTGAAATCGGAGAACAAGACCAATCGGCTTTCACCGATCAACCTAACTTTGCGCTGCAACTCCGACGCAATCTGACGAGATACGGGCTCCTGCGAGAGTTTGCTCACACGGAGAAGGCTCTTTCCTTCGCATCGGTATCTCGTCTTCTTCGTAGTTGGGCGCGAGTCGTCGACTAAAAGATGAGTCTCGACACCGAACCGCTCCAGCTGCCCTCTGGCAAATTCCGATGGCTCGTCACTACCAACCACTGAAACGAAGTCGACCTGTGCTCCCAAACTCGCCAAATGGGCCGCAACGATTCCTGCCCCACCCAAAAACATCGCTGAGTCGACAGGTTGCACCACGAGAACTGGCTCCTCGCCGGACATCCCCAGAGCTTCCGTCGTGACGTATTCGTCAACAATTAGATCACCAAGGACTAGCGCTCGAATACCACGGAAACTCTCGATGATCCTCGACAAGTTCTCGCGCGAGGCTCCTCGACGCGTTACAAAATCAAAGGGGATGTTGCCAATCTTCGAAGTTCGAGTATCCAACTCGGAACCAATCAGATCTTTGGACGAAAATGCCATGTCTCCCGCGCTGAAGATCAGCTTCCCTCCGTATTGAGCGACAATTCCCTCTTCTACATTGTGGCGATTTTCATGCTCCCGCCCTTTGACCACCACTGCTGGGCGCATGACTCGAATGTGCTCCTCTGGCGAAGTATCTAGTAACACAACTTCATCAATGAGTGAGATTGAGCTGACCCCTTCCAGCCGAAGCCGCTCCTGAACAAACGCCCGACTAGCGGCGAAGGAATCATTCTCCACGCCGACCACCAGTCGGTCACCAAGCTCACGGGCGAAGTGAAACAGCCGGATATGTCCGGGATGCACAACGTTAAATACGCCGCTCACGAAGACAGTCTTCATCGTAACGAACGATAACTGATGAGAGGCTGGCTGTTACCGATGACTAGAAGGGTCCAACAAAATCAAGATGCGGAACATCCAAAGGCTTGCTTCCCCTAAGACTTCTCCTTACCTCATCTAACCAAGCCGATTCATCCATTTTGTCGACCGATCGCAAACACGCTTCCGCAATTTCCGGAGCATCTTTGTAGTAAGTCTCAGACTCCGAGATTGAGGTTGGTACCGGTCCATCGGGACTGGCCACAACGATCGGCGTCGACTTAAATTCTTGCGAGATTCGAACGGCGATCTTCCCCACCAACGACTCGGCCAGACCACCGCTTTCCCAACCAGTGTCGACGGAGATCAGACGACCTGTCTTGCGAACGGACTGGACGACTGAATCCACGTCGATAGGGTTGGCAACCCGCATGTCCAGAACCTCGACGCTCACGCCATTGTCTGCCAAGGCTCGCGCTGCACGAAGCGACTCGATGGCCGAATAGCCGAATGCTGCGACCGTCACGTCACTTCCTTCGTGCATCACTCGTGCTCCTGAGAGGGGTGTCCTGAAATCTCCGCTTGGTACATCCTCGACGAGGTTGTGGAGCCAGCGATGCTCGAGATACAACACGGGCGAGTCGTCCCAGATCGCACTCATCATCATTCCTTTTGCATCGACCGGAGTGGCAGGCATCACCACGCGAAGTCCAGGCACGTGTGAGAACATCGCCTGCAAACTTTGTGAGTGTTGCGGCCCTTGCCCCCAACCTCGACCAATGATCGCCCTGATCACCAACGGTGCCGACAACTGTCCATTGAACATGTAAGAGATCTTCGCCGCGACATTGACGATCTGATCCATCGACAGGAGCGCAAAGTCGATCCTTTGGTGGGTCAGGATCGGTCGCAATCCGGACATTGCTGCACCGACACAAATCCCCGTCGCCGCATTCTCGATGAGGGGCATGTCGAACACCCGGTTCTTTCCGAATCTCTCCTGCAAACCGACCGTAGAACCGAAGATTCCCTTCGGATCTGGCACGCCTTCGCCGATGACTACCACACGATCGTCGATCGACATTGCTACCTCGAGTGCATCCCTGACGGCATCGACGTACCGAATCATGTCCTGCCACCCCAGACGTGATCCATCAGGGTTGTGGTTGAGGGCTTGTCGCTCGACCATGCGAACTCGAACGCCGCTCGGATCTCGTCGGCAATCGATATTTCGAGTTTGGCGACTTGATTTTGCGATAGAGTCCCGTTCGATTCGAGTCGGTGTTGTTCGCGCAAAATCGGACACCCGGCTTCGCCGGTCTCGACATCGACTTGCTTGCGGTAGCCCAACTCGTTGTCGAAGTTCGGCCCACAGTGTTCCCTCCACCTGTACGTGGATAGCTCGAGAAAACGGGGGCCTTCACCTGCACGAGCTGCACGAACTGCTTCTGCAGCTACCGAACACACGAAACCAATGTCGTTTCCATCCCCGGCGACCGCAGGGATCGAATGCGCCTCCGCGATCCGCCAGATCTCACGCGAGGACTGACGATCCCGCAGATGTGTATACACCGAGAAGTCATTGTTCTCACAGGCAAAGATGACTGGGAGACGATGGAGAGAAGCGAAGATCATCGACTCGTGCACCACTCCCTCCTCGAAACACGCGTCACCAAGGAACGCCACGGTGACCCTATCCTCGCCCTGTAGTCGTGAAGACCAAGCCAACCCGACGGCAATGGGAATCGTTCCGCCGACGATAGGAGCCGAACCCATGAAACCTGCGTGCTTGTCGATCAGGTGCATCGAGCCTCCACGACCTCCTGCACAACCCGTCGACTTTCCATAGAGCTCTGCGAACATCGCATTCAACGAGCCACCCTTCGCCAAGTAATGGGCATGCCCACGATGGTTGCTCATCACGTAGTCGGCCGCTCGGAGCGGTTCACATACTCCAACCGCAATCGCCTCCTGGCCGATGCTGAGGTGCATTGGACACCTCATCTCCTGCTTTTCGTACTCGTCAGCAAGCGCTTCCTCGATCCGTCGGATCCTCAACATTGCGTAGAAGTTCCGAACTTCTCCGCTCATTCGACTTGTGATCGACTCGGTCACAACGGTGCCGCCTCTCGATTGACCACTTCGACCACTCGATCGATCTCCACTTCCGACATGAATTGGTTGATCGGAAGAGAGAGGATCATCGACGCTTGACGTTCAGCGACCGGGAACGAGCCTTTCATGTGACCGAGGCCCAAAGCTGCCGGTTGCAGGTGGATCGGGATCGGGTAGTGGATGGAAGTGCCGATCCCCGCCTCGGCAAGCCTCTTCTGGACGTGATCACGGTTTCGAAGCTGTACGACGAAAGTGTGGTAAGAATCGAATCGGTGCTCATCGGCTAATGGGAAAAACACTCGCGAAGTGTCGAGTTGCCTCGAGTATCGAGCGGCGTTCTTCCTCCGCTTCTCGATCACTTCGGGCAACGATCGAAGGCGATGCCTCACCACCAAGGCTTTCAGAGCATCGAGTCGGGAAACATGGCCGAACTTTTCCACCGTAGTTCGATCGACGAGCCCGTGGTTACGCAACCTCTTGCTACGCATTGCGATCTCCGGATCCGTGGTGATCAAGAAACCACCATCGCCGAACGCATTCAAGTTCTTCAACGGATGGAGCGAAAAACAACCCACTGATCCGAACGTTCCCGCTAGGCCGCCGTCGAACTTGCTACCGATTGCCTGTGCGGCATCCTCGATTACGGGAACACCGGAGGCAGTGCTAACTGCCATCAAATCATCCATCTTCACCAGACGACCGGTCAAGTGGACCGGCATAATCGCCTTCGTCTTGGAACTGATCGCATCTGCAACCTTCGAAACATCGATGTTCTGATCGTCTCCGACATCCACGAACACCGGCTTGGCACCGAGATGAACGATAGCCGCGGTGGATGCGACGAATGAATTTGGAGGGGTGATGACTTCGTCTCCGCGACCGACCCCCATCAAGGCCAGGCCAAAGACGAGTGCATCAGTTCCCGAGTTCAATGTGACTACTTCATGACCACCGTGAAAGTTGGACAGGTCCTTTTCCAGGGCGTCCACCTCCGATCCGAGTATGTACTGTCCCGAACTCAGTAATTCGTCGATGTACGGGAGCAGGTGATCCCGCTCTTCTCGCCATTGTTGACCAAGGCGAACGTAGGGAATCTCGGACGTCAACGCGCCTTCCCTGCATAGAAATCCTTGACCATCTCGATTACGTAATCGATCTCCTGCACGGAGAGGTGCTGATCACACGGGAAACTGATTACCTCACGAGCGTGACGATCGGTGACGGGGAAGTCACCAACAGAGTGACCTCGAAAATCCAGGGCTGGTTGTCGGTAGATCGGCACTGGATAGTGCACCTTAGCTTCGATTCCTCGCTCGAGACAGTGCGCCAAAAGCGCATCACGCTCTTCGGCAAACACCATGTAAAGATGGTAAACCACTCTGTAGTCTTCGGGTCTCGGTGGAACTCGCACCCCTCGAATCTGGGACAGTCCGTCGTCATAGCGACGGGCATTGACAATCCTCTGATCCGCGATCGACTTCGTCTGTGGCAACAACCAGTTTCCGACAACAGCCTGGATAGTGTCGAGACGCGAGTTGTACCCCATGATCTGGACTGAGTCGCGATCCTTTAGCCCGTGGTTGCGCAACAGTCGCAGGTGGTCTGCGAGATCGTCGTCATCGGTGACGATCACACCTCCGTCAGACCAGACGTTCAGGTTCTTCAGTGGGTGTAGTGAAAACGCACCACTCAATCCCCAGGTACCGGCGTTCTTGCCGTCGATTGCACCGAGAATCGACTGGCAGGCGTCCTCCACGACCACCAAGCCGTGACGCTCGGCGATCGGGTTCACTTTGCGCATATCCGCCATATATCCCGTGAAGTGGACTGGGACGACTGCCTTCGTCTTCGAGGTGATTGCGCGCTCAAGGAGGTCCACATCCATGCAGAACGTGTCGTCGCAATCTATAAACACCGGAATCGCGCCAATTTCACAAATCGCTCCGACCGTGGCTACGAACGTGTTCGCAGCAGTGATCACTTCGTCACCAGCTCGAATTCCAGCCGCCTTCAGAGAGAGTTTGATCGCATCGGTACCCGAGTTGACGCCAATGGCATGGCGTGTGCCGATCAAGTCTGCGAATCCATGCTCGAATTTGGTTAAGGGTGCTCCAAGTGTGAAGTCACCCGTCGGGACGAAGTCCCTCAGTTGTTGCCACAGATCATCTGCGTTCTCGAACTGTTGTCTGAGATAGGAATAGCGAACCTTCATGGTCATTCAAGTCCGATCTTCTGCATTTGCTTGATGTTGAAGAACCTGTCATCAGTCAAGGAGTTCGGCAATCTTCCACCCTCCAGGGCACCTTTCAAGTCCTTTACTGCTTCACGGATGGAGTGAACTGTCGAAAACCCGAGAACTCGTCGAATCTTCTCCGAAGAGATGTGGTAAGAGCGATTGTCGGTCGAAGGCTTGACCTCGATTTCCACGTCCGAGCCGACTTCCTCCTGAACGATCTTCGCGAGTTCCATCACCGACTTGTTCTCGTCGCCAGCATTGAAGATCTGACCATTCACCAGCTCGGACCCTGCATCCAGCAAGAAGAAGTAACTTCGTACCATGTCACTGATGTGGATGTTCGGCCGCAATTGCGCACCACCCAACACCGCCACCTTTCTCGTGTGATACGCCTGGTTTGTGAGGATGTTCACGACGACATCCAGCCGCTGTCGACGCGCATATCCACAGACTGTTGCCGGTCGGACCGTTACACCCGTGAACAACGAATTGACGTGCGAGTTGAGGATTACTTCGCACTCGGCCTTGAACCGTGAGTAGTCGGTCAGGGGCTCGAGCGACATCTCCTCGTGCACATCCGTTTCCTCTTTGATTCCATAGACCGACGAGCTCGACGCGTAGATGAACCGCGACACCCCCGCCGCCTTCGCGCTCAAAACGAGCGGTTCGAAGGGATCGAGATTGATCGACTTCCCCAAATCAGGATTCAGCTCGAAACTTGGATCGTTCGAAATACACGCGAGGTGGATCACGTCCGTGTGTCCCGGCAACAACGATGCTACGAGACCTTGATTTCGAATGTCTCCCTCTACCATCCGCAGATTCGGATGAAAGTCGAGAACGTCCCTCCCATAGATGAAGAGGTCGAGCACCGTCACCTCGTGACCCGCCTCCAACAGTCGTGGAACGAGTGCGGAGCCGACATAACCGCCTCCTCCAGTAATGAAGATCTTCTTCATGAGCCTCCTCCAAGGAATTTGAACCAGTCTTCCGTCGCCACGGCGATCGACTCGGGAGTCCAGACTGGAGCGGATCTCCACAGGTCAATGTGATTCAGCATTTCAGCCACACCGTCCTCAATACCAATTCGTGGTTGCCATCCGAGATCTGCCTTGATCCGTGAGATGTCCGCAAAAGTTACATCAGGTTCTCCAGGTCTTCTTGGGATGTGTACTGTCTCCCCCCCGATCAATGATGCAAGGTGATTGACTGAGGTCGTCTCACCACTTCCGACGTTAAAAATTTGACCCGACAAGTGGGACCGACCGGCAGCGACAAAAGCCTCCGCTACGTCAGTCACAAATGTGAAATCCCTCGTCTGGTTTCCATCTCCCACGATAGTGAGTGGCTTTTTGGCGAGCTTTTGGGCGAGAAACACTCCCATGACCGCTCCATAGGCACCTGACGTCCGAGAACGTGGTCCATAAACATTGAAGAGTCGCAAGGAAACTGCAGCAAAACCGTAAACCTTCGACCAATGAAGGACCACCTCTTCGCCAAGTCTCTTCGTCAACGCGTACGGATATTCAGGACGAACTTCGGCGTCTTCAGGAGTCGGATAGACGTCTGGAATCCCATAACACGAGGAAGATGCCGCATACACGACTCTCGTCTTGTTGCGCTTTGCCGCCTCGACGACATTGACAGTTGCCGAAACATTGGTCGAAAAGTACTCAGTAGGGTCCTGAATACTCGGCACAATGTCCGCCAAGGCAGCCAAATGAAACACGAGATCGCTGGACTCGACTGCCGTCTGCCAAGTGCCTTGGTTTCTGATGTCCTCTACAAGAAGTTCAACTTGACCCTGAACAGATGAAAGGTTCTCCTCCCGGCCACTGCGCAAAGAGTCGACAACGATCACCGAATGGCCTTGAGACACCAGCCTCTCCACAAGGTGGCTTCCGATGAAGCCACAACCACCGGTTACAAGTGCCTTCATTTATCGTCGTGTGTGAATCCGCAGAGCCATTGCATCATCAAGTGTCCAATGATCACTTGAGCGTCCTCGGCTATTTGCATGTCGTCTATTTTTACATGAAGCACATTGTCCGCCATTGACAACGCCTTGCCTCCATCAAAACCGAGGATCGCGTGTGAGGACATGCCAATCTTCCGACCAACCTCCAATGCTCGAAGTATGTTCGGGGAGTTCCCGCTACCAGAAAGAACGATGAGAACATCGTCCTTCTCACCTTTCACACGAAGTTGCTCGGCGAAGATCTCTTCGTACCCGATGTCATTGGCAAGGCAGGAAATCACGGACTGGTTGGCTGGCAGCGCTTCTGCTCGTAGACCTATTCCCCTTGACCTACCAGCGCCAAAAATAAAATCGTTTGCCAGATGTATCGCGTTCCCGGCTGATCCTCCATTGCCACACAAGTAGACCCTCTTCCCGTCGTCCCATGTTCGAGAAAGATCGTTATACATGTTCTCAAGGGCTTTAGGGGCTACGGCACCAACGGCGATCTGGAGCCGATCCAAATACATTGAGAGTCGATTTCTCAAAGCCATCTCGATTTGACTATCTCGTTTCCGCTTAGCGCGTGAAACTGTCTCGCGGTGAATAAGTACATCTAGGAGTAATCATACTGCTACCAATCTCCCGGAAAGCGCACTGGGGTTGAGCAAGTGCACAAAACCATACCGATGTGGAACGAGGCGGAACAGTTGAAGGAGACCCAAGAATTCCTCGCAACTTTAAGAACGTTCGCCACCTGCCGCCAAAAAGACTTGACCTTTGTCCACACGAAAAATCTGCTCACAATTCTTGACGGTGTCGACTCTATGAGCAATTTGAATGATCGTTCTCGTGCGGCCAAGTTCTGCAATCTCTACCATAAGTTCCGCTTCAGTTGCTCCGTCGACCGAACTAGTCGCCTCGTCAAAGACCAATACATCCGGATTTCGGTACAAGGCCCGCGCAATGCCAAGTCGTTGTCGTTGTCCACCAGACAGTCTCACTCCCCGTTCCCCGATTTTAGTTTTCAAGCCACTTGGAAGCGTTTTAACGAAAGACTCTATTCGCGCTTGTTTCAGAGCACCGGCCAAGCGGTCTGTGTCGATCAGATGAGGCTCTACTCCAAATGCTATGTTTGCTTCAATAGTGTCATCCAAAAGAAATACCTCTTGAGGTACATACCCAACGTGCCTCATCCAGGAATAGCGAATTTCAGATAAATCAATGCCATCGACCAGAACCGAACCACTCGTTGGTTCAAGAAAACCAAGCAGCAGGTCGACGAATGTGCTCTTTCCCGAACCGCTAGGCCCGACAATTCCTATTGACGAACCCCGAATGAATTCGATGGAAACATCTTTGAATACTGGTGAATCACTGCCAGCGTATGTAAAAGAGACATTTTCAAACTTGATTGAACGAGTAAAGAAATCCGCTTCCAAACGGCTGGTGAACCTGATTTTCTCCATTTCAAGATCATTTGCCACTTCCTCAACAAGACTCTTCGAAAATGCAACACTTTGGAATGACGCGACTAATCGACTGAAAGTTGGTAAGACCCTAAAGGAAACAGCCGCGTACAACGTCAAGGTGATCCCTATTTCTGAGAGGTTCTTATCCTGAAATCTCATCACTGAAACCACTAATAGAAGGGCTGAGAGTGCGACGATCTCAAGCCACAATCGCGGTACCACAGAGAGCGTCCCGTGCTTTTGGCCTATGCGGGCAGTTTCTGAGATTCTGGACTTGTAAAGATCTGAGAAGTACTGGTGTCGTCCATACAAAGTGATTTCTCGCACCCCGCCGTACGAATGCTGCAGGATCTTCAACTGTTCCTCTGAGTAAATGTTTTGGGCAACTCCCCACCCAATAAGACGAGATCTCAACTTTCGTTGGAGGAAAAGTGTTGCTAAGCCAAAAAACAACACTACGAAAGCAGTGCCCAGTGGCTCAACAATCAGGAGACCAATAATCAGAACTAAGGCAACAGAGCCGTCGGTGAAAACAATCAAGAGTGGATCCAGAACGCCACTTATGAAAATTCCAGAATTTTGAGACTTACGGATTAAAGAAGATGAATTAGTTTGCGCATAGAAGGAGTGTGGTTGGGATATATACACATCGAAAAGATCAACCCCCAAGCGCACACCCAACGTTGCAGTAAATTTCTTCTGAGCCCAGGTACTTCCGACTACGAAGACGCTCTTGATGATGTACACGATTACGAACAACGCCAGAGCAACCTGTAGCAATTGGATTTCATCCATTTTCTTTACCCGGGTTGGTATCCAATTATTGTTTTGAACAAATTCGCTTGAATTAGTTAAGACTCCTATGAGGGGAAGTATGAGGGAAATACTGAGTGCCTCAAGAACGATCCCAAAGAAAATCAGAAAGGAAACGCCACCTAATTGCAGCTTCTCTTGCTTGCTTAATTGGGCCAATACCCTGCGCAAAATTAATAACATCGATCTTCTTTCCTCGCAAATTTTGTAGCGGCGACCGGATTCGAACCGGTGACCTTCCGATTATGAGCCGGATGCTCTCACCAACTGAGCTACGCCGCCGTTGACCGCGAGCCCTCTGTGGGAATCGAACCCACCACCTCTTCCTTACCATGGAAGTGCTCTACCGAATGAGCTAAGAGGGCAATGAAATCTTGAGCACCAAATGCTACTGGTATGAGCACGTGGTGGTGCCCGAGAGCACTGTGTGGGCCGGGAAGGATTCGAACCTACGTAGGCATAAGCCGGCAGATTTACAGTCTGCTCCCTTTGGCCGCTTGGGTACCGACCCCGCGCGACAGGCTATCGGCCAGTTGCCTCCATTGAGGCCGTCAATGAGCATCGTGAGGGCTGTTGCGCATCAACACACGTCGTATGTGTGGCCATTGCACCACCCACTCTGCAACCGCCCGTGCACAGAACCGCACAAAACGACGCGACGGCAGGCTCACCCGAGTCGCACCCCACGTTGAGCCAGTTGCCGAAACACCGCGACGAGGCCTTGTGATGATCGTCGCCGAGCGCACCCGCATCCCCATACGGCGACTTGCCACGGTTATCCACAGGTTTGGCACCATCGCATGACTCGGCACCACATCGAGCAACGTTGTCAGCGCAGCGACGTTGTACACCCGAAATGGCGTGTTGGCATCCGGCACCGATGCGCGCGCCCGCACACGCGTCAACACACGGGTTGCCCACGAGGTCAGCCGCCGATACAGCGACTCCTGACGGCCCGATCGAATGCCTTCCAACACGTCGCAACCTGCGGCCGCAAATGCTGCAAGGAGGGCCTGCAGCTCGCGTGCCTCCGCTTGTCCATCGCCGTCGAACACCACAATCGTTGACGCGCCTGTGGCGACACCCTCCCGCAATGCCCGAAGTGTTGTTGGGCCATGCCCCTGATTGCGGTCATTGCGAACGAGGCGAACATCGCAATTGGCACACGCTGTCGACTCGATGACGGCTCGGGTTGTGTCCGTAGAGCAATCGTCAACAATCACCACGGTCATACCAGAAAACGTCGCATCGATTTCGCGAAGAAAATCAGCAATGCCGTCTGCCTCGTTAAACACGGGCATCACCAGGGCGATGGCCTTACTCAACTCGGCCTACACAAGACGTAATTGGGCGACTCGTACACGCTGTACAGGCACTTTTCGGCGTAGAACTGCGTGGAAGGAAACGCCGTCATGTCGGTAGAGCCAAACATGTAGCCACCCTGGATTGAGTCGAAAATCAATAGACGCGCAGCGTTCGACGGTGTCTCCACGGGAAGATCGGTAAGGATCTGAAACTCTGGACGCTGCCACCACCCGTCTACGTCGATCGACGGAGTGCCAGATTCTTCGATGATCCGAGCAACTCGCACTTGCTCGTCGAAAACTGATTCTCGTGCCAGGCTCTCCGCCGACTTGGTTGCACTATCAATGACCACGAATGCCATGGTTGCTGCCAACGCGAGAGACAGAGGTATTCGTACAAGGCGCCGCGGCTTGATTGCGCTCACCAAATAGGCAAGAAACAGCGCAAGTCCGGGAAACAGCAGCAATATCCCCAGGAGTGCGTGGCGTCCACTGCGTTCTTGCACTGCAAGAATCCAAAACAACAGTGACGAGCCCCCGGCCAGAACGCTGACCGAAACAAAGGTCGCCATCGACCACGCGCGTTCGCGCACATGTTGGTCGGGGGTAGAACGATCCGGATTCGCTACCGCAAAGGCAGCAAGAGCAAGCATCACGACAAATGCTCCGGTGACGACAAGAAACGAATGGGTGTAGAACATGTTGCCCAAACTCGTCAGCTTGGTCATCGCATCGCTTGAGTCCTTGTCGCCCAGTTGAGCCACCGAACGTGAATAGTTGAAAATCTGATCGGTGTTGTCCACATATCGATCCCACCCCAAGGCGAGCAAGCGACTTGCTTCAAAGAGCAACGTGGGCACCATCGCGCCGAGCATCCATCTCAGTGACTGACGCCATCGGTCAGCGCCTCTGTTGGCGTGAACGATGATCAGCACGGCAATCACCACCACCGCCGCAGGAATCGCTGCAACGAATTTCGTCTGCACCGCCAGACCTACAAGCAGTCCACCCCACCACATACGACCACGTGACGCCAGGAGAAGCCCCCACAAGATCATGGTTGCAGCAGTCGTCTCACCCACCATGCGCGTGGGTACAAACGCAGCATGCTCGAAACCTGTCGGCACCACCAACGTCAACGGTCCCGCCACCATTGCCAGGCGATACCACCGTGACAGCAGACCTTTGGCTGCAGCCCAGCACCCGAACAGGTACAGGCCAAAAACGGCAACTGGGGCAAGACGAGTAGCCCAAATGGCCCCATTCGAAAGTCGCCAGACCAGGGCGGCAGGGAGCAACAGTGTCGGACCCGTCGTGATCAGAGGATCAAACAACTGCGGGCCAGCACTGGGATTGATCGCCCCATTCGTGCCGTAGAAAAATCGCTCGGCGAAATTTTCGACCACCGTAATGTTGAACGCTTCGTCGTATTCCAGTGGCAGCCGGAGATGTGAGGAGATCAAAGCGACATAGGTACCGACTACCAGCAGAACAGCAAGCGCAAAGGCGAAGTCACCACCACGCAGGGGGCGGCCATTAAGCCTGGCCCCAAATTTGCGCATTACATGATTCTAGAAATGCACACTTTCGCATACCAACACGCTCATTTTGTATGGAAGAAGGACAACTGTCACGACCGCATAACATGTTTGCGTGCGCCACAAGCGACTGACTGGCATCGGGGTGATGCTCTCTGCTCGTCGCGAGTCCGTCACCTTCGCCAAGCGCAATCCCTTCGGAATCCTTGCCCTATTGATACGCAACGCGTTACACAATCGCTCTGAATATCGCGGGGTGGGCAAGTGGCGCACGTTCACCGTTTGGAGTTACGCCACCACGCGGTTCGCGACTCAACACAACGTTGGATTTCTAGACAACCCCGACTTCCAACGCTCCTATGACCGCGCGGTGGCCGCGGCCGGAGATGATTGGTGGAATGTTGGCCTGCACTTTCGCCTCCACCAAGCCATCTGGTGTGCGCGGCACTGCATGACCATTCCCGGCGACTTTGTTGAACTCGGTACTGGTCGAGGTATGACAATGGCAGGTGTGCTGGAAGCACTCCCCAACTGGGCAACTTCGGGCAAGACGCTGTATCTCTGCGACACCTTTGAACCCTTCGGCATTAAATCGTCCTCTGGCCAACAGTCGGCAGAGGTCGGCATCAATCCGATTTACGCCCAGAGCATCGACGCGGTGCGCGCAACGTTCGCCGATCGCACTCACGTCACCTTCGTGCAGGGCCTACTGCCCGATTCACTCACCGACATGCAGGCTTCGTCTATTGCATTCCTCCACATCGACCTCAACAGCGCAGCCCCTGAAATCGCCTCGTTACACGCACTATGGCCGCGGCTGTCAACTGGAGCATTGGTGCTTCTTGATGACTACGCCTACGTCGGCAGCGAAGACCAGTATGCGGCGATGAACGAATTTGCGCACACACATGGCGTCATGATCCTCACCATGCCAAGTGGTCAAGGGCTGCTCATTAAGCCATAGACCGCATATCCTGTTTTCATGCCTAGTTTCGACGTAGTTTCCGAAATCGATCGCCAGGAACTCCGCAACGCAGTTGATCAAGCACAACGCGAACTGGCCAATCGATTCGACTTCAAAAACACCAACTCAAGCATCGAACAAAAGGAGCTTCTCCTTACGCTCGCAACGGTGAGCGAAGACCGCCTCCGTGCACTGAAAACCTTGCTCGAGGAAAAGTTGGTGAAGCGCCAGATCTCGTTAAAGGGCATCGAATGGGGCAAAATCGAGCAGGCCTCTGGTGACACCGTGCGCCAGGTCGTCACGGTCAAGGTCGGCATTAACTCCGACAAGGCCCGCGAGATCAACAAGTTGATCAAGGAAAAGGCTCCCAAGGGTGTATCGAGTCAAACCCAGGGTGAACAGATTCGCGTAACGGGCAAAAAGCGTGACGACCTGCAGGCAGTTATCACCCTCCTCAAGTCAAGTGACCTCGGCATCCCCCTGCAGTTCGAAAACTTTCGCGACTAGGTCGCCCCTTAGTCCTCGCTCGGCGTTGCCTCGGCGCGCTTGCGCAGTTCGTCAACAACAGACGCATCCGCCAGTGTCGTCGTATCACCGAGATTTCGGCCCTCGGCGACATCGCGCAACAGCCTTCTCATGATTTTGCCGCTGCGCGTTTTCGGTAGGTCGGGAGTGAAGTAAATCGTCTTCGGCTTCGCAATTGCACCGATTTCTTTCGCCACATGATCACGTAACACGGCTTCGTCAATCGTCTCGCCACCGCGCAGGGTGACATAGGCGATGATTGCCTGGCCAGTTGTGGCATCTTGCGCGCCCACTACTGCAGCCTCGGCCACACTCGGATGCGACACCAACGCAGATTCCACTTCCGTAGTTGAAATTCGATGACCCGACACATTCATGACGTCATCCACGCGTCCAAGCAACCATAAATAGCCATCATCGTCCCGCTTGGCACCATCGCCGGCGAAATACCGGCCGGGGAATCGACTCCAATATGTTTCGACAAAGCGCTGCGGGTCGCCCCAAATGCCTCGCAACATGCCCGGCCACGGCTTCGTAAGTACGAGATACCCGCCGCCGCGGTCCACCTCGTTGCCCGACTCATCGACAATCGCGGCACCCACACCAGGCAGAGGGTGCGTTGCCGAACCCGGCTTCGTCGTCGTTACGCCCGGGAGTGGTGCGATCATGATCCCGCCTGTCTCGGTCTGCCACCACGTATCGACGATTGGACACCGAGAGCCACCGATATGTTCGTGATACCACATCCACGCCTCAGGATTAATTGGCTCACCCACTGAACCAATCACACGCAGTGAAGTGAGATCGTGCTTAGCGGGTTCACTCACACCCCACTTCATAAACGTACGGATTGCGGTGGGCGCCGTGTAGAAGATGGTGACGCCGTATCGCTCGATGATCGCCCAGAATCGGTCATTCGCTGGATAATTGGGCACGCCCTCGTACATCACTTGCGTGGCACCATTGAGGAGCGGTCCATAGACGATGTAGCTGTGGCCGGTCACCCAGCCGACGTCTGCTGTGCACCAGTACACGTCCCGCCCTGGCTGATGATCAAAGACGTATTTGAACGTGTACGCCACCTGCGTCAGGTAGCCACCGGTGGTGTGCATGATGCCCTTGGGCTTGCCGGTGGTGCCCGATGTGTACAACAAAAACAACAATTGCTCAGCATCCATCGGTTCAGCGACACACGTGGCGCTCGCTTGGGCTATCAGTTCGTGGTACCAGTGGTCACGTCCAGACTGCATCACGACCTCGTTGCCGCCGCGGCGTACCACCACAACGTGTTTGATACTTGGCGTGGATTCGAGCGAAACATCAGCATGGGCCTTCAGCGGAAACACCTCGCCACGGCGCCAGCCGCCATCGGCGGTAACAAGCACCTTGGCTTGTGCATCGTTGATGCGGTCGGCCAACGACTGCGCGGAAAAACCACCGAAAACCACGCTGTGCGCCGCACCGATTCGCGCGCACGCCAGCATTGCCACAACCGCTTCGGGGATCATCGGCAGATAAATGTTCACGCGATCGCCAGTCACGACGCCAAGGCCCTTTAGAACATTCGCAAAACGCTGGACTTCGTCGAGAAGCTGCGCATACGTGATCGTGCGCGTATCGCCAGGTTCACCCTCCCAATGCAGCGCAACCACATCACCCTTGCCCGCCAGCACATGCCGATCCAGACAATTGAACGACGCATTCAGCGCGCCGCCGTCAAACCACTTTGCATTCGGTGCATCCCATTGGCACACCGTCGACCACGAGCGGTCCCAATGCAACATTTCGGCTGCCTGGTGAGCCCAAAAACCTTCATGATCGGCGTTCGCCTCATCGAAGAGACGTCGATCGTTGACATTTGCGCTCTGCACAAAGTCGCTCGCTGGCGCAAACAAGCGGGACTCCACCGACAGAGCCTCAATGGCCTGGCGTGCATCACTCATGTTCGACTCCTTTGTTGAGGTGAATCGTTCCTGCGATCAGATTAGAAGTCGCACAAATAAGCTCATGAATTGTGCTGCTCCGCACGCCTCACCATGTGCTCAAGCGCAGTGATCAGGACGTTCGTTTGTGCAACTGAAAGCGCGAAGTCTTGATTTCGGTCCGCGGGTCCCCCTTGCACCGAAATGAACGGAACCCCGCATCCGGCGGCCATGGTCGAAAAATGAGTCTCAGCAGAGTCACCGTTGTGGATCTCCACAACACCACCGCCTCGGGTAAACAACATGTGTACGAGGCCTGCCCCGTACACACCAGCGAGAACATTTGTCGACATCATTGCTGCCAATTGGTCCCGCCATGCAAACTCCTCAATGCGCACCACATTCATCGGCACACGGCTTGTGACCCGATCGAGTACCTCGGACTCGTTGACAAGTCGTCGCGATGCAGTGCGCGCACGCGAGATATACGTGTGGGGAGACGAGAGATCAGCAGGCGCAATACCTGCAGACAGCGTCTCACGAATAAAGCTCGCCACCTCCGGCCGCAGGTACCCGCAGCCCCGCACGTACGGAGGCATTGCTGGCTGCAATAACTGCTCAATAACAACCTTGTGGCCGTAGTCAAGCCCGAGATAGCGCGCCTGGGGGAATCTGCTTAACAGTGCATCGAATGAATACTGCTGAAAGGGTGTTGGGACAGAAGGGCCAACGATCGTGAGCGGTGTATCGGGTTGGAGGCTCGTCAGCACGAACGCTCGGGCAAAAACATCGCGCAACCAGTGGTAGACGTTGGTGTTACCCGACCACCAGTTGAGTGCTATCGCCACACCGTCGAGAGCGAAATTGTGCCGTTGCGTCCACGGCCCAAAGTTCACCGCCTGATAATCGTGAGTGGCCAACGATTCGCTCACCAGTCGGTGATCACGGTCAAAGACTCGCCCATCGCCTGCAACTACGGCGTGGTTGAGATGCGCAATCCCCACGCCCAAGTCACGGTAAACGCCCCTCGCTCCAACAGGCGTAGCGATCACCTGTTTCGGCCACTTATACGTCTCCTGCACGAAGGAGGTAACGGGCGGAACGGTAAATGAAACATCGATCGGTTCAAGAACGACGCTCGCATCGCTCCAATAGCTCCGCACGCCAAATACACGTCTACCCGCAGCGCGAAAAAGTTGATCAACGGGGCCAGGCATCGCTTGAAAAACGCGCATCGCGACGCCTTTTATCAACCCCTTCACGCGAATGATGCTACGAGCCAGACACGACCCACTCGACCACCGAGAAACCGCCAAGGCCACTGGGGTCGAGCAGGGCCTCTGACTCCAATACTCGACTGCGCATCTTCATCGCGGCGAGGTTGGGCATCGCGGCATGTTCGTGCCAATACTGCCGACCTGCCTCGACGAGCGCATTGATGCCATGCAGACGGAGAAACGCAGCCTGATTAGTGATCAGTTTCCCATCGGGCAATTGATCAAGACATACCTGTGTAGTGATGTCCTGCAAACCGACGTTGCGCAAGTAGTGCTCTCCGCGGTCATGCTCGCGATAGGTGCGCAACCACGTGCGCCATGGCATCGACGCCAATTCGACTGTCGCCGAGGTGCAGTAATCGATTGCCACGAGTCGCCCGCGCGCGATGCGCGAAAGTGCATCGCGTACCCAACTCGCCGCATTGTCCTGAACAGGAAGTCGAGTGCCATGCGCAGCATGAGCGGGCAACACACTGGGAACCATGTCAACAGATCGCAGAATCTCAACAAACCCGCCGTTCGGCGCGACGTCGACGTAGGCCTCCTTCCAACCCGAATCGAAGACGAACAACCGAAAGGGCAGATTGTCGAGCAACTCGTTGGCAAACACCACGCCGGTAATGGGTCCTTCAGGCATGTTCCCCACGGACATCACGCCCTCGGGATGGCGCGAGCGCTGTACAGCAGAAGTCTCGACCGCAACGTACCGCATCGCGGCTGCGCAGCGCGGTGCGGCAACATAAATTGATCGCGCCAGCGTGCCCGGGCCTGCTCCCGCTTCGACCACATCAAACTGCTCGGGCCTGCCTAGTTCATCCCACCACGCGTCTAACGCAGCCGCCATAACTGTGCCGAACAATGGCCCCACTTCGGGCGAGGTGATGAAGTCCCCCCGACGACCGGCACTTCCTGACTGCGGATAAAAACCATGTTGCCCGTACAGCGCAATGCGCATGTAGTCGACAAAAGGAATTGGGCCAGCGTCCGCGATTACCGCGGCGAGGTCGTCAGCCGCCGAAGGCACCGACGAGTTGCGCCATGTCGGCAAATCGCAATCCAACACCTGGCAACACACCGAACACCAGCGTTGCCACGACCGTGATGGTGAGCGCGAGACCCACTGACGAATGCACCACGACCGGCGTCTTGTCGCCGTCCGGAACCGGTCGCATCCAAATTTCGCGCATCACGTTGCCGTAGTAGCCGAACGCAATGACGGAGTTGACAGCGCCAATGATGGCCAGCGCGTATCCCCAGCTCGTGCCTGCACTCAGCACCGACTCGAAGGCGGCGAACTTGGCGATCCAGCCACCCAGCGGCGGAATTCCTGCGAGCGAGGCAAGGAAGATGGTGGCCAACACGCCCAGCGCAGGAGCGTACGAGAAGAGTCCGCCCCAACTTGTGATCTCACCGCTGCGCGTCTTACGCGACACGGCAATGATGACCCCGAACATGCCGAGGTTCGTTGCGGCATAGATGATCATGTACAACACGACCGCCCGCAGGGCAGACTCGCCCGAGTCGCCGACGCCCGCAACCGCCAGCGGCATCAGCACAAAGCCACCCTGGCTAATCGACGAATACGCGATCATCCGCACGATGTTGGTTTGGCGAAGTGCAATCACGTTGCCCACGGTCATCGTTAGCGCTGAGAGCACCCAAATGACTGGTTGCCACACCGCATCAGCCTCGGGGAAGGCCACGAACAGGAGTGTGGAGAGCGCCACAAAACCGGCCGCCTTCGACGCCACCGAGAGAAACGCGGTAATCGGCGTGGGCGCACCCTCATACGTGTCCGGCGCCCACGTGTGAAACGGTACCGCCGACACTTTGAAGGCAAATCCCACCACAACGAACACCACACCAAGTGCATGAACGGCGCTGAGGTCTCCTGTTGCGGTCACGCTCTTGCCCAAGTCGACCAGCAACGTGGAATTCGTTGCGCCGTACAAGAGCGACATGCCGTACAGCATCACGGCCGAGGCAAATACGCCCAAGAGGAAATACTTCACGCCCGCTTCATTGCTCTTGATGTCGCGCTTGCGCCAGGCGGCAAGCATGTAAGCCGGAATCGACAAGAACTCGAGCGCCACAAATACGGACACAAGGTCGCGAGCCGACGACATCATCACCATGCCAAAGATGCTGGTGAGCAACAAGAACCAGTATTCGCCCTTCCAATACTCGCCCGTTTCGACATGATTGCTCGACAGCAGCACCACGACATAGCCAGCAAGAAGGAACAGCCCCTTCATGACGAGCGAAAACTCGTCCACTACATACCTGCCGTCAAACATCGACCGCGTCGAATCCTCATGCAGTGCAAGGGTCAGCACCGGAATGAAGGCCGCGAGCAGCGCAAGACCAGACAACGACGAAATGATCCACTTGCGTGTCTCGTCGAGGAAGAGGTCTGCCAGCAACACCAAAGTGAGGCCCACGGCAAGCACGATCTCGGGTGCAAGCGCGTGGTAGTCGACAACGGGAGCCACCCACGTATCGGCCGCGGCGAAGAGGGACGACAGAGTCACGTGCTCAGCCTCCGAAGGCGCTCAAGGCGCCTTGCACCGCAGGATCGATCACTTTGAACAGCAAGTTGGGAACCAGACCAAACACAAGGATTGCGACGAGCAATGGTGTCCAGGCGATCCACTCGGTGGTGGTGACATCGGCAAAGTCACCATGGTCGTCATGCCCGTGATCATCGTGTCCGTGCGCGTCGTGCCCGTGAGCAACGGTGCCGTGACTTGCGAACTCCGGCTTGGGCTCGCCGAACGCCACGCGTTGGTACAGCCACAGCAAGTACGCCGCGGCAAATACCGTGCCGAGCGCCGCAATCACCATGTAGACGCGATACACCACTTCGTTCAGGCCATCAGCGGGGTTGTAGGCCGACAGAATTGCTGGGAACTCACCCCAGAATCCGGCGAGGCCGGGAAGCCCGAGTGACGCCATACTGGCAAAACCGAGAATCCAACCCATGTGCGGCATCTGCTTGAGCAGACCGCCAAGTCGACCGATCTCCAGCGTGTGGTAGCGCTCTTTCACGCTGCCGGCCACAAAGAACAACATGCCGGTAATCAATCCGTGCGCCACCATGCCGAACACCGCGGCGTTCACGCCAAAACTGGTCAATGTGGAAATGCCCAACATGACAAAGCCCATGTGCGCCACCGAAGAAAAGGCGATCAGGCGCTTCATGTCGGTTTGCGCCAAACATCCCAGCGCGCCGTAGATGATGCCGATAACGGCAAGCGCGCCGATGAACGGCGCCCACTCGATCGCCGCGTCCGGCAAGGTGGGAATCGCGATGCGGATGAATCCGTATGTACCCAACTTCAACAAGATCGCCGCCAGGATCACCGAACCCTGCGTGGGGGCCTGCGTGTGTGCGTCGGGCAACCAGGTATGGAAGGGGAACATCGGCACCTTGACCGCGAAGCCAATGAACATGCCCGCAAAGATCCAGATCTGGATGTTCTTGGCAATCTCGCCACCGTTTTCGATGAGGTACGGAATGGCGAAGCTCTCGGCACCGGTCTTGAAGAAGAGCGCGAGGAACGCCACGAGCATCAGGGCAGAACCAAACATTGTGTAGAGGAAGAACTTGAGCGACGCGTACTGACGGTTTTCCCCACCCCACACACCAATCAAGAAGTACATCGGCAACAAGACCACTTCGAAGAACACGAAGAACAGAATCAAGTCCTGGGCAATGAACGTGCCCGCCATACCCGTCTGCAACACCAGCATCAAACTAAAGAAGGCCTTCGCATTGCCTGGTTCGGGTACATGATTGAGGCTGTAGATCACGACGAGGAACGTGATCACCATCGACAGGAAGTAGAGCGGCAAGCTGATGCCGTCGACACCGATGAAGTAACTGCTCTTGATAACCGGGATCCACGTCGCCTCAGCAACAAACTGCATCGATCCGGCCTGACCAAAGTCGAATCGGAACAACGTGAAGATGCCGACCAGAAGCGTTGCCCCCGCGGTGATCAGGGCGATCATCTTGACGAGTGCATCCTGGCCCTTCGGCACGAGCAGCATTACGGCAACGCCGACGAGCGGCAGGAATGTGCCGACGCTCAGTAGCCAGTTGTCGTCACGGAGCATTTCCATGGCGTTATCTCCCTCGGTTTTCCATTACGTGTTGATGATGACGAGCACAAGAGCCGCAACGGCTGCAGCTGCAAAGAGCAGCGCGCCATATTGGCTCACTTTGCCGGACTGAATGGGCTGCAACACACCGCCAAGGCCCTTTGTGGCGCGACCCGAGTTATTGACTGTGCCGTCAACAACGCGCTGATCGACATTGCGATACAACCAGCCCGAAACCGCTCGATTAACTCGAGCTACCGCGTGCAAGATGCCGTCCAAGACGTTTTGGTTGAACCAGTACGCCGCACGAGCGATTGGGCCGACGATCGACTTCACAATGACCTGCTCATACAGCGCATCGAGGTAGTACTTGTTGACAAGGAGGCGATAACCCGCGCCGAGCAATTTGTTGCGCTCGGTCAAACCCACCAGCGCCTTGCTGCGACGTGTGTACAGAGCAACGGATAACAACCAACTGATCACAATGCCGGCGAACACAATGCCCAGCGAGAGGAACGCCTTCGACCATTTGAACTTCGCGTGCTCAAGCTTCGGCGCGAAGCAGTAGCCCTCGGCTGGCGCTTCCTTGCCGCATGGCGTGTCCGAGTGCCCCTCGGCAGCAGGCAGGCCAATGGACTCGCCCGGACCGCTCGGCGCAACCTCCATGACCACCGCGGGACGAGGCTCAACCCACACCTTGATGCGCTCCCACGACGAACCGAAGGGGGTGGCGTTCAGAAACCCGGAGC
The DNA here is from genome assembly GCA_044237775.1 of Ilumatobacteraceae bacterium. GTDB lineage: Bacteria > Actinomycetota > Acidimicrobiia > Acidimicrobiales > Ilumatobacteraceae > UBA3006. Next base: position 20,161 of record JBIIEO010000004.1, on the reverse strand, counting down.
CAAATGCCAATACCGCAAGCAAAATCAGCGGAATGGTGATCAACGGGCCGCTCTCGCGCGGACCGTGTGACTCACCGTGACCGTCATGGGCAATATGGGCGTCACCGTGACCGTGATCAGTTGCGTGATCACCATGATCATCGTGCTCTCCCGCCGATGCACCTCGCGCCTCACCAAAGAAGGTGAGATATGTCGCGCGCGTCATGTAGGCGGCGGTCATGAACGCGCCGATCAAGCCAACGATCATGAAGATCGTGTAGCCATTGTTGCCTACGTTGTCGATGATTTCGTCTTTCGAGAAAAACCCCGAGAACGGAAACACACCCGCGAGCGCCAGAGTGGAGATGATCCACGTGGTGAAGGTGATGGGCATGACTTTGCGTAAGCCACCCATGTCCTTCTTCATGTCGAAGGAGTGGTGCGACGCACTGTGGCTGATGGAGCCTGCACCGAGGAAGAGGCACGCCTTGAAGAATGCGTGGGTGAAGATGTGGAAGACCGCAGGCAGCCACGCACCAGCACCGAGTCCGAGCATCATGTAGCCCAACTGACTCACGGTCGAATACGCCAATACCTTCTTGATGTCCGACTGGACGAACGCAAGCGCTGCCGCAATCACGATCGTGATACCGCCAATCACCGTGATGAAATTGCCTCCGGGCCCGAGAATGTCGAGACCGGTGTAGAACACCGGGTACAACCGGGCAACGAGGAACACGCCGGCGACGACCATCGTCGACGAATGCAAGAGTGAACTGACCGGCGTGGGGCCAGCCATTGCGTCGGGCAACCACGTGTGGAGCGGGAACTGGCCGCTCTTGCCGATTGCCGCAATGAACAATGCGATAGCCGCAACCGTGATTACCGCGCTGTTGGGCTCACCCGACAGCGCCCATGCACTGATTCCACGAATCGAGAAGCCAGAGACACCGAGGTTCTCGGTTGTCCATTCGTTGGAGGCAAAGTACAGCATCGCCACGCCGACGAGAAGCCCCATATCCCCGGTGCGCACGGTGAAGAACGCCTTCAGCGCCGCTCTGCTATTTGCCCCTTCCTCCCACCAGTGGCCGATGAGCATGAAGCTGCACAGACCCATGATCTCCCAACCAAGGATGAACAAGATCGTGTCTTCGGCGATGACCATCGCCAACATGCCCGCCGAGAACAACGTGAGCGCGGCAAAGAAGTGGGTGTATCGGCGATCGCCATGTAGATACTCGACCGAATAGATCTGCACAAGGGTCGAGATAAAGGTGACGACCACCAGAATGATGACCGCAAGGCCGTCAATCGATTGCCCAATGGTGAGGTCGACACCGCCGATTGTCCACCAGCTCCACGTTCGCACCACCGGCTCCACGAACTGCTCGTACGAAGCCGAATTGACGCGTTCGATCCACTGATAGGCAGCCCCTGCGGCAAGACCGAGGCTCACCAACATTGACAGAACGCCAATCTCACTGCCCTTCTTCGGCAGTTGCTTGCCGAAGAAAATAATGAGCGCGAAGCCAATTGCGGGAACGATCGGGATAAGCCAGGCGTTCTCGAGGAACCATCCCGTTGCCAAGGGATTCAGGGTTTCGGATGCGGCAACCATGTCCTAGCCCTTCATCTCCGACAGATCGTCAAGGGCGATCGTCTTGCGGTTGCGGTAGATCAACAGCACCATGCCAAGACCGACACCGACTTCAGCGGCAGCCACCGCAATCACGTACAACGCAAACGTGTGGCCGTCGGGCGAACCGTTACGCATAGCAAAGGCGATGAGATTGAGGTTGACCGCGTTCAGAATGAGCTCAATCGACATCAATACGAGCACCGCGTTGCGACGAGCGATCACGCCATACACGCCAATACAGAAAAGGATCGCCGCAAGAAAGAGGAACTGATTCACCAACATGGTCAGTCCTTCCTCGCCAGCACGATTGCGCCAATCACCGCGGCAAGCAACACGAACGACAGAGCCCAGAACGGCAGCAGATAGGGGCCAAAGATCTGGTCGCTCACGACCTGCACAGGAACAGGGGCTGCGTCCTCAGGCATCTTCTCGTCGCCAAATGCCGACACCAACGCAATCGCCATTGCTGCAAACAACAACAGGGCAACTGGAATGCCCCACTTCCAGCGCGGATTATTGAGGTCGGTTTCGCGGCCAATGCGTGACCGCGTGAGCATCGTGCCAAACAAAAACAACACCATGACGGCGCCTACGTACACCAGTACTTGCGTGATGGCCACAAATTCCGCAGCGAGCAACACGTACTGTGCGGCAGCACCGGATAGCACCACAACCAGCCACAGTGCGGCATGCACCACGTTGCTTGTGGTCACCACACGCAACGCCCCGACAATCATCACGAGAGCGATGAGGGCAAAGCCGATGTTCTGGGCGACCACGATTACTTCTTCTTCTTGTCTGCGCCAGCTTCAAGCTCAGGCGCTTCGGGAACGGTTTCCATCCACTCACTCAACTTCGTCTTGTCGTGGAGCAGGTCGGTGATCCGTGGCTCCGAATACTCGTACTCGGGGGACCAGAACAACGCGTCGAACGGACACACTTCCACGCAGATACCGCAATACATACACAACGCATAGTCAATATCAAAACGGTCCAACTTGTTGACCTGACGCGGCTTGCCACCCTCGCGGCGCGGCGGAGCGAGTTCCTTGTGCGCCTCGATATAGATGCACCAGTCCGGGCATGAACGCGAACACAGCATGCATGACGTGCAGTTGTCCTGATGCAGTGCAATAACGCCTCGGGCGCGAATCGGCGGCGCTTCTTTGACATGCGGATACTGAACGGTGTTCGACCCCTTGGTCAACGTTCGAACCATCGTCGAAAAGGTCACTCCGAGACCCTTGAACAATCCAGGGACCTTGGCCATTACATCACCACCTTGAACACGGCCGTCACCATGATGTTGACGAGAGAAACGGGGATCAGCACTTTCCATGCGAACCGCTGCAACTGGTCTTCACGGAAGCGCGGGTACGAGAACCGCACCCACATCACGATGAAGGTCAGCAACAACATCTTGGTGATGAGAATCACCGGACCCACGAGATTCATCCAGTTCGACACATCGTCGATCCCTGACCAACCGAACCATGCGAACGGCACTCCCCAACCGCCCAAGAAGAGCGTGGCAGCAATCATCGTGAACACGCCAGCCGTTGCGAATTCGCTGATGAAGAAGATCAGGAAGCGGAAACCCGAGTATTCGGTCATGTAGCCCGAAACCAGTTCCGATTCGGCAATAGGCATGTCGAACGGAGTCTGCGTCAGTTCAGCCTGAACGGCGATCATGAACACCACGAAACCAACAAACTGCGTGAGGATGTACGGGTTACCCAAGAAATCAAACCCAAAAATGGCGCCGGAATTTTGCGCCACGACGATCTGCTGGAGATTCATGGTTCCCGCTTGGATCACAACACCCACCACGGCAAGCACCATGGGCAGCTCATAGGCAATCAGCTGGCCAGCAGCACGCAAACCACCGAGAAGGGAGTACTTGTTGGCACTCGCCCACCCCGCCATCAAAATGCCGAGTACCGAAATGGACGACACGGCGAGCGCATAGAACACACCGGTTTCAAAGTTGGTGAACCATGCATCAGGACCAAACGGCACCACCGCGACCAGCAAGAAGGTGCTCACCAGCACCACGATTGGCGCGATCTTGAAGATCTTCTTGTCGGCGTTATCCGGAATGATGTCTTCTTTTTGTAGCCACTTGCCGACCTCGGCAACCAGCTGCAGCGAACCATACGGGCCGGCTTCCATTGGGCCCAGTCGGCTCTGCATAAACGACATCATCTTGAACAGGAACAAATAGACGATGGTGCCGGCAGGCAGCAGCACCGCGACGAGTCCTCCAAGGACGCGCAACAGTGACTGTCCCCAATAGGGGATCTCAACAGCGAGCAGCGACAACATCAGCGGTCGATGTCTCCGAGAATGAAGTACAACGAAGCGAGAATCGTGATGATGTCGGGCACGTACACACCACGTAATACCCACGGCACGATTGAGATGTTGTTGAAGCTGGCTGAGCGAATCTTGACTCGGAATGGGCCCAAGTCGCCACGCGACACGACGTAGTAACCCATTTCTCCCAGCGGATTTTCAGTCGATACCCAGGCTTCACCCTCTGGCACCTTGATGATCTTGGGCACCTTGGCCATCACCGGACCAGCGGGCATGCCGTCCAACAACTGGTCGACGATCTTCGTTGCCTCTCGCGTTTCCTGCAGCCGAATCCACGAACGAGCAAAGCTGTCGCCGTCCGGATGTGTGAACACTTTCCAGTCAGCGTGCTTCCAGGCAAGCGGGCTCTCCTGATCACGACGCAAGTCCCAGTCCACACCGCTAGCGCGCAGGTTGGCACCCGACAAGCCGTACTGCAGGGCTACTTCGCGTGGGATAACACCAATGCCGCGCATGCGCGACTGGAAGATCTCGTTGCCAAACAACAACGTCTCGATCTCATCGCAGAAGTTGCGCAACTTCTTCATCACCTGCTTGGTCTCTTGCACCCAGCCAGCAGGCAAGTCGTCCTTCAACCCACCAATGCGGTCGAAGTTGGGGTGGAAGCGTCCACCCGTGGCCGACTCGATCAAGTTGAGCACATACTCGCGATCGCGGAACGCCAGGAACACCGGCGTGACCGCGCCCATCTGCACGCCCAAGTCGCCGAGGAACAGCGACACGTTGGCGATGCGCGACAGCTCGAAAAGAATCGTGCGGATCCACTGCGCACGAGGTGGCGCCTCGACGCCCATCAACTTTTCTGCGGCGAGAATAAATGGCACCTCGTTGGCAAAACTGCCGAGCCAGTCAATGCGGTTGATGAGCGTGGTGACTTGTGGATACGTGCGCACCTCGGTCAACTTCTCGTAGCCGCGGTGCATGTAGCCGGCCGATGGTTCGGCCCACACCACCTGCTCGCCATCCAGCCGCGCGATGATGCGCAGCGTGCCGTGAGTTGCCGGATGCTGCGGCCCAATGTTGAGAGTCATGCCCTCCGTCTCGAGCTCGACATTGAGTCGCGCATCTGCCGCCTGTGCAGCGATGTAACTCAGTCGCTGGCGATCGCCGAGCTTGTCATCGAGCATCGTCATTCGCCGTCTCCGCTCTCTGCACCGCCGCCTGGTAGCGGCTCTACGTCAACAATGCCTGGCCACGGCTTCACCATGCGCGCCAACAATGGGAAGTCCTTGCGCAGCGGATGGCCCTCAAAGTCAGAGGGCAGATACATGTTGCGCAGGTCGGGGTGGCCCTCGAAACGAATTCCAAACATCTCGTGCGTCTCGCGCTCGTGCCAGTTTGCACCGGCATACACCCCGCTCACCGAGTCGACCATGGGCTCACCATCGGGCACGTCGGCTTTGATCGTCACGCCCATGTGCGTCATCGAACTCACGACTCGCGCAAACACCTGCATGCGGGTGTCACCACCGCAATAGCCGGGGCGAATTGTGGTGTCACGCTCGGGCGCAGGTTCGGTGGGGTCGTCCTCACCGCGACCATAGGGCGACGGCATCCAGTCGATAGCGGAAAGAAAACAGAAGTAGTCGTAGCCCAGCGCATTGCGCAACGTTGTCAGGCTCGACTTCCAGTCGCCGGTGCGCACGCGAATCCACACGTCGTCGCCAGGCTTCACGAGCGAATCCACCACCGCCTCGCCAAGCGCGGCACGAATGTCGTTTGCCATGCCGTCGCGAACTGTGTCGACGACGGGAGCAGTTTCAGCGGGAGACGACAACGGGCTCACCTCGTCTCTCTGCTTCTGCCGAGGCGGCCAGAGACACCGTTCCCTCACCACGCCACTTGGCACCCATGTCCTCATTGCGGATGCGCTGTTGCAACAGCACCACGCCTTCGAGCAGTGCTTCGGGTCGCGGCGGGCAACCGGGCACGTAGACGTCGACAGGAATGATCTGATCGACACCCTTCGTCACCGAATAACTGTCCCAGTAAGGGCCACCACAGTTGGCACAGCTGCCCATCGAGATCACGTACTTCGGCTCGGGCATCTGCTCATACAGACGCTTAATCGCAGGTGCCATCTTGTCGGTCACGGTTCCCGAAATCACCACGAGGTCTGCTTGTCGCGGACTCGCCGGCAAGGGAATGACACCCAGACGCATTACGTCGTAACGCGGTGATCCGAATGCAGCGCCCATTTCAATTGCACAACAAGCAAGCCCCCACTGATACACCCACATGCTGTATTGACGCCCCATGTTGAACAGCGATGTCAACGGTCGCGGCAGTCGGCCGCGGTCTACAAGACCCATGGTGTTACACCCACCTCAAGACACGCTTACGCCAGGCGTACACCAAGCCCAAGAGCAGAACGAATACGAATACACCCATCTCGACCAGTCCGAACGTGCCGTAGCGCTCGAGCTGTGTGGCCCACGGGAAAATAAACACGGCCTCAACGTCGAAGATCACGAACAACAGCGCAAAGATGTAGTAGCGCACCTGGCTCTGCGACCAGCCTTCACCAACAGGATCGACACCGCTCTCGTAGGTGAGCATCTTTTCTCGGCTCGGTCGCGATGGCCGCACGAGCGAGGCCACCCACAGCAATAATCCCGCGATCAGCAGGGCCGCCAGCCCGAACCAGGCAACGGTGAGGAAGGACCGGAGGAAGTCGGACATCGGGTCAAAAACTACTACTTGAGCCCTCTTGACCATGAAACAACGGGCGAATCGGGATCGTTACTTTGTGAACAAGTTACGCACGGCGAGCGGTCTTCGGCATCGGTGTTAACGCAACCTCGGCCAAGAACCAGTCCACCAACACCCCAGCCGCCGCCCCTGAACGCGCGGTTTCACGCCGCGTGGCCTCTGCCAAGTCATGCGGCGCAATGCCCAAACGCGCAAGCTCAACCGCCCCATCTCCCGACATCCACCGCGTGACGATTGCCTCATTGGCTTCAGGGTGAAACTGCGTCCCAAAACTCCGACCAGATCGAATCGCCTGAGGGCCAACATCGCTGAGCGCCAGCACCTCGGCAGACGCGGGAGCACTGAACGAATCAGCGTGCCACTGCATCCACGTTCCCGCTAACGGCGCATAGGCAGCAGGCGCCAGCACCTCACACCACCCCACCTCGGGTCGCTTTGCCCGTTGCACCGAACCCCCCAGACTGTGAGCCAACATTTGTGCCCCAAAGCAGATACCAAAAATGGGAACACCACGACGCTGCGCGTCGTTCATCAGCGCCGACTCCGCCTCCACGTTGCGCGCAATATCGTTCCAATACACCGACCAATCTGAGCCCATATGCACCAGCAGATCAACCCCAGCTAATGACGGCCACTCTGCCGGATACTCACGATCAACATGGACAAGAGCGAAATCCAATTGCGTCAATCGATCACCGACGAACCCGGGGTCACTATCCCCTCGATTGCTCACGACCAGCGCCTTCACGGGCAGTACCGTATCCCTGGTATGGCGCAGATTGAACCACGCGCATTCATTGATGCTCGCGAACGAGGCCGATCCGTTGTCCTGCACACTCCTGTCGTTCCCTCTGCTCACCTCAGCGAACTCACCGGCAGCACGATTCTGCTGAAAGCAGAAAACCTTCAGCGCACAGGCGCCTTCAAGATCCGCGGCGCCATCAACAAGATCACCATGCTTGGCGATGCCGCCAAACGAGGCGTCGTGGCAGGCAGCGCCGGCAACCACGCCCAAGCGTTGGCGCTCGCGGCCAAGACACTCGGCGTGGCGTGTGAGATCTTCGTGCCCAAAGGAGCCTCACTCACAAAAATCGCCGCGTGTCGCCACTACGGCGCCACGGTCATCGAGGGTGGCGACAACGTCGAAGTAGCGGTGCAAGCAGCGCTCGCACGCGCCGCAGAAACCGGCATGGCCTTTTGCCACCCCTATGACGACATCGACATCGTCGCCGGCCAAGGCACGCTCGGCCTCGAACTCCTCGACGACATTGACGACCTCGCCACCGTCGTTATCCCCCTCGGTGGTGGAGGACTGCTCTCGGGTGCAGCTGTGGCAATCAAACAACAACGCCCCTCGGTGCGCATCATTGGCGTTCAAGTAGAGGGCTGCGACCCCTATGTCAGTAAGAAAGCCCCTGAAGGCGTCTTCACCACGCTTGCCGACGGCATCGCAGTAAAGAAGCCCGGCCTCGTGACCGCACCACTTGTCGACGAGTGGGTGGACGAACTCGTGTCAGTGAGCGAAGACAGCGTGGCCGACGCCATGGTGCTGCTTATGGAGCGCTCCAAGCTGCTCGTCGAAGGAGGCGGCGCAGTCGGTGTCTCTGCACTCATCACCCACGCCATTACTCCTGCGAAATCAGGCTCAACCTGCATCGTGCTGTCAGGCGGCAACGTGGATATCGGCCTGCTCCCCAATCTCGTGCGCCGCCACGAGACTAAGAGCGGCCGTCGACTCAACGTGTTTGTGCGCCTACCTGACCGGCCCGGTGCCCTCGCGGGTTTCTTGGAAGTGCTTGCAGCACACGATGCAAACATTGTGGAGGTGCAGCATGTGCGCGAAGGCGTCGAGCTTCATGCTCGCGAGACGGGCGTGCATGTAGTTTTGGAAGTGAAGAACCAAGAACACGGACGAGCCGTCATCGCCGCAACCCGCGAAAGGGGTTTCAGCATCAGCGACATCGTCTTACCCTGACCACCGTCAAACAAAGGCAGTCATGAAGAAGATCGGCATTATTCCTGTTCGTATGGCGGCGTCCCGCTTTCCCGGAAAGCCGCTCTTTCCCATTCTGGGAAGGCCGATGGTCGAGCATGTGCATGCACGGGCCACCATGTATTCCGGCTGGGATGCACTGGTGGTAGCCACGTGCGACGAAGAAATTCGCGCGGCATGCGAGGAGCGTGGCTACACGGTGATCATGACGGGTGATCATCACACGCGAGCCCTCGACCGGGTGGCAGAAGCCGTTACCAGGATCAACGTGCCTGGCGGCGTGAGCAACGACGACATCGTGGTCTGTGTGCAGGGCGATGAGCCGATGCTCGAGCCGGAAATGATTGTCGAGGTCATTCGCCCTATCGAGGAGCGGCCACATGTCGAAGCCACGGTGTTGGCAATGGAGATCCACGACGAAGACCTCTGGCGCAACCCAAACATCGTGAAGTTGATTGCCAACGATGCAGACGAAGTGCTCTACACCTCGCGCTCGCCGATTCCCTATGCCAAAGACGGCTTCACTAAAGAACTTGGGGCGTTACGCATACATGGCATCTTTGCCTTCACATGGGCACGGCTCCGCGAGTTCACCGCATTTCCTGAAACGCGTCTCGAACAGCTTGAGTCATGCGACAGCAATCGCATTCTCGACATGCCGTACAGCCAATACGTGGCGAAGTATCCCAACCGCTACTCGTTCTCGGTGGACTCGCCGGAGGATGTCAGCCTCGTTGAAGAGTTCATGCCCAAGACCCCGCTCTGGGGCACGTACTGAGTCGTTAGGCGACTGAGCGCGCCAGGCTGAGCAACACGTCGGGGAAGAATCCGATTACCAGCGTCGCTGCAACGGAGACGCCGATCGTGATGCGCGTTGCCAAGCCAGTGGTGACCGTCGTTTCACCGTCGGCCAGCCACATGCTGACCATGATGCGCAAGTACAAGAACGCTGCGATCACAGCCGCGAGCATGGCCACTACGGCCAGGGTGTAGGTCTCTACGCCCACCGCCGCACGAATCACGCCAAACTTGGCAACAAAGCCCGACGTGAGCGGCACGCCGGCCTGAGCCAACAGCAACACCGTCATGGCAAGTGCGAGCAACGGATGATTCTTCGCTAATCCCTTGAACGCATCCACCGATGTTGCTGCGTCACCCTTGCCCGCGACTGCCGTGACTACCGCAAAGGTGCCAACGACGAGCACGGCATAGATCGCGAGGTAGGCCATCGTCGACGACACACCGAGTGAAGCATCTTCGTCACCCAGGTGTGATGCCGCGACGAGCCCAACGAGAATGAAGCCTGCGTGGCTGATGGACGAATACGCAAGCATGCGCTTCACGTCGCTCTGCACCACGGCCAAGACAGATCCAACGATCAACGTAATAACGGCCAGTACCCACACCGCCGGACGCCAATCGTCAGCGCGGGCCGCAAGTGCAACGGTGAATACTCGAACCAGAGCAGCGAACGCCACGATCTTGCCGACAGATGCCATAAAGCCGGTGAATGGTGTTGGTGCGCCCTGATACACATCTGGCGTCCACGCATGGAACGGCACCAGCGACACTTTGAAGGCAAAGCCCACCAGCAGCAATGCAACGCCTGCCAACAACATGGCATCGCCTGCCGTGAGTGACACTTCGCTGCCGAACACCGCGGCAATGGACTGAAGGTTCGTGGAACCCGAGACACCAAAGATCATCGCCACGCCATAGAGGAAGAACGCCGATGCGAATCCACCGAGGATGAAGTACTTGAGACCGGCCTCGCCGCTTGTAGTGCGCTTACGATCACTCGCGGTAAGGAGATAGAACGACAGGCTCAGTGTCTCGAGCCCGAGGAACATCACAATCAAATCGTTTGCCAACACCATGGCAACACCACCAATGAGTGCGGTCAGGATCAGGCCATACGGCTCTGGCGCATCCGTGCCTTCACGCTCGAGATAGTCATTGGTTGTCAACACCGACAACAAGGTGGCCAGCATCATTGCCACTATCGCGAAAATCGCATAGCGATCGAGAAGTAACGAGTTGCCAATCAGCGAGCGGGGCTCGACGGTGTCGACCCACAAGAACCCCGACAACACAATGGAGGCTCCCAGCGTTGTCGAGGCGAGCAGTGCGTAGCCACCACGAGGCCACTGTGGCGTCAGCGAGCCCACCAGCAAGAGCGCAAGTGCACCACCGACCAACGTAAGCAGTGGGCTGAGCGCAAACCATTCGATTGCGGGACCCTCGAACACTTGGTTCATTCGTTTACACCACCCTTCGCAACCGGCTGGCGGTAATCGGAATTCGCCTCAACGTGTTCCAACAGTGCCTTCACGCTTGGCTCAACGCGCTCCAACATTGGCTTGGGGTACACGCCGGCGAACACGATTGCCGCGACGAATACCGACAGCAACAACCCCTCGCGCAACTTCAGCTCGGGGAATGACGCATTCGCCTCGTCAGGCTCGCCGTGGAACACCCGCTGGTACGCCCACAGCAAGTACAGCGCAGCCAAGATGACGCCAACCGTTGCCGCCACGACCCACCAGCGTGCTGTTGCGAACGAACCAATGAGAATCAGGAACTCGCCGACGAAACCGTTGAGGCCAGGGAGACCAATCGACGACAGCATGATCACCGTAAAGAAACCGGCAAAAATCGGCGCAACGGCCTGGAGTCCTTTCAATTCGGCAATCGCGCGGGTGTGACGGCGCTCATAGATCATGCCCACCATGAGGAACAACGCCCCCGTCGACACACCATGGTTGACCATCTGCACCACGCTGCCGGTGAGCGCCTGCTCGGTAAGCGCAAAAGTGCCCAACACGATGAAGCCCAAGTGGGCAACAGATGAATAGGCAACGAGCCGCTTCAAGTCGCGCTGCATAGTTGCGGCAATCGCGCCGTACAGAATGCCTATCACTGCCAAGGTGTAGAGAACTGGGCGTGCCCATACCGATGCTTCGGGAAACAGAAACACGCCGAAGCGCAACATGCCGTAGGTGCCCATCTTCAACAACACGCCGGCAAGGATGACTGAGCCGCCAGTGGGTGCCTGCGTGTGCGCATCGGGCAACCACGTATGCAACGGGAACAACGGCACCTTGACGGCAAAGGCGATCATGAACGCCACGAAGAGCCAGCGCCCCGAAGCCACCGAAAACGATGAGCTCTCGGCGATCTCCAACAAGTCGAAGGTCAGTCGCCCAACGTCACCCTTGGCAAGAAACGCAGTCGCAACGATGCCCACGAGCATGAAGGCGCTGCCTGCCATGGTGTAGAGGAAGAATTTGGTTGCCGCATAGACGCGCTGGTCGTACCCCCACCCGCCGATAAGGAAGTACATCGGCACCAGCACAATCTCGAAGAACACGAAAAACAAAAACAGGTCGAGGCTGAGGAAGCTGCCCATCACGCCGGCTTCAAGCAGGAGCATCCATGCCAAATAGGGCTTCTCGTTGTGGTGTGGATCGACACCAATGATCACGAGTGGAAAGAGCAGGCCGGTGAGCACGACGAGGAACAACGAAATGCCGTCCACGCCGAGATGCCACGAGATACCCCACTCGCTGATCCACGGGTGACGCGAGACAAACTCGAAACCTGCTGAACCACTTGGAAATTCCACCAACACCCACACAGACAACGCAGCGGTGAAGACGCTGGCCAGAATCGCGGTGAGCTTCACCCACTCGGGTCGCGATCGGCCAATCAAGGCAACGAGCGCAGAACCGACAAGCGGTACCAGCACGAGCATGGTCAGCAAGGGAAACCCAACAGCGGTCGACGTCGCGCCAATCATCCCACGATCCCCCTGAACACGAACCACGCCAACACCGCGACACTGCCGAGCGCGATGATCGCGGCATACGCACGGACGAACCCACCTTGTGACTTCCGCAAAGCAGTCGCACTCGTGCGCACCAGGGTCGCGGTGCCGTTTACCGCACCATCAACCACGTGCGCATCGGCCCACGCCACGCCTTCGAAGGCTTTATAGCCCGGTCCACCCACGATCTTTGCGGCGGCTGCGTCATAGAACCACGCCTGCTCCAGTACGCGTGGCTCAATGGCAGGCAACTTGCGACGCGAGTAGACCGTTATCGCAAGCGCGATACCCGCTGCTGCAACGATGATGGCCACCCCCATGAGCAGGTACTTGTTGTTGTACGCCCACGTATCGGAAATATGCGCCTCGGCTTCCTCCACCACCGGCGCCAACCAGTGCTCAAGGAAGTGCAGGTTCTTGGAGAACGGCAACTGCATCAGTCCGCCCACGGTGGACAAGACCGCCAGCACCACCAGCGGGAACAACATGATGCCCGGGCTCTCGTGTGGCTTGAAGTCGCCGTGCGCGCCATGTTCGGCACTGTGGTCTTGCCACTTGGCCTCGCCAAAGAAGACCATGATTACTTGCCGAGTCATGTAGTACGCGGTCAACAACGCGGTCACCAAACCAATTGCGTACAGCGCGCGGTTGTTGGCATACACATACAGAAGAATTTCGTCCTTCGACCAAAACCCGGCGAACGGCGGCACACCGGCAATTGCCAGCCAACCGATGATGAATGTGAATGCCGTAACGGGCATCAGCGCACGGAGCGCGCCCATCTTGCGCATGTCTTGCTCATGATGCATGCCGTGAATGACCGAACCCGACCCGAGGAAGAGCAACGCCTTGAAGAACGCGTGAGTCACCATGTGAAAGATTGCGGCCACATAGGCGCCCGATCCAACCGCAAGGAACATGTAACCGAGCTGCGACACCGTGCTGTAGGCCAACACCTTCTTGATGTCGTTCTGAGCAACGGCAACAGTTGCCGCAAACAATGCGGTTGCCGCGCCCACAATGGCGATCGTCATCGGCGCCCATTCATTCGCAGCATGCAACACCGGGCTCATGCGCGTCATGAGGAATACGCCCGAGGTCACCATCGTTGCTGCGTGGATCAGCGCGGACACCGGCGTCGGGCCTTCCATGGCGTCCGGCAACCACAAGTACAGCGGTAGTTGAGCGCTTTTACCCATCGCACCAACAAACAACAACAGCGCGATCGCCGTCGACGTCACCTGTGCCATTGTCCCCGAATGAGCCGCCTCGTTGATGGCGTCGTACGACACCGAGCCGATCGTCGAGAACGCCAGGAACATCGCCGTCATCACGCCGAAGTCACCAATGCGGTTGGTGACAAACGCCTTCTTGCCAGCTACCGCCGCGCTGTTGCGGGTGTGCCAGAACGAGATCAGGAAATACGAGCACGCACCGACGCCTTCCCAGCCCAGGAAGGTAACGAGCAGGTTTTCGCCCAGTACCAGCATGAGCATCGAAAACACGAACAGGTTGAGATAGATGAAGAACTTTGAGAACTTCGGGTCCCCGTGCATGTATCCGATCGCATACAGATGAATCAGCGCGCCGATTCCCGTAATGAAGAGCGCCATGGTGACGCTCAAAGGGTCAATCAACAGCGCGGCGTCGATGGTCAACGAGCCAACGGGAATCCACGAGAAGAGCGTGATGACCTCGTGACGCTCTTCTGCTGGTCGCGACAGCAGGTCGAAGTAGACACCCACGGTGACCGCGAAAGAGGCGATCGTCATGAGCGATGCGAGCCAGCCCGCGCCGGGCTCACCAAGACGACGTCCAACGAGGATCAAGATCAGTGCGCCAACAAGAGGAAAGGCAGGAAGCAGCCAGGCGAGGTCGATCATCGGCTTATCCCTTCAGCTCCGCGAGATCGTCAACCGTCACTTCATTGCGGCGACGCATGATCGACACGATGATGCCAAGCCCGACCACCACTTCGGCGGCGGCCACGACAAGCACAAAGAACACGATCGCTTGCCCATCGATCGAATCGATTTGTCGACCGAGGGCAACAAACGACAGGTTGACGGCATTCAACATCAGCTCGATGCACATGAACATGATCAACGGATTACGTCTCACCAGCACGCCAACGGTGCCGAGCACGAAGAGCACCGCAGAGAGCATCAAGTACCACGTGGTGGTGGGAACAACAACAAGCGCGTTCATTGTCCCGCCTTCACTTCGCCCCGTCGGCGGCGCGCGAGCAACACCGTGCCCACAACTGCGACGACGAGCAAGATCGACGTCAGTTCGAAAGCCACGACGTAGTCAGAAAAAATAGATTTCGCGAGTTGCTCCACATTTGCATTGGGATTGTCACCCGCGACCGTGCTCGCTATCCCTTCGCCGCGCACTACCACCTCATCGGAGCCCGAATACACGGCAGCCACGAGCAGGGCGAGCATGCCGATCCCGACCACACCGGCGATCCAGCGCTGGGCAGCCAACGGTTCAGTGCGCATGTTCTCTGCCCGATCAACACCGAGCAACATGATGACGAACAAGAACAACACGACGATTGCCCCTGCATACACAATCACTTGAACGGCGGCGAGAAATTCGGCGTGCTGCGCGACGAATAACACCGCCACACCAAACAGTGTGAGAATCAGGCTGAGTGCAGCGTGGACGGGATTACTGCGCAGGATCACACCAAGTGCGCCAGCGAGCACCATCACCGACGCGCACACGAAGACAAAGAGTTCCACTTAGTCCTGCGTCTTTTCTGCCGGCCGTGTGCCGTAACCCAGTTCACCACTCCATCCGACGACGCCCGTGAAGGTGGCATCACCCGACGGTGCGGTTGCCCGCATCCACGCCGACGTGTGCTCGTCCTCACCAGGGCGCCAGTCCTCCCACGGCAGTTGCTTCGGCTTGCCGTCGTCACCCACCACCAGTTCGTTCTTCGTGTAAATGGCGTCGTTGCGATTGGTGAACGAGAACTCAAAGAGCTTCGTCTCAGTGATCGCCTCGGTTGGGCACGCTTCCACACACAGGTCGCAGTGGATACAACGCAGGTAGTTAATTTCGTATATCCATCCAAAACGCTCACCCGGCGACGTGGGATTCTGCGGATCGTTGTCAGCCCCGCGGACGTGGATGCACTTGGCCGGGCAAACGGCTGCGCACAACTCGCAGCCGATGCACTTTTCCATGCCGTCCTCGTACCGGTTCAGTACGTGGCGGCCATGCATGCGCTCTGGCTTGGGCACCTTGGCGTCGAATTCTTCGGCGCGCTGGGTGATCTTGCCCTTCTTCGCCGCACGCTTGCGCACTCGACCGCCCGAATACTGCGTCGTGACACGATTCTTCTTGCCCTGCTGACGCAGCGTGACGAGAAACCCTTCGAAGTAACCCATCAGAACATCGATCCTTCACTCTTGCGAATCTTCATCGACACCGAAAAGGCTCGCTGCATCAAGCCGAAGCACAGACCGAGCACCGCGATCGACGCAGCAGTTACCGCAAACACGTTCCATCCCAAGTCACGGCCGATGCGCTGCACTGCGAGCAACATGAACCATGCCAGCGACGCGGGAATCATTACCTTCCAACCCAAATCCATGAGCTGGTCATAACGGAAACGCGGCAAGGTGGCACGGAACCAGACATAGATATAAAGGAAGACGAAGATCTTGGCCACAAGCCACAGCGTTCCCTCGAAGGCATTCGGAATAAACGGAATGTCGAGGACGAAATCGCCGAAAGCAATCGGCTGTGGACCGCCAAAGAACAGCGTGACGATCAACGCGCTCATGGTGACGGTGTTCATGAACTCCGCCAGGAAGAACAATGCGAATCGGATCGACGAATACTCGGTGTGGAATCCACCCACGAGCTCTTGTTCAGCCTCCACGAGGTCGAAGGGCGGGCGATTTAACTCGGCGGTTGCCGCAATGAGGAAAATCGCCAGAGGCACGACACCCGTGGCCACCACGTTCCAGTTGCCCAGCGTTCCTTGTGCACCCACGATTCCGCTCGTCGACAGCGTGCCCGTCACAATGATCACCGCCGCAAGCGACAAACCGAGTGCAGCTTCGTAACTCACCATCTGTGCTGTGGCGCGCACCGAGCCGAGGAGCGGATACTTGGAACCACTCGACCAACCGGCGAGCATTACGCCGTACACGGCGATCGACGAAATGGCGAGCGCAAACAGCACGCCCATCGGTGGATCGGCCAATTGAATCCGTGTCTGCACACCGAACCACGTCACCAAGCCATCGTTGCCGTTGCGGAAATCACCGCCCAACGGGATGATCGCAAACGACAAGAACGCCGGCACGAGGGCCATGAAAGGCGCCAGGCGGAACACGAATCGATCGGCCCGGTCGGGGATGAGATCTTCCTTGAAGAACAACTTGGTGCCGTCGGCGAGCGTCTGCAGCAACCCAAAGGGCCCGGTCTTGTTGGGCCCAATGCGGTTCTGCATGCCGGCCACCACGCGACGCTCGAACCACACCATGAACATGGTGGCTACCAACCCGATGACGAACACCACGAGCACCTTGAGCACGACAATCACGAGCGGCGCCCAGAACAGGTCGCCGGTGAGCGATGGTTCGATCGCAAACAGCGCGTTCATCAGACTTTCTCGATCTTTACGTCGGTGACGTCTGCGTCAATGTCCATGAGTTCGCGTGGATCGGCACCGGCCAGGTTGAACGCCATCAACGCGGTGCCCCGTGACACGTTCTCGTCGGTGGCGACAGGTACGACAATTGCGCCGTGCGGCGAGGTCACGCTCACCCGATCACCTTCAACAGCACCCACACGAGCGAGATCGAGCGGGTGCACGACGATGGCTGACTGGTCAGCCAGTTGAGCAAGCGACGGACTGGTGGCCGTGCCGACTGCGCGGTCATACAGCTTGCGATGCACCAGGAGTCGGTAGTTGTACGCATTGCGCTCAGCAGTATCGAATTCGACTCGCGCAAGTGACACTGCATGAGGATGCTGCATGACGACACCATCGTGGGCGACGGACGCCGCGTCACGCGCGGGGCCAAACGCGGCAACGTCGTTCACCATCATCTGATGCACGTCGTCGAGGGAGTGCACGCCAAGGTCGACTCCGAGCAAGTTGGCCAATTCAACCGCAATCATCCAGTCGGGTCGCGACGTGCCCCGCGGAGTGATCTTCTGCGATACGGCACTGATGCGACCCTCGAGGTTGGTGGTGGTGCCGGACTTCTCGCCGTACGCGGCTGCAGGCAACACCACATGCGCCTGGGCAGCAGTTGTGGTGAGGAAGGTGTCGATCGCCACGACACAGCGCGCGCCGGCAATCCCCCGACGAGCAAGGTCGGCATCGGGCAAGTCGGTGAGTGGGTCGGCACCCAACAACACGAGTACGTCGATGCCGCCTTCGGCAGCCTTGGCCATAATCTCGGCCGTCGAGCCCGCGTCATGCTGCGGCGTCAACCCGGCGGCAATCGCACCGCGCACGTTGCCGCGACGCAATACGGGGAGCACTTTCGCATGAGGCGCAAGATGCATCAATTCGGCAAGCGCGTGCACGACCGAGTCGGCCGACTCAGCCAGGTTTGGTCGACCAACCACAATCGACACGCTTCCCTGCGCTAGACGCTCAGCAACTTCGCCGTTGAGCACGCCCGCGCGCAAAGCCTGAGCAAACTTGCCCGGCTCCACGATCACGGTTTTCCATGCGTTTGGCGACAGGCCAGTTTCGTGCGACGTGAGTTCGATGATCTTTGTGCCGCGTTGCCCCGCCGCATGACGCAGACGCAGGTACAGCACGGGCAATTCTTCCTTTACATCGGGGGCAAGAACGATGATGGTTGACGACGACGCCACTTCGTCGATTGTCGCCTGCGGAAGCGCGAACACTTCGGGCGGCAGACCGTCAGCAAGTTGGGCATCGCGCTGATGCACATGCAGCAGATCGGCGAGTCGCGCCCAGGCGAATGCGTCTTCGTTTGTTGAACGGGCACCGCCAACAATGGCAACCGACTCCGGGGAGGACGCGAGCGCCGCACGCATCGTGCGCGCAACCGTGTCCATCGCCATCGACCACGAAGTGGCAACGTGACTGCCATCTGCCTGCTTGATGAGCGGTGCGGTCAGGCGTTCAGCGGAATTGGTTGACTCAAAATTGAATCGTCCGCGATCACACAACCATCCCCAGTTCACGGGATCGATGTCGACGCCCTGATAGCGAACCAACTCGTCGCGGCTGCTCTGCACAACCGTGCGACATCCCACCGAGCATGTAGTGCAGGTGCTCTCTGCTTGCTCGAGGTCCCACGGGCGGGCCTTAAATCGATATGGCTTGGCAGTCAACGCACCAACGGGGCAAATCTGCACAGTGTTACCCGAGAAGTACGAGCTGAATGGCTCGTCGGGGAACGTCATGACCTGTGTGTTGTTGCCGCGGCTCGTGAACGAGATCAGTGCATCGCCCGCTACTTCGTCGGCAAAGCGCGTGCAGCGATCACACAGGATGCAGCGCTCGCGATCGAGATAGACGTTGTCGCTAATTGGAATTGGCTTCTCGTAATGCCGCTTCTCTTCGACGTATCGGCTTTCGCCGGGCCCGTGGCTGAACGCCTGATCTTGAAGCGGGCACTCGCCGCCCTTGTCGCACACCGGGCAGTCCAACGGGTGGTTGGCAAGCAATAGCTCGAGCACGCCCTCTTGTGCCTTCTTTACGTCGTCAGTCGCAGTGCGAATGACTTGACCCTCAGACACCGGCGTCATGCACGACACCACCATCGCGGGCCCACGTGGCGTGTCAATTTCCACGAGACACTGGCGACACATGCCCACCGGCGACATGCGCGGGTGATAGCAGAACCGCGGAATGAAGTCGTCAGTCCGATCAGCTGCAGCGATGACCATTTCACCCTTGCGGGCGGCGACTGTTCGGCCGTTGATCGTCACGCTGACTGCGTTTGGATCCACGACGGTCTCATTCGTCGGCTCGGTGGTCGTCACGACCCCACCCCCACTGCCGTCACCGGAATCGTTTTGCGCTTGGTCACTCGCGAGGCAAACTCCTCGGGGAAAAGCGTGAGCGCCGAGTTGATCGGCGCATAGGCAGACGGCCCGACGAAGCAGATCGTGGTCATCTTGTACGGGAATGGCACGGCGGACAGACCAAGACGCTCACTCGATGCATGCGGGAAGTTGCCCGGGCAAATCATCGCGCCCACTTCAAGCAACTGTTCGAGGTCGGCATCGGTGCCCTCACCATTGACCACGCGCGTAAGTATGCGCTGCAACCACGTGCCGCCCTCGCGACACGGCGTGCACTTGCCACACGATTCGTGCGCGTAGAAGTTGGTGAGTGTGAGCGCAGCAGCCGGGATATCCGTCGTGTGATCCATCACCATGACGGCGCCCGATCCGAGCATCGAACCAGCGGGGCCCACCTGGCTTGCCTCGAAGGGCAGGTCCAACTGGTCGGGCGTAAACCATGGCGCAGAACCGCCACCCGGAACGAACGCCTTCAACGTGTTGCCGTTGCGAATGCCGCCACAAAACTCCTCGCCGTAGAGCAGATCACGGAATGTCGTCACGCCGTTGATGATCTCGTACACGCCGGGTCGGCGCACGTGACCCGACACCGCGA
>JBIIEO010000003.1:0-126517 GCA_044237775.1 Ilumatobacteraceae bacterium | reverse complement strand
GCGGTGGGGCAGCGGTACAGCAACTCGCTGATGCGTACGGGGGCCGCAACTTCGCAGAGGCGCAGTGCGCGGTCGTGTTCATGGGCGGCGGCAAGGAGCGCAATGCCGCCCGCGCGGGTGGTGACATCGAGGCGCGTAGCGATGAGTGAGCCGATGTAGTTGTGCGAGCGGAGTCGCTCGGGCGACCACTGTGGGCGGCGGACCTCGATGTCGTGTTCAAATCGTCGGGCCGGTGTGCACAGCGAGTCGCCGTACGCGACGTTCATTGTCGGCGCAACGTCGAAGGCGTTGACAATGGTCGCCAGGGCTTCGGGCAGCAGCTCGTCGCCGGCGCGCACAAACACGACGACGGCGTTATCGGGCAGAGGAATATCGTCGCGCGCCACGATGATGCCGGTGCGGCGCAGGTCGCGCATGCGCGTAACACGCTCGTGTTCGAGTCGCGTGTGGGCGACGATCCAGTGGGTGGGTTGTAGCGCGGAGTAGAGAATGGATTGCGCGGTGCGCTTGAGATCGTCTGCTGACGCGTGTGACGAGTCGGTGACCACCACGCATGGGGTGGTCACGGGACAACCTTCTTGATAAGAAACCGCAGTGGCCGGGGGAGGTGGCGGTAGACGAAGCGCACTACGCGCAAATGATCCTGGTGTACCCAGTCGATTTTCTGTGAGGCCTGCGCATCACGCGCAAAGGAATCGTCAAAGCGGTACTCCTGGAGCGATGACGCCGCGCCATAGCGCTGGGCTACGCGCGACTCAACCTGTCGGCCGATCTCGGCGTCCCGCGCGTGGAGTGCCGCGGCACGACGCTCAATTTCGGCGTGGTCGAGGGGATGGGTCATTCAGATCATCATGTTCAGCTGGGAGGCAATGCGCCCGGCAAGTGTCGCATCTCCCGTCGACGACCAGGCGCATTCAGCGGCGCTGCGCCGTCCGAGCGCAAGTGTCACGAATGTCATGCTGTCCATCGTCAGTGTCGCGAGCGGATCGACGACCGACTCGACGATCGCGGCGCGACCGTTGGTGACGAGTACGGGAATCGTGCGCTCAACGGGGCCAGTCAGTTGCACGACGACGCCGCGACCTTCGGGAGTGGCGGCGCGCTTGCCGACAACGATCGGCAGCGTACGAATGAGACGGTCGATGGTGTGCTCGGCTGCAGGTCCACCCTGGTGGCCCGGGATGCCGAGTGCGTCGCGGATGTCCTGTTCGTGTGCCCAACAGTCGAGGACGCGAATGTGGAGAAAGTCCGCCATCGTGCCTGGGCCGGTGGGCGTCATGGTCTTGGTCTCGAAGTAGTCGTCGGGCGCGCTGTCGAGAAATTGTCGGCGCTGTGCTGCGATTTCGCGCCACTCGTTGAACACCTCGGCGCCGCTGCGGTCGCGCCGCACGTCGACTTCGTGTTCGTTGAACTCGCCGATCGGGTTCTTGACGTGGTCGCCGCCAGCCGAACGATGCTCAGTGGTGGGAAGTCCTGCCAGCGCTCGCTCTGTGCCGATGAGGTGCGACAGATTGTCTTGCACGCTCCAACCCGGACACAGGGTTGCGGTCTTCCACTGCGACTCACTCAACGGTGCACACAATGCGGCGATTGAGTCCCACGTGGCGTACAGCTTGGCGATGGTGTCTCGATATTCCATGGTTCGTCCTATCTGGCGGGATGTTGGATGGTTTGCCACTCACGGTTGGCCAGATACGGCGTGAATGCTTCGCCGATCCGACGCATGTCGTCGTCGGTCTTCGGCGTCTTGATTTCGTAGAGTCCGGGGAATCGTCCATAGGCGACGACGAGGTTCCATAATTCGAGAGCAGCATCGCCCGTTGGCGCGGGCACAACGACGGGGCCAAATACCGCTCGCGCCTGTGGCGCCACGAGGATCGGCACGCCGAATCCGCCGAGCGTTTTTGTTGCGTACTCGTGATCGACGCGTACCTCGTCGTGCGTGGTGGGATCGTTCAGCGTGGAGTCCCACACCTCAGGCTCGACGCCGATGTCGGCGAGCAACTCGAGGGCAACATCGCGCTCGTAGGGCCTGCGTCCCTGCAGATGCAGTGCGGTGCCGCAGGCCAAGTACCAGGCATCACATAGCGCAGGATCGCGGCGGCGCAACGTGGCGGCGATTCGCAGGGGTGTCCAGCCATAGGCAATGGTGCGCTCCCACGGATGCTTTTGGTCCTCGCGGCGATTGATTTCCTCGAGGCTGAAGAACTTCCAGTGGATCGTGAGGCCGGTGAGGCGTCGGACCTCGCGAATCCAAAGTGACGTATGGAAGGCGAACGGGCACATCGTGTCGAAGTAGAAGTCCACCTCGGACGGGGGCTGCGCCGTTCCGTTCACCGTGCTCAGACGCTACACGACTAGATTTGGCGCTATGGCACGACCCTCTCGCTTTGAACACACGCGCTACCTCGGCGACAAGCGCACGCAGTTGGTCTATGACACCGACGAATGGAGCGACCAGTCGGTGTTGGACGACATCGCCGACAGCGGCGTCGGCCTGTGCTTCGGCCCGGACACGCTCGCTGAGGCGCGCAATCGTGGCTACACGCTCGCCACGCCAGGCCGCACTCGCCGCCAGCTCAAGCCGCGCGCGTAGCGGCTCGCCGGGGGAGGCGGCGTCGACATGAACGGAACCTTCCTCTCGGGTGGACTCAACCTGGCTCGGTATCTGGTGACGCCGGCACTAAAAAACGGTGGCTTGCCTGCGATGGTGCTGTGTCACGGTTACCCAAGCGGTGGCATCGACGCGCGCCATTCGGCGGGTTCCTTTCCCGAACTGTGCGATCGCGTCGCCAACGAGCTTGGTTGGATCGCGATGACGTTCACCTTCCGCGGATGTGCGACAAGCGAAGGCGACTTCTCGATGCAGGGGTGGGTGGACGACTTGCGTGCCGCGATCACTCACGTCGTGGCGGAAACGTCACCGAGTGGCATCTGGCTTGTGGGAAACAACACGGGAGGCTCGCTTGCGCTGTGCGTCGCTGCCGACGATCCGCGTGTCAACGGGTGCGCGCTATTGGGTGCGCGTGCCGACTTTGATGATTGGGCCGCCCAGCCGCGACGTTTCCTCGAACACTCCCGCGAGATCGGCACGATTCGGCGCCCTGGGTTTCCTACATCAATCGAAGAGTGGGGTCGCGAGCTGCGGCGATTTAGGCCGGCCGATGCCGCCAAGCGGTACGCACCGCGACCGTTATTTCTGATGCATGGTGCCGATGACGATGTGGTGCCCACCGCCGACTCGCGCGTCTTGGCCCAAGCACACGGTGCCGCTGAATTGCAGATTGTGCCAGGCGCAGGTCATCGTCTGCGACACGATCCGCGGGCGATGGCAATCTTGCTCGGCTGGCTGGATCGCCAGCGCACCTACGCCGGGATGTAACTGGATGAGTGCCAGTTCCAGGCACTCGTGATGATGTCGCGAAGGTCGCGCGTGGCCTTCCAGCCGAGCACCGCACGAACGAGCGTGGGGTCTGCAAATACGGCGACCGGATCGCCGGGTCGACGCGCTGCGATGTCGTATGGCACTTTGCGACCGCTTACTTGTTCGGCAAGCGCGATGACGTCGAGCACGGAAGTGCCGAGTCCTGTGCCAACGTTGCAGGCGAGGCTGCCCCCTCCACCTGCCAGATAATCGAGCGCCTTGATGTGCGCGTCGGCGAGATCAACCACGTGGATGTAGTCGCGGATGCACGTGCCGTCGGGAGTGGGGTAGTCGTTGCCGAACACCTGCAATGGCCCGCTCGCGCCGAGGATTGCCTTCATCACCCGCGGTACCAAGTTTTGTGACAGGTCCCAGTTCTCGCCGATCGACGCGTCGTCGCTTGCGCCAGCGGCATTGAAGTAGCGCAGGCTCACCGACCGCAACCCAATTGCATCACAGGACAGCAAGAAACGTTCCGTTGTTGCCTTGGTCTCGGCGTACACGCTCGCTGGCGCAAGCCGTTCGTCTTCGGTAACAGGAATGGTGTCGGGGTTGCCGTACACGCCGGCGGATGAGGAGAACACGATGCGATTGACTCCTGCGGCGAGTAGCGCGTGCACGAGGGCGATCGTTGCGCCAACGTTGTTGTTCCAGTACCGCAGCGGCTGTTCCATGGATTCGCCGACCGCCTTGTATGCGGCGAAATGTATGACGTCGGTGACGCCATACTTGCGCACCACCTTGTCGACCAGCTTGTGGTCAGCCACATCGCCCTGCATAAGTTCCACTCCGGCGATGCGTTCGCGCAGGCCGAGTTCGAGCGTGTCGAGCACCACGACGTCGCGACCTTGCTCAACGAGCAGGCGCACGGTGTGCGAACCGATATAGCCCGCACCGCCCGTGACGAGAATGGTCATCGGGACACTCTAACGAGTGGACTTTTTGGGGCGATCCTGCTTGTCGACATCAGCAGCCTTCTGCATCTTCTTGAACCCGCGCACTTTGAGCAACGTGGCGGGTGAATAGATGTCGGCAACGGAGCGCGGTTGGCTGTCGGAAAAGACGCCGGCTGCCTTTTTCCAGCCTGTGGGGCGAATACCGAATCGTTTGCCGAGCAGCGCAATGAAGATCTCTGCTTTTTCTTCGCCGTAGCCGGGCAGTGTGCGCAGTCTGCGCTTCAGTTCCGCCGCGTCGTCGACTTTTGACCAGATGTTGGTGCCTTTACCCCCGTAGTGCTCTGCGAGCACGCCACACAGTGCATGGATGCGTCGCGCCATCGAGTCGGGGAAGCGGTGAATGGCCGGCTTGATTCGGCACGCCTCGACAAAGTCCTCTACGTCCATCGCTGCAATCTTGCGCGCATCGCAATGACCGAGCCGCTGCTTGATGGTGTACGGACCCGTGAAGGCCCATTCCATCGGGACTTGTTGATCGAGCAGCATCCCGATCAACAGCGCGGTGCCGTCCTTGTGTAGCAGTTTGTCTGCCGCATCGATGCCGGTGATGTAGAGCGGCTTTGGTGGTGCACTCGTTGCCATTGACGTGTCTTTCTACGTGTGGAGCGAACTTGCGGACTCGGGGTCGATGCCGTACTGCTGGATTGCATCGACAACGACTTTCGGCGAGATATCGCCGGCGAGTGCGAACTGGTGCAGTGTTGCCACGACAACGTGGGCCATGTCGACTTCGAAGTGTCGGCGCAGTGCTTCGCGGGTGTCGCTGCGGCCCATACCGTCGGTTCCCAAGACGGTGAGCGACTTGCCGGGCAGGTACGGCGCCACTTGCGCGGGTACAGAGCGCATGAAGTCGCTCACCGCGACGACGGGGCCACGTGAGTCGGCAAGTAGGCGAGCGACGAGTGGAACGCGCGGCGTCTCTGTGGGATGCAGGCGATTCCATCGTTCGGTCTCGAAGCCCTCTTCGCGCAACAACTTGTAGGACGTTGCCGACCACAAATCGACGCCCACGTCGTAGCGCTCAAGCAACTCGCCTGCCGCGGCACGCGCTGCGCCGTGCGCCGAACCCGAAAACAGAATGGTGGCGCGATGAGTGCCGGCCGTTGCACGGCTCCACAGGTAGAGACCCTGCGTGATGTCGGCATCAATCGTCGGCGACGACGGCTGCGGCGGCATCACGTAGTTCTCGTTGTACAGCGTGAGGTAATAGAAGATGTCCTCGGGGTTCGGGCCATACATACGCCGCAAGCCATCTTTGATAATGGCGGCTACTTCATACGCGAAGGCCGGGTCGTAGGCCTGACACGCGGGGACGGTGCTCGCAAGCAGGAGGCTGTGGCCGTCCTGATGTTGGAGGCCCTCGCCGAGCAGCG
Source organism: Ilumatobacteraceae bacterium (assembly GCA_044237775.1). Taxonomy (GTDB): domain Bacteria; phylum Actinomycetota; class Acidimicrobiia; order Acidimicrobiales; family Ilumatobacteraceae; genus UBA3006. Next base: position 120,764 of record JBIIEO010000003.1, on the reverse strand, counting down.
TCGTGCGACCCGCGGTGGCGCCAAGTAGGAAGCCGCGCGTGCGCGAATCAGCGGCTTGCCAGATCAGGTCGCCGACGCGCTGGAAACCGAACATTGAATAGAAGGTGTAAAAGGGCACCGTTGGCACGCCGTGCGTGGCGTAACTCGTGCCCGCGGCAATGAAGCTCGACATGCTGCCGGCTTCGGTAATGCCTTCCTCAAGAATCTGTCCACTTGATGACTCGGTGTAACTGAGCAGCAGGGCGTGGTCGACCGGCTCATATTTCTGGCCCTGCGAGGCGTAGATCTTGAGTTCGGGAAACAGCGCATCCATGCCGAACGTGCGCGCCTCGTCGGGAATGATCGGCACGACACGGGAACCGAACACTTTGTCGCGAGAGAGGTTGCGCAACAGGCGAGTAAAGCCCATGGTGGTGCTTACGGCTTGTTCGCCACTGCCTTGCGTGAATTCGGTGAACACCGATTCATCGGGCAGTTGCAGCGGCTTCTTTGCGGTGGTCACACGCTTGGGCAGCGGGCCACCGAGCGCGCGGCGGCGCTCCATCATGTACTGGTATTCGACGGAATCTTCGGGCGGTCGGTAATACGGCGGTTCGTCTCCCGAAAGCAGACTGTCGGGGATTTCGTCTTGCAGGCTGAGTCGCTCGCGCAAGGTGCGCAGCTGCTCCTCGGTCATCTTTTTGATCTGATGTGTGGCGTTGCGTCCCTCGATCTCGGGTCCGAGTGTCCAGCCCTTGATCGTCTTGCACAGGATCGCCGTTGGCCGCCCTGAACCCAAGTTTTCGCTTGCAGCCTTGAACGCTGCGAAGAGCTTGCGATAGTCGTGGCCACCGCGGGGTAGGAGACGCAGGTCTTCGTCGCTCAGGTGCGACACCATTTCGCGCAGGCGGGGGTCGGGGCCGAAAAAGTTTTCGCGGATGTAGTTGCCGTCTTCGACGGTGTAGCGCTGGAACTCGCCGTCGACGGTGACGTTCATTTTGTTGAGCAGCGCACCACTGGTGTCGCGGGCGAGTAGGTCGTCCCACTTGGAACCCCAGATCACTTTGATCACGTTCCATCCGGCGCCGCGGAATACTGCTTCAAGTTCCTGAATGATTTTGCCGTTGCCACGCACCGGGCCATCGAGACGTTGCAGGTTGCAGTTCACCACAAACGTGAGGTTGTCGAGTTGCTCGCGTGCAGCAAGAGAGATGGCACCAAGCGTCTCGGGCTCGTCGGTTTCGCCGTCGCCGATGAATGCCCACACGCGGCTCTGCGATGTGTCGGCGAGTTGACGGTTGTGCAGATAGCGATTGAATCGCGCCTGGTAGAGCGCGGTGATCGGCCCGAGGCCCATTGACACCGTGGGGAACTCCCAGAAGTCGGGCATAAGTCGTGGGTGTGGATAGCTGGACAATCCCCGATAGTCGCGTCCAATTTCGCGACGGAAGTGATCGAGGTCGTCTTCGTTCAAGCGACGTTCGAGAAAGGCACGTGCATAGATGCCCGGTGCGGCATGGCCTTGGAAGTACACGTGGTCGCCGGCCGACCCCGCGTCCTTGCCACGGAAGAAGTGGTTGAAGCCAACTTCGTACAAGCTTGCCGACGATGCAAAGGTGGAGAGGTGGCCGCCGATGCCCTCTGCGGCAGCGTTCGCACGCACCACCATGACTGCGGCATTCCAGCGAATGTATGCGCGGATACGACGTTCGATGTGTTCGTCGCCGGGGAACCACGGTTCGCGTTCGCGTGGAATGGTGTTGACATACGGCGTCGACACGGTTGCAGGGAAACTCACCTGCGATTCGCGCGCTCGTTCCAACAGGCGCGACAGCAGATAACGGGCACGCGTCTTGCCATGGGTTTCCACGACCGCATCCAGCGAGTCCAGCCACTCAGCAGTCTCGCCGGGGTCGGTATCGGGGAGTTGATGCACCGAGCCGTCGAAGATCATGCGATCAGTCTCGCAGACTGCATCACAGCCCCGTGCGTCGTGGGTACGCGCGCGCATCGTGCAAGTCGGCAAGGATCTAGGGCGTGATCGTGATCTATACCGACGGCGCATGCTCGGGGAACCCTGGCCCAGGCGGGTGGGCGTGGATCGAGTCGCCCACGGGGGAACCGGCCGATAGCGGCGGCGAGCCCCACACCACCAATCAACGCATGGAACTCACCGCGGTGATCGAAGCGCTGCGATCGCACGCCGACCATGCTGGTCCGATCCTGATTCGTTCGGACAGTACCTATGTCGTGCATTGTTTTCGGGACGAGTGGTGGAAAGGCTGGTTGAAGCGTGGTTGGAAAAACTCGCAGCGCCAGCCCGTGGCTAACCGCGACTTGTGGGAGCCGCTGATCGAGATGGTCAACGCGCGTGGGGACGTGTCGTTCGAATGGGTTAAGGCACACAACGGCGACCCGATGAACGAGCACGTAGACGGTCTTGCCGTCGCCGCAAGCCTCGGCTTTGTGCGCTAGAACCGCGTTGCCTAGTGTCAAGCCATGGATCTCAACGGAGCAAGCGCAATCGTCACAGGTGGAGCATCGGGAATCGGGGCAGCGTGCGTACGCCTGCTGGCCGCGAAGGGCGCCAAGGTCGTCGTCGCAGATATTCAGGAAGAGAAGGGCAAAGCGCTCGCCGACGAAGTGGGCGGCGCGTACTGCAAGGTCGACGTCACCAGCACGCAGGACATCATGAACGCCACCGAGATGGCGAAGTCGATGGGCCCAATTCGCGCGCTCGTCAATTCGGCTGGCATTGGTTGGGCGCAACGCACTGTTGGTAAAGACGGCACGTACGAGTCGGCGGCAAACTTGGACGCGTTCAAGAAGGTGGTGGCGATCAACCTCGTCGGCACGTTCGACTGCATTCGCATCGTGGCAACGTCGATGAGCACCAACGAGCCGCTCGCGAATGGCGAACGCGGGTCGATTTGTAACCTCGCGTCGGTGGCGGCCTTCGATGGTCAGATCGGTCAGGCCTCCTACTCGGCATCGAAGGGCGGCGTTGTGGGCATGACCTTGCCAATTGCGCGAGATCTGTCGGCAGTGGGCATTCGAGTGAACACGGTGGCGCCAGGTCTTATCGATACGCCTATCTATGGTTCCGGCGAAGCAAGCGACCAGTTCAAGGCCAACCTGCAGAAGGGCGTGTTGTTCCCGCAACGACTTGGTGCGCCGGAAGAGCTCGCCAGCATGGTGGTCGAATGCATCACCAACAGCTACATGAATGCCGAGACGATTCGCGTCGACGGCGGCATTCGCATGCAGCCCAAGTGACCTTCATCTTTCATCAGGACCCGTTCACCCCGTTTGATCAGTCGCCCACGCGCGACCTCAGTGGCTTCGAGCCGATGCCGTTTTATGGCGACATGATTCCGGTGCATCCCGATGGAGAGTTTCGCCATCGCGTGGGCACCAGGCCGCTCGACGTCGCGCACTGGTTGCCCCATGATCGCGAGACCGCGCCGACAATCGCGATGAAGCAGGCCTTGTTGGCGACGCGACGCGACGATGTGGTGGCGCTGCATCCGGGCGGTGAGGCGGCCGCAGAAGAGGCGGCTCGACTGGTGGGCGACTACGTCGGCGCGCAAATTGGCGCATCGGGACTGAACGCCCTGGTTGAGGCTGCCTTGCTCGTTGCCGATGACCTCACCGTGCTTGCGCCCACCGCCGACGGCGGGCTCACGTTTGTTGCCGGGGTGGTGTGTTCGCCGAGCCGCTGGCGCATAGCGACCAAGATGGGCCAGGACATGCTCGCCGTGCATCATCCGGTGGCGCGATATGCCGAACACATTGGTCCTCCCGTCGACACCCTGCTGCGCCGACTGAGCGTGGAGCGTCCGCTGTGGCGATCCAATTGGACACTTGAGGATCACCCCGCACTGTTCCAACCCGAATCGCCGCCTGCGCCGCTCGTGGAGGATCCTGCGCAGTTGTGGGTGCGCATGGAGCGCGAGACTCTGCGTCGCTTGCCACATTCCGGTGGCGTGTTGTTCACGATTCGCGGGTTTCAACAGCCGTTATCGGACTACGTGCGCGGTGGTGCAGATCGCGCCGTCACGCTCGCGGCGCTGATTCGGCGGCTGCCCACTGACGTTGCGCGGTACAAGTCGATTGAGCCGTATCGCGAGTCGGTGCTCGCGTGGCTCGACCAAATCAACTAGGTCGCGTCGACTAGGTCGTGTAGTCGGCGTTGATGCGCACGTAGCCGTCGGTGAGGTCGCAGCCCCATACGGTGGCGTGCGCATCGCCGGTGCCCAGACTGACGTGGATCCGCACGTGCTCGCCGCGCATGTAGGTGGCAAGGCGGTCGAGGCCGTCTGTCGAGACTGCGCTCGGGAAGACCTCTTGGGTGCCGAAGCGAATCACGACGCGTTCCTGATTGACGTCGGCATACTCACTGCACTTGCCAATGGCCATGGCGACGCGACCCCAGTTGGGGTCTGCGCCGTGGATCGCCGTTTTGACGAGCGGTGAATTCACAATTGACTTGGCGACCGTCTTAGCCTGCTCATCGTCACGCGCCGCATCGACATGCACCTCAATGAGTGTTTCGGCACCCTCGCCGTCGCGCGCAACTTGCTTGGTGAGCGACAACGCAACCTCGTGCACGGCGGACTCGAGTACCGCGAGATCGACCGCTCCCGCTTCGCCACTGGCCATGATGATGGCGGTGTCGCTCGTAGAGGTGTCGGTGTCGATCGACACGCAATTGAATGTGCGGTCGATCACGCGGCGAAACATGGCATCAAGCACGCTTGGCTCGACGCGCGCGTCGGTGAAGAGCAACGTGATCAACGTGGCCATGTCGGGTTCGATCATGCCGACGCCCTTGGCGACACCGACAACGCGGGCTGTGCCCGCACTCGCCTCTGCGACCTTGGCGACCGTGTCGGTCGTCATGATGCCGCGTGCTACCGCATCCGCGCTGGTGTCGCTCACCGTGCTGGGCAGCGTTTCAAGCCCGCGACGCACCTTGTCCATTGGGTACTGACGTCCAATTACGCCCGTCGAGGCGATCAACACTTCACGGGGGTCGCATCCCACCGCGCGGGCAACACCGCGCACCACTTCGAGCGCATTGGCGTGCCCCTCGGCACCCGTGGCGACGTTGGCGTTTTTCGAGATGACGACGACCGCCTGCGCTGCGTTGTCGATGACGTGCTCACGGCTAATAAGGACACTCGCGCCGGCGAACCTGCTGCGCGTAAACACTGCGGCGGCGGGCACCGCGCGTGTGGCGGTGACCAGGGTGAAGTCGTGCGATGTGTCCTTGATACCGATGTTGGTGACATGTGCCGTGAATCCACGGGGGAGTTCGACGGTCATCGGGTGGATGCGAAGTGGTGCTCGAGGTTTTCGAGCGTCTTGAGAATCGCACGTTCGTTGTTGTCAATGGCGTTCATGATTGACAGCAGCGGGCGGGCACGATTGGTGGAGTAGTCGAACTCCTCAGTGACCATGGTCGCACCATCGCGCGGCTCCAAGATGTAGCGCCACACGTGGCCGCCGACGTGTCGCCAACCGATGCGTCGGTTTTCCTCGAACTCGACCACCGTGTTTTTCATGCGGTAGGGCACGACGATGCGCATGTTCATGCCGAAGGTGTCGCCAAGTGCGAGGCGTCGTGGAGCGGACGACACCGCGTTCTTCACGCTGCCTGAGCCGTCAAAAACGTGATGCTTCGATGGATCGGCGAGGAGGTCGAAGATCTTGTCGGCAGGCGCGGAGATGAGTTGTTGCGCCCACACCACTTTGCGTATGTCGTCATGCATGGACTGCAATCTAGGTCAGTGACTACAAATCAGGTGCGACGCAGGGTGGCGACCACGGCCTCGCCACAGCGGCGACCGGAAAACATTGCGCCCTGAATGGAGCCCGTGTCGCGATGGTCGCCGCACACAAAACGACCGTCGCCCAGTGATATGCGCTGCTTTGGGACAAACGGCGGACGTTGCACGGGGCCGCCGTGGGCGATGCGATAGGTGCGTAGGTGTCGCCAGGAGTCGACTGCGTTTCCCCACCAGCCGCGAAGTTGCGTGCGGGCCACCGATTCGAGATCGCCGTCAACGTGTCCGGGCAGTGCCGCGGCAATGAGATGTTTGCCGACGGGGGCGTACGACGGCGCAACGTTGCTCATCACCGCAACGTTGAGCACCGGGCCGCGGCCAGTGCCGTCCAAGATGACGAGCTTGCGGTCGGTCGGCGCAACGTCGGCGGAAAAGTAGACACAGCTCACGCTGCGCGAGGCGACCGGTGGGATACCGAGGAGTTGCGAAGCGTTCGGCCCTTCAGTGGCGATGATCACTGCGCGGGCATCAATTCGTTCACCGCTAGCAGTGACGACACTGGTGCCGTCGAGGGCGCTGACCGACGTGTTGAGTCGCACTACGTCTGGCAACAACTGGTGTGCAAGCGCACGCGGGATCGCACTCATACCGCGCGCCGGCACGACGCTCGCGCCATTGGACAACGTACGAAAAATGATGTCAAACATGCGACGGGAAGTGGCCAACTCGGGATCGAGCTGAATGCCGCCGAACAGCGGCCTAAAGAATCGCTCAATCATGCGGTCGGAAAAGCCAGAATCGCGCAGCGCAGCAACGGTGCTGACGTCCTTGCCGCCAAGCAGGGTCCGCGGATGTGCACGATTCAGACGTGCACGGAGGAGTGCAATACGCGCCTTATCGACCAGCGTGCCGATTGGTGCGGTTGCAGTTTGCGGCAACGACAGTGGCGCACGAAACGGATCGCTCACCACATGTCCGCGACCGTCGTGCCACACCAGCGCGCCAGGGTCGAAGGGGCGCAGATCGAGATCGCCGAGGTCAACGAATCGCCCGAGTTCGGGATACCCGGTAAGGAGGACCTGAAAGCCACGGTCGAGCAAGAAGCCGTCGACCTCGTCGGTACGCACGCGGCCGCCGACGTCGTCCTGAGCCTCGAGTACCGCAACGCGAAAGCCGGCACGCTGAATTTCGATTGCGGCACAGAGTCCGGCAAGGCCGGCGCCGACGACTACCGCGTCGAAGCGTTCGGTCATGAGTGTTTGTTGAGCAGTGCCCGCAGTGCGTCTTCGAGTGTCGCGTGGGCAAAGACGTAGCCGTTCGTCGTGAGCACATTTGGCAACACACGCTGTCCCGTGAACAAGAGCGCGTCAGCAAGCTCGGCACCCAACAACAGTTTTGGCCCAAAGGACGGAATCGGAAGTACCGCAGGGCGCTTCACCACGCGTGCCAACACGCGAGTGAATTCGGCATTCGTCACTGGTTGTGGCGCGGTGAGATTGACCGGGCCCGACACGGGTGCGTCAAGCAAAAATTCGATCGCCCCGAGTTCGTCGTCTAACGAGATCCAACTCTGCCACTGCTTGCCGCTTCCAAATCGGCCCCCGATACCTATCTTGAATACGGCGAGCAATTTCTTGAGCGCCCCGCCTTGCGGCGACAACACGATCCCAGTGCGCAGAAACACGGTGCGCACACCTGCGTCGCTCGCTGGTGCCGCGGCGGCCTCCCATTGCTCGCACACGTCAGCGAGAAAGCCGGTGCCATGCGCCGACGATTCGGTCAATGCTTCATCATCGCGAGCGCCGTAGATGCCGATTGCCGAACCCGAAAGGAACACGCGTGGTTTACGTTCGAGTGTGGCAATGGTGCGCGCAAGTAATGAAGTGGACAGCGTGCGGCTTTCGAGCACCTCGCGCTTGTAGGCATCGGTCCAGCGCTTGTCGCCGATCCCCGCGCCGGAGAGGTGGATGACCGCGTCCGCGCCTTCGAGAATTGCAGGGTCAAGGACGCCGGCTTTGGGGTCCCACTGTGCTTCGCCACGTGCAGGGGCACGCCGCACAAGCCGCACGACCTCGTGGCCCTTGCCGCGCAGGCGAGTCACGAGTGGTGTGCCGATCAGACCACTAGCACCAGAGATGACGATCTTCATGTTCTGCACACTACGGGCTTGGCGCCAGCGGTGTCGCCCTGTGCCTAAGGGATGACGACGGGTACCGAGGTGACGACCGTATTGGGTCGGTACAGCAGTCGCGCCTTAAGTTGCAGTGCAGACTGATTATGCAGCCACTGTGTGCTCAGGCTGGTGACAAATTCAGGAATCACCACGGTGATGAGGTCGTCGTGCGAGTCGCCTTCGAGTTCGTCGATGCGGGTCAGGATCGGCTCGGCGAGATCGCGATATTCGGACAACACTGTCTGCAGTTCGACGTCGAGGTCATATGTTGCCCAATCGTCGTACAACCGTTTGCGGTCTTCTTCAGTCTGAATCACCGAGAGTGCGATGAGTCGGTCGGGTCGCAGGCTCTGGGCGTATTTGATGGCCTGCAGCACGCCGAGGTTGACCGAGCCCACCAACACGATGACGAAGTGGGTGTGGAATGGCGCGGCGTATTCCTCGTTGGCCTGCAGATAGGACCGAACACGGACATAGTGCTTATTGATCGATGTGAACATCAGTACGAGTATCGGAATCAGTACCGCGGGAATCCATGCACCATCGAGGAACTTGACGACCACCACGATGCCTGCGACAAAGGCGGTCGTCGTGGCGCCGATTCCCGACACCACGATGCGTCGCCTCCACCCTTTTTCGCGGAGTCGCCATAGGCGCATGACAAGGCCTGATTGGCTAAGCGTGAAGCCGGTGAACACACCAACGGCATAGAGCGGAATCAGCAGGGTGACCTTGCCGCTGAAAGCAATCACCAAGAGTGAGGCGGCGAGTCCCAAGAAGATGACGCCGTTGGAAAACACCAGTCGGTCGCCGCGGTTCATGAATTGGCGAGGCAAGAAATTGTCTTTGGCGATAATCGACGAGAGACGTGGGAAGTCGGCGTAGGCCGTGTTTGCGGCGAGGATGAGGATGGCAAACGTGGCGAACTGTGTGATGTAGAAAAAGATGTTGCGCCCGCCGTAAACGTGCTCGGCCAACTGCGCGAGCACGGTGTCGGTGATCAGGCCTTCCTCATCGGCCAATGGCTTGAGGTGTTGCGACAGCACGCTCAGGCCAAAGAAGCTCGTGCCGAGAATCACGGCCATCAGGATCAAGGTGGTGGCGGCGTTGCGCGACTCGGGCTTCTTGAACGCCGGAGTACCGTCGGCAACTGCCTCCACACCGGTGAGGGCGACTGCACCCGACGAGAATGCCTTCAGGAAAAAGAACAGATTGATGGTGTTTGTGCTGGTGAGGAGCTCTTCGGCAATGACCGGGTCATGTTCAATCGGACCGAGGTCTTGGAAAAACACGCGATAGAGACCAACGCCGATGAGCGCCATGAGGACGACGATGTAGAGATACGTGGGTGGCGCAAAGAGAATTCCTGACTCGCGGAGCCCTCGCAGGTTGGCGAGGGTAATGAGAACAATGAACCCGACGGCGAGATGTACGCGGTAGGGAGCGAGACCATTGAACGCCGAGATGATGGCTGCGGTACCACCCGACACCGATACCGCCACAGTGAGGATGTAGTCGGTGAGCATTGCGCCGCCCGCGACGAGCGAGGGGTATCTGCCTAGGTTCTCTCGCGACACGATGTAAGCGCCACCACCCATTGGATACGCATGAATGGTCTGGCGATAGCTGCTGACCACGATCGCGAGGAGCACGATGACGAGTAGCGAGATTGGAACGAGGGCGCTGTATGCGGCTGCGCCAACTGCGGCAAATGAAATGAAGACAATCAGGATTTCTTCGGATGCGTATGCAGTAGACGAGATTGCATCACTAGCGAAGACGGGAAGCGCCACCTTCTTGGGGAGTCGCTGATGAAGGTCGTCAGCGGTGGCGATGGGCTTGCCAATAATCAATCGTTTGAGCCAGCCGGCGCCACCAGGGGTTTCCATGCGCCAAGAAGCCTGCCATACCAAGCGCCGCCAACACAGTGACCGCGCCTACGCTTGAGCCCGCGTCGCGCGCACCAGTCGCGAAGTGGGTGGGCTGAACCAATCGGTCAATGCAAGGGAGTCGCCAGTGCACGTGGTCATCGTTGGGTGTGGTCGAGTGGGCTCGACCCTTGCGCGGGAGCTGTCGGGGCAAGGTCATAGCGTGTCGATCGTTGACCGCAAGCCGGAGGCGTTCTCGCGCTTGGGCGAGGCATTTAGCGGCACGCGCATCGTTGGCATTGGCTTCGATCGCGACGTGCTGATCGAAGCAGGCATCGAGCGCGCCGGCGCATTGGCCTCGGTGACCAACGGCGACAATTCGAACATCCTTATCGCTCGCGTGGCCCGCGAAGAGTTCGGGCTCGAGCGCGTGGTGGCACGCATTTACGATCCCAAGCGCGCCGAGATTTATGAGCGACTTGGCATTGCCACCGTGGCGACAGTCAAGTGGACCTCGGAGCGCATCCTTCGCCGAATCCTGCCTGATCTTCCCGCAGTCGAGTGGACGGACCCGAGCGCGAAAGTGGTACTCGTCGAGCGCGAGTTGCCTAAGTCGCTTGTCGGCACTCGTGTGATTGAACTTGACACCACGAGTGCACGGGTTGCCGCCATTCGTCGATTAGGCGCGGCAATGGTCCCCGATGGCGACACGGTGGTACAAGAGGGAGACGTTGCCTACGTTGCGGCGACAGCAACATCAATTGCAGAGTTCGACGCAACGTTGGGAATCGCTGCGCAGGGAAAGGCTCACTGAGATGAAAGTCGTTATTGCGGGTGGAGGCAGCGTTGGTCGGTTCACGGCCGAGCAGTTGGTGGCCAATGGTCATGAAGTGACCATTATCGAAAACGACCGCAACGTCGTGCGTGAGTATTCGGACTCGGATGAGAGTGGTGTGACGTGGCACCAGGGTGACGCGTGCGACGTGGCCGTGCTAGCGGCGGCTGGCGTGACCATGGCCGACGTTGTGGCGTCGGTGACTGGTGACGACGAGGACAACCTGGTGGTGTCACTGTTGGCAAAGCAAGAATTCGGTGTGCCCCGCGTGGTGGCACGCGTGAACAATCCGAATAACTATTGGATGTTCAACGACATGTGGGGAGTAGATGTGTCGGTGAGCACGCCGCACCTCATTACGAGCCTTGTGCAGGAGGCCGTCACCGTGGGGAGTTTCGTGCGACTCATGCAGCTAAAAGGCGGCGAGGCCGAGTTGGTAGAGGTGACGTTGGCCGACTCATCGCCCGCACGCGATCGTGCGTTGGCAGAGTTGCAGTTTCCGCGTAGTGCAACGGTCGTGGCGATCGTTCGTGACGGGCGCGTGCTCGTGCCGAATAAGGAAACAGTGTTGCGTATTGGCGACGAGGTGATGGCGTTGATTACCGAAGACGCCGAAGAGGCCGTCTCGAAGATTCTCGTCGGCTGATTGTCAGTCGGCGCCCTGCGGTAGCAGGGTGTAGGCGGGGTTGAGGAACACCATCGACGATCGTTCAGCAAACGGCACGCCGTCGACCACGAGGCATCGCCCGTGTTCGATGCCAGTGACATGACGGCGACCGCTGAAGATCACTGTTGCCTCGCCTGTTCCGTCGTTGATGACGATCTCCGTCGATGGAATTCCTGACCGTGGCTTGATGGTCATGCGCTTGACTTCGCCACACACCTTGACGCGGTTGCGCGCAACGACGTCGGAGAGATGCGTCAGATGCAGACGTGCGAATCGGTCTACAAGTCGTTCGGCATCGAGTGCTCGCGTACCCTTCGATTTGAATGCGTCGCGCAGTCCCATCACGTTCGATCGTAGGCGAACGCCGTGTGGTCGAGTGGCGCGCCTAGGCTCGACCTGGTTATGAAAACGCGCACGCTCATCCTGTGGTCATTGGTGTGTGGCGTCATCATCCTTGTTGCGGGCTCCATCAAGTTGTTTCAGGTGTCGTCAGACGATGCCACTGTCGAGTTCTTGGCGTTGGGGGAATCGACGACGGTGGCCGACATGGTGGTTGCTGTTGAGTCGGTTGAATCCACGGGTGAAGTCACCCTGGTCACCGTCACGATGAACGGTCCTGATGGAGCCGACGCACGTGAGGGATGGCGCGTCGTTGCGGGAGATCGTGTTCTGGCGCCGGAGGAAGCTCCTATTACGGAGGAAAGCGAATGCGCGACAGTGAGTGCGACGCCCGTCACGTGCGTCGTTGCCTTTGTGGCAGTCGACGAGTCGATTGTCATTGCGTACTTACGTGCCGGTGAACAGCGACAATGGGCGGCACAGTCGTAACGCATTGAATTGGAAAGTCAACGGCTACCGTTAACTGTGCTTGATTGTGGAGGTAAACAAGGTGGCTGAACAGTTCGATCTCGTCGTCATCGGCGGTGGGCCGGGCGGGTACGCGAGTGCGTTCTACGCAGCGTCCGCTGGCATGAATGTGGCGCTGATCGAGAAGGACACGATCGGCGGCACCTGCCTCAACCGCGGGTGCATTCCCGCAAAGGCGTTCCTGGAGACGGCGGCTGTTTACCGCCACGTGGATCACGCGGCCGATTTTGGCATTCAAGCAGGTGCGCCGACTGTTGACTTTGCCATTGCGCAGACACGCAAACAGACGATCGTGGGCAATCTCGTCAAAGGCCTCACCGGCCTGACCAAGTCAAAGAAGGTGACCTATCTCGTGGGCACCGGATCGCTCGGTGCAAACCGCACCGTGACGGTGCTGCTAACAGACGGCTCAAGACGTGAGTTGCAGGGTCAGTCGGTGATTATCGCAACGGGCTCGACGCCGCGAACGATCCCAGGTTTTGCCCCGGGTGGGCCGATCATGACGAGCGACGAAGTGCTGATGCTCTCGCATGTACCGAAGCGCATTGCAGTGATTGGCGGCGGCGCAATCGGATGTGAGTTCGCGTCGACGTTTGCCGACCTTGGCGCTGCAGTCACCATTCTTGAGGGCTTGCCGAAAGTTCTTCCTGGCTTGGATGCCGACGTGGCCAATGTTGTGGTGCGCAGTTTCAAGAAAAAAAACATCGACATTCGCACGGGCGTCACGGTCCAGGGACATGAAGTGCAGCCGTCGGGTTCGACCATTGTCACCTTTGGCGAAGGTGAACGACTCGAAGTTGATGCGGTCGTCGTATCGGTGGGGAGAAAGCCGTTGACCGACGGACTTGGACTTGACGGCAGTGCTGTTGTTGTCAGCGAGCGCGGCTTCATCGACGTCAACGGGTACTGCCAAACCGGTGAGCCTGGCGTGTACGCCGTGGGTGACGTCATCAACACTGCACAGTTGGCGCACGTTGCGTATGCGGAGGCGATCGTCGCAGTGAAGCATCTGCGGGGCGAGCCCGTGTCACCCATCATGTATGACCGTGTGCCGTGGGCGATCTACTGCCATCCCGAGGTGGCATGGTCTGGCCCCTCTGAAGAGGAGGCGCGCGCAAAGGGTATTGATGTCGTCGTTGCCAAGCATCAATTCCGCTCCAACAGCAGGGCAATGATCATCGGTGAAATCGACGGACTCGTGAAGGTGATCGCCAAAAAGAATGCAGACGGCTCGGCTGGCCAAGTCATTGGCGTGCACATGGTGGGACCGTGGGTGACCGAGCAGTTGTCGGGCGGCTACCTGGCAGTGAACTGGGAAGCAACGGTGGATGAAATCGCCGAGTTTCTGCAGCCGCACCCGTCGCTGTCGGAACTGTTTGGCGAAACGGTGCTGTCGCTGACCGGTCGCAGTATCAATGCCTGAGCAACTTCGCGCAACCATCAGGGCCTCCGTACACTTGGGGCAGCAACCACAGGAGCGACATGGCTGACATCACACTTCCGCAGTTGGGCGAAACGGTCACCGAGGGCACCATTACGCGGTGGTTTAAGAAGGTCGGAGATGCGGTTGCCGCCGATGAGCCGTTGTTCGAGGTATCCACCGACAAGGTAGACACCGAGGTGCCTTCCCCCGTAGCGGGCACGTTGACCGAGATTCGTGTGCAAGAGGGTGACACCGTGGCGGTGGGCACGGTGATTGCCGTGGTCGGCGCTGCTGGCGCTGCTGCACCGGCTGCTCCTGCTCCGGCACCTGCTCCTGCTCCGGCACCTGCTCCTGCTCCTGCTCCTGCTCCTGCTCCTGCTCCTGCTCCTGCTCCGGCACCTGCTCTTGCTCCGACGCCAGCTCCTGCACCTGCATCGGTTGCGCCCGCTGCGACATCGTCAAAGTTGTTGTCGCCGGTTGTGCGACGGTTGGTGAACGATCACGGCATCGATGTCAACGCAGTGCACGGCACTGGACCTGGTGGACGTATTACGCGCGAAGACGTCCTCGACTACATCGATCGTCACGGGCTCGTCGCCGCGGCTCCTGCACCGGCTGCTGTTCCTGCACCTGCACCTGTAGTTGCACCCGCTCCTGCAGCGTCGCCCGCGCCGGCTCCTGCTGTTGCACCGGCTGCTGCACCCGCTCCGACTGTCGCGCCATCGGCGCGCCCCGCGGGCGAGCGCGACACGGTGGTGCCGCTGTCCAAGATTCGTCAGTTGACCGGCGCCCACATGGTGGGCTCCAAGTCCACAAGCCCACACGCATTCAGCGTGGTCGAGGTGGATTACGCCAACGTCGACAAGGTGCGTTCATCGGTTCGTGGCACGTGGAAGCCCCAGGAAGGCTTCAGCCTCACGTATTTGCCATTCATCTCGCGCGCACTCGTAGACGCTTTAGTCGATTTCCCTCATATGAACGCGAGTATCGATGGCAACAACCTCGTCGTGCATCAGTATGTCGATCTCGGTATCGCGGTCGATCTCGACTATCAGGGTCTGCTGGTGCCTGTCGTGCGCAGCGCCGACACTAAGCGCCTGCGCGCGATCGCGCGAGAGATCAACGATCTCGCAACGCGTGCACGGAGTCGCAAGTTGTCGCCCGACGAAATTCAGGGAGCAACGTTCACGATCACGAACAACGGTTCGGCGGGGTCGGTGTTGACAATGCCGATCATCAATCAGCCGCAGGTGGCGATCTTGTCCACCGACGCAATCGTGCGCAAGCCAGTAGTAGTGACTGCCCAAGACGGCTCGGAGAGCATTGCCATTCATCCCGTCGGGTATCTGTCGATGGCGTGGGATCACCGCGCGTTCGACGGTGCGTATGCGGGTCGTTTCCTTGCGCGCATCAAGGAAATCCTCGAGACGCAGGACTGGTCGGCGGAACTGTAATCGCCGACAACTGGTGACCCTCATGGAGCCCGTAACACTCCACACTCGGTGGCTCGGTCGGGTTGCCTATCGCGAGGCGCTTGCATTGCAACACGGTCTCTTCGAGCACGGCGTCGATCAGCATTTGCTGTTACTCGAACACCCGCACGTGTTTACCTACGGCCCCAGCGCCGACGTGGCGAACAATCTTCGATGTGACCCGCGTGAGGTGGGCGCAGAACTCGTCGAGGTGCAGCGCGGGGGTGACGTGACGTATCACGGCCCCGGACAATTAGTGGGTTACCCCATGTTGTCGCTGGCTGCGAAACATGGTCAGAGCGGCTTCGCCGATACGCGCGCCTACATCTATTCAGTCGAGCAGGTCGTTATCGATACGTTGCAGGAGTTGGGTCTGCGTGACGTTGGCCGCATGGGCGAGTTTCCCGGCGTGTGGGTAGAACCTGACGGGTTGCGTCCGCGCAAGATTTGTGCGATTGGTGTGCGCGTGGCGAAGGGATCGACCGACCGTCGGACGATGCACGGGTTTGCGCTCAACGTGTCGACCGACCTCGCCTACATGCGCCAACACATCGTGCCCTGTGGGATTCCCGACTATGACGTGACGTCGCTCCATGAGGAAGGGTTCTCCATGTCGATGCGCGACGTCGTTGATGTGATTGCACGTCACGCGGCCGATGCGTGGGGAGGCGGCAACGCGACGCGTGCTGACGTTGCCTGGGTGCAGCGACCCGAGGACTTGTCGGCGTTTTCGCGGGGCGAGGGGCCGGGTGAGCGACTCACGCGTCGACTTGATCAGGCCGGCGTGACCGAGGGTCTGAGTATTTCCCTGCGCAAGCCCGAGTGGTTGCGCCCGCGCGTCCATCATGGCCCCGAGGTTTTGCAGACGAAGAAGACCCTGCGGGACTTCAACCTGGTGACGGTGTGTGAAGAGGCGGGATGTCCCAATTTGAGTGAGTGTTGGGCAGATGGCACCGCCACGTTCATGGTGCTCGGCGAGCGCTGCACGCGCGCGTGTGGATTTTGTTTGGTCGATACCCGCAAGCCACTTGCGGCGGACAGTGACGAACCCGCACGCGTGGCTGAAGCGGTGAAACGGATGGGGCTCGAGTTCGCCGTGCTCACGATGGTGGCGCGTGACGATCTCGACGATGGTGGCATGCAACACGTCGCCGACTGCATTGCCGCCATTCGGTCGTCGTGTCCGGAGACGTCGATCGAAACGTTGGTGTCGGATGCCAAGGGCGCCGAGGCGCTCGACTTGCTACTTGCAGCACGACCGGACGTGTTCAACCACAACATCGAGACGGTGGCGCGACTGCAACGCGCGGTGCGTCCGTCGGCGGGATACGCCCGCAGTCTGTCGGTGTTGGCACGCGCCCGCGCCGCGGGCTTGACGACCAAGTCGGGGATCATCGTCGGAATGGGCGAAACGATGGACGAGGTGCGCGAAACGCTGGTCGACCTCGCCAGTGTGGGCGTGCAGATTGTGACCATTGGCCAGTACCTGCGCCCGACCACCCACCACCTGCCCGTGGCGCGCTGGGTTGAGCCAGCCGAGTTCGACGACCTGCGTGCATTTGGCGAGCGCATCGGGCTACGACACGTTGAGGCGAGTCCGCTCACACGCTCCAGTTATCACGCAAGAGATGCCCATCATCGCGCGCAACCTGTTGTGCACGCCTAACGTTTGGTGCGAGATGAACGCAACACAGGCCTCTGATTACCTCTCCCGACTCGATCGCGTGCGGCACGCAATGACGCAATCAGGCGTCGATGCTGCGCTGCTGTCAGTGGGGCATGACCTGCCGTACTTGACGGGGTATCACGCAATGCCCCTTGAGCGATTGACGATGTTGGTTGTCGGGCGCACGGGTGTGCCGACCATGGTGGTGCCGCGTCTCGAGGTGCCACGTGTGACGCCGGTGCCCGGTGTGTTCACGGTGGTGCCATGGGATGAGACCGAAGATCCCGTGAAGATTGTCGCAGACGTGTTGGGTGACGCGCGTGTCATTGCCGTTGGCGACCAGATGTGGGCGCGATTCCTTGTTGAGTTGTTGCCGCATGTCGGTGGAGCGCGCTTCATTCGCGCGGTGGATGTGGTTGGCGCATTGCGTGTGTCGAAAGACTCGAGTGAGATTGATGCACTCGCTGCCGCGGGAGCGGCGGCCGATCGTGTCGCGACGCAACTCCAAAGTGGCGCGATACCGCTCGTTGGGCGCACCGAGGCCCAGGTGTCGGCGGACTTATCGGCTCGTTTGCTTGCTGAAGGGCACGACGTGGTGAACTTTGCGATTGTTGCGGCGGGCGAGAATGCGGCGAGCCCGCATCATCATCCTGGTTCGCGTGTCATTCGCGCCGGCGAAATTGTGTTGTGTGACTTTGGCGGCACAATGAATGGGTATTGCAGCGATATCACGCGCTGCGTATTTACGGGAAAGCCCACGGCGGACGTGCGCGCAGCATATGACGTGTTGTTTGCCGCGCAACAAGCCGGCGTGGACGCAGCCGTTGTAGGCGCCGCATGCGAAGACGTCGACGCCGCTGCACGCGCAGTGATCGATGACGCCGGATTTGGTGAGTACTTCGTGCATCGCACGGGTCATGGCATCGGGATGGAGGCACACGAGGAGCCCTACATGGTGAAAGGCAATCGCCGAGCCATTGAGCCTGGGTTTGCCTTCAGTGTCGAGCCGGGTATCTACGTGTCGGGCAAGTGGGGCATGCGTCTCGAAGACATCGTCGTCGCGACAGCGAATGGGCCGCAGTCGATGAATGTGGTCAACCACGAACTCGTTGCGCTCGACGTCTAGTACCGCCACATGATCCGTCTCGAAGCAGCAACCGTCATGCTGCAATGGGCCGTCGGCGGCCTGGGGTTCCTGTGGTTCACTACCCGTCGGGGGCAGGTGGGCCCGGGCTACGGCATGTTGTTGCGCATCACCTATGCGCTATTTGCGGTGATCGCAGTTGTGCTCGGGTTTCGCTATGGCGTCGTTGCGGTGCGCGAAGCGTCGGGGATTGCGGTGGCGATCGCCGCGCTCGTGCTCGTGCGCAACACGAATCCGCGTCTCGATCTCATTGCGCCGCTCCTGGGTATTCCCGGCATCGTCGCGGCGGGCCTCGCCGCCTCGACCGACCTGTCGGTTGCTGACTCCGTGGTGTCGCTCGCTCGGGTGCTTGTCGGCACCGCGTTCTTGGGTGCGGTGAGCGATGCGATGCTGCTCGGGCACTGGTATCTGGTGCAGCCAGGTATGCCGCGCAAGTTGCTGAACGAAATGACGACTGCGGTGCTGTGGATCTGGCCGTTTGAGGTACTCGTGTTGTTGGCGCCTACCGGCATGATCAGCGTGCTGAACGGCACCATCGACGATGGTTGGGATGGCGTGCTGGGCTGGTTCTGGCTCGCCTCAGCAATCGTGACAGGCGTGCTTGCGTTCGTCACGCGTGCCGCGCTGAAAGAGCGCAGCTACTCGGCAGTGATGGCCGCAACTGGTCTCATGTATCTAGCGATTTTGACTGCGTTTTGCACCGACATCGTCGCGCGTGCACTGCTCGCTGGCTAACGCATTCATCGACCAAAATTCGTTCGGCAGTAGTGTGATCGCCACACATGGACACGCGAACGTTCCTAGGGCTCGAGCCGACGGGTGCGCACACCGACGTCACCGGAAGATGGTCGTTGGTGGTGCGCTCCGCGGTCGTCACCGGATCCAAGTTTCTCTTCGGCGGTGCCGCTCATGGCGCCGCGGTGTCGGCGATGGAAGGGTTATCGGGTCGCCAGGTGGCGTGGTCGACAGCGCAGTACCTCGACTACGCGATGCTCGGTGAGCGCATGGACTTGGACGTCACGCTTGAGGTGGTGGGTAACTCGATCACGCAGGCGCGGGTCATTGGCCGTGTAGGTGACCGCGAAATCATTGCGGTCAATGCCGCACTTGGCGAGCGTAACTTTCCGCACGAGGCACAGTTCGTGCAGGCGCCCGATGCGCCAGCGCCACTATCACTCGAGCGCCATCAGTTTCGTCCGCCAATCGAAAACACAATTCACGAAAAGCTCGATCAGCGATATGTGATTGGCCGCCGGTTGGACGAATTGGACGGCACCTATTCCGACGGTCGCATGTTGATGTGGGCACGCATTCCCGAGGTCATCAGTGGCGTCGATGCAGCCACGCTTGCGGTGCTCGGCGACTTCATCCCGATGGGTGTTGGTCAGGCTCTCGGTCTGCGCGGTGGCGGCAACAGTCTGGACAACACGTTGCGCGTGGTGCGCCTGGTGCCGACAGAGTGGGTACTCGTCGACATCCATGTGCAGGGCGTGCAGCGCGGTATTGGCCACGGGTCACTGACGATGTTCGCCGAGGACGGCACATTGATGGCCACTGCGAGCCAGAGTTGTATCGTTCGGCTCTGGAAATAGAAAAGGGGCGAGCATGATCCGACGCAATGGCATGACGGTGCCGCTACCCGGCCACCTGCACGATCACCGGGCGCGACTCGCCGACCTCGCCGACTGGGGCTATAGCGACATCTGGTCCGCCGAGACCGACGGTGCGGATGCCTTTACGCCGTTGGCGCTTGCGGCGGCGTGGGAGCCGCGCCTGCGACTCGGTACGGCGATTGTTCCTGCATATACGCGCACTGCGCCGCTCATTGCCCAAAGCGTGGCGGCGATGGCCGATGCTGCTCCGGGGCGCTTTGCGATCGGGATTGGTTCGTCGAGCAACGTGATTGTGGAGAAGTGGAACGGCGTGCCGTTTGTCGAGCCGTACAAGCGCGTGCGCGACGTGGTGCGCTTCCTCCATGACGCCTTCACCTATGAGAAGGTCACCAAGCAATACGACGCCTTTGCAGTCAACGGATTTCGCTTGAGCATCAGGCCCGAGACGAAGCCGACCATCTTGATTGCAGCGTTGCGCGAGGGCATGTTGCGTCTCGGCGCGCGCGAGGCCGACGGCGTCATCATCAATTGGCTGTCGCCTGATGACGTGACCAAGGTTGCTGGGGTCGTGCGCGAGGCCGCCGGTGGTGCCGAGCGCGAAATTGCTGCGCGCATCTTCGTGTGTCCGAGTACAAACGCCGATGTCGTGCGCGCGGGCGCGCGATTTGCCATCGCCGCCTACATGAACGTGCCCGTGTACGCCGAATTCCACAAATGGATGGGACGCGGTCCGCAGATGCAGGGCATGTGGGATGCCTGGCAAGCGGGGGACCGCAAGGCCGCGCTGGCAGCGATTCCCGACGAGGTTGTAGACGATCTTGTCGTGCACGGCTCACCCGCCGAGTGTCGGGCGAAGATTGATCGTTATTTTGCCAACGGCGTGACTACATCGTCGCTGGCGATACTGCCGCTCGATCCCGAAATGGACTTTTGGGACGCGGTGCGCCAACTATCGCCAAGTGCCGACTGAGCAACGGGTATCGGTGATGACCACTCGCCGCTGCACTGTTCAACGAGCGCGCCGCGTGACGTGAGGTGACGCGCGACGAGGCTGACCTCATCGACAACGGCCGTGGGGATAGGTAGGTCGAGGGCCGTCGGTGGTTCGGGGGCATGGAGCGCGTCGAGTACTTGCGCCGACGTTGCTGCATACCGCAGCGGATCGAAGAGTGCGTCGTGCCCGCGGGTCTCGACCACGATGCCGTGGTCGATGTGATGGACAACGTCGCCGATGCGCACCTCGAGCGTGCCGGCGCGTCGGAGTTGCTCGTTGAGTTGTTGTCTACCGATCGCTTGCGTGAAGGCCTGTAGACGGTCGCGCACGAGCGCTGCATCTTCGAAGCGTTGCGCCGCAGCGAGGGCGGCCATGCGTGCATCGAGCACGTGGGCGATTGCGTCGGGATGATGGGTGATGGCAGTAATCAAATCGTCGAGCGCTCGGCGGGTGTCGATACGTTCGTCAAAGCGGGGGAGCACCGACTCGATGGCCTCGGCTACCAAGGTCGACAGTGAGCGACTCGACAGCGGCCCGATGTAGGTGGAGGGACGATCAATCTTGCGTGTGTTTGTGGTGACCAGTCGGTCAGCTTCGATGCCGACGCGCAAGTAGCGGTACTTGTCCCAACGCGTGCCGGAGTTGTTGTACTGCGGCAGCAGCCGTGCGATGAGTCTCGTCTCGTAGACGCCTGCGGTGAGCGTGTCGGGTGTAGGCACGTGGTGTACGGCACGCACCTGACGCAGGAGCGGCTGCACTTTGCGGCGCGTCTCTGCGGTACTGAAGTAACTGCGCACACGGTGGCGCAGGTTGGTGGCCTTGCCCACGTACAACACGGTGTCGCCGTCGCCGACGAAGAGATACACGCCAGGTGATCGCGGGAGGTCGTCGGTGAGCGCGAGTTTTGCTGCCTGTGGATGGTTGGTGAGTTTGGTGAGGGTGGCTAAATCGTCGAGGCCCACGACGCCGTAACTCGTTGCTTGCTCGATGAGGAAGTGCAGAAGGTCGCCCGTGGCGAGAGCGTCGTCGAGTGCGCGGTGGCTGGGTTGATGGGGGAGTCGAAGTCGCTTGGCCAGCGTGGCGAGTTTGCAGTCGGGGACCATGCCACGCACCAGCCGCCGCGACAACGCGACGGTGTCGAGCACGCCGTTGGCAAGCGGCGGGCGATCGTCGCGCATGAGCGCAGCATTAATGAAGCTCACGTCGAAGCGGGCGTTGTGGGCAACGACCACGGCTTCGCCGATGAACTCGAGCAGGCTCGGTAGCACCTCGCGAATAGTGGGGGCGCGCATGACCATCGATTGGGTGATGCCGGTGAGCAGGGTGATGGATGGCGGAATTTCGCACTCCGGATTGACGAATGTTTGGAAGGTGCCGAGGCGTTCACCGCCTCGATAGGTGACTGCACCAATTTCGGTGATGCGGCTGTGCTCAGCCGAGCCACCCGTCGTTTCCAAGTCGATGACGCAGAAGGTCACCTCGGGCAACGGGGTGCCCATGTCCTCCAGGCTGAGCTGGCCGTTGGGCTCGGGAGCGAGTCGAAATGAAGAACTGATGACTGGGTATTTGATCACACGGGTGTCGTGGTCGTGGCACGCACCGTGGACGAAAACTTGCTCATCAAATACGGACCGCTCAACACAGGCTCGTAGGTCGCGGCCTGCCCCCGATGACTGGGCAGGGTGTCGATCACTGCGGACCAATTCGGTTGATGAAAGTAGGCGATGCTTTGGCGGCGCGTGGTTGGGTCGTGGGTGGCGTCGGGATTCACCACGCGGTGCAGGGTGCTGCGCCACCGATCGTTGGTCCAACGCGCCATCAGGTCGCCAATGTTGATGATGAATGTGCCGGGTACGGGCAACACTTCGCGCCAGGTGCCCCGTGGATCGAGAATCTCCAGGCCGCGCGAATCGTCTTGCGGCCACAGGATCGTGAGTGTGCCGTAGTCGCTGTGCGCACCCGCACGCAGTTGACCCGCACGCGGCGCATGGTGTTGGGGCGGGTAGTTGAGCGCGCGTAACGCGCTGATTGGCGACGAGATGAACGGATCGAAATGATTCTCTGGCAACTGCAAAGCGACAGCGAACATACGCATGATTCGTGCGGCGAGCGATTCCATTGCCGCGTAATAGGCGCCCCAGGCTTGAACAAAGTCTGATGGCTCCGTCGGCCACGGAGTGGGGGCGTAGCAAAAGGCCAGCGCGTCGGGATCCACAATGTCGTCAGGCGCGCGCAGCGGGCCGGCGTTAAAGGTCTCCTTGATGTCGGGGGGCGTTGCGTCGCCACGCGAACCGGCGAGCGATTCGGCCTCATTGCCCATGTAACCGTAGGGATAACCAGGGCGCACCGACGACGTCGTCTTATATGCGACCGGCAAATCAAAGAATCGTTGCACCGCATCCCACATGTGCACACGCACGTCGGCGTCCACGCCGTGGCCAGAAAGCGTGATGAATCCGGTGCTCCGACAGATGTCGTCGACTGCTACGCCAATGTGATGACGAACATCCGATGAACCTGATTCGAAAGCCGACAAATCAATAATTGGTGCCGCTTCGTCAGGCATTGCCCAAGGTTAAACGAGTAGCGTCTGGCCTCACATGGCTCGCGAAAAGGTGTACACGAGGGTTGGCGACGACGGCACGACGGGCCTCTTCTATGGCGGGCGCGTCGCCAAAGACAGCGCGTTGCCGCGTGCGTATGGCGCGGTCGACGAGGCGCAGGCAATTCTCGGTCTGGTGCGCGCAGAAGCCGGCGCCGGAACCGAACTCGACGACATACTCGTGCACATTTGTCGCGACCTGTGGGTGTTGATGGCCGAACTCGCCACGCTGCCGGAGAATCGCCAAAAGTTGGTCGACGACAAGACGCGTGTGACTGCCTCGATGGTGGAAAAGCTTGAACACTTGATCGACTCGCTCGATGAACGTTTCGAGCCACCGACCGATTTCGTGGTGCCCGGGCAGAACAAAGTGTCGGCGTTGCTCGACGTCGGGCGCACCGTGGCGCGCCGCGCCGAGCGGCACTCACTGGCCGCTGCGCCACCGCCGTCGCAGGCGTGTCCCTACTTGAATCGTCTGTCTGACTTGTTGTGGACACTGGCACGCTGGCAAGAGGGTGAGTCGCTAGTCGTCAAGAACGTCAAGTAATCGGGCATACTTTTGTCGCCGATACGTTCGGCTTCAACACGTGTGGAGGAATACGTCATGGCCCTGAAGTTTGCACTCGCCGCTAAAGCCCCAGCATCGGTAGCCGCCGTCGGCATTCCCGTATCAGTCGACGGCGCGGTGCCCAAGGAGGCCGGTATGACGCGTGCGGCACTCGAGTCGCTCGGGTTCACCGGCAAGGTGGGTCAGGCCACCGTGGTGCCATCGGCATCTGGCACCGTCACGATCCTCGTCGGCATTGGCGAGGCGGCAAAGGTGAGCGCATCGTCGCTGCGTAAGTCGGCAGCCGCACTCGCTCGCGCGGCATCCAGCCGTGCATCGCTTGCCACGTCGCTCGCCAGTGTTGGGCGCCTCGATCGTCGCGAAGCTGCGCAGGCCGTTGTTGAAGGCCTTTTGCTTGCCACGCATCGTTTCACCGAATTGAAGACGGTCGATAAGAGCGCACCGAAACTCGAACTCATCACGCTGGTTGGGCAGGGCGGCACTGCGGTATCGGCCGGAGTAAAGCGCGGCGAGACCATCGCCCGCGCGACGAACATGGCCCGCGATTTCGCCAACATGCCACCCGCGCACCTGACCGCGCGCATCTTTGCCGACAAAGCGGTGGCTATCGGCGCCGACAGCGGACTCAAGGTCGAGGTATTCAACAAAGACCAACTACTTGCCATGGGTTGTGGCGGCATCGTTGGCGTCAATCGCGGCAGCGTCGAGCCGCCGCGCATGGTGCGTCTCACCTACAAGCCGTCGGGTGCGGCGAAGGGCAAGGCGGCCAAGCCACATGTCGTGTTCGTGGGCAAGGGCGTCATGTACGACTCGGGCGGTATCTCGCTCAAGCCGTCAGATGCATCGCATGCAATGATGAAGGGCGACATGAGCGGCGCAGCCGCGGTGTTGGCCACGATGAGCACGCTGAAGGCGCTCGGCTGTGCAAACCAGGTGACCGCTTACTTGATGTGCACGGACAACCTGCCGTCGGGAAGCGCACTCGCCCTTGGCGACGTGCTCACGATTCGCAACGGTAAGACTGTCGAAATTCATAACACCGATGCTGAGGGCCGTCTGATCCTTGCCGATGGATTGTCGCTTGCCGCAGAGCAGAAGCCAGATGCGATTGTCGACATCGCCACGTTGACGGGTGCGATGGCGCGCGCGCTGGGCGACGGCATGGCCGGCGTCATTGGGAACAACCAAAAGCTGGTTGACCAATTGTTGGAGGCGTCGTCGCGCACCGATGAGAAGCTGTGGCAGTTGCCTCTCGAGCGTGACTACCGTCCCGCGATCGACTCATACATCGCCGACATGAAGAACGTGGGCGGTGAGGCCGGAGCGATCACCGCCGCGTTGTTCCTCGACGAATTCGTTGGCGACACGCCGTGGGCGCATATCGATATCGCCGGCCCGATGTGGACAAACAGCGACTCGGGCTGGTTGCAGCGCGGCGCGACCGCCTATGGCACGCGCTTGCTCATCGACGCTGCGCTCAACTTCAAACGTCCACGCCGCTAGCCGGCCGCGGATCGAACAGGCGAGTCCCGAGCGCGCAGAGCGCGAAGGCCGCACTAAAGGCAACTGAACCCGCGAGCCACGTCGCAGTGGGTGTCGGTCCTGACGACCACCACCACTCAAGCGGATCGTCGAGGCGCCACGAGCGAACGTCGAGTCCGGTCGTGTAGCGGCGGACGTTCGTACGTAGCGCCACGGAATGTGCAACGGAAACTGCGATGCCTGCCGTCACGAGCGTGGTCGTGCGCAGATGGGCCGGCGATCGCGTGGCGACGAGCAGTGTTGCGCCAAGAAACAACGGATACAGGTAGCGCGGTTGGACGGTCTCGCCCACGTAGCGGAGATCGGCTTGCAGCGCGGTCAATGTCAATGCCGCGATGATGACGAGCGCGAGGACGAAGACAGTTTGCTCTGCTCTGGTTGACGCACCAATGAGTGGCGCAAACAGCAGGAGTGTGGCGACGATGGCACCGAGGGGCACGACGAGGGGCATGGGCGTATCGAGCCATCCCAATCCCCAGCCGGGCCCAGAGAAGAATCCGCCGATGAATGTGGGTAGTTCGACGATGTTGGTGATGAACACGGTAAGTGGCTCGCGATCCGCGATGTCGCCGTCGAGGCCCGTGGTGACCACGCTGCCGATGCCAGAAGCAAGGAATGACAGACCGAGGAGAATCGACCCACCGCTGATGATGATTGTGGAAGGGCGCGAGATGAAGGCACGGAGGAATGACCGCTTCGATGTGCCACGCTCGAATCGATCAATTGCGTCGAGCGCGAGCACGGCTGCGCCGACAAGCGCGCAGTAGGCCACTGCATCGCGGCGAGAGCCGAGCGACAGCATCGATGCCAGGACAAACACGGCAGTGGGGGCCCAAAACGTGCGCAGCGACGATGGTCGGCGAACAAGTGCCGATGCCGACAGAGAGAACGCCGCAACGCCGCTCATCGCGAGGCCGGTGGGATTCACTGAGGCGACGAAGAACAGCGCCAAAGGCACGGCGAGGGCGAGCAGCAACATGGCCGTAGTCCAACTGCGCCGGGCATGGAGCGCAAGCGCAAGCGACATGAGGATTACGCCGACGGCGATGTTAAGCGTGCGAATGTCGAGCACGCTCGACTCGATGTCTTCAGAGACGAAGTTTCGTGCGACGTTGTAGTAGTAAGGCGGATATTCGGTGGTGTTGTACTTGGTGGTACTCAGGCGAAGGCCAGCGGTGTTGTCGGCTTGGCAGCCGGCACTTTGCTCGGCGCGGCCATAGAAGCACACCCACGGCTCGGCCATCATGCCGGGTACGAGATAGTTGGGCGGGTTGTTGACATCTTCCTTGCAGTCGACGATCAGTTCGTCGGGTCCACACCACATGCTCACTAGGTGGAACCCTTCGTCGGGCGACGAACCCACGGGCGAACTGATGCTCCACGTCCACAAGGCGAGTGAGGAAAACGTTGCCGCCCCGAGTGCAACGGCAATGCGCATGAGTCGCGTCTTCATGATCGGAGCATCGCCGCATACCGGCGCCCATGGGAAATGTTGCCGCGTACCACGCTGGCGAGTACCGAATAGAGGAGGTGGCCCTTGACGACGGCCGCACGTCGGCCGGTGCGGGCACTGCGTTCAAATCCCGTTCGGGCGGCGGTGTCGGCGATGCGTCGGTAGGTGCTGAGCTCTTCATCGAAGCGTGATGCGTCGGCGTTCAGCGTGCTGGTCGTGCTGGCGGCATGGCGACGGTAGTAATAGTGCGCGGTTTTGGTGCCAACGAATTGTTCGCCGCGCAGAATTGCATCGGCGAACGACTGCAGGTCGAGCGTCATGCGGAGTGATTCGTCGAACACGGGTTGTCGTAACCGGTTGACGCGATACGTCACGGTAGGGCAGAAAATGAAGTCGCCGCGTAGGAGTGAACGCAGTCCTGCATCACCTGCAACCACGCATGGTTCGGGTAGGAGTGGGTGGAGGATTTTCTTGGCGACATCTGGCGCCGAGAACCGTTTGCGTGCACCCGATGCATCGATGATGCGCACCCCAGTGAACACGCCATAGGAGTCGGGGAAGTGTTCGTGCAGTGAGAGCACTGCCTTGCTATATGAGGGGGCAAGCACGTCGTCGGCGTGCACGAGGGCGGCAAACTCGGCATTAGTGGCGCCCAGCGCGGCATTCCAGTTACCCCCGATGCCACGTGGCGTGGCGTTGTGTATCGCCATGATTCGCGCGTCGCCCACACGTGTTACGAGTTCGTCCACCTCGGCAGGATTCGCCGAATCGTCGAACACCGTGGCGGTCCAGTCCGAGAGGGACTGGGCGAGGATCGACGACAGCGTCTCGTGCAGAAACGCGACGTTGGATTTGAACGGCACGAGGAAGTGGATTCGGGGAGTCATCTGGCGATTAACAGTAGCCATGACACAATGTTGCGGTGAATGCAGCCCCGGCCACGAACGTGCTCGTCGTGGTGCCGGCATACAACGAACAGGATGCGATAGCCGAGGTCATCGAACAGATTGCGATAGCTGGCTTCCGTGTTCTCGTGGTCGATGATGGTTCGACTGACCACACGCGGACACGGGCAGCTGCTGCTGGGGCAGAAGTGGTAAGCCTGAACAGCAACTCGGGCGTTGGTGTAGCAATTCGCACTGCCTTTGCTGCGGCGGTCGAGCGGGGCTACGAAGTGATCGTGCAGTGCGATGCTGATGGGCAGCATCCGGTGGCAGAAATTCCCGCGCTGATTGCCGCATCGGGTGGCGTGGACGTGGTCGTAGGAAGTCGATTTCGGTCAACCGCGAACACGATGACGATGGGAGCGGTGCGGCGTTCGGCATCCCGCCTGTTGGCATGGAGTGCATCGCGTGCCTGTAGCACGCCAATCACTGACCCGACCTCGGGTTTTCGTCTTATCCGGCAGCCGCTGCTGGGTGAGTTGGCAGAGAAGTTGCCTTCGGCATACCTCAGCGACACCTACGAGGTGTTAGTTGCTGCGGGACGAGCGGGCTACACCGTTGTCGAGATTCCGGCACCATTCGCAAATCGCACCACCGGCGTGGCGTCCGCAGGCGCTTTCGCCTCGGCGTTGCACATGGTGCGGTGCGTGCTGCGCGTGGCGTTACGTCGCGAGATGCAACTGGCGCGCCCGCGCCGCTGAGTCACTAACTCTTCAGCGTTCCCACTTGGATATCGCGGAACGGCGACTTGGAATCAATGCCGACGTCCTTGGGCATGCCCAGCACGCGTTCGCTGACAATGTTGCGCATGACTTCGTCGCTGCCGCCTGCAATGCGCATGCCCGGTGCGCCGAGGAGCAACTGACTCCACGCATACGTGCCCCATTCGCCGGTGTCGGCTTGCAACTTTGCGCCCAGCACGTGCGCCACGAGGTCGTTCATGCGCTTCTGGTTGTTGACAAGCGCCATCTTGCCGATCGACATCTCGGGACCTGGCGTTTGACCAGCACGGATCTTGTCCATCGCCCGTTGCGAGGTGAAGCCCGCAATCTTTGAATTGATGTAGAGGTCGGCGAGCATGTCGCGCACGATTGCGTCGTCGTCGACCCCGAAGTGGCGAATCATGCCGAGGAGCCGCACGAACATCGACGTCTCGCCGCTGCCCATCGAGCCGATCGAGGCGCGTTCGTTCATCAACGTTGTCAACGCCACCGTCCAGCCCTGGTTTTCTTCACCGAGTATGTGGTCGGCGGGAACGCGTACCTCGTTGAAGAACACCTCGTTGAAGCTGGCGCCACCCGTCATCTGGCGAAGCGGACGAATTTCAACACCAGGGGCGTGCATGTCGACGATGAATGCGGTGAGGCCCTTGTGCTTGGGTAGGCCTGGGTCGGTGCGGCAGACGATCTCGCCGATGTCGCTGAACTGTGCGCCCGATGTCCACACTTTCTGGCCGGTGATAACCCACTCGTCACCATCGCGCTCGGCTTTGGCCTGCAGCGATGCGAGGTCACTTCCTGCGCCTGGTTCGGAAAACAGCTGACAGCCCACGATGTCGGCGCGCCACATTGGTCGCAGGTAGCGCTCGCGTGCGGCAGGCGTGGCGTGGGCGAGGATCGTCGGGGCGACCATACCGAGACCGATTTGAAACACGCCGAGGCTGGGCGTGCGGTACTCGCGTTCAACTGCGGCATAGGCGCGTTCATGAGCGGGCGTGAGCCCCGAGCCGCCGTACTCGATGGGGCCGGTGATCCACCCGAATCCGTTGTCAAAACGCGTGCGCTGCCAGTCCTTGGCCTGGCGCACGATTTCCTGTTCCATTTCGCGGTCACGTTCTTCGAACATCGCCACGTTGTCCGACCCTTCGCCCCACACGAATGTCCGTTGGACTTCCTTGCGTTCGGCGTGGGCGTCGAGGAAGGCGCGGGCGCGTTGGGAAAACTCGTCGATCGACGCGGTGTCGGTGGTCATGCCCCAACCGTATCGGTGTCGGTCGATGCCGGCGAAGGCGTGCCAACTAGTGTGATCGGCATGGGTCAGCCAGTCGCAGTCAAGATGCAGTCGTCAGCCTCGCCGGGCCGGATGCGGTTCGAATTGAATCGCTCGTTGACCGGCATGGGCCATGAGCGCTATGCGGGGCCAGAGTCGGCACGAACGGAAAAGCCGGCAGATGTCCTCGCGCGACGACTTTTCGATACAGGCGCCGTGCGCTCGGTGCATGTGTTTGGCAACATGGTGACTGTCGACATGACGCCGTCGGGTGCACATGACGTGGTCGTCAAAGTGGTCGAAGATTTGTACCAGTACTGGAAGCCCGGCATGCAGCCACCGTCCGAGGCGGAGTTGATGGCGCAGGTGGCAACGACGAGTGCACCCGCGGCATCGGGCGCACCAGTCGAGGCCGGTGGCGACCCGAACCTGTCACGCGTGCCGGCACATTTGTTGGCGCGCTCCCGTGCGGCGTTGGAAAAGGCGCGGGCAAAGAACGGCTGAGTTACGCGCGGCCGCGGGTGGCCGTGTGAATATGGGGGCCTGATGTTGGACACCGAGGTCTCCCTGCACGAGGTCGCCGAAGCCCTTCATGTCCACTACATGACCGTCTATCGCTATGTGCGCCAGGGTTTATTGCCTGCGCGCAAGGTGGGCAGGTCGTGGTTTGTGTTGACAGAGGACCTCGAGCGCTTTCAGTCGGCCAAGTGCGAACCGGAGTCGACGGCGGCGCCGCGGCCCGAGGCGCGTAACGAGGCCCCGTGGGCCAAGCGGCTGGAGTCGCGCCTGATCGAGGGCGACGAGCGCGGCGCATTCGAGGTCATGGAGTCCGTGTTACGGGCGGGCCACGATCTGCTCTTTTTATATACCCAGGTATTGAGTCCGGCGTTGGCATCGATTGGCGCTGGATGGGCACAGGGCGAACTGGGTATCCACGTTGAGCACCGCGCCACCAATGTGTCGCTGCGGTTGATGAGCCAGATTGGTTCGCGCTTTGCTCGGCGCGGGGTGAGCAAGGGCGCGGTCATCTTTGGCGCGCCGAAGGGCGAGGAGCACGCGCTTGCGGTATCGATCGTGGCCGACCTTGTGCGTAGCGAGGGATGGGACGTGCACGACTTGGGCGGCAACATGCCTGCACATGCCTTCGCCGAGGCAGTTCGCCAGTGCAACGACGTGGTCGCGGTGTGTGTGGGTATCACGATGGAGCACTCACTTGCCTCGGCACGCGAGGTGATCGGTGAGATTCGCAAGGTCGTGCGTACCGAGGTACCGATCTACGTGGGCGGGGCAGCCATCCGCGAGGCCGCCACGGTGGAGCGGCTGGGGGCCGACCAGTGGGCGCAGGATCCCCGCCTGCTCATCGAGTCGTTGAACGCCCTCGCCCGCCGCCACTGACCCCCGAGGAACTACGAACATACGTTCGCTACAGTGAGGGCGTGTCTCCTTCCTCGCGCGATCTCCTCACCAGTCATGCGCTGCATCACGGCCTGCGCCCCTCTGCCGTGTTGCGTCCGGCAGCTGCAGTCGAGCGACACACGCTGCCCCTCGACGAGGCGCTGACCGGTGTGATCGGCGTGGGCATGGCCCGTGGGCGCACCATTGCCTGTAGCGGGGATGCGGCGTTGGCCCTGGCGTTGCGCGTGGTGGCGCGCGCTACGCAGGAGGGTGCATGGCTTGCCGTGGTGGGTATCGACGATCTCGGTCTTGCCGCTGCCGCCGAGCAGGGTGTTGCGTTGCAGCGCACGGTGTTGGTTGCGCCGCCGCGTGCGACGCGTGAGTGGGCAGCCACGCTGGCAACCGCCATCGATGGGTTTGCCGTGCTCATGACGCAGGTGCCACACGGGGTCACGGTGGGCGAGGCGCGCAAGGTGGTGGCGCGCGTGCAGGCGCGGCAAGGGGTGATGGTCCTTGTCGATCCTGCGCGTCAACCGGCCGTCGCATCGGTTTTTCAGCCCGATGTCACCTTGCACACCACCACGTTGCAGTGGTTCGGCATCGGTGAGGGTGTTGGACACGTGCAGGGCCGCGACGTGCGTATCGACACGGGTGGCCGGCGTATGCCGGGTGTGGCAACGCACACCATTCGTCTTGGCTGCTGAGTCGTCCACGCGTGTCGTGGTGGCGGCATGCCACGACTGGTCGGCCACCGCCGCCCGTCGCGAACACGGGGCCGTACACGACGCCGTGGCGGTGGTGCGTGCTCATCGCGTGGTAGCCCGCACACCTGCAGCGGCGCGAGCCGGGGTAGACCTCGGCATGCGCCGGCGGGAGGCCCAGGAATGCTGCCCCGACCTCTTCGTCGCCACGGACAATCCCGACCGCGACCGCGTGATGTTCGAACCCGTCGTGCGTGCAATTGCCGATGTGGTCCCGTTGATCGAAGTGGGCGAGTGCGGGATGGTGGTGTTTCCCACGCGCGGCCCCTCGCGGTATCTCGGCGGTGACGACGCACTCGGCGCACGCATCGTTGCAGTGCTCAGTGACGTGTTTCGCGCGCTCGATCTTCACGACACTGCTTATGGCGTGGGCATCGCTGATGGTCGACTGATGGCCACGATTGCGGCGCACGCCAACGTGTCGCCGCTCGTTATTGCTGCCGGAACATCACGCGCCCAATTAGGGGACTGTTCGGTAGCGGTGTTAGCAGATCACGCGAGTGTGTCTCGCGACGTCGTGTCGCTGCTGCAACGTTTGGGCATCGGCACATTGGGTGACGTCGCGGCGTTGCCCGAGTCCACCCTGACTGCGCGCTTTGGTCCGGTAGGAGCCGAAATGCATCGACTCGCTCGTGGTGTCGATCGCCATCCGCCCGTGGTGGTGCCTCCGCCACCCGATCACGCAAGCACGCGCCGCTTCGAGCATCCGATCGAAGATCTCACTGTCGTTGCGGCCAACGGTCGTGCTATGGCCGAAGAGCTCTGTGCGCATCTCAGCAATCACGGTGTGGTGTGTGTGCGCCTGCAAGTAGGTCTGCTTGGTGATCACGGCGAGCAGAGTGATCGCGTGTGGTACGTGCCAGAAGGGCTTGGGGTGGGGGCGATCATCGAGCGCATTCGCTGGCAGATGGAAGGCTGGATAAGCACCCGCGGCCTCACCAGCGGCGTGGTCGTCATGCACCTGATTCCCCTTGCCGTACGGCCTTTTGAAGGCTGCCAGGTGGGGCTGTGGGGGGCCTCCGATGCGCCAGACGAGGCGGCGCGGCGGGCAACGGCGGCCCTTGTGCAGCGGCTCGGGGCCGCTGCCGTGCGAGTGCCCGAATGGCGCGGCGGGCGCGACCCGATGGAGGTATTTGTGCACACGCCGGCGTCGCTTGTCGACCTCGAGCAGCGCAGCGCCGCGGTACGCGAAGAGTGTCGATGGCGAGGGGCATTACCGTCCCCTTCACCCACTCGCGTCTACGACGAGCCGATTGGGGTCGATGTAATGAGTGCAGACGGTGCGCACATTGTGGTGAGTGGCAGACACGAGTTGAGTGCAGCGCCAACGCAGGTGATTGTTGATCGCGTGACGTGCGATGTGGAGTGGTGGGCCGGACCATGGCCGGTGGAGGAGTGTTGGTGGGATCATCGTCGACAACGTCGTGCCGTGCGAATGCATGTCGTAGCCGGTGGTCGCGCCATGATGCTTGTACTGGAGCGTGGAACATGGGCCGTTGCGGCAGAATTTCTCTAACAATGTTGGAGAATGTTTTTTCTCGATAGTTGGTAGATTTTTCCGTTCCATGAACGTGAGAATCGGTGAGCACGATACGAAGATCGTGCAGGCGCTGTGCGCGCATTTCTCCGCCGCAATTCCGTGTGACGAACGCGAACGGAAATCGATCGAAACGTTTCTGCGTGTTGCGCCCACGTTGATCGCACCGTTCGACGAACACGCAGATCCGACGCACGTCACTGGCTCAGCCATCGTTGTCGGTCGTCGCGGTGTGGTGTTGCATCGTCATAAGCGACTGAACATGTGGTTGCAGCCGGGCGGTCACATCGACACCGATGAAACGCCAGCCGAGGCTGCTTTGCGCGAGGCGCGCGAGGAGACGGGGCTCGAGCTCGAGCATCCCGCAACTGGCCCGTGGCTGGTGCATCTGGACGTGCACCCCGGCCCGCGGGGCCACACCCACCTGGACGTGCGCTACGTCATCTATGCTGCCGACGACGACCCGAACCCGCCGGAGGGCGAGAGCCAAGAAGTGGCCTGGTTCGACTGGGAAACCGCACTGGATATGGCCGACGTGGGTCTTGCCGGTGCGCTGCGCACGGTCCGCCGACTGCTGTAAGGGCCAATAAAGCGAACATACGTTCGCTACACTTCGCGCGATGGGGTTCGACCCGTCGCATGCACACGTATCGTGGGCCGCTCTTGAGGCCCGGCTCTCCGATGGCCGCCCGCCGCGCAGCAATGACTGGAATGCCGGCGGCGACGGGCCAGCGTTTTCTGCCAAGCGTGGCGCGTACACGCCACCGATCATTAGCAACGCGCGCATCGATGCGGTCGAGTACGCAGAATTGCACTGTCGATCCAACTTTTCATTTCTGCAGGGTGTGTCGCATCCGGAACGACTCGTCGAAACGGCCGCACGACTCAACCTGCGCGCACTAGCAATCACTGATCGCAACGGGTTGTACGGCGTAGTGCGTTTTGCCGAGGCGGCTCGCGCATTGGGGCTACCCACCGTGTTCGGCGCCGAGCTGCAGTGCCCGGATGGCGAGGTGCTCGTTATCGCACGTAACCCGCGCGGGTATGCCCACCTGTCGTCGGCAATTAGCGCGGGGCAGTTGGCGGGTAGCAAGGGCAGCCCCGTCTTTAGCGTTGAGTCGTTGTCCGACTTCTGCGTGGGTGACTGGTGGGTGCTGACGGGGTCGTCGGAGGGCATCGTGACCCGCGCACTGTCGGCGGGTGGTCCTGTGGCGGCGCAACGTCAACTGCAGCGGTTGATCGACGCATTCGGGCGCGAACACGTGGTGGCCGAATTGTGGGATCACGGTGACCCGCTCGATTCGGTGCGCAACGACGAACTCGTGCGTCTCGCCGATCGAGTGGGCATTGAGTGCGTGGCGACGAATGACGTGTCGTACGCAACGGTCGCCGAGTATCGATTGGCGACTGCGGTTGCCGCCGTGCGTCGACGGACGAGCCTGGATGTCATCGACTGTGATCTTCCGCCGGCCGCCACTGCGTACCTGCGCAGTGGCTCGGAGCAGGCTCGCCGCTTCGCGCGCTATCCGGGGGTAGTGGAGCGTGCCGCCGCACTTGCCCGCGATGCTGCATTCGACCTGCGCCTCGTGGCGCCACGACTGCCGCCATTTCCATGCCCAGACGGCCTTGACGAGATGGCGTATTTACGGCGCTTGGCCGAGGAAGGCGCAACGCGGCGTTACGGCTGCCGACCATCAGCGGCAGGTGAAGACCTATCGCTACGCGCACGTGCGTGGCGAACCGTCGATCACGAACTGGAGGTCATCGCCACGCTGGGTTTCGCGGGGTATTTCCTTGTGGTCTGGGACATCGTGCAGTTCTGTCGACGCAGCGACATCTTTTGTCAGGGCCGGGGCAGCGCTGCCAACAGCGCCGTGTGTTACGCGCTGGGTATCACCGCTGCCGACGCTGTGTCGCTCGGCTTGCTCTTCGAGCGGTTCTTGTCACCCGAACGGGATGGCCCACCCGACATCGATATCGACATCGAAAGTGGCCGCCGCGAGGAAGTCATTCAATATGTGTATGAGCGCCACGGCCGACACCACGCTGCTCAGGTCGCCAATGTCATTACCTATCGGCCACGCTCGGCGGTGCGCGACATGGCCCGGGCGTTGGGCTTTGCGGCAGGGCAACAGGATGCATGGAGCAAGCAGGTGGATCGCTTTGGATCGTTAGGCGATCACGATTCGATTCCCCCCTTGGTGGTGGAATTGGCCGCACAAATCGAACACGCCCCCCGTCACTTGGGCATTCATTCCGGCGGCATGGTGATGTGCGATCGACCCGTTACCGAGGTGTGTCCCGTGGAGTGGGGGCGCATGGAGGGTCGCACGGTGTTGCAGTGGGATAAAGACGACTGCGCTGCGGCGGGGCTCGTCAAGTTTGACCTTCTGGGGTTGGGGATGTTGTCTGCGCTGCACAACGCAGTCGACCTAATTGCGCACCATCGTGGCGTTGCTATCGATCTTGCTGCCATTCCTCAAGAAGACGAGGTGTATGCGATGTTGTGTCGCGCCGACACGGTGGGCGTGTTCCAGATCGAGTCGCGTGCCCAGATGGCCACGCTGCCACGGCTCAAGCCACGCCGGTTTTACGACTTGGTGGTGGAAGTCGCGCTTATTCGCCCGGGCCCCATTCAGGGTGGGTCGGTGCATCCCTATATTCGGCGGCGCAACGGCGTCGAGCCCATCACGTATCTACACCCGCTGTTGGAAAACAGTCTCGGCAAGACGCTCGGTGTGCCGCTGTTTCAGGAGCAGCTGATGCAGATGGCGATCGACGTCGCCAACTTCACGCCAGCAATGGCCGACGAACTGCGTCAGGCGATGGGGTCCAAGCGTTCACGTACCCGCATGCAACGGTTACGCGAACGTTTGTATGAAGGCATGGCGCGCAACGGCATTGTCGGCACCGTTGCTGACCAGATCTTCGCGAAGATG
The DNA here is from genome assembly GCA_044237775.1 of Ilumatobacteraceae bacterium. Classification (GTDB taxonomy): domain Bacteria; phylum Actinomycetota; class Acidimicrobiia; order Acidimicrobiales; family Ilumatobacteraceae; genus UBA3006. The sequence continues at coordinate 84,544 of JBIIEO010000003.1, read as the reverse complement.
GAAGCCTTCGCCAACTACGGCTTCCCCGAGAGCCACTCGGTGAGCTTCGCGTATCTCGTGTATGCCTCGGCATGGATCAAGCTGCACGAACCCGCCGCGTTCTGTGCCGCATTATTGAATGCGCAGCCCATGGGGTTTTGGTCGCCACATTCGTTGGTACAAGACGCCCGTCGTCACGGTGTTGTGGTGTTGACGCCCGATGTGAATGCGTCATGTGCGCGGGCAACCCTCGAGCCGCACCACGAATCGGCGGGTGGGCTTGCAGTGCGCCTTGGTGTGGCCTCGGTGCGCGGCATTACCGACGACATGGCCAACGACATTGAAGCGAGCCGGCCGTATCGCGACATGGAAGATCTCGTACGTCGTGTCCCGCGTCTCGACGTCACGCGCCTCGAGGCGCTCGCCACTGCGGGCGCATTCACCGAGTGTTTTGGCAGCGATAGACGCGGCGCGCTGTGGAGTGCCGGCGCAGTGATTTACTCGCGCCCCGATCGTCTTGCTGGAATTACCACAGGCGTCGACGCGCCACGGTTGCCCGGCATGGCGCCGATGGAGGAGACCATCGCCGACCTGTGGGCCACGGGCATCGCGCCCAACGGGCACCCAACCGAACTGTTGCGTCGTGAACTCACCCAGATGGGCGTGGTCACCGCGGTTGACCTCGCCCGCTGCGGTGCTGACAAGGTGCTCGTGGCGGGCACGGTCACGCATCGTCAGCGCCCGATGACGGCGCGGGGCGTGACATTCATCAACCTTGAAGATGAAACGGGGCTTATCAACGTGGTGTGTTCGCAGGGATGCTGGGTGCGGTATCGCCGCGTGGCGCGAGGCGCGGGTGCGTTGCTTGTGCGTGGGCGATTGGAAATCGGCGACGGTGGGGTGGTGAATATCGTGGCCGAGCATCTGGCGCCGCTGGCGATTGCAGCACGCGTCGCCGCACGCAACTTTCGGTGAGTGTTACTCGGCGGGTCGCTCGTTGAGGCCGTCGTTGAACATGCGATACGTCTCGTAGATGTCCTTGCACGAGTCGCACAGCGGCAACTGTTTGGGATCGCGTGAGGGCACCCAGACATGACCGCACAATGCTTCGAGTGGTGTGCCCATGATGCGGGCCTCGAGCACCTTGGCCGCAGCGTCTTCGCCTGGTTCGGTCTTCACGATGTGGGCCATGGTGGGTTCGGCGGTCTCGGGAACGCGCTGGGTGTCCGGCTGGTCGACGACAGGGCGGGTCTGCAGCGGAGTACTCACGGTTCATAGACTACGCCCGTGCCTACGTACGAGTTTCGGTGCAAGCGATGCAGCACGGTGTTCGAAGAACGCCGCTCGATGGCCGATGCCGATGCACCCGCCACATGTCCTGACGGCCACGACGACGTGGTGCGTCTACTCAGCGTGTTCGCATCAGTGGGCACGATGAACGCGCCGACCCCAGCACCGCGAGCCGGTGGCTGCGGAACTGGCTGCGGCTGTCGCTAGCCGAGCGCACTCGACACGCCGCCATGCGTCACCACTAACCACTCGCGCAGTGCAATACCGGCGCGGCGACATCGTTCGCTCGCCATAGTGCAATCGATCAGCCGCTGTGTGGCGCTCGCGGCTAACGGTTCGCTGACGCCCACGATGACGTTGGCCGAGGACGCAACCTGACTGCAGTAGCCGATCATGCGGTCGAGTGCATCGCCCATGTGGCTGCTCGTGTTGCCGTCGACAATGAAGCGCGAGAGACTGAGGCCGCGGCGGACATCGTCGCAGGCGATCACGATGAGTTGGCGCGACAAGGGGCGACCGAGGGCAAGGGTGATCACGCCGAGTGCATCGAGCGGGCTGGCGATGGGGTCGAGTACAGCGCGGGGTATGCGCAACGGCGGACGGAGTCGGGCAAGCATTGCCCGAGTATTTACAGGCGGGGTGTGGCGGCGATGACGACGGCAAGAAGCCCAACGACGACGGCAGCCGCGTTTGCGCTCCATGCCGGTAGTCGCCACCGCGCCGGGGCGAGCGCCACCGATCCGCAGAGGGCACCGGCAAGTGCGCCGCCGAAGTGGCCGCCGATGGAGACACCGGGAATGGCCAATGTGAACAGCAGATTGATGACAAACGTCAGACCGAGGCCCGTTTGCATCGGGTTGACGCCGCGCTGGCGCAGGCCAACGACCCCTGCTGCCATCAGGCCAAACACCGCTCCCGAGGCGCCGCCGGTGAGCGCGTCGGGGCTGGCCACGAGTGCGCCCGCGGATCCACCGAGCAGCGATGCGAAGTAGACGAGTCCGAACGTGAGCGAGCCAACGGCGGGTTCGAGCAGGCGACCGAGTTGGTACAGCAGCAACATGTTCATTGCTACGTGAAAGAGACCGAAGTGAATAAAACCGGCCGACAGCAGGCGGTACCACTCGCCGTCATCAATGAACTGCTGCGAGATGACCATTCGGTACTGAATTTCAGAGAGATCTTGACTGAAGCCACGCGCGCCGATGTTCATCAGGAGTTCCCACACGAAGATGCCCACATTGATGGCGATCAGTGCGTTGGTGACGGGATACGGGCTTGTGGATCGTGAACGACGACCCGCGGGCCGACGCGTGATCCTGCGTCGTGTCTGGGCCCGCGGAGGTGGAGGCGGGGGAAGTTGTGGGGGAGGAAGACTCACGCGTGTTTAGGCCGGCGCCTGTTCTGCTTCATCGCGGTTGGCCAGGTACCACTCGACCGTGCGGCGCATACCGTCTTCGAACGTTGTGTGAGCGTGCCATCCCAGTTCGCGCTCCGCGCGACTCGCATCTACGCGACGGCGCGGTTGTCCATCGGGGCGCGAGGGGTCCCACACCAACTCGCCCGTGAAACCCACGACACGCGCGATGGTCTCAGCAGTCTCGCGAATGGTGACCTCGCGGTTGTTGCCAAGGTTGATGGGTTCCGTTGATTCGTGCACCTCTGCGGCCAACACGATTGCCTCCGCCGCATCGTCTGCATACAAGTAGTCGCGGCTCGCGGTGCCGGTTCCCCACACATGCACCTTGTCTTCGCCGCGTTCTTTTGCCTCCACGCACTTCTTGATGAGTGCGGGAATGACGTGGGAGACCGACTCGTGGAATTTGTCACCTGGTCCGTAGAGATTGGTCGGAATGACGAAGGCAAACTTCTGTCCGTACTGAGCGGCGTTGACTTGTGCGTGCACGAGGAGTGCCTTCTTGGCAATACCGTACGGCGCGTTGGTCTCCTCGGGGTAGCCGTCCCAGATCGATTCCTCGCGGAAGGGCACCGGCGTGAACTTGGGATACGAGCACACCGTGCCGAGAATCACCGTCTTGTCGACGCCGGCCGCGCGTGCCGCTTCGATGGTCAGTGTGCCCATCATCAGATTGTCGAGATACAGCTGTGCAGGCGCTACTTGGTTGTATCCAATACCACCAACGCGTGCGGCGAGGTGCACGACATGCGATGGCTGATGGCTGCGAAACAACTCTTCCGCGATGCCAGGCTGTGTGAGGTCGGCTTCGACGTGGCGGGGCGCAACGACCTGTGCCCCTTTGCGACGAAACGCGGCCACAACTTTGGAGCCGAGAAATCCATTCCCGCCGGTGACGACTACGGTGCGTCCACTCCAGAACGACCCATTGGTAGTCGATGTCATGCGTAGAACGATACTGAGTTGGCACAATGGAGGTCGTGCGGGTTGCCTACACCCTTGAGCAGTGCTGGCACCGCGTGCCCGGTGGCACGGCAACCGCTGCATTGGAAGTTGCTCGCGCAATGCCACACGTTCGGCGGGACGTGCAGTTGTTGGGCGTGTCGGGGCGACATGACGAAGATCCCGCGGTGGACTTCGACGTATCGATGGATGTCGCCGGATTGCCTGTTGCCGGCCCACTGCTCTATGAGACGTCGCTGCGCCTGCGATGGCCGCGCGTCGAATCGGTGTGGCCAGAGGCCCAGGTGGTGCACTGCACGACGATTATTCCGTTTGCGACGCGACGCAAGTTGGTCGCCACCATTCATGACGTGGCGTTCTTGCATCATCCTGAATTTTTTACGCGACGAGGTAACGCGGTGTTTCGGCGCAGTCTTTCGGCACTGCGTAAGCGCGCCGACGTGGTGCTGTGCAGTTCGCAGGCAACGTACGATGATTGTCGCGAGATTGGATTTTCTGCAGATCGCTTGCGCCATGTACCGCTTGGAGTGCGTCATGTGACCGTGGACGACGCCGCGGTACAGCGAGTACGACGAGAGATGTCATTGCCGAATGAGTTCCTGTTGTTTGTCGGCACGCTCGAGCCCCGGAAGAACTTGGCGCGGTTGGTGCGCGCACACGCCACGCACAGTGACTTGCCGCCCTTGGTAATTGCTGGCGCTGACGGATGGGGAGACTTGCAGGTGGCGCCCTCTGAACGTGTCAGATTTGTGGGCCACGTCGACGACATGTCGTTGCACGCGCTGTATAAAGCGGCAGCAGCACTGGTGTATCCCTCGATTCGTGAGGGGTTTGGTTTGCCCGTGCTCGAGGCCATGGTGCAGTCGACGCCGGTGGTGACGAGCGCGACGACCTCGACTGCAGAAGTGGCCGGAGGCGCCGCAGTGCTCGTGGATCCGTTGGACGAGAACTCCATCGCTGATGGCATTGCTCGCGCGCTGGCCAACGCCGATCGCTATGGCGCACTCGGCCGTGCACGCGCACAAGTCATGACGTGGGAGCGAGCTGCGGCGTTAACCGCATCTGCTTACGACGAGGTACTCGAAGCATGAGCGCTACGCCGCGCGTTGCGATCAATCTGCTGTGGTGTGTGCCGGGCGAGGTGGGTGGGAGCGAGGAGTATCTCGTGCGCCAACTGCTCGGCATGGCCGCAATCGACGCGCCGTATGACCTGACGATCTTTGCGCCGCGGGGGTTTGCTGCAGCGCATCCCGCGTTGGCTGCGGCGATGCCCATTGTCGAGGCGCGCACTGATGCACGCCGCAGGGCGCAGCGCGTGTTGGCAGAAAACACGTGGCTCGCTCGACACACACGCACATTTGAAGTTGTACATCACGGTGGTGGCACCTTGCCCACGCGCGGGAACGACACCACCGTGCTCACCGTTCACGATGTGCAGTATCTGACGTATCCCGACTACTTCAGTCCGCTCAAGTTGCGGTATCTGCGCAGTCGTGTGCCTGCGTCGGTGAGGCGCGCAACCTGCGTAGCGGTGCCGTCGCGTTATGTCGGCGACTCATTGGTGAGCGCCTTTGGCGTGTCGCGGGCGTCGGTGCATGTGGTTCGTCACGGCATTGAGGCAAGTCTTGGTGCGAACGCCACCCACGAGTCGCAACTGCGAACGCGCTTCGACCTGGGAAATTCCCCGGTGTTGGTGTTTCCCGCGATGACGCATCCACACAAGAACCACGAGTTTCTTCTCGAATTGCTGGCTCACGAATGGCGCGATGAAGACTTCGTCGTGGTGTTTGCCGGGGGAGAGGGTCGTGCAGAGGAGCGCGTCATGACTCGCGCGCGCGAGTTGGGTGTTGCGCACCGCATTCGCCGTATTGGGCGTGTTGACGCTCACGATCGAGACGGACTGATTGCCCTCGCCGATGCGCTCGTCTTCCCAAGTCGGTACGAGGGGTTTGGTGCACCGATCATCGAGGCCATGGCGTTGGGTACGCCGGTGATTGCGAGCAATGAAACCGCGCTTGCCGAAGTGGTGGGCGATGCAGGACTCGCCTTACCACTCACGCGCGAGGCGTGGGCGGCCGCGCCGCAGCGCATGCGTAACGAGCGCGACCAGTGGGTGCAGCGGGGACACGCTCACGCCTCCGGCTACACCAATCGCGAATCTGCACGTGATTTGTGTGGGGCTTACGACGCCGCACTGAATCGGAAGCAGCAATGACCAACGCGCCACTACGTCTTGTGGTGTTGTGTCCACACTTTGCCCCCGACATTGCTCCGACGGGCGTGGTAATGACGCGCATTGTTGACGAACTCGCAGCACGTGGTCACGAGTTGCATGTCGTCACTGCGTTGCCGTGGTATCGCGACCACGCGATAGAACCAGGCTGGTCGGGTCGACTGTGGAGCACGGAGCACACCGCGTGGGGGACTATCACCCGTGTGCACCCATTTCCTGGAAAGTCGAAACGCAACGTGCTGCGTCGGGCAATCGGGTTTGCACTATTCAGTGTGCTTGTCGGGTTGCGTGGCGCATTCGCCGGCCCTGGCCGTCGCATCGATGGCGTGTTGGCAATGTCGCCGCCACTCACGCTCGGCATCACGGGTTGGCTCATTCGGCTACTACGCGGCGGACGATTGGTGTTCAACATTCAGGATGTGTTTCCGGATGCGGCGCTGCAGACGGGTGCAATAACGAATCGCCGCATCATTGCTGCCGCGCGTTGGCTCGAGCGCATGAGCTATCACCGTGCCGATGACGTGGTGTTGCTATCGGACGACCTTGCCGACAATATCCGCGCAAAGGTCGCGGCGAAGCACCGCCACAAGGCGTGCGTTATCCCAAACTTTGTCGACGCCGATGCGATTCAACCCGTTGATCGGCGCAACACATATCGCGATGAATTGGGAATCGGCGATGAGCTGGTGGTCATGTATGCAGGCAACGTCGGGTTCTCACAATCCCTCGAATTGGTGCTGGCTGCTGCGCGCCGATATCCGGACGTGCAGTTCGTTATCAACGGTGACGGGTCGGCGCTGGCGAGTCTTCGTGCGCAGGCGAGTGACCTGTCGAATGTGCACTTCGTCGGGTATCAGTCGATCGAGCGGCTACCTGAGGTCCTCGCGGCGGGCGATGTCCACGTCGTGCCGTTGCGTGCAGGCCTCGCGCGGGTGAGCGTGCCATCCAAGACGTATTCGATTTTGGCCGCTGGGCGACCGATTCTGGCCGCGATCGATCCCGGTACCGAAGTCCCACGCATCCTTGCCGCCAGTGGCGCCGGTATTGCCGTCGCCCCCGACGATGCGAACGCATTTGTTGACGCGCTTGGCGCGATGGTGGCCGACCCCGACACGTTGCGCACAATGGGTCTCGCCGGCCGCCAATGGGTGGTGCGCCACGTCTCGCCCGCGGCAGTGGCCGCGCGCTATGAGTCGTTGTTCACGACCGACCGATAGCCTGTCGTTCCCGTGGCTCGTTCATCTTCCGCCCACAAGATCTCCCGACTTGCCCAGAAGGGCAAGGGAAAGAAGGTCCGCTTCCAGGGCGGATCAGTGTTCCCAACCGTCGTACTGGCAGTTGTCATTCTCGGCTCGATGCTTGTTGCCTACGCGCGCCAGGCCGCGCCGCCGGTGGATGCATCGGTGACCGCCGATCAGGAATACGCGTTGTCGTTTGGCGTGTACTACTGCGACACCTTTGTTACGGGCTTTCCTGTCGGCCCGGACGACTTGGCCAACTTCGATACTGATGAGCCGGCGTACATCGCAGGCGATGGCCTTGTGTTGTGGAAGCCCCAGATCCTCGCCGGCGAGCGCAAGGCCAAGTTGGGCACCATCTTCGAGTTGTACGGCCTGACCGTCACTGATACCGAGATCACTTTCCCTGCTGCGGTGAATGGCGGCGAGACGATTACCGAAGCAGACACCACGTGTGGCGACGAGCCAGCAACGGTCAGCGTGGTGTCGTGGAAGGACGCATTTAATGACGCCGACTCGAAGGTGTCGATCGCGAGTTTCGATGGTGTGCGTCTGACCGACGACAACATGGCGATCGTGCTTGCGTTCACGGCAAGTGGCACCGACGTGCCGCAGCCTGACTCGGTCGAGTTGCTCTCGACGATTACCCGCCAGGGGTAGTACTCACCCGATGCACGCAGTCGTGCTGGTCGGGGGATTCGGGACTCGGCTGAGGCCGCTGACGCTGACGACGCCGAAGCCGTTGTTGCCCATTTTGCACAAGCCGATGCTCGAACATCTGCTGGGATCACTGGCTCGTGCGGGAGTGACCGACGCGGTGCTCGCGCTCGGATTCAATCCCGAACCGTTCTTCAGTGCGTTTCCCGGCGACGTATGTGCAGGTGTGCGGCTTGTCTATGCCGTCGAGGATTCGCCACTCGATACTGCGGGCGCGATCGGATTTGCCGCTCGTCAGGCGGGAATCGAGTCCACGTTTATTGTCGCCAACGGCGATGTCATGACCGACCTCGATGTGAGCTCGCTCATTGCATTTCATCGCGATCGCAGCGCGGAGGCGACAATCTCGCTCACCCCCGTCAATGATCCGAGCCAGTTCGGCATTGTGGAGACTGCGGCGGATGGCAAGGTGCTGCGTTTCGTCGAAAAGCCGGAGCCGGGCGAAACTTCGAGCCGCAACGCCAGCGCGGGGACCTATGTGATGGAGCCTCGCACACTTGAGCGCATGCCTGGAACAACGAAACAGTCGATCGAACGCGAAGTGTTTCCATGTATCGTCGCCGACGGGGGGCTGTATGCGATGTCGACCAACGACTACTGGATCGATGCGGGACGGCCTGAGACGTATCTCGCAGTGAATCTCCGTGCGGCGTCGCTGAACCCCGAGGCTGCGGTTGCGCGCGGTGCGCGGGTGGACGCGAGCGCGCGTGTATCGCATGTCGTTGTCGAGGAGGGTGCTGTCATCGAGGCTGGCGCCGTGGTGGAGCATTCGGTCGTGTTGGCGGGAGCGGTCATCGGCGCGGGCGCCACGGTGTCAGGATCGATTGTCATGGGCACGGTGGAATCCGAAGCGGCGGTGAGTGAGTCAGTGGTCGGCCGCGATGGAGTTGTCGCGGCTGGCTCAACATGTGTTGGCGCGCGTATTCCCCTGCACGACAAGCAGTAGCGATGGGTCGCGGCGCATCGACCACGCACAACGGGCCGGTGATGGTCTGTGGTGGCGCGGGGTTCATTGGTTCGCATCTGGTTGAACGATTGTTGGTCGAAGGCCATCAGGTGGACGTGGTGGACGACTTGTCGTCGGGATCGCTGGCCAATTTGAGCGATGCCCGTGGAATTGGTGGCGACTTGCGGTTTCATCATCTTGATGTCACTGCACTCGAATTCGGGGAACTCGTTGGATTGCGTAAACCCGCAGTCATCTATCACCTCGCGGTGATGCCGCCGTCTGCAACCGAGATGGGTGACGTGTTGCGGTCGCTCACGGTGTTGATGTCAGCGCTAGAGGCTGCGCAGCAATATGCGGTGGGCAAGGTGGTGCTATGTCTGCCCGCGGCGCTGATGTACGGCGAGGTAGAGGTGAAACATCTTCCTGTCAAGGAGGGACGCGCGGCCGCAAACGCCGACGTGCCGCAAGTGATCATGCGCTCAATCGTTGACGTGATGACGGTGTACCGAGAGGCACATGCGGTGGAGTTCAGCGTGCTCGCAACGAGCAACGTGTACGGACTGCGTCAGCGTCCACAGGACGGGGTAGTCGCGGCATTCGCCTCTGCCGTCATCCGGCGTCAGGATGCTGAGATCTTTGGCAGTGGTAAGCAAACTCGTGACTTCGTGTACGTCGATGATGTTGTGGATGCGCTCGCGCGGGCCATGAATCGCGGCGGCGGACTCACGATCAACGTGGGAACGGGTGTGCAAACATCGATCGAAGAGTTGTGGAAGCGCATCGCGGCCGGCACGGGGCGTCGCGCACGCAAGAGCGAGTCGCGGCACGGTGATGTGCAGCGTCTCGCCGTGTCGCCGGTGCGGGCCAAAATTCAGTTGGGTTGGACACCGTGGACGAGTCTCGACGACGGGCTCGCGGTCTTTCGCGATCTGTTCTTGCGTATGCCGAGTGAGTTACGCGACGGCGACTAACGGAAGAGGTCCTCGCGGGCCGGGCGCACGATTTCTTTCATCGACGATTCGCGGAACCACGACGGATCTGCACCACGCACAATCGCAATTGGAATGCCCGAAGACTTGCCCATGACGAGTTCTGCGGTGCTGGCGAGTTCGTCAGCGACGCACACCTCGGTGACCTGCATTGTGCGACCGAGCGCATCGGGAGTGCCGCGCAGATCGACGACCGCGGCAATGCCGGCAACACCGATGGCCACGTCGGTGAGACCCATGCGCCATGGACGTCCGAAGGTGTCGCTGACGATTACGCCGATCGTGACGCCGAGTTTGGCCTTCACGATGTCGCGGATACGCCGAGCGGAGCGATCACTGTCGAGCGGGAGGAGCGCTGCCTGCCCGCGCTCCACGTTCGACAGATCGATACCGCTGTTGGCACAAATAAAGCCGTGTTTCGTCTCGGTGATGATGAGGTCGCCACGGCGTCGCAAGACGCGTACGGCTTCCTGCTCCACCAGCTTCTTGTGGCTGAGGGGATCGTCGGGGTCGACCTCCACGAGGCGACCTTCAGCCTTGGAAACAATCTTTTGCGTGACGACCACCACGTCGAGGTCGTGCAACGGGCCGTTCGGCTCGGCACTGCAGGACGCCACCACGATGTCGCCAACTTGATCGCCCGGCCGCACTTCGCCGATGCCGGTGACGCCCCATGTGGTGAGACGATTCATGCGCGCGCACCAATCGTCAGGCGGGCAAGCTCGGTGGCAATGGCTGGTGTGCGCATGATCGTGTCGGTAACGACGCAGCGCATTCCGCGGTCGCGAATGGCCTCCGCGTGTTGTGCGTCGGCATGATCAATCACCAACGTGCCACAAATTGGCGCATAGAGGTCGGCGACGCCGACGACGGACGGCTCGTGGCCGAGTTCGCTCATGAGGCGATCGGCGGGCCCCTTCAACGCGGCTCCGGCAACAATTGGCGACACCGCCACGACGTGATCGCGACGGTGCGCCAGCATCTCATCGATGCCAGGCAATGCGCGCAACGGGCCGATCGACACAAGTGGGTTCGACGGGGCAATCACGATGTGGTCGGCCGATGACAGCACATCGAGGCCGAGCGGCTCGGCGTCAGCGGCACCGTCGAAACGAATGGCTGCGACGCGAATCGCATGGCGATGGCGAACGAAATATTCCTGAAAGGAGATCTCGGTGCCGGTGGGGCCCGCCGCGCAGTCATCAGCAACAGTCACCATGGTGCGTACCGGTTGGTTTGTCATCGGAAGGAGCGCAATGGGCACATTCCACGCTCGCGCGATCTCGTCAGTAACGCTTGACATCGTGGCACCTTCGGCGAGGCGTGCGGTTCGGTAGAAGTGCGTTGCCAAGTCGTTGTCGCCGAGGTTGAACCACGTCGGTGCGGCGCTCGAACCGGTCGGTCGGATGTGCGCGTATCGATCGAGGGCTGCCATCGCCGTCCACGTTTCGTTGCGCAAGCCCCAACCGCGTTCGGGATCGATTGCGCCGGCGAGGGTGTAGGTCACCGTGTCGATGTCGGGCGAGATGTGCAGGCCGTGTAACACCGTGTCGTCGCCGGTATTGACGATGGCGGTGACATGCGATGGGTCGACCGCGCCGAGCAGTCCGCGCAAGTAGCGCGCGGCCCCGACACCTCCTGCAAGCACGGCGATCATGGATCAGAAGCGTAACGATGGACCACTGGTAGATTCGTGTGCCACATGCCTACCGCATTCATCACCGGAGTCACGGGGCAGGACGGGCGACATCTGGCCGAGTTCCTCCATGGGAAGGGCTACAAGGTGTGCGGCATGATGAAGGGCCAGCACAACCCGCGCGCCGAGATGTTGCGCGACGAGTTTCCCTTCATTGAAATCGTGCCGGGCGATCTCACCGACCTCACCAGCCTGGTGTCGGCATTGGAGCAGACCCAGCCCGATGAGTTCTACAACTTGGGGGCGATCTCGTTTGTTGCGATGTCGTTCAACCAGGCCGAACTGACCGCAAACGTCACCGGTCTTGGCGTGTTACGCGCGCTCGAGGCGATTCGCATGGTGGGTGGCGCGCAGAACAATCCGATTCGTTTTTATCAAGCCTCTTCGTCCGAGATGTTCGGCAAGGTACGCGAAGTGCCTCAGACCGAACTCACGCCGTTTCATCCGCGTTCGCCCTACGGCGTGGCAAAGGTGTTTGGTCATCACCTGGCGGTGAACTATCGCGAGAGTTATGGCTTGTTTGCCTGCTCAGGCATCCTGTTTAACCACGAGGGCCCACGTCGCGGGCTGGAATTTGTTACCCGCAAGATCACCAACACCGCAGCGCGCATCAAGTTGGGTGTCGAAAAGGAACTGGTGCTTGGCAATATCGACGCCAAGCGTGACTGGGGCTATGCCGGCGACTACGTCAAGGCAATGTGGATGATGCTGCAGCAGGACGAGCCCGACGACTACGTCATTGCGACCGGCGAGACGCACTCGGTGGAGGAGTTCCTCACGCTCGCCTTTGAACGTGTGGGGCTCGGCGATTGGCGGCCGTACGTTCGCCAGGACCCCAAATTCTTTCGGCCGGCCGAAGTGGATCTCCTGATCGGTGATCCCTCCAAGGCCCGTGAGCAGTTGGGCTGGCAGCCCGAGGTGAGTTTCGATGAGTTGGTGTCGATGATGGTCGAGCACGACCTTGCGTACGAGTCGGCCCGCTTGAAGCGGTAACTCACACTCACGAGTTAGTCGAGGAGTCGTTCGGCGAATGCCTCAATTGCCGATTCGCCATCGGCAACCACGTCACGGCGCATTTTGGCGCGAATCGCCAGCGCGAATACGGCAAGGGCGGCGATCGAACTGCCTACAAGCGCCAACTCCACGCGCAGGTACAGGTCGTCACTCGACCACACGACGAGCACGATGTAGGTCACGAACCCGGCCATCCATCCAATGGCAACCAGTGCATGACCATGTAGGGCAATAACGGCCTGGGCAATCGCCACAGCAATCATGTACAACGCACTGGCAAATGCCAGCAGCGTGAGCGTGCGCCTGTCGATGCCGCCCTCGTAGACAAACTCAAGTACCTGCGGCCCCACGAGGTATGCGCCCACGACACCCGCGACACCCACGCCGACAACGAGGATGAGCAGGCGGCGTAATCCGATTCGGAACTCCACCAACTCGCGTTGCGCGGCCAATCGTGCGAGCCGTGGCAGCAGTGCCGCTTGCACGGCTTGAAAGAGGAAGAGCGGTACGCGAGCAAAGATCACTGCGTTACCGAAGCGGGTCACCACATTCGCGGGGGCGGTGTCGCCCAGCAGGTCGACGGTGATCGGCCCGGCATTGACGAGTGCGGCTGCAAACAGCGATCCGAGCAATAACCAACTGAGGTTCGGCGTCACTTCAGACCACGAGGCGGGCGGGCCTGGGTCGGTGTGCAGCTTGCCTGCGAGCAAGGCTGCAAGCACGCCGACTACAGGGGACACGGCAATGGTGAGCGCGTATGCGCCCACGTTGTCGACGCCGAGGAGCCACAACGCCGCGCAACCAATGACGCGCACCGCGCCATCGAGGCCGATGATGAGTCCATAGCTGCCGAACCGACCGGAGCCGGAGCAGATTCCCCGCGCTAGATGGAGCGGGGCATAGGACACCAGTCCGAGCACGAGACAGAGGGTGACGACGCCGTACCCCTCGAAGAGATCGTCGTTGATAATCGGCGTCAGCACAACAATGACGGCGATGATCAGTGCCAGCAGACCAGCGGCGAGCGGCGCAACGCGCCGCACAATCGGCGCTCCGCCTTGTCCAACGGCACGACGATGGGCAATTGCGCGCGACACCTCTTGTTCGATCGGCAGGAAGAACCCGGGCGCGAGCGCAAACATGATGAACCACATGGCAACGATCGGCTTGAATCCATCTTGCCCGAGTGCTTGCTGGCCGATCTTGAAAAAGACGTAGGCCGATATGCCCGCGACAAACAGGCCGATGCCCACCGCCACGGTGCCCTCGGGAAGCGGGGTGCGTCCCTCGGCGGCAGGTTGTGTCACGACGACTGAGCCTCGCGGGTAACGATGACGATCGGCTTCTGCCAATCGCGGCCGGCGAACATGGTCGCAGTCCACGACAGCATCTGAGCGACGCGGAAGGGAAGTCGGGCAGCGAGTCGCGCATGTGGCGTTGGGCGCTTGGCGTAGTGCAACTCGGGGGTTAGCGCGCGCACAGCATCGAAACACGATGCGAGCGAATTCATGTTCTTCCAGGTTTGATAGATCACGAGTGCGCCGCCTGGCTGCAACTGCTCAACGAAGTAGCGAATGAAACTGGCTTGCGTCGCGGCGTCCGTGTTGCGCGTGAATGGGTAGAACTCGAAACAGAAAATGAGATCGAACGATCCAAGCGGCGGCTGGTCCACGCTGATGGGTGCGGCAAGGAATCGCGCGCGGCGATGCGTGCGCGCGGCATACGCGATGGCATCGACGGCAAGGTCGACGCCCAACACATCGGCTTGGGGATAGACGGCGGTGAGTGCCTCGGTGGTGAACCCGGCGCCGCAGCCGGCATCGAGTATTGAACGTGGGTCGGCGTGGCCGAGCAGACGAGCGATGGAACGCACCTTGGCGAGCGGTTGGACGTCGTTGTGGATGCCAATTCTGGCATTAGCCGGGCCGCCACCCTGAGCCAAAACTCCGTAGGACCCAAAATCACTTTCCGTGTCGTGCGACGAACTCATTCGAGCAATTTCCTCTGCACGTTGCAGATTCTCCGGTCGCCACCAGTCGTTGTTGCGCGCTCCCTGGTCATTGGCCACGGCACGACACTAGAGGACGATGTTGGCGGGGAGGGGCTGGTCAGGCAGGTGAGGACGCACGTTGCGGTTGTCGCACTACGTCGACAAGTGTCCGCAATTCGTCCAACACGGCTGCAGCTTGATGTGAGACCGTGGCTACGTATGTCGGCCCATGTTCCTGCAGTGAGTCGACGATCGCGCGTCGCTGCACCTGGGCGCGCTGAAACGCGAGAACACCAAAACCGACGAGCGTGTAGGTGGCCTCGCGAGCGATACGTGTTGCCTCGTCGACATCGACATCGCTCACCGCATCGGCAACGCGGCCCGCGAGATCGCGTACCGTGTCGAATCGACGCAGGTCGACATTCGACAAGTCGATCGTGGGGCAGGGAAACGTCTTCATGTTGTGGAGCCGAGGCTACCGAGGGCGCACGTACACGTGCCAAGCGGTGAGGTCATTGTCTGGAAAGTCAGAACTAGCCTTCGCTGAGCGTGTCTGAGCCCCGAGAGATCCACGCCGCCCTGCGGCCCGTCGATGCGCCCCCCGTGGTGGCGACCATGGTCGTGCACGACCCAGGTCCGTGGTTCGACGAGGTGGTGGGGGCATTGGCTGCCCAGGACTATCCCAATCTGCAGACACTGTTTTTTCTGACCGATGCGTGTGCCGAGGAAGTGGGTGCGCGTATTCGTACCGCATTGCCGCAGGCTGTCGTTCGTTCAGTGCAGGGCAATCCGGGATTTGGTCCAGTTGCAAACGAGGTGATGCGCCTCGTAGAGGGTGACGCGGGTTTCTTCTGTTTTCTCCACGACGACGTCGCACTCGACGCCGATGCAGTGAGTCGGTTGATTGAGGAGACGTATCGCTCGAATGCGGGCGTCGTAGGGCCGAAATTGGTCGACTGGGACGACCCCAGCATCGTGCAGATGGTCGGATTGGATGCCGATCGTTTCGGTCGGCTTGACAATGTCGTCGAGTCGGGCGAGAAAGACCAAGAGCAACACGATGCCGTGCGTGACGTGTTTGTCGTGCCATCGGCGTGCATGTTGATTCGCGCCGATTTGTTTCGCGAGATCGGCGGGTTCGATCGAGATGTTCCCTTCTATGGTGAAGATCTCGACTTGTGTTGGCGCGCGCACCTCACAGGTGCCCGCGTCCTTGTTGTTCCTTCTGCTCGCGGCCGTCACCGCGGTGCAATCCGCTCTCGCCTCGACGCGCTGCCATCGCTCACCTCTATTGAGCGCACACGGGTGTTCACGGTCTTGAGCTTGTCCGGGGTGATGCGCACACCGTTGGTACTTGTCCAAATGCTGTTGGGCGCGATCGCGAATGTGATCCTCGGCGTTTTTGGCGGTGGCATGCGCCAAGCCCTGGCCTCGCTTCGCGCAACACTCGGCGCAGTTGCCGGCATCGGACGTATTGCGCGCAGGCGTGCTGCGGTACGTGTCTATCGACGCGTGCCGTCACGGGAGATACACGACCTGCAATTGCGTGGTAGTGCTCGGATCGCATCGTTCGTACGCCGGCGTCGCTCGCGTCTCGTGCGCACTGCGGCACTCGCTGATGATTTGGATCCCCGTCACACGCGCGTGGTGTTTCTTGTGTCGCTGGCCCTCGCCGTGTTCGCAGTGGTGGGTAGCCGGGCGATACTTGCCCGCGGTGTGGCACCGATCGGCGAATTCCTGCCGATGCGCGAAGGCTCCGAGGCGCCGGCGTCGCTGTTTGCCGACTACGTCACCGGTTGGTGGCAGGCCGGCTTTGGTCAGCTGGCGGCCTTGCCCACAGGCATTGCGCTGATGGCGGTCGCAGGTGTCATTGCATTTGGACAGATCGGCCTGTTGCACACCCTTTCGGTGCTCGGGCTTGTTGTTGTGGGATGGGTGGGCGTATGGACGGCAACGGGACGCGTCTTTGGCATGCGCGCTCGCATCGTCGGCGTGGTCATCTATGCCGCGTTGCCATTGGTGTACGACGCCCTGGCGCGTGGTGCGTGGTCAACGTTGATTGCCTATGCGGCTGCACCGTGGGTGGTGCGCGTGATGACGTTGGCAGAAGAGCGCGTGGTGGGCGCACGCCTGACCAAACTGGTCGCTGCGACATCATTGTTGCTCGCACTCACGGTGGCATTCGAGGCGTCGTTCGTGGTGATTGCGACGTGGATTGCCGTTGCGTGGCTACTTGGCTCGATTATGGCCGGGATTTCGCTGCCTCGATCGCTGCTTGCGGTGCGTCTAGTAGTACTCGGCATCGTGGGTGCGGCGGTGTTGAACCTGCCGTGGTTAATCACCTTCCTTTCTGATGATGCAATGGGCCGACTGTTGCCAGGCACGCCACAGATCACCGATCCCGTTGGCTTCGTCAACCTCGCTCGATTTGACTTCGGTGATTCCACCCTCGGACCATTCGCGTTGTTGCTGTATGTTGGCGCGGCGCTTGCCGTGTTGGTGACGCGTGGCGTTCGCGCGGTATGGGCGATTCGTGCGGTGATGCTCGTCGTGCCGGCGTTGATGCTGATATTCCTGATTGACCGCGATGTCGTTACCGCATTTACGCCGCGAAGTGATGCGCTTTTGGTCGTTGTGGGCCTCGGTCTTGCCCTCGGCAC
This sequence comes from Ilumatobacteraceae bacterium, assembly GCA_044237775.1. Lineage (GTDB taxonomy): Bacteria > Actinomycetota > Acidimicrobiia > Acidimicrobiales > Ilumatobacteraceae > UBA3006. The sequence goes on along the minus strand of JBIIEO010000003.1, from coordinate 67,412 downwards.
GTCGGCGCTCGCCAGCCAGGTGCTCGATGTCGCCGATCGTGCAGGTGCGTTGCGTGCGATTGGTGTGCTGGGCATGGTCTGTTCACTCGTCGGTATCGTCCCCGCTGCGGTGGCGGCCGTCGACGGTCGGTGGGGGCAGCCGGAGACCACAATCGCCCAATTACTCGCCCAGATTCCCACCGACCCGGCAGAGGGCGACTTCGCCACCGTGTTCGTCGGGCGGCCGGAGTTACTGCCCCTTGACGGTCACCAACTCGTTGATGCGGCGTATGTCGGCATCGCCGATGATGGCGAACTCACACTTCGGGATCGCTGGCAACCGCACGGTGAAGTGCTGCTCGATCGTGCAGACGAGGCGCTACTCGCGATCACACGATCCGAAACGGTGCGTGGTGGCAAGCTGCTGGCTCCTCTCGCCGTGCGCTACGTGGCGGTGGTGCTGGGTAACCCGGGTGATTCCAGGTTGCGCCCAAGCGAAGAGACTGTTGAGGCCGATCCGTCGGTGGTGGCATTCCTTGAGGGCTTGTCGAGTCAGCTCGATTTCCGCCGCACCTATTTCTCAAGTGAGCTCGTGATTTTTGAGAACACCGCGTGGATTCCGTCACTGGCCAAGCTGAGTGACCCCTCTGCCGTGATGAGCACGCAGGCGGGTACCGAGGTCCTGTTAACCGGCGACGTGGTGAGCGAATTCCCGTTGCGCCGTACATCAGCCACTTCGAGCGAGCCGACGTTTATCGAGGAAGGCACGATTCATCTCGCGGCACCGCATAGCGATCGACTCACTCTCGACGTCGGCGGCGTCGCGGTGCAGTCGCGCGTGGCATTCGGTGGCACGACGGCGTTCGACTCGCCACTTGCGGGCATTGCGGAAGTGGATCTTCGGACGCCGTGGACTCATGCTGCACTCGTCGTTGTCCAGGTCATCGTCTGGTTGCTTGCCATCGTTGCGGTGACGGACATTGGCCGCTTCCGGCGTCGCAAGTTGCTTGGCGCCGTCACGCTGGTCGATGCCGGCATCGAACAACCGATACTGCGGTTGGACAACACACGATGAACGATTTGGGCACCCGCACACACCTGACGGTGCGACAGCTCATCGTCGCACTAATCGCATTCGTGCTCGTGGTGGGCATGGTGGTATTCGATCGCCGGCCATCCAACGACTCGGCACGCGATGACGTCACGGGAGGCGTTGCACTGATCGAGTCTCCCGATGCAGGATCCGCTGGCAGAGGACGTGCGACCATCCCAATGATTGCCGTCGCGAGTGACGACAATCGATCTGAATTTGCCGCATCGACATGGTTCTGTCCGGGCGTGCCTGCCAACGATGGCTCGATTAGTGGTTCGCTCGTTCTCGGCAATCGCGGCGAAGAGGACGTAGCGGCAACCATTACTCATTACGGTCTCGGCGTTGAGCCAATCGAGTCGACAGTATCGGTGCCTGCGCGATCGACAGTGACGGTTGATGCGGACGGCGGCTTGCAGGCGCCGTTCGTGTCGACGATCGTCGAGATCTTTGGCGCGAACGGTTCGGTTGAGCAATTCATCACTCACCCCGCAGGAAATGCGACAACTATGTGTGCGGATCGCACGTCGTCTGAGTGGTACTTCGCCGACGGCTTTACCGCTGCGGACAGCATTGAAAACATCGTCCTGTCGAATCCCTTTAGCGACGCCAGTGTCGTCAACGTGTCGTTCGTGACCAAGGAATCGGGTCGCGAACCACAAAACTTGCAGGGTCTTGTTGTGCCGCCGCGTTCGGTGCTGACGTTGCAGATGGGGGCGCAGGGTGCGCGGAACGAACCAGTGCTCGCAGTGGCGGTTCGGGCCTCATCGGGTCGCATCGTCGCGGGCCGCTCGCAGCACTATTTGGGACAGGGACGTCTGGGTTATGTGATGAACCTCGGGTCAATGGGGCTAGCCACAGACTGGTGGTTTGCCGATGGCGAAAAGGGCGATGGCGTTACCGAACAGCTGGTGATGTTCAATCCCGCCGCCGACGACCAGCAGGTGAGTGTGGTGTTTCTGAATGGCAATGATCCCGCTACGGCGATCGAACCGCTCGTGGTGTCGGCTCCTGCAGGCCGCGTCACCGTTGTCGACACGTCGCTTTTGCCAGGTCTTCCTGCGGGTCGCTACGGCATCAACGTCTCGGTGGTCGATGATCTCACCGGTACGGCGGCAGGCATCGTTGTCGAGCAGGTCATCAATCGCCGTGTGGGCAACACCGTCGGTACATCCGTTGTGCTCGGTACGCCGTCGTTGGCGCTCAGCACGGTGTGGAGTGCGCCCTCGGGCTTCACGCCCGGATTGCCCGACTCCCTCGTGGTGTTAAATGCCACGCCGGACGAGGCCACCGTGTCGATTGAACAAGTGGGGCCCGCAGGGGCAGTGGCGATCGTGGGATTTGAGTCGATCACCGTTCCTGCCGCAGGGATTGTCGTGATCGCAACGCCGCCAGGGTTGCCGCAGGCAGAGTTCATCGTGCGTGCCAGCGAACCCGTAGTGGTGCAGCGCATGTTGAGTCGTGGTGGCGAACTGGTGGGTCGCACCACGGCACTCGGGTTACCCCATCGGCTACCAGGTGCACCGTGATTCGCGTATTGATCGTTGTGGCGGTGGTGGCAGTGGCGATTGTGGTCTCTCGAGTCGTTGCACGCCGCCGACCCCATGGCCCCACCCAGGTCGGACACACCGTGCCGTCACAAGTTGATCGTGACGACTTTGTGCGCGCAGAAGCGCCATGGCTTGTGCTGGCATTCACCTCGGCAACGTGTAACACGTGTGCCGACATCGAACGGAAGGTCGTCGTGCTTGAGTCGCCTCAGGTTGCCGTGCAGGTGGTGGAGTACAGCGCGCAGCGCGCATTGCATGACAAGTACGGCGTCGACGCAGTGCCGTCAGTGTTGTTCAGTGATCGGGATGGCGTAGTGCGCGCGTCGTTCATCGGTCCCGTCAGTGCGACCGATCTGTGGGCGGGACTCGCGAGAGTGCGCGATGGCGGCGACGTCAGCGACTGCCGCCACGCTGAGCAGAGCTAAAACTGTCGAGCGTTGCTCGGTTCGCCGAGTCCCTGTTGAACAAGCCGCGACACCATTGCACCGTCAATCGTCTCGTTGTCGAGGAGTGACTGCGCCACGAGGTCAAGACCCTTGCGGTGCTTTTCCAGCATTCGGTGTGCGCGCTGTTCCTGCTCGTGCAGGATGCGGCTGATCTCTTCGTCGATCTTTCGGGCCATTTCGTCGGAGTACTCGCGGCCGCTCGTCATGAGATCTTCGCCGAGGAACACCTGCTGCTGGCCGGCGAAGGCCATCGGTCCCACGGCATCGCTCATGCCCCACTCGCGCACCATGCGTCGAGCAATGTTGGTGGATTGCTCGAGATCGTTTGCGGCGCCACTGTTGAGGTGACCGAAGACGATCTTTTCGGCCACGCGTCCACCCATGGCCTTGCAGATCATGTCTTCGAAATATTCGCGTGAATACGTGTGCCGTTCTTCGGGCAACGTCCACGTCACACCAAGCGCCATGCCGCGCGGCAAGATCGTCACCTTGTGCAGGGGGTCGGAGTGGGGAAGGACTGCGGCAAGCACGGCATGACCACCCTCGTGATAGGCGGTCGCGCGCTTCTCCTCTGCGTTGAGGATCAGGCTCTCGCGGCTGGCGCCGAGCACCACACGGTCGCGCGCATTTTCGAAGTCGATGCGCTCGATGTGGGTCGAACCTCGGCGCACGGCAAAGAGCGCGGCCTCGTTGACCAGGTTGGCAAGGTCGGCGCCGCTCATCCCGGGTGTGGCCTTCGCCATGGTGTCGAGATCCACGTCTTGACCCATGCGCTTGCCGGCGGAGTGCACCTTGAGGATTGCCAGGCGCTCGTCAGATTCGGGAAGTGGGACGATGATCTGTCGGTCAAAGCGGCCCGGACGCAACAGTGCGGGGTCGAGGATGTCGGGGCGGTTGGTGGCCGCCATCACCACGATGCCTTCAGTGGCTTCGAAGCCGTCCATCTCGGCGAGCATCTGGTTCAGCGTTTGCTCGCGCTCGTCGTGGCCACCGCCAAGGCCAGCGCCTCGCTTGCGGCCGATCGAATCGATTTCGTCGATGAAGATGATCGCTCGCCCCATCTTGGCGGCTTGCTGGAACAGGTCACGCACCCGGCTTGCGCCAACGCCAACAAACATCTCCATGAAGTCAGAGCCAGTCACTGACAGGAAGCCAACGCCCGCCTCTCCGGCAACTGCGCGCGCGAAGAGCGTCTTTCCCGTTCCCGGAGGGCCCACGAGCAGAATGCCCTTCGGCACTCGGGCACCAATCTCTTTGAATCGCTCGGGCATGCGCAGAAAGTCGACGACTTCTTTGATCTCTTGCTTGACCCCCGCGTACCCGGCCACGTCGGCGAATGTGGTGCTTGGCTTGTCGGCGTCGTAATTCTTGGCACGGCTGCGCCCGATTGACATGATGTTGCCGGCCTGGCCCATGGCGCGTCGCTGCATCCACAAGAAGAAGCCCATGATCAGGAAGAACGGCAGCAATAGCGGCAACATATTGGTGAAGAAGTTGCCCGTCGGTGTCACGTAGTCGTAGTCAACGCCCTTTGCCTTCAGTAACTGCTCGTCCGCATCGGACAGCGACGTAGAGCCGGTCGTCTTGAATTCGCTGCCGTCGGCGAGCGTGCCGCTGATGACGTTGCTGATGTTGTTGATTGTTACCGCGTCGACTTTGCCGTCATTCACGAGCTCGAGAAACTCGGTGTAGGTCACCTCGGTGGCGGTGTCGGTGGGCCACAGGCGGGGGCCGATGATGAGGCCGACGGCTACGGCTACGAGCATCCACACGGCCCAGCGAGGAAGCGATTGGCGCTCACCCGAAGACTTGTTCGACGGCGACGATGGCGTCCTGCGCTTCGATGAACGCTTCGGAGCGGGAGGTGGGGGAGGAGGAAGTTTGCTCACATCGGTCATGCTACGGCCGACCCACTGGCGGTGTCCCGTCGTGCCCATCCACCGTTAGGACACACGTAATGATTAGTTTTTTGGGTCGTGGCTCGGAAATGTTCCCGTCAAGCGTGCAAGGACGCACCGACGATCACCCTGACGTACCAGTACGGTCGCGCTCTGGTGTGGATCGACGATCTTGCGGAGGAACCAGATCCGCACGCCTACGACTTGTGCGAGCGCCACGGTCGTCGCGTCACTCCGCCGAGCGGCTGGCGACTCGAGGACCGGCGTCACCGTTTTCGCGCAGTCGTGCCCAACCGTCTCGCTGGGTGACGACGCCTCGCATCATGACCGGTGCACCCTGGCCGCCCCCGAGCGGCGAACCGCTCGCTAACAGGCCGGCGGGTTTTGCGCCCACGGTGGTGGGTGTGGCGTGGGTGGCGTCGTATGTCGTGGCGATCGCGCTCGGCGGTCTCGTGCTCGGCGCCAGCGGGTACGCCGAAGCTGACGTGTTGCCGACATGGGTGATTGCGCTGTCATCGCTGTCGTTATGGGTGCCGCAGGTAGCGATGTTGGTGGTCGTGTCGCGTCGCTTCGGGACGGGCAATTGGCGACAGGATTTCGGATGGTCGTTTGCGGTGCGCGACCTGTGGGGTATTCCCTTGGGGCTCGCGAGTCAATTCCTGCTGGTCAATCTCGTCATGTTGCCATTGCGACTGCTGTTTCCCGATCGATTCAACGTGGAAGACGTCGAACGCCGTGCGCGGGAGTTGAGTGAACTCGCCACGGGCTGGTGGTTCGTACTACTCGTAGCGATCGTCGTCTTTGGCGCACCAATCATCGAGGAACTCGTGTACCGCGGGATGATCCAGGGAGGTTTGTCCCCTCGGCTCGGCGCCACGCGTGCGCTGATGTTGGCAGCCGTGTTTTTCACACTTGTCCACCTGCATCCCGTTGAGTTTCCTGGGCTGTTTGCCTTCGCCCTCGTGCTCGGCTGGTGTTTTGCCAAGACCCGAACAGTCGGGTTGGCCATTGTCACGCATATCGCCTTTAACGCCGCCGGATTGAGCGTCGTCGCGCTCACATAGGCTGATCAATCGTGGATGGCCAACCAGTCGATGGCGGGCTGAAGCACGACGAGCAGTATTGGCGGCGACTCGCCGCAATCGTCGTGGTGGGCGGCGCGACGGCGTTTCTTCTGCTCACGCTGCATCCAGAGTTGATTGTGCGCAACAACACGCCCACCGGTGGCGACATGGGCGCGCATGTCTGGGGTCCTGCATACCTGCGTGACAACTTGCTGGCGAACTTCAGGTTGATGGGATGGAGCATGGATTGGTACTCGGGGCTTCCCGTGTATCGCTTTTACATGGTGGTACCCGCACTGTTGATTTTGGCGTTGGACGTATTTCTGCCATACGGCGTTGCAATGAAGGTGGTGGCGGTTCTCGGGATTCTTGCCCTGCCCGCATGCGTGTGGTTGTTCGGTCGCTTCGCTCGATTTGCGTTTCCGATTCCGGAGTTGCTGGCGATTGGCGCAACGGTCTTTCTCTATGACGAGAGCTTCACGATTTACGGCGGCAATATCGCTTCAACGATGGCCGGCGAGTTCTCGTTTTCGCTCGCACTCGCGTTGACGTTTGTGGCGTTTGCCTATGTTGCGCGCGCAATGGAGCGCGGAACGGGTCTCGCGGTGTCGGCGGTGTTTCTCGCGCTTGCGGCGCTGAGCCACGGCATCGTGTTGCTGTTCGTGTTCGGCGGCGTGCTGATGATGGTGCTCCTTGTGGCCAAGGCCAAGAACCGCGGGCTTGGTGTGCAGATCATGGTGTTTGGCGTCCTGCTGTCAGCGTTTTGGGTGGTGCCATTCGTGTTTAACCATGCGTACATGACCGATATGAAATATGAACCGCGTCCGAGCGGCGTGAACGATTCGTTCTGGGACATGTTCTTTCCGCTTCATCCTTTCCTCGACGTGTTGTTTATGGCGGGGGCAGTGATCGGATTTGTTGCTCTGTTGCGCAAGGGTCACCGAGTTGGCACGTGGATGGGCGTGATGGCCGTCGTGTTGGCGATAAGTGTGTTCATCGCGCGCGAGAGCCTGCCGATCATTGGCCTGCTGTGGAATCCGCGCATCCTGCCGTTTTTCTACTTGTTGCGGTACCTCCTGTTTATGGTCGGGGCCTACGAGGTGGCCGCATTCTTCATTCGGGCCATTGCGCTGCAGCGGTCGCTGCGACCCGCGCGCGAGAACGTGCCAGAGGTGTCGACGCGCGAGAACGATGGGCCCGATGCGGATGCGACGCCACCGGTCGGGCGCGTGGTGGCCCCGCGGGTGGAGAAACGGTTGTCATTCAACATGGGCGTGCTGGCACTTGTGGCGCTGGTGAGCACGGTGGCAATCGGCTTTCGTTTTCAGGAATTGCCATTTGGCTCGATCACGGTGGATGCGCAAGGCGTGTCGTATTACACGTGGGGGCCGTTTAAGACGAAGTCCGGTAACGATGGTTTTGTCGACGGCTGGGCCCGGTGGAACTTCACCGGCTACGAGGGCAAAAGTGCCTACGGGGAGTACTACGACATCGTGCAGACGATGCAGCGCCTCGGCGAGGATCCAGCGCACGGCTGCGGGCGCGCACTGTGGGAGAACAATTCGGAGCTGAACAAGTACGGCACGACGATGTCGTTGATGCTGCTCCCGTTCTGGACGAGCGGGTGTATCGGTTCGATGGAGGGGTTGTTTTTCGAGGCGGCGGGCACGACGCCGTATCACTTCATCACTGCTGCGGCAATGTCGAAGCAGAGCAGCAACCCGGTTCGCGAACTGCGCTACGACAACAATGATGCGCAGCGCGGCCTGCGGTATCTACGTGAACTCGGCGTGCGCTACTACATGGGGTTCACGCCAGAGGCGCTGGCCGAAGCATCACGCGTTGAGGGTCTTACCGAGGTTGCCCGCAGTGGACCGTGGGTGGTGTACGAGGTGAGCGACGCCGACATCGTGTCGCCGTTAGCGATGCAACCGGTGGTCGCCGAATTTGGGGGCAGCGATCCACGCGAACGTTGGTTGGAGATCGGCACGAGTTGGTTCCAAAATCCCCAAGACTGGGCAACGCTTGTGGCCGACGATGGTCCAAGTACGTGGCAGCGCGTGGCGGTGCAAGTTGACGAGGCTCGTCGCGAAGGGGAGCCGGGGGAGTCGGGCCGCCGCGTCGACGTGGTGGTGCCCGCGGATGCGCTCGAGTCGGTGGTGTTGCCGCCGGTGCAGGTGTCGGCGGTAACGGTTGAACAGGAGTCGGTGCGCTTTTCTGTAGACCAAACGGGAGTACCGATTCTTGTACGGGTGAGTTACTTTCCGAACTGGCAAGTCGATGGGGCGCTTGGCCCGTTTCGCGTTGCGCCCAACATGATGGTCGTGGTTCCCACCGACAACGACGTACGTCTGCATTTTGATATGTCAGGACGCGACTATTCGGCTTATGCGTTGACGGTGTTTGGTGTGGGTGCGCTGATCGTCGTTACACGTCGCAGGGCGCGCACGGCTCGCTAGCCTCACCGTTTGTGCCCAATCTGGATGCAATCGTCAAGGCCTACGACATTCGGGGCACCGTTCCCGATCAGCTCGACGCCTCTGCGGCCTACGCCCTCGGCGTGGCATTCGCGCGATTCACGGGCGCATCTGCGATCGTTGTGGCCCACGACATGCGTCCCAGCGGGCTCGAGCTGGTCGATGCGTTTCAGCGCGGCGCGCTGAATCACGGCGTCGACGTCACCAACCTTGGGCTGGCCTCCAGCGACTTGCTGTATTACGCGTCGGGCAAGTTCAACGTGCCTGGCGCAATGTTCACGGCGTCGCATAACCCCGCTCAATACAACGGCATCAAGTGTTGCTTGGCGGGCGCACGTTCGATCGGCATCGACAACGGCCTGCGCGACATGAAAGCAATCGCCGTGGAGGTCTTGGATGGCCGCGAGCCTCCGGCCGCTGCGAAGGCTGGCACGCTGAGCTTTGCGAACTTGCTCGCCGAGTTCGCCGAGCACGTGGTGGGGTTCATTGCTGGCGACACGTTGCGGCCGCTGCGCATCGTCGCCGACACGGCAAATGGCATGGGCGGCCTTGTGGTGCCTGCGGTCTTCGAACGTCTCGAGGCTTTTGACATTGAGATCATGTACGGCGAATTGGATGGCACATTTCCTAACCATCCTGCCGATCCGCTGCAGCCGGCCAATCAGCGAGACCTGCAAGCGCGAGTGCTCGCTGGTGGATTCGACGTGGGTTTGGCATTTGATGGCGACGCGGACCGCGTTTTTCTTGTCGATGAAAAAGGTCGCGGCATGTCTGGCAGCACGACAACGGCATTGCTGGCGTCGCGATTCCTCCGCCTTACACCTGGTGCAACGATTCTCTACAACTTGATCTGCTCGCGTGCGGTTCCCGAGGTCATCGCCGAGCTGGGTGGCAACGCGATTCGCACCAAGAACGGTCACAGTTACGTGAAGCAAATTATGGCCGAGACTCGCGCAGTGTTTGCCGGTGAACACTCGGGGCACTACTACTTTGCCGACAACTATCGGGCCGACAGCGGGCTGATCGCCACGATGGGCGTGCTCGGCGAGATGTGCCACTCAGGTAAGTCGCTCGCACAGTTGCGCGAGCCGCTCGAGCGCTACGCGTCGAGTGGTGAGATCAACACGACGGTGCCGGATATCGACGCGGTGATTCAGCGCATTGCTGACAAGTACGCGCACTTCGATCAGGACCGTCTCGACGGATTGACCGTCGACTGCGGTCCCTGGTGGTTCAATGTACGCCCGTCGAACACCGAACCATTGCTGCGACTTAACCTCGAGGCACCCACGCGTGAGGAGTGCGACGACCGTGTTGCCGAACTACTCCTCGAGATCACGGCATCCTGACGAACTAGTGTCGAGGCATGGGACTCGACCAGACGTTGCTCCAGATCCTCGCCTGCCCGCAGGACAAAGGGCCGCTCTATTACTTCGCGGCAGATGACTTTCTCTATAACCCGCGGTTGCATCGTAAGTACGAAGTTCGCGACGGCATTCCGGTGATGTTGATCGATGAGGCGGTAGGTGTGGACGATGCCGAGCATGCTCGTCTCATGGCCCGCATCGATGCCGAAAGCATCGAGCCCACCTTCGTCGCCTGATCCACGTGTCTCGTCGCGTACGTCACCCGAACTAGAGTCGCTACGCCTACCCATCAAGGAGCATCAATGTCCACATTTGCCCAACGTCGTGATTGGCGCGTCGCCGATCTGTCGCTTGCCCCCTTCGGCCGCAAGGAGATCCATCTCGCCGAGCATGAAATGCCTGGACTGCGTGCGCTGCGCAAGGAGTTCGGTAAGTCGAAGCCACTGAAGGGTGCGCGTATCTCGGGATCGTTGCACATGACCATTCAGACGGCGGTACTCATCGAGACGCTGGTGGAATTGGGTGCAGAGGTGCGCTGGGCGTCCTGCAACATTTTCTCGACGCAAGACCACGCCGCCGCAGCGGTGGTGGTGGGGCCCGAGGGCACGGTCGACGAACCCAAGGGCGTGCCGGTGTTTGCGTGGAAGGGCGAGACGCTCGAAGAGTATTGGTGGGCGACTGATCAGATGATGACGTGGCCCGATGGGGACGGCCCAAACATGATCCTCGACGACGGCGGTGACGCGACGTTGCTGTTGCACAAGGGTGTGGAATACGAAAAGGCGGGCGCGGTGCCCGACCCGACGACGGCATCGAACCCCGAGTTGGCGATCGTGCTCGGTCTTCTGCAGCGTTCGCTGAAGTCCGAGCCGCAGAAGTGGACGAAGATGGCCAAAGGCGTCAAGGGCGTTACCGAAGAAACCACAACTGGCGTGAAGCGTCTGTATCGCATGGCCGAAAACGGCGAACTGTTGTTTCCGGCGATCAATGTCAACGACAGCGTGACCAAGTCGAAGTTCGACAACTTGTACGGCTGTCGCCACTCGCTCATCGACGCAATCAATCGCGCTACCGACGTCATGCTCGCGGGCAAGATCGCGGTGGTGTGCGGCTATGGAGATGTTGGCAAGGGCTGCGCACAGAGCTTGCGCGGCCAGGGCTCGCGCGTGATCGTCACGGAAATCGACCCCATTAACGCCTTGCAGGCGGCGATGGAGGGCTACCAGGTGGACACGCTCGACAACGCCGTGTCAATTGCCGACGTGTTCGTGACGGCTACCGGTAATGCCGACATCATCACCGTCGACCACATGGCCAAGATGAAGCACAATGCGATCGTGTGCAATATCGGCCACTTCGACAATGAAATCGACATGGCGGGTCTGGCGCGCAGCGGTGCGCAGCGTGACGAACTCAAGCAGGGCACCGACCTGTGGACGTTCCCTGACGGACACGCGGTGATCGTCCTCGCCGAGGGCCGCCTGGTGAATCTCGGTTGTGCCACGGGCCATCCCAGTTTCGTGATGAGCTGCTCATTTTCGAATCAGGTCATCGCGCAGGTGGAATTGTTCAACAACCTGGACAAGTACCCGATTGGTGTGTATGTGTTGCCAAAGCACCTCGACGAAAAGGTTGCGGCGCTGCATCTTGAAGCACTTGGCGTGAAGCTGACGAAGATGTCGGACGAGCAAGCCGAGTACTTGGGCATCGAACCCTCTGGCCCGTTCAAGCCAGAGGCGTACCGCTACTAATTCATTCGCCCCAAGGTTGCGCGTCGTCGAGCGGAGCGAGGCGCAACAGGGGAATCGTGCGCGCCACGATTGGCCCGATGCTGAGTGCAAACACGAGCGTGCCCACGCCCACCGAGCCACCGAGGATCCAGCCGAGCAGCAGCACGGTGAGTTCAACCGACGTGCGTGCGCGTGACACTTTCATGCCGCGAGCGGCCAGGCCAGTCATCAATCCGTCACGCGGGCCAGGCCCTAGTCCGGCACCGATGTAGAAGCCGGAACCGATTCCGACAAGCAGCACCCCTATGAGCATGAAAGGAATGCGCACCCACAGCGTTTCGGGTTCGGGCAGCACCGCAATCGCAATGTCGGCGACGACGCCAATCTCAACCGCGTTGAGCAACGTGCCGATGCCGGGTCGCTGACGCAACGGAATCCACAGCAGTAGAACGAGGAAGCTGGTCAACACCAGCGCACGTCCAAATTGCCATCCCAGCACCTGACTGAAGCCCTCGTGAAAAACGTCCCACGGAGCAAGACCCATTTGCCCCTCTTTCTGAAGGGCGACACCGATGCCGAAGAGTGCCAGACCGCCCACACATCGGGTGACGCGCTGCGCGGGGCGATCAGCCAATGGTTGCAGGAACTGACGCACCGCTCAACACTAATGATCCGCAGCGAGCAGCAACGGGAGGTCAATGTTCTTTGCACACGTGTGCGACGGGTGCGGCGAACGTGGACGTGGCACATGCGATGCATGTATGCGCCGACTGCTGAGCGAAGCGCGACCAACAGGGTCTGCAATTTGGGCGGGATTCGTTTTTGCAGGCATGGCGCGCGAGCTCATCATCGGTCTCAAGTACCGCAACAATCGTGCGAATGCACGCGTGCTCGTTGATGCCGTGCTGCAGCGGCTCCACCCGTTACCGACTGTTGACGTCATCACATGGGTGCCTACAACGCGCCAGCGCCAACGCCAGCGGGGTGTCGACCAATCTGAACTATTGGCGAGGCGTTTCGGCCGGCACCTGCGTGTTCCCGTGCGTCGCCTGTTGCGCAAGACGTCAGATGAAGTGCAGACCGGGCGCACGCGGCGCCAACGTTTGCAAGGCCCCACCTTTGTTGCACGACCTGTGGGCGCGGCGACTCGGGTCATGGTTGTTGATGATGTGGTGACGACTGGCGCATCGTTCGATCGGGCACGCGCGGTACTGATTGCGGCAGGGGCTACGAGCGTGGTGTGTGTTGCCGTTGCCGCCACCCCCGCGCCGATGAACACTCGGTAGCATCACATGCTGCATGGCACTCCTGGATCGCATCCTCCGCGCCGGCGAGGGCAAAAAGGTCAAGGCGCTCGCGGGAATTGTCCCCGAGATCAACGAGCTCGAACCGTCCATGCAGGCGTTGTCGGACGCCGCGCTCCAGGCCAAGACGGCCGAATTTCGTCAGCGCCTTGAGCGGGGCGAAGACGTCGACGACCTCATGATCGAGGCGTTCGCTGTGGTGCGTGAGGCAGCGATTCGGGTGATCGGCCAGCGACATTTCGATGTGCAGATGATGGGTGGCGCCGCGCTGCATGCAGGGTGGATTGCAGAAATGAAGACGGGCGAGGGCAAGACCTTGGTGTCTACTCTTCCCGCGTATCTCAATGCGTTGTCGGGCCGTGGCGTTCACGTCATCACCGTCAACGACTATCTCGCCAAGTTCCATGCCGAATGGATGGGTCGCATCCACCGTTTCATGGGATTGTCGGTGGGCTTGGTGGTGCCGGGCAGCAGGCCGACACCGGCAGAGAAGCGGGCTGACTACGCAGCCGACATCACCTACGGCACAAACAACGAGTTTGGTTTCGATTACCTGCGCGACAACATGGCAGGCACCAAAGACGACAAGGTGCAGCGCGGACATCACTACGCGATCGTTGACGAGGTCGACTCCATCCTCATCGACGAAGCACGCACGCCGCTCATCATTTCTGGTCGCATCGCTGACGCGGCCAAGACGTACTACAAGTTTGCTTCGATTGTTCGATCGCTGCGTCGCGATGTCGACTTCGACGTCGAGGAGGACAAGCGCATCGTGGTGCCGACCGAGTCGGGCATCGAAAAAGTCGAACAAGCCCTCGGAATTGCCAACCTCTACGACGAGGTGCAACAGAATCTCGTGCATCAACTGCAGGTCGCGCTGAAGGCGTCGGTGTTGTACCACCGCGACAAGGACTACATCGTGCAAGACGGCGAAGTAAAAATCGTCGACGAGTTCACGGGCCGCATCCTTGAGGGGCGTCGCTGGAGCGAGGGCCTACACCAGGCCGTCGAGGCCAAAGAGGGCGTCAAGATCAAGGAAGAAAACCAGACGTTGGCAACGATCACGCTGCAGAATTACTTCCGCATGTACGACAAGTTGTCGGGCATGACGGGAACGGCGCAGACCGAAGCCGCCGAATTGATGAACACCTACAGCCTGCAGGTGGTGCCGATTCCCACGAACCGGCCGATGGTGCGAGCAGATCAGCCCGACCTCATCTATAAGACCGAGACCGCCAAGTTCGAGGCGGTTGTGGCCGACATTACGGAACGGCATGCCGCGGGTCAGCCGATTCTCGTTGGCACGGTGAGCGTGGAGAAGAGCGAATTGCTGTCCCGCAAGTTGCAGCAAAACGGCATTACTCACGAAGTGCTCAATGCCAAGCAGCACACGCGCGAAGCGACGATCGTGACGCAAGCCGGCCGTTTGGGCTCGGTAACCGTGGCCACCAACATGGCAGGACGCGGCGTGGACATCCTGCTCGGCGGCAACCCGGAGGGCCTGGCGCGTCAGCACGTGCTTCGCGAGGGATACCAGCCCGAGATGCTGGTCGACGAGTTCGCGATGCCCGTGCCGCTTGACCAGATGCCGCCGGATTTCCGGACTGAGCGCGACAAGGCACAGGCGCGATATCGGGAGCTACTCGCCGAGTATGAGGTGTCGTGCAAGGCGGAGGGTGAGCGTGTGCGCGCACTTGGTGGGCTCTACGTGCTCGGCACCGAGCGTCACGAGTCGCGACGTATCGACAATCAGTTGCGGGGCCGCGCTGGCCGCCAGGGCGACCCCGGCGAGAGCCGCTTCTACTTGAGCCTCGACGACGAATTGATGCGTCTGTTTGCTACCGGCGCGTTGTCGTGGGTGATGGGTCGTGCGTTGCCGGAAGACGAAGCGATCGAAGCGAAGATGGTCACCAAAGCGATTGAGCGCGCGCAGACCACGGTAGAGCAGCGCAACGGTGAAATTCGCAAGAACGTACTTAAGTACGACGAGGTCATGAACCAGCAGCGCAAGATCATCTATCAGCGCCGTGATCAGATTCTCGAAGGGCTCGACCTCAAGTCGGCGGCCCTCGAATACCTTGCCGAGGCAGTCGACGCACTAATCGATAGCCATTGTGTTTCGGATGCAGAGGACGAATGGGACTTGGAAGGCCTCGCAAAAGAACTGGCGTCGTACTGGCCGACGGCGGTGTCGGTGGATGCACTCGCCGGATGTGCCACAACGGACGACATGTACGACGTGGTCATGGCCGATGCATCGACCTACTACGACAAGCGCGAGTCAGAGCTCGGTGTCGCCACCATGCGCGAAGTCGAGCGCCAGGTCATGCTGCGCATCATCGATCAGCGTTGGCGCGAACATCTCGAGGAAATGGATTACCTGCAGGAGGGCATCAACCTGCGCGCGATGGGTCAGAAGGATCCACTTGTCGAGTGGCAGCGCGAAGGCTTTGAAATGTTTGGCACCCTAATGAAGGGCATCGCCCAGGACTTCGTGAAATACGTGATGCACGTGCAAGTAGTGCGCAATGACGCGCCCGCGATGCAGGTAGCAAACGTGCAGGAACTCTCCGCCGAAAGCTTCGAGCCTGCATCATTGGGTGAGCCGGCGCCTGTTGCACCGACCGCTCCCGCCGCGCAAAAGACGGTCGTTAAGGAGGCCAACGATTGGTCGACGACGCCGCGCAATGCGCCGTGCCCGTGCGGGTCGGGCAAGAAGTACAAGATGTGCCACGGGCGCAGCTAACCCCCGATGCGCGACTTTTCGAATGATCTCGCCGACGTGCGGCGGCGTGTTGACGAGGCATCCGTCTATCTGAAGGTTGCCGTTGGTCGCACGCGACTCGCCGAACTCGAAGTCGAAGTTGCCAAGCCCGACCTGTGGGACGATCAAGAAAATGCCAAAAAGGTCAACACTGAATACGCGAACCTGAAAGCCGACCTCGACGAGTTCGCCGCTTTGTCGGGTGCTGTCGAAGATCTCGAGGTGTTGCACGAGATGGCGCGAGAGGTCGACGATGAGACCCAAGAGCCCGACTTGGAGCGCGGCATCGAACAGTGTCGCAACAAGTTAGATGCACTCGAGTTGCGCAGTCTGTTCACCGGCACCCACGACGAGGCCGAAGCAATCGTCCAGATCAACGCAAAGGACGGTGGCGTCGATGCGCAGGACTGGAGCGAAATGCTGCTGCGCATGTACACCCGATGGGCGGAGCGCAAGGGGTTTGCGATTGAAATCGGCGATGTGTCGGAGGGGACTGAGGCAGGGATCCTCTCGGCTGACTTCACGGTGCGCGGTCGCTACGCCTATGGGCTGCTCACCTCGGAACGCGGCACGCATCGCTTGGTGCGCATCAGCCCGTTCGACAACCAAGGGCGTAGACAGACGAGTTTCGCTAACGTGCAGATTTGGCCGGTGTTGGAAGAAGCCGACGTTGAGATCAACGAGTCCGACATTCGAATGGAAGTCTTTCGTGCGTCGGGCGCGGGCGGTCAGCACGTGAACAAGACGTCGTCAGCCGTTCGTCTGATTCACGAACCCACGGGACTCGTTGCCTCTTCGCAGCAGGAACGATCGCAATTGCAAAATCGCGAAAATGCATTGAAGCGTTTGAAGACGATGGTGGCTGCGCGTGTCGAAGAAGAACGCGAAGAAGAGCTGCGTCGCATTGCGGGCAAGCAGGCCACCGTGGGATGGGGAAGTCAGATTCGTTCCTACGTGATGCAGCCCTACCAGATGGTCAAGGATCTGCGCACTGATGTGGAAAGCGGCAATGTCGCCGGCGTGCTCGATGGCGACTTGGAAGTGTTCATGGAGGGCTACCTGCGGTGGCGACGAGCAAACGCCGAGGCGGAAAATTAGACTCAAGCCCCTGAGAGGGGATCGATGATCCGTCTGGAAAATGTCACCAAGAGGTATGGCGGGGAGACCGTTGCTGTGCGCGATGTGTCGTTCGACGTCGCCAAGGGTGACTTCGTCTTTCTCGTGGGTCCCTCGGGGTCGGGCAAGTCCACGATCCTGCGCCTGATCAATCGCCAGGAGCGTCCTGAGCGCGGTGAGGTGTGGGTCGCCGGTCGCAACATCAACGACATTTCCGACTCCCGCGTACCGTTCTTGCGTCGCAGCATGGGCAACGTTTTCCAGGACTACAAGCTGTTGACCAACAAGACCGTCTTTGAAAACGTGGCCTTCGCCTTAGAGGTCATTGGCAAGCCGCGCCATGTGATTGCGAGCCAGGTTCCACTGGTGCTCGACCTCGTGGGCCTGGCGGGCAAGGAAGATCGCTTCCCGCACCAGTTGTCGGGCGGCGAGCAGCAGCGCGTGTCGATCGCCCGGGCCTTTGTCAATCGCCCGCTCATCTTGCTGGCCGACGAACCAACGGGCAACCTCGATCCCGCCACGGGCGAAGGCATCATGGCGCTGCTCGACGAAATCAATCGCACCGGCACGACTGTTGTTATGGCCACGCACGACCATCGCGTTGTCAATGCCATGCGTCGACGTGTGATCCAGTTGGATCGCGGCGTCGTCGTGCGCGACCAGGAGCGAGGAGTGTACGAATGATCGCCAGGGTGGTGTACGCCTTCCGCGAAATGTGGGCGAGTTTCCGGCGCAACCTGACGCTGACCGCGGCCGCGGTGCTCACGTCGGCCATCGCGCTGTTGCTGGTGGGTGCGACATTCCTCATTCAGCGGGCGTTCGAAAACCTTCTCGTGCAGTGGCGCGGCGATGTGGAGATGATTGTGTTCGTCCGCAGTGATGCCACGCCCGAGCAGATCGCCTACATCGACACATCGATTCGATCAGCAAGCACGATTGTCGATGTGGAGAAGCTGCAATACCTCGACAAGGCCCAGACCTATGAGGAGGCACAGCGCATTTTCGTCGGCGACCCCGTCACATTGAGTCTTCTGACGCCTGAAAACATTCCGTCGCAGTTCAAGGTCGTGCCGCTCACCGAGGATCCCGCGCTGGTGCGGTCGCTCAGCGAACAGTTCCGCTCCTTGCCCGGCGTAGAGGATGTGGCCTTGGCGGAGGATGAGTTTCAGGTGATCTCCACACTGTCGCAATTTGTTCGAGCGGTCACGCTGGTGATGTCGGTGGTGCTCCTCGTTGTCGCTGTCGGATTGATCTGGAACACCATCCGCACCGCGATGTTTGCACGGCGCCGCGAGATCGAGGTGATGAAGCTCGTGGGTGCAACGAACTGGTTCATCCGGATTCCGTTCATGTTGGAAGGACTCCTGCAGGGCTTACTGGGTGCGCTGGCGGCGTGCGGCGGCCTGTGGGTATTGAACGCCGCATGGGAAAACGGCGTCGCCGGGTTCAAACCCGGCACGGGAATCTCGTCGCTGATCGTGCCCGCTGGGTATCTCAGTGGCGTCATGGTGATGATGCTTGTTATCGGCGCCATCGTGGGTGCGGTGGGTTCTGCAATCGCAGCGTCGCGATTCTTGGACGTCTGATGGCTCAGCAGTTCAAGGCAATCGCGTACGACGTTGACGACCGCGTTGCGACGATCACACTCAACCGGCCCGACAAGCTGAACGCGTTCACCAACACGATGATGAATGAACTCATCGCGGCATTCGACCTGATCGACGCCGACGATGGCGTACGGGCGGTCATCGTGACGGGGGCGGGACGCGCCTTTTGTGCCGGTGCGGATCTCTCAGCGGGAGCCGACACATTCAGCGACGGGCAGTTGTCAACGAAGTCCGATTCGGAGTTTCGTCGCGATGGCGGTGGCACGGTGACGCTGCGCATGTTCGCATCGAACAAGCCAGTCATCGGCGCGATCAATGGTCCCGCGGTAGGCGTGGGCGCAACGATGATCCTGCCGATGGACATGCGCCTCGCGAGCGATCAGGCGCGCTTCGGCTTCGTCTTTACCCGCCGCGGCATTGTGCCCGAAGCGTGCTCATCGTGGTTCCTTCCACGAGTCGTGGGTATTGCCCAGGCGCAAGAGTGGACGCTGACGGGCCGCATCTTCGGCGCCGACGAGGCGCTGCGGTGCGGACTCGTGCGCAGCGTGCACCCGGCCGACGAACTGCTTACAGCGGCACGTGCACTGGCCCTCGAGATCGCCGACAACACGGCACCGGTCGCGGTCGCGCTCGCCCGGCACATGATGTGGCGGATGCTGGGCGCCGATCATCCGATGGATGCACATCGCGTCGACTCCCGAGGCATTCAGTTGCGTGGCCGTTCAAAAGATGTTGCCGAGGGCGTCGCCAGTTTCCTCGAGAAGCGACCGGCCAACTTTCCCGAGAAGGTGTCGACAGATATGCCCGACATTTTTCCGGACTGGCAGGAGCCGAGGTTCTCGTAGCGATGTACGACGAGGTGGGTGGCTCAGCATTCTTCGTCGAGTTGGTGGATCGGTTCTACGTGGGTGTGTCAGGCGACGACGTGCTGATGCCGTTGTATCCCGAGGGCAGCGATCTCACTGGTGCCAGGGAGCGACTCTCCTTGTTTCTCATCCAGTACTGGGGAGGCCCGACCACCTACAGCGACGAACGCGGCCATCCGCGCCTACGTCAGCGGCACTTTCCGTTCGTGATCGGCGAACGTGAACGCGACCACTGGCTCACGCACATGCTCGCGGCGATTGACGGCGTGTGCGCCGATGGCAACTACGACGCGTCGGTGAAGGCGCGTTTGGTGGAGTACATGACCAACGCTGCCCAGCACATGGTCAACGCCTAGGCGAGCGCCCAGCACGCCACGGCCGCTGCGCCACCCACGTTGAGTGAGTCGACGCCTGGTGCCATGTCAATGCGCACAAGGTGCGTGCACGCCTCCAGCGTCGCTTCGGAAAGTCCTTGGCGTTCGGAACCGAGCACCAACGCGCGCTTTGATGTCTGGTCACTGGCGACGTCGGCGAGTGATGTAACGCTGCGATGCGGATGGGCGGGGGTGAGGCCGAAGACGGCGAATCCACTGCGATGCATGTTGTGGAGCAGGGCGGGTACATCGTCGACGCGAGTAAAAGGCAATAGGAATGTTGTGCCCATGCTCACGCGCAGGGCTCGCCGTGCGAGCGGGTCGGCAGACGTGTGGTCAAGGAGCATGGCGTTCCAGCCGAGCGCTGCTGCGGTGCGGGCGATTGAGCCCACGTTGCTGGGATTATCGACGCAATCGACGACAACGATTCGCAACGCTTCTGAAATCAATGTGGTGGGGTCGGGCAGTGGCCGACGATGAAACACGCCGATGGCATCGAGCGGCACGCCGAGTCCGGTGACCTCGCGTCGCAAATCAGCGCGTGCCACAAGGACCGTGCCCCCGGCTGCGGTGACGGCGTCGTCGAAGCGTTCAGCGCATTTCGGGTCACACAAGACCACGTCCGGGGTGTAGTGCGCGGCCAGTGCGCGTTCGACCACGAGGTCGCCCTCGGCGATGAAGCGGCCGGGATCTTCTGCCGATCGACGTTGTGCAATCGTGGTGAGCTGGCGTTCCCGCCAGCGGAATGCGTCGAGGCGCGTGTCGCCCGAATCGCTGACCTCGATGATCATGCTCGGCTGATCAATACAGCCAGGGAAATGCGTTCCAATCGGCAGGACGCTTCTCCAAGAATGATGTGCGACCTTCGGTGGCCTCATCGGTGCCGTAGGCAAGGCGTGTTGCTTCGCCAGCAAAAATCTGTTGGCCAACGAGTCCGTCGTCGATCATGTTGAACGCGTACTTCAGCATGCGCTGTGCCGTTGGGCTCTTGGCGTTGATTTCCTTCGCCCACTGCAGCGCAGTGGATTCGAGCTCCGCGTGGGGCACGGCGGCATTCGCCATGCCCATGCGCACGGCATCGTCGGCCGAGTATTCGCGACCCAAGAAGAAGATCTCGCGCGCAAACTTCTGGCCCACCTGGCGAGCGAGATACGCGGAGCCAAAACCGCCATCGAAGCTCGCCACGTCGGCGTCGGTCTGCTTAAAGCGCGCGTGTTCCTTGCTCGCGAGTGTTAGATCGGACACGACATGGAGGCTGTGCCCACCACCCGCGGCCCAGCCGGGTACCACGCAGATGACGATCTTGGGCATGAAACGAATCAGGCGCTGTACCTCGAGGATGTGTAGTCGGCCGGTACGACCAGGATCGATCGACGCGGCAGTGTCACCGTCGGCGTACTTGTAGCCGTCCTTACCGCGGATGCGTTGGTCACCGCCACTGCAGAACGACCATCCGCCATCCTTGGGCGACGGGCCGTTGCCGGTGAGCAGCACGCAGCCCACATCCACGCTCTGGCGCGCATGTTCGAGTGCCGTGTACAACTCGTCCACCGTGGCTGGGCGAAAGGCGTTACGTACCTCGGGGCGATTGAACGCCACGCGCACGGTGCCGTGTTCGACGCTGCGGTGGTAGGTGATGTCCTGAAAAGAAAAGCCGGGCACTTCACGCCAAGCCCGTGGGTCAAACGTTTCGGAGACAATGGTGTCGGTCACGGCTCCATTGTCGCAGGAAGCGACGCGGACCCCACCACGGGGCGCTGGTTCAGTGGGAAGCGCGGTGGGCGAGGTGGGGATGATCGGCGAGGAATCGTGCGGCCCACTCGGTGTTGATGCCGTCGGATTGTGAGCGGGTGGTCGCCGCAGGCACGCGGTCGACCGGTGCGCCGATGAAATCCATGATTGAACGAATTGTTGACTCGGTGTCGCGGGTGAGTTGCTCGTAGGTGATGTGCAGCGGCGTGATGCCATGGTCAGTGAAATACTGCGACCACTGGTCGTTCTCGTGTTGGATGCGATCGAGCGCGCGGGTGATTGCCGCTGCGTCATACACGGGCTCGCGCTTGATCACCATCGAACTGTTCCACGACTCGGTTTGGTCGGCGCGAACGAATGAAATGGCCTGGCGAATCTCGTCCTCGCGGGTGATGCGCACCCACGACACCGGGGCTTGCCAAAACTCCACGTTGAGATCCTGCTGGAGTAGGTGACGTTCGTATTGGTTCCAGTGCATCTTGATACCAAAGACGCCATTGGCTGTCGCCCGTTCGTCGGCGATCGCTACCAAGTAGCGGCGCCACGAAGCGGTCGTAAACCAGTGCACGTTGCGCCAGGGAAATCGACGCCCCATGCGCGTGCGCATCAGGCCGATGGGGCGTAGGTACCACTTCAGTCTCGGTACGCCATGGCGCTGGCGAAATCGTGCGAAGTTATCGGTCTGAATATTGAGGTATTCGATTGGCGTTCCCGCCGCCTGGGTGCCCCGAAGAATCGAGCACAGCAGGGTGCTGCCGGTGCGCTCGACTGAGGCAATGGCGAGCAGCCGGGATACTCGCCCTCGATCGCCGCCTGTCACGCACCACATACTAGGAAGCCCCCACGCTCTGGCACGGGTGTGCAGGAGTCACGCTGCTACCGTTTCGTCGCCCTATCGGCTAACGACACGAGAACGGGAGTCACCATGGCCGCGATGCCATCTAAGGACGAGTGGACCAAGCGAGCGACGCACAAGGTTGCGCGCACGCAGTTGTATATCGACGGCAAATTCGTCAATGCAGCGAGTGGCAAGACGTTCGAGTCGGTTAATCCGCGCGATGGAAGCGTGATCGCCCATGTGGCCGAAGGCGACGCTCAAGACGTTGATCGCGCCGTTGCCGCGGCCAAGCGCAGTTTCGAGGCAGGTGCGTGGCGCGAGATGGCACCACTGGATCGCAAGAACATCATGCTGAAGTGGGCACAGCTCATTCGTGACAACGCCGAGGAGCTTGCGCTGCTGGAGACAATGAACTGCGGCAAGCCAATCAGCGACTCCCTGAACGTGGACGTCGCGTCGTGTTCGAACAACATCCAGTGGTACGCCGAGACGATCGACAAGATGTACGGCGAGATCGCACCGATCCCGCGCGATTCGGTGGCGCTGATCGAGCGCGAACCAATGGGTGTGGTGGGCGCGGTGGTGCCGTGGAACTATCCGCTCATCATCACCTCATGGAAAGTCGGCGCCGCTATGGCAGCGGGCAACTCGGTGGTGTTGAAGCCGGCAGAGCAATCGCCGTTGTCTGCGCTGCTGTTTGCCGAACTGGCCACGCAGGCGGGCGTTCCCGATGGCGTATTAAACATCATCCCCGGTTTCGGTCCAACGGCTGGCGGTGCGCTTGGTAAGCACATGGACGTGCAGAAGTTGGCATTTACCGGCTCGACCGAAGTGGGCAAGTACTTCCTTCGCTACTCGGCAGAAAGCAACGGTAAAGCGGTGTCGTTGGAGCTGGGTGGCAAGACGCCGCACGTCGTGCTCTCCGATTGCCCGGATGTCGACGCCGCGGCGTCGGCAATTGCCTGGGGTGTGTTCTACAACGCTGGTCAAACCTGCCACGCCGGTACCCGCATCCTCGTCGATCAGCGCGTCGAAGACGAACTTCTCGACAAAGTGCGTACGGTTTCGCAATCGATCATGCCGGGCGATACCTATGACCCATCGACGGCAATGGGCACGATTGTCGACCGCGCCCAGTTTGATCGCGTGAATGAATACATCGCCATCGGTCAGCAGGAAGGTGCAACGATTCACACCGGCGGCAAGCCCGTCGAACCGGTCAAGGGGGGCGTGTTCATTCCGCCCACAATCTTTCAGAACGTAAAGCCGGGCATGCGCATTGAAAAGGAAGAGATCTTCGGGCCGGTGCTCGCCTCGGTGCGCATCACATCGGAAGAGGAAGCAGTGCGCATTGCCAACGACTCGCAGTATGGCTTAGCGGCCGCGCTGTGGACGCGAGACGTAAGCAAGGCGCACAAAATTGCTCGTCAACTGCGTGCCGGCACGGTGTGGGTCAATACCTTCGATCGCAGCAGCATCACGACACCATTCGGCGGCTTCAAGCAGTCGGGCACGGGTCGCGATCGTTCGTTGCATTCGATCGAGGGTTACACCAACCTGAAGACCACCTGGATTCAGCTCTAACTACACACGACACGTTCGGCGTTCATTGGGGGACAACATGCGTTACGGATTCATCGGACTTGGTCACATCGGCAAGTTCTTGGCGGGAAGCCTCGTGCGCAACGGCTACGAGGTCACCGTCTACGACCTTGATGCCAAGGCGGTGGCCGCGCTTGTCGACAAGGGCGCGCGTGGAGCGACATCGGTGGCCGACGTGTGCGCAGCATCCGACACGGTATTCACCTGTTTGCCCTCGCCGCAGGTAATCGACGCGGTCGTTGCGCAGTCGGGTGGTGTGATTGATTCACTTGCCGGTCGTTCGACACCCGGCACCTGGGTCGACATGAGCACCAACGATCAAAGCGAAACGCTGCGTCTCAGTGCCTTGGCGGCTGCACGCGGCGTACAGATGCTGGAGGCCCCCGTGACCGGCGGCGTGCACAAGGCGGCACACGGCGACATCACGGTGCTCGTCGGCGGCGACGACGCTGTGTTCCGTGCGCACGAGGCAGCGCTGCAGGCAATGGGTAGCCCCGTGCTCTATATCGGCCCGCTTGGGAGTGCCGCGGTGATCAAGGTGATCACCAACATGTTGGCGTTCATTCATTTGGTCGCTGCGGGTGAGGCGTTGATGCTGGCAAAGCGCGGCGGCCTCGATCTCGCCACTGCCTTTGAGGCAATCAAGCACTCCTCGGGCAACAGCTTTGTGCATGAGACCGAGAGCCAGGTCATCCTCAACGGCTCGTACAACATCAACTTCACGATGGACTTGGCGTTGAAGGACCTCGGGTTTGCCATGGGCTTTGGCCGCGACTTCGGCGTGCCGCTCGACCTCGCCGGCATGACGTACCAGACGTTCGTCCGGGCGCGTGAGGCATATGGCGGCTCGGCGTGGTCATCGCAGGTGGTGAAGTTGCTCGAAGATGCGCTTTCCACCGATTTGCGCGCCCCTGGGTTTCCCGCCGAACTCGAGTAGCGCCGTATCATCTCTGGTGGCAACATGGGGCGCGCGGGGGACTATCCGAACGGAGGATTGCGTTGGGCGTAGAGAAGCAGACGCGACGTGAACTAGCGGCAGCGTTCCGCTGGGCCGCACGCCTCAATCTGCACGAGGCCACCGCAAACCATTTCAGCGCCGCTGTCTCCGACGACGGCCAGTCATTTCTTATCAACCCCCGTGGCCGGCATTTTTCGCAGATTCGTGCGAGCGAACTGGAGCTGATCGACACCGCAGACCGCGCAAGCGATCCGGTCGCACACAACGTCGATCCCACCGCATGGATTTTGCACAGTTACCTACACCGCAACGTGCCGCGGGCTCGCTGCATTCTGCATACGCACATGCCGTACACGACGGCCCTTACGTGCCTGAAGGACTTCGAGTTCCTGATGTTGGATCAAAACGCGTGCCGCTTTCATCAGCGCATCGCCTATGACCGCAACTACTCCGGCATGGCGCTCGACCCGCAGGAAGGCGAGCGTGTCGCGTCGCTGCTCAGCGACGACAAGGATGTGTTATTCCTTGGCAACCATGGCGTCATCGTCGTTGGCGAGTCGGTGGCGCAAGCCTTTGACGAGTTGTACTACTTGGAAAAAGCCGCCCAACTGCAGGTACTTGCGTTGTCAACGGGACGCGAGTTGTCGCTCGTTGATCATGAAACCGCCGCACTTGCCTGCAAACAGTGGCGCGAGTATCCGCAGTTTGCTGATCTGCATTTGAGCGCGTTGCTCGAGATTCTCGATCAACACGAACCGGACTACCGCAAGTAAGGAGCACCCGTATGGCAACAATTGTCGCAGTCGAGAGTCATCCACGACACGTGAGTGTGCAGTGGAGTGACGGGCACACAAGCACATTTCACCATGTCTGGTTACGTGACAACTGCCCGCAGAAGCGTCATCCGCAGACTAACCACCGGGTCGACGAAACCTCATCGATTCCACTCGATATTGCACCGACGACAGTAGGCGTGGTCGACGGCGCCTTGCAGGTGTCGTGGCACGATGATCACGTCAGCACATTCGACCCGATGTGGCTCGCGCGCTACGACTACTCCAATGGCGCCCGTCGTTCGAAGCCGCAGCCCACGCTGTGGGATGGCTCCTTCGCGCCGCGCGTGCCGCGCATGACCTACGACCAGTTGTTCAGCGATACGAAGGCACGCATCGAATGGATCCGCGGATTTCGCGACTATGGCGTGGCGATCATGACCGGCCTGCCCAACGTTGAGGGCACAGTTGCCAAGATTGGCGACGAACTCGGCCGCGTGCGCGAGACGAGTTGGGGGCGCACCTTCGACGTCAAGTCCATCGCCAAGGCCAACTCGTTGGCCTACACCAGCCTGCCGCTCGTGCTGCACACCGATGAGGGATACCGCGATCCTGCACCCACGGTGCAGCTGCAACACTTCCTCGTCTCCGAGTCCACCGGCGGCGATGCCACGTTGGTGGACGGCTTTAAGGTTGCTCACGACTTGCGTCAGCAGGCACCCGAGAAGTTCGACCTGCTGTGCAACACCGAGCTGTACTTCCATTTCGCCGACGTCGACATCGTGCTTGAAAACGATGGCCCGATCATCGAGTTGGATCCGGCTGGCGAAGTTAAGGCCGTGCGGTTCTCCAACCATTCATGCCAGCCATTCCTCATTGACTCCAACAAGATGGAAGCGTTCTACGACGCGTATGCAACATTCGGGACAATGCGCGAAGATCCGCGCTATCGCATCCAGGTCCCCATGGGCGCGGGCGAGATGTACATGGTCAATAACCGTCGCGTGATGCACGGACGCACCGGGTTCACCTCGGGCGGTAGCCGTCACCTGCAGTCGTGTTACATCGAGACCGACGAGTTGTATGGTCGACTCGCAATTCTCGAGCACGCCGCACTTGCATCGCGCTAATTCACCCACTACAACCAACGAAGGAATACCCACAATGAAAGCTGCTGTGTGTCGCGAGTTCGGCAAGCCCCTCGTCATCGAGGAGGTGCGTCTTGCAGACGCCGGCCCCGGCGAGGTGCGGGTCAAGGTGTCTGCCGTCGCAATTTGTCACAGCGATATCTCGTATGCCGATGGGTCGTGGGGCGGCGAGCTGCCCGCCGTGTACGGCCATGAATGTTCGGGCGTGGTGGAAACGGTAGGCACGGGCGTGACCACGGTGAAAGCCGGTGATCACGTGGTGGTTACCCTCATTCGTTCCTGCGGCCATTGTCACGGTTGTAGTACCGGCAACCCGGTTACATGCTCCACGCAGTTTCCCCTCGATGCCAAGTCGCCGATCACCGACAAGGACGGCAAGTCGGTGGTGCAGAGCATGCGCACCGGCGGATTTGCTGAATACGTGCTCGTGCACGAATCACAGTGCGTTGCGATTCCCACATCCATGAAGATGGCAAGTGCATCGTTGCTCGCTTGCGGCGTCATCACCGGTTTCGGTGCGGTCACCAACACGGCTCGCATGCCTGCGGGAAGCCATGTTGTCGTCATTGGCACGGGCGGCGTTGGCTTGAATGCCATCCAGGGCGCGCATGTCTCAGGCGCGCGCACGGTGATCGCCGTCGACATTGCCGACAACAAGCTGGAAGCTGCGAAGGAATTCGGCGCCACGCACGGTGTGAACTCGATGACGGGCAACGTTGCCGAACAGGTGAGTGCAATCACCGAGGGTCACGGCGCCGACTACGTCTTTGTCACTGTGGGTGCCAAGTCGGCATTTGACTCGTCATATGGCCTGCTTGCCAAGGGTGGATCGGTGGTGCTTGTCGGCATGCCTGCATCGGGAGTGATGTCGGAGATCGATCCCGGCACGATGGCCGCATACAGCCAGAACATCCTCGGCTCGAAGATGGGCTCGGCCCGCATCCAGGTGGACATTCCCAATTTGGTCGACCTCTATGGCCAAGGTCGCGTCAAACTCGATGAGTTGGTGACGAAGACCTACCCGCTCGAAAAGATCAACGAGGCAATTGCAGCGGTAAAGCGTGGCGAGGCCCTGCGCAACGTGATCGTGTTCTGAAATGAAGATCACTGGCGTCACGACGTTCGTGGTGGGTAATCCGCCTCCGCGACACGGCGGCCGCTATTTCATCTTCGTCAAACTCACGACGGACAGTGGCGTGACGGGTATCGGCGAGATCTACACGGCAACGTTTTCGCCACATCTCGTGGCGAAGATGGCAGAGGAAGTCGCCGAGCGCCACGTCGTCGGGCAGGATCCTTTCCACATCGAGCACATGTGGCGCAACGTGTATGGGCGTGGCTATGCACTGCGTCCCGACCTCACGTTGGGTGGCATCGTCAGTGGACTCGAGATGGCGATGTGGGATATCTGCGGCAAGGAGACGGGAAAACCCGTCTACGAGCTACTCGGCGGACGCGTGCACGACAAGTTGCGGTGTTACACGTATCTGTATCCGCCAGACGACGTCGACGTGTATGCCGATCATCCCGTCTACAGCGACCCGCAGGCTGCGGCCGAGTCGGCTGTCGTGGCGGTGCAGCGCGGATTCACTGGCGTGAAGTTCGACCCTGCCGGGCGGTACTCGGTGTACGACGGCCGCCAGCCCGCGCTCGAGGCCATCGATCGATCGGAAAAGATGGTGCGTGCAGTACGCGAGGCCGTCGGCACTCGTGCCGACATTCTGTTTGGCACGCACGGACAGTTCACCGCCTCTGGCGCCATTCGGTTGGCCAAGCGACTCGAAAAATACGATCCGTTGTGGTTCGAAGAACCGGTGCCACCGGATAGCCCCGAGGAGATTGCCAAGGTGGCGCGTGCGACCAGCATCCCGATTTCGGCGGGGGAGCGGCTGACCTCCAAGTATGAGTTCCATCGCCTGTTGTCCACTGGTGCCGCCTCAATCATCCAGATGAACCTGGGTCGATGCGGTGGGTTGCTAGAGGCAAAAAAAATCGCCGGCATGGCCGAGGTGTATCACGCCCAAATCGCGCCTCACTTGTATTGCGGCCCAATCGTCGGCGCCGCCAACATTCAGTTGGCCACCTGTTCGCCCAACTTCCTCATTCTGGAGAGCATCCAACGCTGGGACGGCTTCCACGCGAAGATTCTGAAGAAGCCAATCACGTTCGATAACGGCTTCGTGATACCACCAACCGAGCCGGGGCTCGGCGTCGAACTCAACGAAGAGGTCGCGTTGGCCCACCCGTACACGGGCACTGATCTCATGCTCGAGATGAGTGCGCGTCCGGCAATTCTCGAATAACAGGTTGTCGTGGCGCCGCGTTCTCGTTAGCGTCATCGTTCTCATGTTCTTCGCGCATCATGCCCACCATCACGTGCATCACGTGACACGTCGGGCTCATCAGTAGCGCACCCGGTTCTTCAGAACCATCGCGAGCCCGCCGGTCACACCGGCGGGTTTTTCATTTCCCCCCTTTATTCACTGCACAGGAGCAACACCATGACCACAACTGAACCAACATCCACGCTCGATTTCGACAAGCTCGGCGGCCTCGTGCCGGCCGTGATTCAGGACGCAGACACCAATCGCGTGCTGATGGTCGGATTCATGAACGACGAGGCCTTTCGCACCACACGCGCCACTGGCGTCGTGACCTTTTTCAGCCGCACCAAAGGGCGGCTGTGGACGAAGGGCGAAACGTCAGGCAACACGTTGGAGGTGGTCGACATCCTCACCGACTGCGATGTTGATTCGCTGGTAGTTCGCGTGAAGGCAAATGGCCCCGGCGTGTGTCACGAGGGATTTGCCAGTTGCTTCTTTCGCCTCAATGTGGATGGCGAGTGGCAAACGAATGAGACACCCACCTACGCCCCTGAGTCGGTGTACGGCGGTGCGCGATGACACTCAAGCTCGGTATCCCCAAGGGCAGCCTCGAGGCCGCGACCATCGACCTATTTCGACGGGCCGGGTATCAAATCACGGTAAGTAGCCGTTCGTATTTTCCCGTCATTGACGACCCCTCGATCGAGTGCATGTTGATTCGCGCACAAGAAATGGCGCGCTATGTAGAAGACGGCATCTTGGACGCGGGGCTCACGGGCCTCGACTGGGTGGCCGAATCGGGTGCACGTGTCCAGCCGGTGGCCGACTTGGTGTACGCCAAGCAGAGCTTCGGCCGCGTGCGCTGGGTGCTCGCGGTACCCAACGACTCGTCGGTGACGAGCGTGCGCGATCTCGAGGGCAAGGTCATTGCGACCGAGCTCGTGGCCACGACGCAGCGGTATCTCGAGGCCAACGGCGTGAACGCCAAGGTGGAGTTCAGTTGGGGGGCCACCGAGGTCAAGCCGCCGGTGTTGGCAGATGCGATTGTCGAAGTCACCGAGACGGGTTCGTCGCTGCGGGCCAACAACTTGCGCATCGTTGAAACGGTGCTCGAATCGAACACGCAATTCATCGCCAACGCAGATGCTTGGGCGAATGAAGACAAGCGTCGCCAGATGCTCGACATCAAGATGCTCCTCGAGGGCGCTATCAACGCCATGGGCAAAGTGGGGCTGATGATGAACGTGCCGCGTTCAGGTTTAGCCGCGGTGCTCGAGGTGCTTCCCGCACTGAAAACGCCAACCGTGTCGCAGCTGGCCGATGACGACTGGCTGGCGCTGAACACGATTCTTGAGGAGTCAACAGTGCGGGCCATCATCCCGCGCCTGAAAGACGCCGGCGCCACAGGAATTGTCGAATATCCGCTCAACAAGATCGTGGCCTGATGTTGCGCATCATCGACTCCGACGAGGCCGGGGAGTGGTTGCGTCGGTCTGCCGATCGCGACGATGCAATCGATGCGGCGGTGCACCAGATCATTGCCGCGGTGCGCAGCCGGGGAGACGAGGCGGTGTTTGACTATGCGCGCCAGTTCGATGGTGTCGAGCTCACCGCCGCGACGATGCGCGTGGCAACGGGGGGCGAACTGTCGCCCGACTTGGCGGAAGCGGTTGATTGCGCAATAGCCAACATTGACGACTTCGCGCGCGAACAGTTGCAGACCTCGTGGGCGAAGGAGTACGACGACGGTCGGGCACTCGGGCAGGTGATTCGCCCCCTCGAACGCGTCGGCGTATATGTACCAGCCGGCCGCTATCCGCTCATTAGTTCGTTGATCATGGCAGTGGTGCCCGCGCGCGTGGCGGGCGTGCAATCGATCGAAGTGGCATGCCCGAAGCCCACGCCGGAAATTCTCGCCGTCGCCGCGCGCCTTGGTATCGAATCAGTGCTGCGTATTGGTGGTGCACAGGCAATTGCGGCAATGGCGTACGGCACAGCAAGCATTGGGCGAGTTCAACGCATCGTCGGGCCGGGCAATGCCTACGTAGCCGAAGCCAAGCGACAGGTCGCTGGCGACGTGGGGATCGATTTTGTGGCCGGGCCAAGTGAGATTCTGATCGCCGCAAACGAGGGCGATGTGCGATGGATTGCCGCCGACATGTTGGCGCAGGCCGAACACGACGTGCGTGCACGCGCGATTCTGGTGACCACGTCGCGCGATCTTGGTGTCCGCGTGGCCGAGGAGATCGACCGCCAGTTGGATTGCTTGCCCACGCGTGACGTCGCACAACGCGCAATTGACGACAACTCGGCAGTCGTGGTGTGTCGCAATGATGCCGAAGTGGTGGCAACGATCAACACGTGTGCACCCGAGCACCTCTCGCTGCATGATCCCGACCTTCTTGCGGGGATCGTCAACGCGGGGTCGATTTTCCTTGGGCCGTGGAGCACCGAGGCGGTGGGCGACTATGTGAGTGGGCCAAACCATGTGTTGCCCACGATGGGCGTAGCGGCCCTACGCGGAGGGCTGTCGGTTAATGACTTTGTGAAGGTCATCACCGTGCAGCGACTTAATCGTGATGCTCTTGCGAGTGTTGCGCCTGCCACGGTGTCACTCGCGCGGGCAGAGGGGCTCGAGGCCCACGCGCGCAGCGTGGAGGTTCGGCTCGATGCGTGACCCACGACCCTCCGTGCGCGCCATGCGCCCGTATGTTCCGCCAACAGGTAATCGTGACGGTGCGCTGCGCCTTGACTTCAATGAAAACACCACATCGGTAAGTGATGCGGTAATCGAGGCGATTCGTGGGGCGGTGACGGGTGAGACGCTCGCGATGTATCCCGACTATTCGCAGGCGCTTCCGGTGATCGCTCGCGGTCTTGGCGTGACGAGCGATCACGTCGTGTTGACCAACGGCACCGACGAGGCAATCCAGTTGCTCGTCAATACGTTCCTCGAATCTGGCGATCGGCTGGTGATCCTCGAGCCGTCATATGCCATGTATCGGTTCTACGCCGAGGTTGCGGGCGTCGAGGTGGTGCCGGTGGCGTATCGCCTCGACGACGACCTTGCCTTCCCGCTCGACGAACTCCTTGCGGTCATCGACACCGGAGTGGACGCGGTGTTCGTGGCTAATCCGAATAATCCCACCGGCGGCGCGCTGCCCATCGATGCCGTGCGACGGATTTTGGAGCGAGCACCTGATGCGGTGGTGTTGATCGACGAGGCGTATGTGGAGTTCAGCGGGATGACGGCGATCGAGTTGATCGATGAGTATCCCAACCTGGTCGTCAGCCGCACGTTTTCGAAGGCCTACGGTCTTGCCGGTCTGCGCTGCGGTTGTCTCGTTGCGGCACCCGATGCGCTGCAGTGGGTGCGTCGGGCGCAGTCGCCCTACAGCGTCAATGCGCTGGCTGCAGTGGCCGCAGCGGCGGCAATCGCCAAGCCTGACTACGTCAATCAGTACGTCACCGAGGTGCTCGCAGCACGACAATCTACAAGCGATCGGCTTCGCGCGCTGGGCTATCGCGTGTTTCCGAGTGATGCCAACTTTCTGCTCGTCGTTGCGGGTGAGCGCAGGGAACCGCTGTGGGCCGCACTGCGAAGTGAAGGGGTGCTCGTGCGCGATCGCAGTCACGAAATTGATGGCTGCCTGCGCGTCACCATCGGAACGCAAAAACAAATGGAGCTTTTCATTTCAATCGTGGAGGAACACACATGAGAAAGTCGACCGTCAAGCGCGAAACCAAGGAGACATCGATCGCCATTTCATTGTCGATCGAGGGAAAAGGCTCCTACAGCATCGACACCGGCATTCGGTTTCTCGACCACATGCTCGAACTCTTCGCTAAACACGGAGGTTTCGACCTCACCGTGAAGGCGCGCGGCGACCTCGACATCGATCAACACCACACCGTCGAAGACGTCGGCATCGCCCTCGGCGAGGCATTTAAAAAGGCCCTCGGTAAAAAGGTCGGCATCAATCGCGCGGGCTATTTCGTGCTGCCGATGGACGAAACGCTCTGCGTCGTCGCGGTTGACCTGAGCGGCCGACCCGCACTCGTGTATGCCGACAAGATCCGCGCGGTCACCGTGGGTGACTTGCAGGTGGAGTTATTGCCCGACTTCTTTGGCGGATTCGTCAATGCCTGCGGAGCAAACCTGCACGCCAAAGTGCTCTATGGTCGGTCGTCGCACCACAAGGTGGAAGCGGTGTTCAAATGCTTCGCCCGGGCGATGCGTTATGCGTGTTCGACCGATGCGCAACTGAAGGATCAGCTCCCGTCTACAAAAGGTCTTTTGTGATCGGTGTGGTCGACTACGGGGCAGGCAATCTGCGGTCTGTGACCAACGTGCTGGAGGTTCTTGGCTCGCCGTACCGCGTCGTGACAGATGGCGAAGGGCTAGGCGATGTCGACAAGGTCATCCTTCCCGGCGTCGGACACTTCGGCCAGCTGGCCCGCGCACTGGACGAGTTGGCGCTCCGGGCTCCGCTCACGGCGATGGTCGGTGAGGGAGTGCCATATCTCGGTATTTGTCTGGGCATGCAAATCTTGTTTGCGACGAGCGACGAAGCCCCCGACGCTCGGGGGCTCGGCATCTTCGCGGGCGACGTTCGGGTGATTGACGGCGCGGAACGGCTCCCGCACATGGGGTGGAACACGGTTATGCGAACAAGGCCGTCGACGTTGCTGGGTGACGACGACACGTTTTTCTATTTCGCCAACAGCTATGCCTGTCCGGTGATCGACGACACGGTGGGCGTGTGTGAGTACGGTTCAGCGTTTTCGGCCGTGGTCGAGCGCGGCACCGTGTGTGGCGTGCAGTTTCATCCCGAAAAATCCGGTGCTGCGGGCCGGACAATCATCGAACGGTTTATAGGCGCGTAGATGTTGGCGCGCCGCATTATCGCTTGCCTCGACGTCGCCGACGGTCGTGTAGTGAAAGGTGTGAGCTTTGTCGACTTACGCGATGCGGGTGACCCTGTCAAACTCGCCGCGCGCTATGACCGCGAAGGCATCGACGAACTCGTGTTTCTCGATATTTCTGCGACGGTCGAAGAGCGAATCGCCATGGTCGACCTCGTACGTCGCACTGCCGAACAGGTATTCATCCCGCTGACGGTGGGCGGCGGTATCGATTCGGTGGATGCCGCACGTGCGGTGTTGCGTGCTGGTGCAGACAAGGTAAGCGTCAACTCCGCAGCAGTTCGCAGGCCCGCGCTCATTACCGAACTGGCCCAGGCGTTTGGTTCACAGGCGGTGGTGGTGGCCATTGACGCCAAACGCGACGGCGAGTCATGGCGCGTCTTCACGCGGGGAGGGCGTCAGGCTGAAGAACTGGATGTTCTCGAGTGGGCCGCGACCGTTGAATCACTCGGCGCGGGCGAGATTCTGCTCACCTCAATGGATTGCGACGGGCAGACGACGGGTTTCGATATCGCGCTCACCGCTGCGGTGCGCGCGCGTGTGCGCGTTCCGGTCATCGCCTCGGGCGGGGCAGGCACCGCGGACCATTTCGCCGATGTGCTCGACGTGGCCGATGCCGCGCTTGCAGCCTCGGTGTTCCACTTCGGGACGATTTCGGTTGACACCGTTAAGCGCGCCGTAGCCGCACGCGGAATGGTGGTGCGCTGATGGCTCTCGTCGTGCCGTGCATCGACATTCAAGGTGGCAAGGTGGTGCAACTCGTACAAGGTGTACGCAAAGCACTCGAGGGGCCTAGCCCCGACGAGATGCTCGAGCGTTTCGCTGCATTTCCCGAGATTCAGATCATCGATCTCGACGCCGCCATGGGTGTTGGAGACAATGCTGCACTCATCGAACGCATTACATCCATGGCACCGCAGTGCAGGGTGGGAGGCGGCGTGCGAACACCGGATCGCGCAGCGCGGCTACGTGAACTTGGCGCCCACCGCGTCATCGTCGGCACCGCAGCGTTCACCCCGGTATTCGACGACATCGTGGCTGCGGTGGGTGCCGAGCACCTGATGGTGGCGCTCGACTCCAAGGATGGACGCGTGGTGGTGGACGGCTGGGCGACAACGCTTGCTACGTCATCTGAAGACGCAGTTCGGCAATTCACCGATCGCTGTGCGGGGTTCTTGTGCACCTACGTCGACAAAGAAGGCATGCTCGAGGGAACCAATATCGACTGGTTCGCCTCGCTGCGGCGGGCGACCGCATTGCCCATCACGGCCGCGGGCGGCGTGACGACCTTGGCTGAAGTCCGGGCGCTGTTGCACCTCAATTGCGACGTCGCCATCGGTATGGCGGTGTACACGGGGCTGCTTGATCTCGATGCGCTGTTACGGCTCTGCGCCGGGAGCGAATAGCGGAAATAGCTGGCGTGATACGCCAAGCCAGGCGCGCGGCGAACTAGTTTCGAGTCGGTGCGCCGGGAAGCCTGGTCGGCAGATTCAACACTGATGACATGACCCTTCTCCTCGCCCTCCACGCCCTCGTTGCCGTGCTCGCGCTCTCCGTATTGCGCCGCCAACCGCGCGTGGGTGCCTGGCTTGGCGTTGCCGTGCTTGCTGCCACGGCCGTCCATGCGGTTGCTGCGGGTACGACGGCCGAACCCCGCGGCGAATCATGGATATGGGTGGAGGCGCTCGGTTGGGGAGTCCATCTGCGCCTCGACGGCTTCGCCGTGCTGATGGTGCTCATCGTGTCGGTGCTCGGCGCGTTCGTGCTTGCGTATGCGACGACGTATTTCGACATGGATCAACGCTTCGTTCGATTCGTCGGTATTTTTGTGCTGTTCGCCGGTGCGATGAACGGATTGGTCATGAGCGCAGATCTCTTCACCATGTTCGTTTTCTGGGAGATCACCTCGGTCACGTCGTTCTTGCTCATCGGCCTCAACGACGAGTCAGCCACGGCGCGATTCGCTGCGTTGCGGGCGCTGCTCGTCACTGGTGCGGGCGGGCTGTGTTTACTCGCTGGACTGTCATTGATACAGATCGTGGCGGGCACCACGGTGTTTGTCGACCTCGCAACAAATACGCCTGCCGGCACAGTCATCGACGTGGCGTTGGTGTTGGTGCTCGTGGGCGCGTTCACCAAGTCGGCGCAGTTTCCTTTCCACTTTTGGTTGCCTGGCGCGATGGCGGCACCAACGCCGGTGAGTGCATATTTGCATTCGGCGACGATGGTCAAGGCGGGAATCGTGTTGATCGCGCGGATGGCGCCCATCTTTGGCGACCGCGCGCTGTGGCACTGGCTCATCGTTGGCGCCGGCGTTGCCACCATCATGATCGGCGGCGCCCGCGCGCTTGGTCAAACCGATGCGAAGTTGTTGTTGGCTCATAGCACTGTGTCTCAGCTCGGCTTGTTGACGATTTTGTTCGGCATCGGTGTGCCGATTGCCACCTATGCGGGTGTCGCGCACCTGCTCGCACACGCCGTATTCAAGGCGGGACTCTTCCTCAACGTCGGGATGGTCGATCATTCGTTTGGCACCCGAGATATTGCAGTGTTGAGCGGGGTGGGCAGGCGCATGCGCACCGCGATGGTGATGGGTGGTCTTGCTACTGCATCGATGGCGGGAATCATTCCGCTTTTCGGTTTTGCCACTAAAGAGAAGTCGCTGGCGGCGTTGCTCAAAACAACCGACTACGTCGGTGCGGCGGGGACGGTCGCGCTAATTGGCGTTGTCGCCGGCTCCATGCTGACGGTCGCTTACAGCATTCGTTTGTTTGTCGGCATGTTCGGCACCAAGCCGGAAGTCGCGGAAACAGAGCTTCATCATGCGCCGTCGCTGGGGTTGTGGCTACCGGTGTACGTCATCTCGCTGGCCTCACTGGTGTTCGGATTGTGGCCGTCGGCCGTGGGTCGATTGTTGGATGCGCCGGCGTCATCGCTTGATGCGCAGTCTGCGGGTGAACTCGTGCTGTGGCCGGGCGTGAATACGGCATTTGCATTGTCGGTCGTCATTGTCATTGTCGGTGTGGTGATTGCGCGGCTCGTGCCGCTGCGCCTTATCGGTTCGCGCATTCGTCTCTCTGGTGAGGAGATCTTCCGTGCCATGTACGACGGCCTCCTCGAGTTCTCGCGCGTGGCCACCTCGCGTATTCAGACGGGCTCGCTACTGGCGTACATCGCCGTCACTTTGCTCGTCATTTCTGCAGCCCTCGTCGTGGGAGTGCTCGCCGGTTTCGATGCCGATCTGTTGGACGGTGTCATCTGGTTTGACAGCGCAGCACAACTCGTGATCGCCGTATCGATGGCGGTACTCGCACTTGTGGTGGTGTTCATCGAGCAACGCTTTGTTGCGGCTCTTGTGATCGGTGGTGTGGGTCTTGGATGTGCTGCGCTTTTCGCCCTACACGGCGCACCTGATCTCGCCCTCACGCAGGTACTTGTGGAGACGATGACGATCGTGGTGTTCCTATTGGTCTTGCGCCAGGTGCCACAACGGTTTGAGGCGCCTCCTCGATGGGTGCCACGCGTCCTGCGCGTCGGTATCGCCGTGGCGGTCGGTGGAGTAGTGGCGTTGTTCGCGGCCCTCGTCAGCGGTTCGCGCACAGCCCCTTCTAGCGGAATCAGTTATGCGGATCTCTCGTTGCCAGAGGCGGGCGGTAAAAACATCGTCAACGTGATCCTGGTCGACTTCCGTGGTTTCGACACGTTTGGTGAAATCACGGTGCTCGCGGTGGCAGCACTCGGTGTGGCGAATCTGGTGAAAATGGCTCGGCGCGAGAAGTCACCCGTGGGGGACCAACCATGATGGGTCGCACGTCAGTCGTGCTCGACGAGGCGGACCGCTGGCTGTTTCGTGTCATCATCGTCGTGTCACTGTTTGTTCTGTTCAAGGGGCACAACGCGCCTGGCGGCGGGTTTGCAGGTGGGCTCATTGCCGGTGGTGCATTCGTCTTGCGCTACCTGGCAGGAGGCGCACTTCGTTTGCGTCGAGCACTCGCCTTCCGTCCGTTGGCCGGCATCGGCTTGGGACTCTTTGTCGCTGCGTTCACCACACTCATCCCCGCAATGCTGGGTGATCCCGCGCTGACCTCTGCAATCGTCACCCTCGACGTGCCGATCATTGGAACTATCAAATTGGTTTCATCGGCGTTGTTCGACGTGGGTGTGTATCTGCTCGTCGTTGGTGTTGTGGTGCAGATTCTGCTTGCGTTGGGGTCGGACCCGCTCGAGGGGCGATCATGAGCGTTGCCTATTTGCTGGTGATCGCGGTGCTGTTCGCAACTGGCGCGTACTTGCTGATGCATCGTTCGCTGACCAAGATCATCCTTGGCGTCGTGATGCTGGGTAACGGCATCAATGTGTTGATCGTCGCAACCGGCAGTAGGCCGGGCGAGCCACCCATTGTCGGCGCCGATGGCACCATTACCGATCCTGTGCCACAAGCACTCGTGCTGACGGCAATCGTCATCGGCTTCGCCATCGTTGCGTTCATGTTGGCTCTGGTGTGGCGAAACTGGACGTTGACCGGTGACGACCAAGTCGAAGACGACGTCGAGGACCGACGCCTGGCGCAGAAGTCGGCGACTGGCTCCAATAAGTCTGTGGCCATGCATCACGAGGATGTGGCGTGATGAACTTCTTCCTCGTTACGCCGATTGTGCTGCCGATTGCGACTGCGGCAGTGCTGCTGATCCTGCGGAACCGCATCGCACAGCGCGCGTTGGCTTTTGTTGCGCTTGTCGCCTCGCTGGCTAGCGCGGTTGCACTAGTGGGCGAGGTGTTGTTGCGCGACGGCGCAGTGGTATCGCGCTTGGGGGATTGGCCGGCTGACGTCGCAATCACACTGGTGGCCGATCGGTTGGCAATCGCCATGGTCATCATTTCACTCATTGTGTTAATCACGGTGTTGGTCTTTGCCATCGGCCAAGGCTCTGGTGATGAGCGTTCGCCGTTCTATTACCCCGCATACCTGGTGTTGGCTGGCGGAATCAGTCAGGCATTCCTTGCCGGCGACCTCTTCAACCTCTTCGTCGCATTCGAGTTGTTGTTGATGGCCAGTTATGTGCTGCTCACCCTTGAGGGCACACGGGAACAGATCCGCTCTGGCATCACGTATGTCGTGCTGAACGTGGTGGAATCGCTGCTGCTGTTGTTTGCTATCGGCCTTATCTTCGCCGCAACCGGAACGGTGAGTATGGCGGAGCTTCCTGCTCGTCTTGCCGAACTTCCCGACGGCGTGCGACTCGGGCTCAACTTGTTGTTGCTCGTGGCGTTTGGCATCAAGGCGGCCGTGTTCCCGCTGTTTTTCTGGTTGCCCGACTCGTATCCCACTTCGCCGAGTTCGGTCACCGCAGTATTTGCCGGCTTGCTCACCAAAGTGGGCGTGTATGCGCTGATGCGCACGGAAACCCTGTTATTCCCGGGTGGGCAAAACACGCTCTTGATCGTGGTTGCGGGGCTCACGATGATCATTGGTTTGCTTGGTGCTATCTCGCACACACACATGAAGCGCATTCTGAGTTTCCACATCGTCAGCCAGATCGGATACATGGTGATGGGCATTGGTATTGCCACCGAATTGGCAATTGCCGCCACCATCTTCTATTTGATCCACCAGATTCCCGTGAAGGCGTCGCTGTTTCTTGTCGAAGGGATCGTCGAACACGAAACAGGGTCGTCGTCATTCGACAAGGTAGGCGGTCTCTTGCGGCGTTCAGGAACGCTTGCGTTCCTATTTCTCGCGCCCGCACTCAGCCTGGCGGGTCTGCCACCGTTCTCGGGGTTCCTCGCCAAGTTGAGTCTCGTGCAAGCCGGGTTCACTGATGAGCAGTATGTGATCATCGGTGTTGCGCTCGTAGGCAGCCTGCTCACCTTGATCTCGATGATCAAAATTTGGACCGGTGTGTTTTGGGGTGAAATCGAACCAACGCCGCCTGCGGGTCGCGTGGGCATACTGCGTCACCACCGCACCATGGCGTCGGCAACATGGCTACTCGTAATTGTGACGCTCGCGATATCAGTGTTCGGCGGTTGGCTATTTGGGTACTCGATGGATGCCGCGCGCGACATCGTGGACCCCTCCATCTATGTGCGGGCGGTATTGGGCTCATGATCCTGCGCTTTGTCGGGCTCGCGGCGTTGTGGGTGGGGCTGTATGGCGAGGCCACGCCGGCCAACATTGCTGGTGGTCTCGCCATTGCCGGAATCGTTTTGTTTGCCACACGGGAGCGCGAATCGCAACACGTGCGCATTCGTCCGCTGTCAGCAATCGCGTTGCTCGCGTTCATGTTCGTCAACCTGGTGCGCTCATCTCTACGCGTACTTGTGGCAGTGTGGCTGCCCACGCCCGAGCGCACCAAGGCCCACGTACAAGTCGCTCGCCTGCAGTCGGGTTCGCCAACCGTGGCGGCCGTCGTTGCCAACCTCATCACCGTGACACCGGGAACGATGACAATCGAGGTGTCCGATGACGCCCGTGAGATACACGTGCACGTGTTGGGTGAGGTGTCGGCGGTGTCGTTCGGTGCGTCGGTGGCCGACCTTGAACGCCGTGTCGTGGCGGCCTTTCCGCCGGTGGTGTCGTCATGAGCACCATGGAGTGGTTGGTGGTGGGGCTGTTAATGGTCGCAGTTGGACTCGCGACTGCGCGCATTGTGTTTGCCGAGTCACTCGGCGATCGTGCGGTGGCGTTCGATGTCGCCTCATCGGTAATTACGACATCGGTGCTCGGATGGGTGGTGGTGGGTGGCGAGACGTACTTGCTCGACGTCGCACTCGCACTCAGCCTCATCGGGTTTCTCACAGTAGTGACGGTGGCCCGCTACATCGAACGGAGGGGATCGTGACATCAGTGCTCGATGCGTTCGCGATTGCTCTGTCGATTATCGGTGGCGTGTTTGCGGTCTCAGCCGCGGTCGGACTGTTTCGTCTCGCTGACGTGCGCTCGCGGATGCATGCCGCCACGAAGCCAGCCACGCTTGGTGTGTTGGCCTTTGGTCTTGCTGCGATGATCCGCGCGGAGTCTCCCGATGCAATCGCCCGCATCGCCATCATCGTTGCGTTGCAGTTGGTGACGGCACCAGTTGGTGCACATATGCTGTCGCGCGCGCTATCGAAGTCTGAGCAGGATCGGTAACGCTGAACCGCCTGTGGGGCACACGTGCTCCGTAGCCTGACTGCATAAAGGGCGGTGAGGCTATGA
This sequence comes from Ilumatobacteraceae bacterium, assembly GCA_044237775.1. Classification (GTDB taxonomy): domain Bacteria; phylum Actinomycetota; class Acidimicrobiia; order Acidimicrobiales; family Ilumatobacteraceae; genus UBA3006. Next base: position 26,258 of record JBIIEO010000003.1, on the reverse strand, counting down.
CGTCGACGATGAACGGTGTGAACGTGTCAGTCGGGCTAAGTGCCGACGAGGCCGCTCGTCAACTGTCTCTTCACGGGCCTAACGAGTTGCCACACGACAGGGGCAAGGGAATCCTGCGCCTCAGCTGGGAGGTGATGCGAGAGCCGATGTTGCTGCTCTTGCTCGCCGCCGGCATCATCAATTTCTTGCTTGCCGAACCGCTTGATGGATCAATCTTGCTCGCATCAATTCTGTTGGTGATTGGCATCTCGCTTTATCAGTCGCGCAAGGCAGAGACCGCCCTTGCGGCGCTGCGCGACCTTTCGGCACCGCGGGCACTCGTGGTGCGCGACGGTGAGCACGTGCGCATTCCTGGTGTAGCGGTTGTGCGTGGTGACGTGTTGATCCTTGCCGAGGGCGATCGGGTGCCTGCCGATGCGGTGCTGATCGAGGCCGTCAATGTGACGGTGGACGAATCGTTATTGACCGGCGAGTCGGTGCCCGTCGACAAAGTTGCCAACGAGGCAATGGGTGACATCGAGGTGGCCCAGCCAGGTGGCGACAACACGCCGTGGGTGTTTTCAGGTTCGCTTGTCGTACGTGGCCATGGCGTTGCAGTGGTGCGTCGAACGGGCGTCGCCACGGCCATTGGGCAGATCGGTGCGGCGCTCCGTGACATCACCACGCAGCGCACGCCGCTACAACGTGAAATCGACCGTCTGGTACGCGTGCTCGCCGTTGTCGGCGTAGGAGCTGCGGCAGTCGTGGTCGTGGTGTTTGGTCTCACTAAGGGTGGGTGGTTGGAAGGCCTCCTTGCAGGCATTGCCACGGTGATGTCGATGTTGCCCGAGGAGTTTCCCGTCGTGTTCACCGTGTTTCTGGCCCTTGGCGCATGGAAGATGTCGCGACGCAACGTGCTTGCACGGCGATCAGCCGTGATTGAAGCTCTCGGGTCGGCCACAGTTATTGGTGTCGACAAGACGGGCACGTTGACCATGAACCGTATGTCGATTGTCGGATTCGCCCTCGATGGACACGCGGTAACAACACATGATGCCGATCCGCGGCTGAATGAAATTGCACGCATCGGCCGCCTTGCCTCCCCGGTGAAGCCCTTTGACCCCATGGACGCAGCGTTTGTTGCAGAGGCGCATCGTCGCAAATGCGACGACGTGGACCCGACGCAGTTGGTCCACGAATATCCACTGACGAAGTCGTTGCTTGCAATAACCCATGTGTGGCGTGGTGATGACTCGTCGCTCGTGGTGGCGGCAAAAGGGGCGCCGGAGGCGATTGCCGATCTCTGTCGTCTCGACACGTCGAGGCGCAACGATGTCATGCAACAGGTGCAGCACGCTGCTGAAGAGGGTAAACGGGTACTTGGCGTTGCGCGGGCACGGTGGCACGATCGCGATCCGCTACCCGACGACCCGCACGAGTTTGCCTTCGATTTCGTCGGACTCGTTCTTTTGCAGGACCCTGTGCGCCCCAGTGCCGCCCAGGCAGTTGCCACCTGTGCGCGCGCAGGCGTACGCATTGTGATGATCACGGGCGACCACCCGGGAACCGCACTCGCGATTGCCCACGAGGTAGGTATCGATACCGCCGGCGGCTGCATTACGGGAAGCGAATTTCAGGCGCTGTTGCCCGACGAGTTAGCCCAACGGGTGCGTTCAGTCAGCGTGTTCGCGCGCATGGTGCCGGAGCAGAAGCTGCAGTTGATCCGTGCGCTCAAGGTCAACGGCGACGTCGTGGGTATGACCGGCGACGGCGTCAACGACGCACCCGCGCTTCGTGCTGCCGACATTGGTATCGCCATGGGTTTTCGAGGAACCGATGTGGCGCGCGAGTCGGCGGCACTCGTCCTTACTGATGATGACATTGCGTCAATTGCCGAAGGGGTTCGGCAGGGAAGAGGCATCTTCGACAACCTGCGCAAGGCGATGGCGTACATCATCGCGGTGCACGTCTCCATATTCGGCATGGTGCTGTTGCCCCTCTTCGTATCCGACTGGCCGCTTGTGCTCCTACCCATTCAGCTGGCACTCCTCGAACTCGTGATTGATCCTGCGTGTTCGGTGGTTTTTGAAGCGGAGGAGCACGATCCACAACTCATGGATCGGCCGCCAAGGCAGATTGGCGCGCCCATTTTCGGACGCCTGACACTTGCCGTTGCCGCCCTGCAGGGTGCTGGCTTGCTCATTGCCGTAGCCGCCGTCTATCTGTGGTCGATAGCCGCGGGAGATACCGATACACGTACCCGCTCGCTGACGTTTACCGCATTGGTGTTTGGCAATTTGCTCCTCATCATCGTCAATCGCTCGTGGCGATTGTCTGCCGTGCGCACGTTTGTGGAGCGACGTAATCCCATGCTCAAGTGGATTGTGGGAATCACGCTCATCGTCACGTTCCTGATGCTTTATGTCCCTGCACTTCGTTATGCCTTCGGATTTGGCCCCGTGGGGTGGGGAGAACTCGCAGCAGTTGCGGCTGTCAGCATGCTTGGCGTTGCCTGGTTCGAGGTGCTGAAGGCGTGTGGGCGGCGAGGGTGGGTGTCGCTTACCAGCGCGTAACGGCGAAGGCATCAATGCCGTCGAGCAGTGGCGCTGGCGCCAAGGCCACCTTCCCGCCGTTTCGGACCGTGTCAATCACGGCCCGATTAAGTGCGCATGCGCGTGAATCAGGATCCGATCCATTCTCGCGGAATACACCGTCGCTGTCGGCAAGAAACAGTGTGGCGATACGACCTGTCAGCGCGCTTGTTGCGATGTCATCAGTGTGGGTATCCACGTTGCCTGTCCCGATCAGTTCGCGAATGTGCTCGATGTCGTCTTGTCGTGCAGCGAAATCTCGGTCGCGCACGATCGCAAGAGCATGTTCATGAAGATGTTGAGCCGAGAGGCGATCGGGATTGCCGGAAATGTGACGATCGAGAATCGTTGGGTACGCGCTCACGTGGCGAAATCGCGATGCGGTGCTGTCGACCGTGGCAAGCACCATTGGCCGGGTGGGAGCTTCTTCGCGTTCAACAATCGCTCGATCGACGGCATGCAGGAATCGGTCAAGGCGCTGTTTAGCAACCTCATCACCGATGCCGTGTCCGTGCGCGATCGATATACCGCCAGTCGAGTGGAACTGCAGTTGGGGCTGCGGGTCTTCGAAGCGCAGGGCGTCCTCGAATGACGAGGGAATACGACTTCCATCGACCTCATTTGCGCCATCCTCATCACACTCGAACAGTCGCACAGCATTTTTGGAAAGAGCGAGAAGTAAGAATGGAGTTACTTCCACAACATGCGGCACGAGTGGAAGTACGAACGGTATTTCGTCAACAGCGACAGTTTCGATACCAGGCGCCATAAGCGAAAAGCACTCCCAGGAATAGTCGTTACCGAAAACCGCGACAGAACCATGTTGGTGCTGCCAAAAATCTCTATCTGCTGCGAGTGTGCGCAGCGGTGCGAGTAACTGTTTCGAGCCGTTATTGCCGTCGCGGTGTAGCGAAGTCGCCACATCATCAACGAGGTCGGTAAAACGCACGCTGTCTTGGGCCGATTCACGGCCAAACGCGTGGGTGTTCACATAGATGCTGACCACCGGTGCACGGAGCATGGCGAGTCTCGCCAGATCAGGTGAGCGTGGTGTTGAGTGCGTGAAGAGCGTTGGTGTGTCCATCATGTCGGGACGGTAGCGATCACGATAAAGGGGAGGGATTGGACGATGGTCCCTTCGCGCACTGAGGACAAGCGTCACTTCGCCGGCGCGCGTGGACTAACATTGTTAGTCATGTTGATCCTTGCCATCATTCTGTTCGGTATGTTCGTCGGTGCAATCGCCCAAAAAATTCTCGGTTACGGCAACCGCGGAATCGACTGGGGGCGGGCAATCATCGCCGGCCTCGTCGGTTCATTCGTCGGTGGGTTGGTCATCAGTCTGCTGGCCGGTGATGGCCTCGACTTGCGTCCCAGCGGGATCATCGGTTCGATCCTCGGCGCAGTGATTGTGACTGTTCTGCTGAAGCGACTCGACAAGTAGACGCACGCACTCGGGAGTCCTGAGTGGTCGGAGACACTAAACCGAACTGACTACGGTGGGGCCTAGCGGTCCACAGTGACCGACACATAGGGGGTAGCAATGCAACTCGTTGAAGCATGGAAGAAAGTAGTCCTTGAGAACTATGCCAACTTCTCAGGTCGGGCCCGACGGTCCGAACTGTGGTGGTACGTCCTGACCAACATCATCATTTTTGCGGTACTCAATGTGCTGGCCAACATCACCGATTTATTCAGCCTGGTCGCCTCGCTGTACTGGCTCGCGGTGTTGGTTCCCGGCATCGCCGTTGGTGTACGTCGCCTGCATGACATCGGCAAGAAGGGCCTGTGGCTGCTGTTGGCCTTCATTCCGATTGTTGGTGGACTGATTCTTATTTACTGGGCGGTCCAAGACAGCCATAAGGGTTCGAATGAGTGGGGCATGTCGCCGAAGTATCCCAACGGCTGATTACGAACTTCTTCAATAAAACGAAAGAGCCCCGCACGAGATGCTCGTGCGGGGCTCTTGTTTGTATTCGTTAGTTCAGGTCGAACCGATCGAGGTTCATGACCTTGGTCCACGCCTTGACGAAGTCGCGTACGAACTTCTCCTTGGCGTCGTTCTGGGCGTACACCTCGGCGAGGGCACGGAGCTGCGAATTCGATCCGAAGATCAAATCGTTGCGCGTTCCCTTCCACTTCACGGCACCCGACTTGCGGTCGCGGCCTTCGAACAGTTCCTCCGACTTGTCGGTCGGCTTCCATTCGATGTCCATGCTCATCAAGTTGACAAAGAAGTCATTCGTGAGCACGCCGGGCTTGTCGGTGAAGACACCGAGGTCGGACTGCTTGTAGTTGGCGTTCAACGCCCTCATGCCACCCACGAGAACGGTCATCTCGGGAGCCGACAGGTTGAGGAAGTTGGCTTTCTCCAGCAGCAACTGCTCGGTGGTCTGCAAGTGACCGGGGCGCAGGTAGTTGCGGAAGCCGTCGAACGTGGGCTCGAGTACTGCGAACGACTCGCCGTCGGTCTGCGCTGCAGTTGCGTCACCGCGACCGGGGCTGAATGGCACCTCGATCGAGACGCCGGCATCCTTGGCTGCCTTCTCGACCGCAGCGCAACCGCCGAGGACGATGAGGTCAGCAACGGAGTAGCCCGTGTCTGCGCTCATCTTCTCGAACACGGCGAGTGCCTTGGCGAGTTCGGCTGGGTTGTTGACCTCCCAGTCCTTCTGCGGTGCCAAGCGAAGGCGTGCGCCGTTGGCGCCACCGCGCTTGTCGGTGCCACGGAAGGTGGACGCTGAGGCCCACGCCGTTGCAACGAGCTGTGTGACGGACAGACCGCTGGCCAAAATCTTGGCCTTCAGGTCGGCAACGTCTTTTGCGCCCGGCGACTTGCTCGGCTTCGGGATCGGGTCCTGCCAGATGAGTTCCTCGGACGGCACGAGCTTGCCCAAGTAGCGCGAGCGTGGGCCCATGTCGCGGTGGGTCAACTTGAACCACGCGCGGGCAAAGGCGTCGGCCAGTGCAGCGGGATCCTCGGCAAAGCGCTTCGAGATCTTCGCGTACTCCGGGTCGAACTTGAGGCCCAAGTCGGCGGTGGTCATCATCGGCGCGTGACGCACCTTGGTGTCGTGCGCGTCGGGCACCGTGCCCGCCATTGCGCCGCCCTTCGGGACCCACTGGTTTGCACCGGCGGGGCTCTTTACGAGCTCCCACTCGTTTTCCATGAGGATCTTGAAGTACTCGTTGTCCCACTTTGTTGGGTTGGTCGTCCATGCACCTTCGATACCGGAGGTGATGGTGGCAACGCCGTGGCCTTCGCCCATCGAGTTGATCCACCCAAAGCCCATTGCCTCGATTGGTGCAGCCTCGGGCTCGGGGCCGACGTGCTTGCCGGGATCGCCGGCGCCGTGTGCCTTACCAAACGCATGGCCGCCACCGACGAGGGCGACGGTCTCTTCGTCGTTCATCGCCATGCGGGCAAACGTCTCACGAATGTCGCGAGCTGATGCCACGGGATCGGGGTTGCCGTTCGGGCCTTCGGGGTTCACATAGATGAGACCCATCTGCACTGCGGCAAGTGGGTTGTCAAGCTGACGCTCACCCTTGTAACGCTCGTCGCCCAGCCATGTGGTCTCCGAACCCCAGTAGGTCTCGTCTGGCTCGTACACATCGGCGCGACCACCGGCGAAGCCGAAGGTCTTGAAGCCCATCGACTCAAGCGCCACGTTGCCGGCCAAGATCATGAGGTCGGCCCATGACAACGAGTTGCCGTACTTCTGCTTCACTGGCCACAACAGGCGACGCGCCTTGTCGAGGTTGCCGTTGTCTGGCCACGAATTGATGGGGGCGAAGCGTTGCATGCCCGTGCCGCCGCCACCGCGACCGTCTTGGATGCGGTAGGTGCCGGCCGAGTGCCACGCCATACGAATGAAGAAGGGGCCGTAGTGGCCGTAGTCCGCAGGCCACCAGTCCTTCGAGTCGGTCATCAATGCGGTGAGGTCCTTGACCACAGCATCGAGATCGAGCTTGGCGAATTCCTTCGCGTAGTCGAAGTCGGCCTCCATCGGGTCGCCCACGCGTGGGTTGTTGTGCAGAACCTTGATGTTCAGCGCGTTTGGCCACCACTTGGTGTTGGTGGTTCCCATGTCTGCGGCGGTAAGTGCTCCGCCGGAGAATGGGCACTTTTCTGTGCTGCTCATATTTTCTCCTTGTTTTCTCTTGAGGTTGGTGTTGGGGTATTAGTGATGGTGTTGCAATTGCGGCGACTCAGTCGAGGAGCGGCATTCGGGGCAACGACCCCAATACGCCACTTCGGCCTCGTCGATTTCAAATCCGTTGTCATCGGCGGCCTCTAAACACGGGCGCAAGCCCACCGCGCAATCCACATCGACGACGCGACTGCAGCCACGACAGATCAGGTGGTGATGGTTGTCGCCCACGCGGTCTTCATAGAGTGCCGGGGAACCGATGGGCTGAATGCGGCGCAGCAGTCCCTTTTCGACAAACGTATTTAAGGTGTCGTACACCGACTGTCGCGAAATCGCGCCAAGCTCACTTGTTGCCACATCGTGGACGCCATCGGCAGTGACGTGGGGGTGTGCAGTCACCGCACGGAGGACTGCCACGCGCTGAGCTGTGGCGCTCAGGCCGTGAGTTCGGAGCAGGTCTGGAAGATCACGGTGCATACGGTTTGGACAATATCAGAATCTGGACTGAATCCAAAATCAGGCCGATACATCGCGGGTTTTGTGGACAATATTCCTTTTCCTAGGCTCGCAGAGTGACTCGACGGCATGTCCTGTGTGCAGCCGTTCTTGCGACCAGTGCTGTCGGTGTTTTCGCTGCTCCTGCCCATGCCGCGACCTACACCGTCTCTAATCGCAATAACTCAGGTGCGGGCAGCCTGCGTCAGGCAATTATCGACGCCAACGCGAACCCGGGCGCAGACACCATTGCGTTTGCATCCGGAGTCACCGGAACCATCACGTTGTTGTCCACTTTTCCAAGTATCACCGATGCCCTCACCATCACAGGCCCTGGCAAAGATGTGCTCACCATCGATGGGGCGGCGTTGTATCGCCCGTTCTGGGTTGATCCGGGCAAATCACTCACGCTCAGCGAAGTCACGCTCAAGCGAGGCAAAGACGAATCGGAACGCGGTTCGCTCATTCATAACCAAGAGGGCACCATCACCGTGACCGATGTGGTCTTCCGTGACGATCGTGGCTGGGCAGCCACGTTCAATCTGTCGGGCGGCAGCATCGCCACTTTCACGCGCTGTTCGTTCATCAACAACACGGTGGGCATCGGTGGCGACCACGGCAGTACACCCTCCACGACAAGTAGCACCGATACTGACTACGAGAACCGCACCTACGTCGTGAACAGCCTCTTCGAGGACAACACGTACGGCATCAAGCAGGAACGATTCACCAAAGTGACGGGCAGCACGTTCCGTGGGAACACCTATGGGGCCACTATTCAGGGACTCAATCGTTCACAGGTGCTCAACTCGACGTTCGAGAACAACACCTATGGCATCACGCATTCCAATTGGACGGACACCACGTGGACACTGATGGGCGCCAACAATCGTCTCCACGATGGCAACACCTTCACCAACAACACGTATGCCATTTATCTGAATGATGGGTGGAACAACGGTCAGAAGTCCCAACGGTGGAGCACCATCACCAACAACACGTGGGATGGCAACAACACGTGGATCATGGCCACCACATGGGATGGTTCGACCAACATGACCATCACCAAGACTTCGGTGAACAACACCGGCGTTGAGTGGACAGAATCGGGCAACATCAACCGCCTCTCGACTCCACCGACGACAACGCCGCCGCCCGCACCGGCGCCTGTCGAGGAGTCCACGACGACGACTACCTCCACCACCGTCGCCGCACCCGCAACAACCGTTGTTGCCACGCCGGTTGCCACGCGAGCGAATGCCTTGCCCGAAACAGGCGAGTCCGCTTGGCACGTGCAGGTGGCACTCCTGTTGATCGGGCTTGCATCGATGGTGTTCGCATTGCGTCGCCGTCTCCTACGCTGACGCCATGTCGAACTACTCACTGAGTTTCGAGCGACGCATTCCTATCGGCGCCGAACAAGCATTTCGCGGTTGGACCGACCCTGAACTACTCGTGCAGTGGTTCACGCCAGCGCCGTGGCGCACCACGCACGCCGAGGTGGATCTGCGGCCCGGCGGCATCTTTCGCACGGTGATGCAGTCGCCCGATGGCGACGAAGTCAATGACGGTGCAGGCTGCGTGCTCGAGGCTGTGCCGAACAGGCGATTTGTTTGGACGAGTGCATTTGGTCCGGACTACGTCCCCAACGACTTCTCGCCCGGTGGTTTCCCGATGACGGTCATCCTCGAGTTCGAGCCGATCGAAGGCGGTTCGCGATACGTCGCAACCGTGCATCACGCATCGGCAAGCGATCGAGATGCGCACGAGCGGATGGGCTTCTTCAATGGTTGGTCGGCCGCGCTCGACCAACTCGTCGCGCTCTATAAGGGCGGTGACTGAAGGGCTCTACTTCAGTCGGTGGATCCGCAATGTTGAGTGCATTGCGATTGAGTCGAAGTTGGTATCTGCGTGGAGTAGTGGGAGGTCGTGGCGAATTGCGATTGCCGCGATGACGCAATCAACAAGCGACTGAACCGTTACGCCATTCGCGCGACACACTCGGTAGAGCGAAGCTGCCATCTCGTGATCTCCTGAGTCGGTGGGCAGCATGGTGGCTCGTGCTAGTAGCCCACGCAGTGATTTGAGGTGAGCATCGCTTTTCGCGCCGGCCGTCATCTCCATTGCGATCACGTCGCAGCAGGCAATCCGAGTGCCTAACAGCCTGTCCACTTCGACGCATGCCGGTGAACCGGTGTCGCGAAGAAACTCGATCCATGCAGACGAGTCGATGAGGATCACGAGTGACGCGTCGAGCGCATGTCCCGAAGGCTGCCCTCCCAGCCGGTGCCGCGCATTCGGCGTGCATCGGACAACCCAAGGGATTCCTGTGCGGCAAGACGCAAAGCGAAATTGACAGCGTCGCGTTTGGTGGCAAGGGGAAAGCGTTCCATCACCACTTTGCAGGCCTTTTCATCAATGTCAATGTTTGTGCGTGCGATACACCAATCACACACACATCCTTGTGTCATGCACGATATGTGTGCGGGCACTTCGCTTTTGGGAGTGTGCTGCGTCAGTTGCGGGTGATGTCGATGGCGGCGGCGATGAGGTCATCGGCGCTGGCCACATCGCGAAGGAACGTGGCGTTGATCTGGATCCACACGTCATCGACGAGCAGATTCAGAATCCACAGATGTGACTCCACGCCGGCCTCCTCCACGAGCGCCCATGCAGTGTCGGTGCCGTCGATCGTCACCCGGGAATAGCCGTCTTGTTCCCACTGGTTTTCCCGCGAGGCGAAGAGTTCGGCGCCTTTCGCCCACATCACCGTCGTGCCAATTTCTGCTTCTTGCAGGCCATAGGTGCAGGCGACGCCACCTGATTCGAGTACGGCCTTGAGGTCGGTGCCCAGCGCAGGCTCCCATGGCGTATCAAAGAACTGCGAGTCCGGCACGTACCGCTGAACGGCAGTGAGGAATTCGCCCTGCGGGCAGGCGGTGGGCGCGCTTGCTGACTGCGAAGAACAACCGGCAAGACCAGCGAGCAGCACGGCGGCCGAGAGCAGATGTTGAGTATGCGCACGCATGGTTGTCACGTTAGAGCGATCGAACATCGTGTGTCCGTCAGGGTGCACGAAACATGCAGGCAACACTCCAGATATGTCACGAAACGAGTTCTTCACGAATTGCGTGATTATCCGAAACAGCGGCGAAATCTGCGTCCTTCATGATTAATGCACCAAACAAGGAGGAAGAGTGGATAGCGGAAACGTTTCGTGGGTATTAGTCAGTGCGGCCCTGGTCATGTTCATGACACCAGGCCTGGCGTTGTTCTATGGCGGGCTCGATAGCCGCAAGAACATGTCGAACATGATGATGATGAACATGTGGGCGCTGATCACCGTGCCCATCGTGTGGGCAGCCATTGGCTATTCGTTGGCCCAGGCCCCGTTTGATGCCGACTGGCTTGGCGGCTTCGACAACGCGTTCCTCTCAGGCATCTCCATCACGGGTGAAGATGGCGGCATGGGGCTCGGTGTCCTCATCTTCCTGGCAATGTTTGCCGTGATCACGCCCGCGCTGATCTCCGGTGCTGTCGCAGGTCGCATGAAGTTTGCGGCATGGGCGATTTTCGTACCGGTGTGGAGTCTGCTCGTGTATGTGCCCGTGTTCAAGTGGATCTATGGCGGCTGGCTGGGCCAGCGCGGTTCGCTCGATTTCGCCGGCGGCACCGCCATTCACGTCAACGCAGGCGTTGCTGCACTCGCGTGCGTGCTCGTTCTTGGCAAGCGCAAAGGCTTCCCCAATGTCGACGCCCGTCCGCACTCTGTGCCCTTCGTGGTGCTTGGCGCAGCAATTCTGTGGTTCGGGTGGTTTGGCTTCAACGCCGGATCTGCGCTCGCCGCAAATGGCACTGCGATTCAGGCGTTTGTGAATACGTTTCTCGCTGGTGCAGCAGCAGGTCTTGCCTGGGTGGCAGTCGATGCGTTGAGCAAGAAACGAGCCTCCAACATTGGTGCCGCTTCCGGCATCGTGGCGGGTCTTGTGGCAGTCACACCGGCTGCCGGATTCGTGGCGGGTTTCTCATCGGTCTGGATCGGCCTCATTGCCGGCGTCCTCTGCAACTTCGCTGTGCGCCTCAAGCCGCGTTTCGGTTACGACGATGCACTCGACGTGGTCGGCATCCACTTCGTTGCTGGTCTTATTGGCTCTTTGCTTATCGGCGTGTTCGCTGATCCTGAAGCATTCGGTGGCTCGTTTGCAGCCGGTCTTGCTTACGGCGGCGATGCTTCACTGCTTGTTGAACAGGCACTCGCCAATGGTGCAACAATCGTCTACTCGTTTGTTGTCACCACACTGATCATGCTTGCGCTCAAGACAACAATCGGTGTGCGCACGTCCGACGCACAAGAAGCCGAAGGGTTAGATGCGTCTCAGCACGCAGAACCCGCATACGAATAGTCCCCGTCAATAGCGCATCACCGGGGCCCTGGGCTCCGGTGATGCGCGCTATTCGGGTGTGACTACTGGAATGTGTTTCGTTGCTTCCTTAGCCAGCTTGAGGTCGCAGGTAATCAGTGCAGTGTCAAGGTGTTGGGCCAGTGCCACGTAGCACGCGTCGTAGGTGGAGAAAGTCCCGGACAGCTGCCAGATGTGTTCGGTGAGGTTGTGCATGGACACCACGTCGATTGGTGCAGTGTGAATACGTCGCATGGCCACCGTCGCCCGTTGCGGTGAGAGCAGCTTTCGCGAAACCTGCTTTTTGAGGGCATTCAGTGATTCTGGGATGAGCAAGGCAGGAGCGAAGACATCTTCACCTAAGAGATGGCCGGAACGTTGGGCAAGTTCGGGATTGAGCACTAGCTCAACCAGCGCCGAGGAGTCAATGACGATCATCGACTGCGTCGACCATCGGCGATAGCCGAAAGGATGTCGGCACGCCGCACCTTCGTAGGCGCATCGTGCGACAACTCATCCAACCAGTCCTGCACGCGTGGCCGGCTCAACTCGCGTCGAATAGCTGCCAACACAACCTCCGAAATGGAGGTGCCTTCTGCTTCTGCACGCTCGCGAAGCAACTCGTGCAGATCCTCAGGGACATTCTTTACTTGGAGGGCAGCCATGGCATGAATCTAGCATGCTTAAAGCATGCTAGAAGTCGGTGGAGTCAGTGGGCTCGGGACACCGCTCGTCGACGTCGATTCACAAGCCCAATGCCAACACACGCTCGCCATCTTTGTTGGTCGTCAGTCTGACGGTGAGGCGTACCTCGTCGTTCATGTCGGCGATGACCGTGCGCGTTTTGCCACCTTCACCCATTCGCGACGATCGTGAGTGGATCGCAATCACCGTGTCGACTGTGCGACACCTGCTCGGCCTCTGAGGCCGCGAGTGATTACGCGTGTCAGCGGGGCTTGATGGCCTCGATCGTTGCCGACACGACGTAGTCGGTCACGTTCGATCCGGGCGCCCAGTCCTTGATGAAGGCTTTGGATTCATCCTTCGGCTCGATGCGAATCTGTTCGAAGCCGGCTGTGCGCATCATGTGCTCGAGGTCGTCGATGAGCGAGGCATTGCCCATGCATCCGGCAATGAGTCCGGCGTCGTTGCGCATGTCATCAGGTAAATCCACCGTTGCCACCACATCGGAGATTGCCAGACGTCCTCCGGACTTGAGAATGCGGAAGGCTTCGCGAAACACCTGTGGCTTGTCGGGAGACAGGTTGATGACGCAATTGGAAATGATGACGTCTGCAACCCCGTCGGCAAGGGGGAGGTGTTCAATTTCGCCGAGACGAAACTCAACGTTGTCGTAGTGCCCGCGCGCGGCATTCCCGCGTGCCTTGGAGACCATGTCGGGCGTCATGTCGACGCCGATCACGCGTCCCGATACACCCACTTCCTTGGCAGCCAAAAAGCAATCGAAGCCTCCACCCGATCCCAAGTCCACGACATTCTCGCCGGGCTGTAGGGCGGCGATTGCTCGCGGGTTACCGCAACCAAGTCCCATGTCGGCGCCACTGGGAACTGCATCGAGTTCGTCTTGGCTGTAGCCGAGACGTGTGGAAATGAGAGCATTCACCGCACTGTCATCGGTGGTTCCACAGCAGCTACTACCAACGCCACAACTCTCGCCGGCCGTGTCAGCGTTTGCGACTTGCGCATATCGATCCCGCACCATGCGCAGAAATTCGTCGTTGTTGAGATTCGTTGCGGTCATGGTGCTGATCTCCGTTTCGTGGTGGCAGTCGGTCTCCGTCTGCACCTTATCCATGGGCTCAGGCAAGAGCCGGTGTACGACGTACTCGCACCGTGTCCGATGCGCGATAGCCGGGAACTCCCGAGACCACCACGACGGGAGCGTCTGGCGGCAGGATATGTGTACTGACGAGTTCAGTAAGGACTTCGTCGGCATCTGCGGACTGCACGTGCACGGCAGACACGCCCCACGACAGTCGCAGTTGGCGAACGGTGCGCTCGGAGCGGGTGGCAGCAATAAGCGGTAAAGGTGAGCGCCAGCGGGAAAGTGCGCGCGCAGTGAAACCGCTGTCGGTGAGGCCGATTACTGCGACCGCCTCGGTTTGGTAGGCCACGCGGTGTGCGGCTTCGGACACCGCGTGCGTCACGCGCGCGGTGTCGGAGTCGCCCGTGAGGGGAAGCGGGAGTTCGGTGCGCGGCACCACGTCCTTGTCAGCACGTGCGGCGAACTCGGCCATCGTGCGCACAGCAGCTACGGGGTCGACGCCGATCGCGGTTTCACCGGAAAGCATCACGGCCGACGTGCCATCGAGAATGGCATTTGCTACGTCGGCGGCTTCGGCGCGCGTGGGCACGGTAGCCAAGACCATCGATTCGAGCATTTGAGTGGCCGTGATTACTGGGCGAGCAGCGGCGGTGGAGGCGCGAATGATGCGCCGCTGGAGGAACGGAATCTCAGACAGCGGAAACTCGAGACCGAGGTCGCCGCGGGCCACCATCACGGCATCCGCAGCCGCGATGACAGCATCCAAGTTGGTCACTGCAACTGCAGTTTCGATCTTTGCTACAACGAGACACTTGGGTGCGAGTTCTTTCACCCTCTTCACGTCATGTGCGGTGCGCACGAACGACACGGCAATGACATCCACGTCAGCCTCAACGCAGGCTTTCACCACGTCAAGATCTTCGGGTGTGGGTGATTCCATTGAAAACAGGTCGGAAGGAATATGGAGTCCGGGTCGGCCGCGTAACGTGCCGCTTGCAGTTGCCTTGCATGTCACGCCATCTGCATCAGCGGTGAGCACTTCAAACTGCAGTGCACCGTCGCCGAGTGCGAGCACCGTGCCGGCGGGGATGTTCACCCACGCGCCAACGGGGAGTGTGGAGCCGAGCGAGCGTTCGGTCTTTGGCGCAGGCCCACTCACGATGCGCCACGTGTCGCCCTTGACAAGTTCGATCGATTCTCCCTGGGGAATACAGCGCAACTTGGGGCCAGAAAGGTCGACCATCACGGCAACTTCGGTGCTGGTTCGGGCCGCGGCCGCACGCACGGCTGCAACACGTGCGCGCACAACATCAACGGGGTCGTGCGACGCAGAGATGCGAATAACGTCTGCACCTGCTCCGATCAGGGCGTCGAGCATTGCGGGCGAATCGCTCGCCGGTCCGATGGTTGCAACGATTCGTGTGCGGCGCATGCGAGTCAATTCTGTCTGTACTCAGCGCTTCAGTGGCGCGAAACGAATAGGGGGCGAAAAATCACGTGATCACGGTACCGACGGCAAAGCAGGCTGCGGCCAGGTTCCGTGGCGCCAGGCCCGCCATGCCCCAGTGCAGACAAGTGCCCATGCAATCAACACTGGCTGGAAGAACAGTCGAGCAAAGCGTGCCGTATCGGTGTCAAGTCCGAAGGCATCGGTTCCTTCGCGCCATTGGGCAATATTGCCGGGGAAGATGATGACAAAAAACGCGGCCACAATCGTGCCGATCACCACCTGATGCCGCGGTAGTGCAATGAGCGCGGCGCCAAGGAGTATCTCCACAATGCCGGATACCACGACAACGAGGTCAGCGTTAAGAGGAAACCATGCCGGCACCTGCGCCTGAAACTCTGCTCGCTGTGCGCTCAGATGGCCAACACCTGCAAAGAGGAGTGCGCCTCCAAGAATCCAACGAAACAGGACCGCGGCTTTCCGAATTCTCATGACCGTACGTTACGTCGGTGAATTGGTCGGCGAGGACGAACTGTCGATTGAGGGAACTGAAGTGCGCTCGGTAGAAAAGTCGTTGTTGAGCAAAAAAGAGCAAACAATCCCTCGGTGGAGCTGGGGGGAATCGAACCCCCGTCCATCAGCCGGAATACGCCCGTGATACGACCATTCCCGACTTTGGCGCTACGCAGCACCACCGGCGGGTCGGCTGGCTGATGAATCAGCCCGCGGCGAGTCTTTCCTCGCGGTCATCGGTCTTTCCCAATGTCATCAGTCTTTCCTGACGTCATTCCCCGCTTCTGTTGCCGGGCTGCGGTGAATTGGCCCCGTGCGGCATTGCTGCTCACGGTTGCTCTCTACCCCCTAGGAACTAGGCGGCGAGAGCGAACTGCTTGTTGGCAGTTATATGGTTGCCCCGTTTAGCGAGTCTGAGCAACTCGGGTCGCACGCTCGTACAGCGACACTGACGTCGAAACCTGTCAGCCCCGTTTGTATTTACGTGACGCTGGTCAGTGTACGGCGGTGGTGCGGTGATTATTCGGCGGCCTTGCGCGCGCGGCCTTGCGCGCGGCGCATCTCGAGTTCGCTTTCCTTTTTGGCAATTGCTTGTCGTCGGTCGGCCTTTTGGCGTCCTTTGGCAAGCGCAAGATCGACCTTCACGCGGCCGCGGCGGAAGCGCACCTCAAGGGGCACGAGGGTGAGGCGCTCCTTGGCCATGCGCTCATTGAGGCGGCGGATCTGGTCTGCGTGGAGGAGGAGCTTGCGTCGGCGCACGGGCTCGTGACTGCCCATGCCAACGGCGAATTGATAGGGGGCGATGTGCATGCCTTCGAGCCACAGTTCGCCATTGACCACGTGGGCATAGGAATCGGCGAGTTGCACTTGGCCGGCGCGGGCGCTTTTTACCTCGCTGCCGAGCAGCACAATGCCGGCCTCGACCACGTCCAAGATGGTGTAGTCGTGCCTGGCCTTGCGATTGCTCGCGATGAGCGCGTCGCTGCGGTGGTCATCGTCAGTACCCATAGGGTCGTACAAGGCTACCGCTAGCCTCGAAAGCCAATGTCTGAGGCATCAACGCGACCATTGCGCATCACGAGTGCGGTGATTGAACAGATTGGGCAGCACGTCATTGCGGGCTATCCGCACGAGGCGTGTGGATTGTTAGTGGGCAAGGGGGCGATGGCAGAAGTACTCGAGTTTCACCCCACGGACAACGATGCCAAGTCGGCGCGGGTGTACACCATTAATCCCAAGCAACACCTGCTTATCGAGCGCGATGCCGAGAACCGTGGGCTCGAGGTAATTGGCGTGGTGCACAGCCACACCCATACCGAGGCGTACCCGAGCCCCACCGATGTGGCCCAGGCGCCGGACCCCACGTGGCATTACGTGATTGTGACCCTGAAGCGGGGCGTGCCCGAGCCGCGCAGTTTCCGCATCGTCAATGGGGACATCAACGAGACGGAGATCTCGATTCTGTAGGGAATATCTGCCTGCGGTGGGCGGTTGGAATCGGGCAATGGCTACAATTCTGACCGCAACAGTCAACAATTCCCCCGGAGCCGCGATGGTGCCTTTCGAAAACGTGCTCGACATGATCGGCAACACGCCGGTCGTCGACGTGAGCGTGTTATCGCCCAACCCCCGCGTGCGACTGCTCGCCAAGATGGAAAGCCAGAACCCCTTTGGGTCGGTGAAGGATCGCATCGCCAAGAACATGATCGAAACGGCGATCAAAGACGGCGTGTTGCAGCCGGGCCAGCGCCTGATGGAGCCGTCGTCGGGCAACACCGGCATTGCACTCGCCGCAATCGCCGCGGTGAAGGGCAACCCCATCACGATTCTGATGCCGGAGAACGTGTCGGTCGAGCGTCGTCAGATGCTGGAAGTGTTCGGCGCCGAGATCATCCTCACGCCGGGTGAAGAAGGCTCGAACGGCGCGGTGCGTCGCGCTGAGGAACTCGCCAAGAAGCATCCCGAGTATTGCTTCTTGCATCAATATCAAAATGACGCCAACCCGCGCGCGCACTACGAGGGCACTGGTCCCGAAATTTGGCGCGACGTTCCCGAAGTAACGCATTTTGTTGCAGGCCTCGGCACAAGCGGCACGCTCATGGGTGTCGGTCGGTATTTGAAGGAAAAGAACACCGATGTCAAGATCGTGGCGGTTGAGCCGCCCCTGGGTGAGCGCGTTGAAGGACTGCGCAACTTAGACGAGGGCTACATCCCACCAATCTTCGAAAACTGGCACGGCATCGACGTGCTCGATCGCAAGCGCGTCGTGCGCCCACGCGAGAGTTTGGAAATGACGCGTCGACTCGTGCGCGAGTGTGGCGTGTTTGCCGGCATCTCCTCGGGCGCCTCACTTGCGGGTGCCATCAAGGTGGCGGGCGAAATTGATGAAGGCACGATCGTGTTCATCGTGTGCGACGGCGGTTGGAAGTATTTGTCGACCGGCGCCTACACCGATGATTTGGATGCGGCCGAGGCTGCAGCCGAAAAAATCATCTACTTCTAATTCAGCCGCCGGCTACGAGCACGGCCAAGCCGAGAAACACGACGAACGCGGCGGTGATGCGCCGACGGTGATCACCTTCGTCGAGCATGCGCCACCCGGCGAATGCCGCAATCACCACACTCGACTCGCGCAGTGCCGCCACATAGCCAACGGGTGCGTATTGCACGGCGACGAGCACCATCGAATAGGCGATGGCGGAGAACACGCCGCTCACCGTCAGGATGCGCCAGTGCGCGCGCAGCGTGGGTGCCATTGCGCGGCGACGTGTCACCGCAACCCACAGCGACACCATGACGGCTGCTGACACCAGTAGTGCCATCGAATACGCGATTGCCTGTGATTGTCGCGAGCCGTGGGCGTCGATCACGGTGTAGATGCCGATGGTGGCCGACACGCTGAGTGCGGGGGCAATGGTGGCGAGTGTGGTGTTGCTGGAAAGCACGGTGAGTCCGGCAACGACGATGAGCACGCCGAACATTGACAACGGCGACAGCGTGTCGCCGAGAATGATGACGCCGCCGAGTGCGCCAGCGAGTGCGCCGGCGCCGCGCACGATGGGATACGACATCGAAAAGTCGCCGCTGTTGTATGCGCGTGACAACAACATGATGTAGGGCACGTGCATTGCACCGCTCGCGATTGCCCACGGCCACGCAATCGTTGGTGGAGAGTCGATCGCGGACCAGGCAACGAGGCCCACCGCGCACAGCGTTCCCGCAATGGTGAACTGGCCCCACAGCGCCATTTGGCGGTCGCCGCTTTGCTTGACGATGAGGTTCCACGACGCGTGCAACACCGCCGCGCCAAGCGCAAGTGCGGTGGCAAGAAGCACGCGCACAGGCTATGCCGTGGGCGGTTTCTGCCCGGGACGTACAGTTGAGGCGATGCCGACCAACGTGGATGCGCCCATCGGCATGTTCGATTCCGGCTTTGGTGGGCTCACGGTGGCGCGAGCCGTGATTGACCTGATGCCGGCCGAGCACCTCGTCTACATCGGTGACACCGGTCGCTATCCGTATGGCAACAAGCCAGCCGACGAAGTGCGCGGGTATGCGCGCGAACTGGCGTGGAGCTTGGTGCGCGAATACGGCGTCAAGGTGATCGTGGTGGCCTGCAATACGGCCGCATCGGTGGCGCTTGCCGAACTCGAGGCCGAGTTGCCAGTGCCCGTGATCGGCGTGGTGGAGCCTGGTGCGCGGGCACTGGTGCGTGTTACTCAAAACAACAAGGTCGGCGTCATCGGCACGGTAGGCACTATTGCTTCTGGCGCCTATGTGACTGCGGTGCGCGATACCGGTGCCCGAGTCGAACTCACATCGGCGGCGTGCCCGGGGTTTGTGGAGTTTGTCGAGCGCGATCAGACGACCGGCGACGAGGTCACCGTGCTAGCCGAGCGCCTGCTTGCGCCCGTGCGCGATGCGGGAGTCGACACGTTGTTGTTGGGATGCACGCATTACCCCTATTTGTCGCGAGTGATTGGCGACGTGATGGGCCCCGACGTCGTGTTGGTGAGTAGTGCAGACGAGACCGCATTCGCTGTGAAGGCCGTGTTGGATGACCAGCGTCTCGCGCGCACGGGCGGTACAGGGGAGCATCGCTTCTTATCGTCGGGCGACATCGCATGGTTTGCGCAGTTGGGCAGGCGCCTGCTCGGCCCCGAACTCGAGCGCGCCGATCAGTGGACTGCAACATCGGGCCGATGAAAGAGGAGACGAGACCATGACCAGATTCGACGGACGTCAGCAAGATGAACTGCGACCGATCACCTTCGAGCGCGACTTCACCGAGATGGCGGCGGGCTCGGTGCTTGTGTCGTTTGGCAAGACGCGCGTGCTGTGCACGGCATCGGTTGACGAAGATGTGCCGCGTTGGATGAAGGGCTCCGGCAAGGGATGGGTGACTGCCGAGTATTCGATGTTGCCCGGTTCGTCGCCGGAGCGCGTGGATCGCGAAGCCGCAAAGGGCAAGCAGTCCAGTCGCACCGTGGAGATTCAACGCCTCATCGGTCGTGCGTTGCGATCGTCGTGCGACATGAAGGCGCTTGGCGAGCGACAGATTCTGCTTGACTGCGACGTGTTGCAGGCCGACGGCGGCACACGCACCTCGAGCATTTGCGGCGCCTACATAGCGTTGCACGACGCGCTCACGCGACTGGTGCAGCAGGGTTCGATTCCTGCCAACCCGCTGCATTCGTTGTGCGCGGCAATCAGTGTGGGCATACACAACGGCGCGCCGATTCTTGACCTTCCGTATGAAGAAGATTCGAAGGCCGAAGTCGACATGAACGTGGTGATGTTGAAGCCGATGGCTGGCGGCGAGTCGACGTTTGTCGAAGTGCAAGGCACTGCCGAAGGCAAGGCCTTCTCGCGCGGCGAGTTAGACCACCTGCTCGGGCTCGCCTCGGGTGGCATCGACCGCATCTTTGCGATGCAACAGTCGGTGCTTGCAAGGCCTCCCGTGCCGCGACCGATCGGGCGTTAGTGCTGCGCGTGGCGTGCGCCTCGGCGAACCCACACAAGGTTGCCGAGATCGAAGACTTGATGCGTGGCGTCGTCGACCTGCAGCCGCGACCCCATGACTTGCCCGATGTTGACGAGAACGCCGACACGCTCATCGATAACGCGCGACTAAAGGCACGTGCCGTGTGCGATGCGACGGGACTGCCTGCGCTTGCCGATGACACGGGCCTCGAGGTGACGGCGCTCGATGGCGCACCGGGTGTGCGCACCGCGCGTTTCGCCGGCGAGCCACCCAACGATGCCAACAATCGCGCCAAGCTGCTGCGCGATCTTGCTGGTGCCGCCGATCGCTCGGCGCGGTTTCGCACGGTGGCAATTCTGGTGTTTCCCGACGGACGCGAACTCTTAGCCGAGGGGGTGTGTGACGGGGTAATTGCGGATGCCGAGCGCGGGGATCGTGGCTTTGGTTACGACGCGGTATTCGTGCCGCGCGAAGGCGATGGGCGGACGTTTGCTGAAATGACGATTGCGGACAAGCATGCGCTGTCGCATCGCGGACGGGCGTTTCGCGCCCTCGCCGAATCACTTGTGCACTGATCGTGCCGACGGAGAGACTCGAACTCTCACTGGCGGCGTCCTAAGCGCCGTGCCTCTGCCATTGGGCTACGTCGGCCTCGCCGCTTCAGGGTAGTGCCACCCCCGTGAGTCTTGACAGAATGTAAAGGTGACTCCTTCAGCGACAGTTCTCGACAGTACAGCCCTAGCTAGCCAGCTTGGTTTGGCGGACACGATCGTGGACGAATCCGCGCTCGCCGAAAGTATTCGCAAGTGTGCGCAGAACCACGTGGTGCTGCCGACCTTTGCACAGCTGGCGAACCCATCCTCGATCGATGCGTCAATGACCAAGGGCGTCGACAAGAACTCGCCGGATCCGCGCAACCTGTTCCGCGTGCATTGGTACAACGACATGAGCGGGGAGCGCGTGTCGGTTCCTGATCACGTGGTGTTGCCAAAGGCGCTCACCGGTGTTGACAGCCCGATCATCGTGATGTTCGGCGATCGCTTCCCAATGATCACCGCGCACAAGGTGTTGGCCGCCTACTCGTGCCTCGCGCCGCGCGTGATTACTGGTCAGTTCAATCCTTCCACCCAGCGTGCGGTGTGGCCGTCTACGGGCAACTACGCCCGAGGCGGTGTGGCGATCAGTCGCATCATGGGTGCGCGTGGCGTTGCGGTGTTGCCCGCCGGTATGTCGCAGGAACGATTCGATTGGCTCGACCGATGGACGAGCGACCCCAGTGACATCGTGCGCACGCCCGGCACCGAGAGCAACGTGAAAGAGATCTACGACGCGTGCAATGAGATGCAGCGTGACCCGAAGAACTTCATCTTCAATCAGTTCTGTGAGTTCGGCAACTATCTCGGTCACTATGAGGTAACGGGCCGCGCCTTGTCGGCCGTGTTTGATCACGTGGCCAAGTCGAACCCGTCATTGCGGCTTGCCGCGTTCACCAGCGCGACCGGTTCTGCAGGCACGATCGGCGCAGGTGATCGATTGAAGGAGATGTACGGCACCAAGATCGTTGCGGTCGAAGCACTCGAGTGCCCGACGATGCTCGAAAATGGATACGGCGAGCACAACATTCAGGGCATTGGCGACAAGCACATCCCGCTCATTCACAACGTGATGAACACCGATGTCGTGGCCGCGGTGAGCGATCGCGCCACCGACGAGCTCGACGTGTTGTTCAACACTGAGGCCGGCAGGAAGTATTTGGTGCAGCGCAAGGGCCTGGATGCCAAATTGGTTGATGCGCTTGCGCATTTTGGTTTCTCGGCTATCTGCAACACGATTGCGGCTATTAAGACGGCCAAGTTGCTTGGCCTTGGCGAAAACGATGCGCTCATCACCATCGCCACCGACGGCGCCGACCTGTATCCCAGTGAGCGGGTCAAGACCCTTGCGCGCCGATTCAACAATGCGTTCGGTGAAGTAGAGGCGGCCGAGGTGTTCGCCGAACACATGGCCACCATCGACACCGACGCCATGATCGACTGCACGCACCGCGATCGCACCCGCATCTTCAATCTCGGCTACTACACATGGGTGGAGCAGCAGGGCACGCCGCTCGAGGTATTCGATGCCCGTCGTCATCAAACGTTCTGGCAGGGTCTGCGTCGCAACCTGCCCGTATGGGACGAGATGATCGGCGAGTTCAACGCCCGCGTCGCCGCCTTCAAGTCATAATCTTATGAATGCCACGCCGCAGTGGAAGTGCGCGGTGTGTGGCTTACACGTGGATGTGTCGATGCCGATGTCGTGGAAGTGTCCGAGTGCGCGCCCTGACGACCGGCATCACGTGTTAATGCTCGACCAGCCGATGATGCCGCTTCGGGGTACGGGCGACGACAATCCGTTTGTCGCATTTCGTCGCTACCTCGCGTGGGATGCCTTTGCTGCCTCACTCGGGCTCGACGATGACGCGCGGGTGGCACTCATTCGCGACGTGGACGCACAGGTGGCCGCGGTGGCGGGCACGGGGTTTCGTGTCACGCCGTTTGGACGCCACGATGCGTTGTCCGATGCGCTCGGTTTTGTCGCAGCGGGCGGCGTGTGGGTAAAGGACGAGACGCACAACGTGGCGGGTTCGCATAAGGCGCGACACCTATTTTCAGAGTTGCTGCACTTGGTCGCACTTGAAACCACGGGCTCTGCGCCGTGGGGAAGCGCGCGCCCGCCATTGGCGATTGCCTCATGTGGCAATGCGGCCTTTGCCGCATCCACGCTGGCCAAAGCGGTGTCGTGGCCGATTCGCGTGTTCGTGCCAGCAGATGTTGACGCGGCACTTGAAGACATGTTGCTCGGGGTCGGCGCGACTATCGAGCGTTGCGAGCGACGCGCAAGCGACCCGGCAGGCGATCCCACCGTGCATCGCTTTCGTGAGGCGGTTGCTGATGGCGCAATTCCGTTCGGCGTGCAGGGCACGGAAAATGCATGGTGCTTGGATGGCGGCCGCACGATTGGGTGGGAGATGGCCGATGCTCAGGAGCGAGTAAGTGGACCGCCGCTCGATCGTCTCTTCGTGCAAATTGGCGGCGGCGCGTTTGCCACGAATGCTGCGCAAGGACTGTTCGCCGGCGGGTTGCGCCCGAAATTGCATGCCGTGCAGACCAGTGGGTGCGCGCCTCTCGTGCGCGCGTGGGAACATGCGCTCGCCACGGGAGGCGGGCGCAACGCGGGTGCGCGATGGGACGACTGCATGTGGCCGTGGGAACACGTGACGCCGTCGCTGGCAGATGGCATTCTTGACGACGAAACCTACGACTGGGTTGGCGTGTGTAATGCGATGGCCGACAGCGGGGGCGCCCCGCTCGCGGTCGACGAATCGCACATTGTTGAGGCGTATCGGCTCGCGCATGCGTCTACAACTATTGACGTCAGTCCCACCGGAAGCGCAGGTCTGGCCGGCGTGCTTGCGATGCGTGATCGCATCGCAAATGACGAACGTGTGGTGGTGATTTTCAGCGGCGTGCGTCGGCAATTCACTGCCAAACCAACATGACGCACGCGTCGTCGTGCGCTCAGGGTGGGGGTGTAGCCTGAGCGCCATGTCGAGCGATCCAGCACTGTCGATTCCCTCTCCCATGTCCTTCGAAGGTGTTCAGGACGGCCAGAGCAACATTTTCTTGCGCCTATTGAAGAGCCGCGTGATCATGCTCGGTAGCGATGTCAACGACGACATCGCCAACCAGATCTGTGCGCAGTTGTTGTTCCTCGAAGGTGAGGACCCCAAGTCCGACGTGTGGCTCTACATCAATAGCCCCGGCGGCTCGATTACAGCCGGCATGGCGATCTACGACACCATGCAATTCATTTCGTGCGATGTCGCCACGGTGTGTCTCGGCTTGGCCGCATCAATGGGCCAGTTCCTGCTTACCGCCGGCGCGCCGGGCAAGCGTTACACGCTGCCGAACGCGCGCATCATGATGCACCAGCCGCTTGCCGGTCTACGCGGTCAGGCCTCCGACATTGCGATTCAGGCCGAGCAGTTGGCGTTCATCAAACACCGCATGGCGGAACTCACGTCGCACCACTCGGGTCAGGCGATCGAGCAGATTCAGAAAGACTCCGAGCGCGACCGCTGGTTTTCGCCCGAGCAGGCCAAAGAATACGGCCTGGTCGACAAGGTGATTGTTCGCCGCGGCGAAATCCGCTAGTCGCGACTCACTCTTCAGTCGTCGCAGGCGGCGCAACGGTAAGTCCCGTCGAAATATCCACGCCGCACGTCTCGAGCACCCACTCGGCCACATTCATGGCGCTTTGTTCGCTGTAGTACGCCTGGTCGACAACACCCTGC
Organism: Ilumatobacteraceae bacterium; assembly: GCA_044237775.1. Taxonomy (GTDB): domain Bacteria; phylum Actinomycetota; class Acidimicrobiia; order Acidimicrobiales; family Ilumatobacteraceae; genus UBA3006. Next base: position 1,573 of record JBIIEO010000003.1, on the reverse strand, counting down.
ACGCTGTCGGGGTTTGACGCATCCATGTCGGCCGCCGCACGGAACAGGTCGGTGAGCGCGCGCAGGTCGGCGTCGACTGCGAGCGGTGCAACATCAAGGAGTCGTTCGTAGCGCTCGACAGTGGCGTCAATAGCCTCGGGCGTTGCGGGTAGTTCGGCAATTGCCGGCATCTCTTGTTCGAGTTGGCGACAGAAGTTGGTGGTCGACTTCGGCGTCGATCCGCAGGCTGCAAGCCCCACGAGCGCAGCGAGCGCACAGGCGCCAATAGTCCGTCGCATCACGGCTGACATTCTCGCAGGCCCTCCCGCGTCGGCAACGTCATGGTCGTTGCGCCATGGTCGTTCACACATCTGATGTATGGCATTTGCCTCTGTTGTGTCGGCATCACTCCTCGGTATCACTGGGGAGCCAGTCACGGTAGAAGTGCATGTGGGCATCGGGCTTCCCGGATTCACCATCGTCGGTCAGCCCGACGAATCCTGTCGCGAGTCGCGCGATCGCGTCCGAGCAGCCCTGCTGTCGTGCGGGCTGCCGTGGCCCAACCGTCGCATCACCATCAACTTGGCGATGCCCACTGCACATCGTCGCGGCGGTTCAGGGTTAGACCTTGCTATTGCCGTCGGCCTACTCGTTGTGCAAGAGGTCGTCGGTCAGGAGGCGGTATCGCGCAACGCCTACATCGCGGAGTTGGGCCTCGATGGTTCGTTGCGGGCGGTGGCGGGGATGGTGCCACTCGTGGCGGCTGTCGACGACCGCCGAGTTGTTGTGTCCAGCGAAGGCTCACGCGAAGCCACCATCGTTGCCGCCAATCGTGTGGGTGCGGTCGCGACGCTGGCCGAGGTGGTGGCGTGCTTGCGCGGCGAGGCGGAGTGGCCAACGCCGCAGGCAATTGACTATGGGGACTCTGGCGCGCAATCGATGAGCGACCTTGCCGAGGTGCACGGCCAGCACGCTGCGCGCCATGCTCTCGAGATCGCCGCAGCCGGCGTGCATCATCTGCTCCTGGTGGGCCCGCCCGGTGCGGGCAAGTCAATGTTGGCGCAGCGACTCGTATCGATATTGCCGCCGCTCACGCGCGAAGAGTCGATTACGACGACGATCGTGCATTCGGCCGCACAACTGCACCACGGCGGGGTGGTGTCAAGGCCGCCGTTTCGCGCACCGCATCACTCGGCGTCGCTTACTTCAGTGGTGGGCGGTGGCACATCAGCCATGCGTCCTGGTGAAATTTCGTTGGCCACCAACGGGGTGTTGTTTCTCGACGAGCTTGGCGAATTTGGCCCAAGCGTGTTGGATGCATTGCGCCAGCCGTTGGAAGAGGGCAGTGTGCATCTGGCCCGCGCGCGCAGCACCGTCACCATGCCGGCAAAGTTTCTGCTTGTTGCGGCCACCAATCCGTGTCCGTGCGGCGAGGGCACACCCGGGTTGTGTATCTGTGACGACCGGGCGCGCATGCGCTACGCGCGGCGATTCTCCGGCCCACTGTTGGACCGATTCGATCTGCGGGTCGCAGTCACGCGGCCCGAGGTGGGTGAACTAATGGACACGCGCGCATCCGAGCCGTCGGCATCGG
>JBIIEO010000019.1:0-25702 GCA_044237775.1 Ilumatobacteraceae bacterium | reverse complement strand
ATTCTTTGATTCACGGAACTCGTGTTGAGCCTTGGGGCCAAACTATTGCGCGCCTTCTTGGCCCAGAGGGTCTCTTGATCGGGATCTGTATTACGCCTTGGCTTCATTAAGTCAGTTGAATAGGGAAGACTTTCAAAGAATCTTTTGAATGCTTTCAGAAGCATCAGTTGGTACGGATTTGGTACGACCCCGTGAACGCTCATTGGGAAAACTGGGGATAGGCGAGACTTGGAACGCTGAACTTGAGTGACATATCGGCTCTTTGAAGCCAGCCGGGATTGTGGGAGTCGTATTCCTCGGATTTCGATTCCCGGCGTCGCCTCCAATTGTTCGCATTAGGTTTTGAAGAATGAATTGGCGCAGAAATGCCGTTGGCGTTCTTGTCTTATGTCTGTTTTCGGCTTCAGGGTTGAATGTCGCGCGTGTTGATGCTGCATCAAATGGCGGGAAGTGCTCGAAGGTCGGCGCTCTGCAGATGACCAAGGGCATCACGTACACCTGTGTTCAAGCGGGAAAGACGCGCAGGTGGCTGCGTAAGTCAGTGAAATCGGTGGCTCCTAGTTTGCTTACATCAATCTCTGGGGCTCAATTGTTACTGGCAAATCCTTCCTCGCCTGAACCGTTGGAAAACTGTCGATTGATCGATGCTCGAACCTTCAGGGCTGCAGGTGACTGGCAAGCGATTACCTATCCAGCGACCCCCAGTAATGGATTTACTAACTCCGGCGCAATTGATGTAGCCGTGGTGTTCGTGGACTTTCCCGATGTTCCTGGCGGATCAGCGGAGCTGAGCGAACATATTGCGTCAATTAAGAAATCTGCTGAATGGTATTCATGGTTTTCGCAAGGCAGCGTGAAATACGACCTACGTATTGCCGACAGATGGGTTCGGGCTCCCAAGAACTCTGAGTACTACTACTGGTTACACCCTGGAAAGCCGGGTGTGCAACTTATGTCGGATACGGATATTTCAGCCTCGTATAGGTCGCTTGCCGGGAGTGTTGTTGACACAAGTGGAGTTACATCTATTTGGGCCGTGCTTCCTAAAGCCGTAACGAAAATTGATGAAGGTTTTGCGTACAGAGCATTCCCTGGCGTGTTCTCCATCGGTAGCGACTCCTATAGGGCACGTACTCCAATTTGGCAACACTTCGTTCATGAAACGCTGCATTCTCACGGAGCTCTTGGGCATTCGCCCAAGAATGCTCAGATTGGGTTGTTCTGGAATACCGGATCAGCTGGAGCAACTCTAAATTCATGGGATGCAATGACTTTCGGTTGGATGAAGCAGGAGAACATCTATTGCGTAGCGAAAGACAATGTCAAGCCCGAAACGCTTACATTGGTTCCACTAGAACGCGAACAGGTTGGTCTTCGCAGCATCGTCGTCAAACTTTCAGACTATGAAGTGCTGGTTATTGAGTCGCACCGAAAAGACAGGTGGTCAGATCGTTGGCCGACAGGAACTACCGGTGTGTCAGTTATGCGGGTCGATACTCGAATAGACACAGTTTTTGATATCGGAAGTTCAACGGGAACGTATTTGGTTCCTGCTCGAGAGCATTCCCTCGACTTTTTGAAAGTGGGTCAGACGTTTGCAACAGATGGAATACGGATCTCAGTAGTAGCAACTGGGGACAATGACCGGATCAAGATAGATCGGTTGCCTTAGCCGTCTGAGACTTCATCATCATCTCTTCTCGATGCTGGATTTCCCACCAGGACTGCAGGATGGTGACTTCCGGTACCCGATTGGGTCCGATAAGCGAAATCCGGCGTTGCCACCATTTGTGCCGACTCGGTGGGTACGAACGTCGCGTGTACTCGTGCGTGCTGAACATGTCGCCACCACGGTGCCATCTTTAGGCTTGCATTATGAAGTTGCTTGCTGTTCTTGCCCTCGTCGGTCTTGCCGCCTGTGGTGTGGACACCGAGATCGATGAGAACTCGGCAACGAGTTCATCGTCAAATATGTCGGCCGTTGAAGTTGCGCCGACGCTCACGCTGGTGGCCGAGGTAGACGAGCCGGTAGATGCGTCGGTGCGCGCGGGAGACAAGGCCTTGTATGTGGTGTCGCGTGGTGGCAGGGTGCATCGCATTGTCGATGGAGTTGCCGTCGAAGGCGCGGCACTCGACGTATCGGACCTCACCGAAGCCGAAGGCGAGCGCGGCCTCCTGGGTCTCGCATTCTCGCCCGATGGAACCGTTGCGTACATCAACTACACAGACTTGAACGGCGACACCATTGTCGCACGATTGAGCGTGAGTCCTGATGGAACGATCGACAGGGCATCGATGCGCACACTTCTGACAATCGGACAGCCGTATGCAAATCACAATGGCGGCGACGTAGTCGTGGAGCCCGCTGGGAGTCTGCTTGTAGCTACCGGTGACGGTGGTTCGGGCGGTGATCCCGATCGCGTGGCACTCGAAGATTCGTCATTGCTCGGCAAGGTACTGCGTGTTGACCCTGAGAACGGTTCAGCACAAATCATTGCCCGTGGTCTGCGCAACCCGTGGCGCGTCGATCTCTACGACGATCGTCTTTGGCTCGCCGACGTGGGCCAGGGTGAGTGGGAGGAAGTCAGCGTGTTGGACGGCGTCTCGCAGGTGCGCGATGTGGTCGACTTCGGGTGGAGCGCATATGAAGGCACCGAGCGGTTCAACGACGACCAGAACAGCCCCACTCACGTACCGCCCGTGCTGGTGTATGAGCACGGCGACGACGGTTGTTCGATCAGCGGTGGCGCTGTGGCCGTGTCGGGGTCACTTGCCGGACAATACGTATTCGCTGATTACTGCAGCGGCCGGGTGTGGTCGATTCCCGTTGCCGGGGTGAACTCCGAGAAGCAGCAACTGTTTGCGGGAGTGGAGTCACCGGTGGCGGTGGTGCGTGCAGGTAGCGACCTGTTCGTCCTTTCACTGAACGGAGGGGTGTTCCGGATCGTGGCGTAATCGTGGTCACAAAGAACCAATTGGCATCATTTGAGGCCTGAAATGTGATCTACTGTACGAATGAATCAGTTTTCATTCTGAAAAAGTATTGTGATCGTGGGCACTGTTGCCCTACTGGTGCCGGTGGCGGTGGCTGGTCCGGTAGTTCCACTGCAGTGGACGTGCGCAAGACCGGACCCAATGTGGGTTTCCCGGCTGCGGTGAGCGTAACGGCCACCTCCACTACGGGACGGACTGCTACGTGGAGTGGGACAGTAGATCTCGTGGAGCCGCCAGGGTGATGTCGGTGACGGTGGGGTGTGTTGGACTTCTTTGTTGTGAAGACGGATTAGTCGCGCTCTGTCGCCGCTGACTTCTGTTGCGCGCAGGTGTAGCGAGAACTACAGGTTTCTTGTCGTCGTGAATGCGTGTGCAAAACGGCGGAATTCGCTGCCAGGTATTCCTGAGGCTCGGCGTGTGGCACCATGTTGGGGTCTGGGGGGTGAACGATGAGTGCTCGGAGTTTCGAGCCGAATGGTGATCGCACGGTGGTCGCCCCCAATGGCGCCCGAGTTCACGTCGATCATCTAGCCCACAATGAAGTGATTCGCCAGAACTTGTATGAAGTTCGGCCGGGGGCCTGGTGTTTCGTGGGCAACGGCCTTTCCAATCAAACGTTCATTGATGCGCCAGAGGGGATCATCGCATTCGATACGGGTGAGTCCATCCAAGAGATGCAGTTCGCCCTCGCCGAGCTGCGTCGCCATACCGATCGTCCAATAGCGGCGGTTGTCTACACCCATTTCCATTATGTGGAGGGCACTCAGGCGATTCTCGAAGATGGCAATCATGTGAGCCCGCTACCCATCTACGGTCATCACAAGATTGCCGCAAACAAGGCACGAACGGCGGGAGAAATTGCTCCGGCCTACGGTCGAGGGCTGGTTGAGCAGTTTGGCATCGTGATGCCAGCTGACGGATCCGATGGACTCGTCAACGTTGGTCTTGGATTTTCGTATCGCAACCTGGCTCACGCACCAGCACACCCGGGCTACCTTCCGGTGACCACGTCGCTGCCCGATCATGGCGAGGTTGTTATCGCCGGTGCTCGAGTGCAGCTTCGCTATTCGCCCAGCGATAGTGACGACTCAATCAATTTCTTTTTTCCAGCCATCGGCATCTGTGTGCACAACACGGTGTGGCCAGTGCTGTTTAACGTGTTTGCCATTCGTGGAGAGGAATATCGCGATCCGCGCGTCTTGATCCCCGGAATCGACAACATCATTGCGTGGCAGCCGGAGCACCTCATCGCGACGCACGGCCCGCCGCTCTCGGGGCGCGAGAATATTCGAGAGAAAGCCGTCCGATATCGAGATTCGATCCAGTTTTTGTGGGATCAAACAGTTCGTGCCATGAACAAGGGCTGGACGATGGACGAAATTGCTTCGCGGGTGAAGCTTCCCGCGCTGTATGACGTGGATTACCTGACAAGCGAGCGATATGGCGTGACTGAGCATCATGTTCGCCAGATCTACACCGGTATTCGCGGCTGGTTCGATGGCGAGGAGTCGCGACTGTTTCCCGAAGAGCCGACAAAACGGTTTGAGAAACTGATCGAGGGATTTGGGGGTCGAGGTGAGGTGGCACGCCAAGCCGGCGAGGCGCTCGATGGAAATGATGTGCGTTGGGGTGTCGAGCTCGCCACGTGGCTGGCTCGTTCGACGGATGCCACTGATAACGATCGGCAGTTGTTGGCGCGCGGGCTTCGCTTGATCGCGGAGCGCACACCCGCTGCGAACATTCGAAACTGGGCAATTACTCGAGCGCGTCATCTTGATGGTCAGACACCGATGGACCGTTTTCTCCGTCACAGCTTCAGTGCAAAGACGATCGCTCATGCTTCGTCCGTCGACCTTGTGCATACGATGCGAGTGCTGCTCGATCCGCAGCGTGCATTGGACGTACATGGTCACGTGCGATTTGTGGTGGAAGGAAAGGCGGCGGGGCTGCACGTCCGCAACTGTGTTGCCGTGCCAACGGACGGCGTCGGAGCAGAGGCGGAAGTGTCGATGAGCAGACAAACGTTCCACGCGATCCTCGGTGGAAAGATCGCATGGTCTGCTGCCGATATCGCCATGGGCGGAGAGCTCGCGGTCATCGACAAGGTGAGACGCTGCTTCGATCATCCGGGCTTCACAGGTTGAGTCCGTCCTGATGTTTCCCACCGGCCCAAATCTGCCCTTTGGCACACCATTCTTTACGGGCTCATTGGGTCGTCTGATTGATGAGTCCGAACCATCTCGACCAGAGATTCCTCTGCCGTCACCAGATGCGCCCAACATTGTTCTCGTACTTCTCGACGATGTTGGTTTTGGCACGTGCGGCACCTTTGGCGGCCCGATTCCCACGCCGGCGCTCGATCGCGTCGCGGCAAATGGTCTGCGTTTCAATCAGTTTCATACCACTGCGTTGTGTTCTCCCACGCGAGCGGCAATGTTGACCGGGAGAAATCACCATGCAGTGCACATGGGCAACATTCCCGAAGGAGCGAGTGGATTCCCCGGGTACGACTGCATCATTCCGAAGGAGGCAGCGACGGTTGCCGAGATTCTCCGCCACTACGGGTATTCGACGGGTGCGTTTGGAAAATGGCATCTCACTCCAGTGCACGAGCAGACTCTCACGGGCCCATTTGATCGGTGGCCAACCGGTCTCGGTTTCGAGCGCTTCTATGGAATCCTGAGCGCGGAGGCGAGTCAGTATGAGCCGCCGATATTCGACCAAACGACTCCTGTGATGCCCTACGAAGGGCGAGACGACTATCACATGTCGGAAGACATCACGGATCGAGCGATCGAGTGGATCAGGCTTCAGCGAGGATCGAATCCGCATCGCCCATTCTTTGCGTATTTGGCAACCGGAGCGATGCATTGTCCGCACCATGTGTGGCCCGAATACATCGACCGATTCAAGGGACAATTCGACGACGGCTGGGACGCGCTTCGTGAGCGGATCTATCGCCGCCAGTTGGAGCTTGGAGTGATTCCAAAAGGCACCGCGCTGACCCCGCGTCCCGCAGAAGTGCCTTCGTGGAACGACTATCCGGACAAGTACAAGCCGGTTGCTGCGCGGCTGATGGAGGTGTTTGCAGGGTTCATGGCGCACACCGATGAGCAGGTCGGTCGACTTCTGAATGCGCTTGATGCGATGGGCGAGACGGACAACACCTTGTTCATCTACATCACCGGAGACAATGGTGCCTCAGCAGAAGGCACAGTAAATGGCGCTTGGAGCGCACCTTCATTTCAGAACGGTTTACCCGAGGATCCAGACTGGTTACTCGAGCACATGGGCGACTTTGGCAGCGCACGCTGTGAAAACCACTACAACCTCGCGTGGGCCTGGGCACTCGATTCACCTTTCCAATGGATGAAACAGGTGGCGTCGCATTTCGGGGGCACGCGCAATGCAATGGCGATTCAGTGGCCGCAACGAATTAGTGACCGAGGTGCTCTGCGCTCAAATTTCCACCATGTGACTGACATCTTTCCGACGCTGCTCGAAGCTGCAGGAATTGATGCGCCACAACGAGTGAACGGGCTCGATCAGATGAGGATTGATGGAGTTTCGATGGTTCCGACCATGGTCTCGTCGTCTGCGCCCGAATCCCACGTCACGCAGTACTTCGAAATGTTCGGCAATCGGGCGATTTATCACGACGGATGGATTGCGTCGTGCTTCCATGGGCGCGTTCCGTGGAAGAGGTTCGAGTCCGTACCGTTCGATGGCCCTCAAGAGAGGTGGGAGTTGTACGACGTACGAAGTGATTTCTCGCAGGGTGTCGATTTGTCGGAACGGTTTCCCGAGAAGCTTGTTGAGCTGCGTGCGCTCTTTGACGAGGAAGCTCGGCGCAACAATGTGTATCCGCTCAAGGAGCCCATCCAGGGCTTTGGGCCAAAGTTTGCTGTTCCCGACGCTCTTGGGGAATTGACGAAGATGACGTACACAAAAGTGCACTATCGAATGCCTGAGAGATCGGTCGTTAACCTTAAGAACTGTTCGTTTCGCGTCACTGCAGAAATCGTCGTTCCGAGTACCGGTTGCGAGGGGGTCATAGTGGCCCAAGGTGGAAACATGGCGGGCTGGTCACTGTACGTCGGTTCGGACGGTAAGCCTCGCTATCACTACAACTGGTTCGGCCACGAGCACTCGGTCGCCGTGTCGAATACCGCCCTTGAACCCGGACGTCATGTGGTGACCGTCAATCATGTCTACGACGGAGGTTTCGGAGCCGGTGGGGATTCGGTGCTCGATATCGATGGCAGGGCCGTTGGCCACGTTCGAATTGAGCGATCGGTCCCAGTGGTCTTTTCGATCAGCGGAGAAACGTTTGATATCGGACTAGATAGTGGGGCACCAGTAGGCCAATACCCCCACATTTACCGATTTACCGGTGAAATTGTCGGTGTCACGCTCGAACGACTGAGCGAGCCTTCACCCGAAGTGACGGCACTCATTGCGGATGGTGAATTTCGTGCGAGCCTCGCCGTTCAATGAGTCCGATGGGTACCGGCTGTTCATAACGCTGTAGATTCTGGGTCGGTGGTCGCCACATGAACCTTCTGATCTGTCATGACTTGAAGTTCTTTGGCGACGCCATGGCCCGATGGTTGCAGGAGTCGGGCAAGGTGAACGTGGTGGGTGTAATCACCGATCCCAATGCCGCGAGCGAGGTGTCGTCGTCTGTGGACGCCGAGTTGTTGTCGCCACGGTTGATGGCCGACTATCTGTCGTCACGGGCGGGACAAGAAAAAATGCGAGAGCGCTCAGGCAGGCGAGTGCTGCTCGTGCCGGAGCGCACGCCGCAATCAGAGGCGTTGGCCAAGCTCTATGGCTTCGATGGCGTGGTTGAGGCCAGCGGCCTTGACGGTCCGTTGGAAGACTTCGTAGCGCAACTCGAGGGCATCGTGAGCGCGCCAAGTGCAGGATCGAGCAATCGCGAACCGGAATTGATTGACGTCTATACGTCGGTATTCGATTCGCGCGCAATTGTCACCCAAGACGCCGTGGACGAGCGCATTGTGAACCTGGTGGCCGAGGGGCTGTCGGACAAGCAGATCGGCACGGCGATTGGATTGTCGGCGCAAACCGTGCGCAATCGCATCAGCCGAATGTTGACCGAAAGTGGTTTGCGTAATCGCACCGAGTTGGCGGTGCAGTTTGTTCGTAATCACCCCGACGTGTTGGGTAAAGGCGTCGTCTAGTTACAGCGGTCGAGCGTGTGCGAGCGTGAAGATCCACGACGAAAATCGCCACGAACCTTCGGACTTAGTCAGATTGCCGTTATAGGTGCCAGTGGCAATGAAGTCGCCTCCGTCACGACGGTACAGCGCATGGCCCTGCACCCGAGCGTTTGCGGTGGTGCCACTGACGGTGATGAGGGGGTTGGTGGCGTAGTGGATGATCCAGGGCATTGAAGTCTGCAGTCGCACGAACGCGGCTGTAAGTTCCTCGCGGCCGCGGTTGGGCGGACGCGTTGGGTCAATTTGATACTCGCCGTCTTCGGTAAAGAGATCGGCAAGTGCGTTGGGGTCTGCATGGCTGGGGCCCGCCCAACCGCCGTCGCACAAGCGCTGATAGTCATAGACGACGTCGCGTATGGCCTCGCGATCGAGCAGGAGGGCGACAGTTTGTTCGAGGTGTTGCAGTCGTGATGCATCGATCATCGTGACGAGAATACTGGTTGAAGGCAGTGACTTATTGGGAGGACGGCTCGCATCGCTTCGGCGTGTCAACTAGGCTGACGGTATGCATATTCCTGACGGATTCATTGATCCGCAGACATCAGCGATATTTGGTGTCGCCGCTGCCGCAGGTGTCGCAGTATCTATCAGGGGTGCACGCGAGCAGTTGGAAACCAAGACTGCGCCGCTTGCCGGCCTGACCGCGGTGTTTATCTTTGCAGTGCAGATGTTGAACTTTCCTGTTGCGGCTGGCACAAGCGGACATCTTCTTGGAAGCGCGCTCGCCGTGGTGCTAGTAGGCCCGCATGCGGCGGTGTTGTCATTATCGGTCGTCTTGATCATTCAGGCGTTTCTGTTTGCCGACGGAGGTTTGAGCGCCCTGGGATTGAACATCTTCAACATTTCGATCATTGGCGTGTGGTTCTCCTACGGGGCATTTCTGTTGGTTCGCTCGTTGCTTCCAAAGACGAAGTCGTCTGTCGTCGTGGCATCGGGCGTGGCGGCGTTCCTGTCGGTGCCGGTGGCGGCTACTGGCTTCGTGTTGCAGTACTGGTTGGGTGGGACTGCCACCTTCTCGGTATCGGCAGTGTTTACGGCGATGTTTTCGACTCACGTCCTCATCGGCATTGGCGAGGCAATCATTACGGTGTTGACCGTGAGCTCGGTGTTGTCGAGTCGCGCCGACTTAGTGTTTGGGTGGGAGGGTAAATCCACCCTCGAATTGCGGACGGTGCCGGCATGACGACGAGGCGATTTCTCCTTCTGGGTCTGCTGGTGAGCGTGCTGTTGGCGGGCGTGGTGTCGTTTTATGCGTCGAGTTCGCCGGATGGTCTCGAGAAGGTGGCCGAAGACATTGGTTTCATCGAAACGGTCGAGCCGCATGCAATCGAAAACAGCCCACTGGCCGACTACGGGGTAAGCGGTGTTGACGACGAGCGGCTCTCGGTAGGCCTTTCGGGTCTGATCGGCGTCGGCTTGACGGCGGTTGTTGCTATGGGTGGCTTTATGATGCTTGCCAAGAAATCGAAGAGTCGCGAACATCAAAACGCAGGACGATCCGCTTAAGCATCCCCCCTCCGATCATCATCACGGTCATGATTTCGGAGAGCGGTTGTATATCCATCGGCATACGCCGGTGCATCGCCTGGAGCCCCACGTCAAGATCGTGGCAGCGTTTCTCTTTATTGTCGTCGTGATTGTGACGCCCATTACCAATTGGATGGCGTATACGACTTACGGGCTATTGATCATCGGAACGATTGCGATTGCTCAATTGCCGATTGGCACCGTGCTCACGCGGTCGTTGATTGAAGTGCCCTTTGCGCTGTTTGCGGTGCTCATGCCGTTTTTTGGGTCTGGTGACACCCTTGAAGTGGGGCCTGCGACGCTGTATACCGAAGGCCTCCTTGCAGCAGCAGGGATTGTGGCCAAAGGCACGCTGGGAGTATTGACCGCTATTTGCTTGTCGGCGTCGACACAAGCCCGAGAAATGCTCCGGGGTTTCGAGCGTCTGCGCATGCCCGCTGTAATGGTCCAGATCATCACATTCATGTTGCGTTATGTGAACGTCGTCAATGATGAGCTTGCGCGGATGCGCGTCGCGCGTGAATCGCGTGGGTTCGTTGCTTCCGGTGTGAAGGATTGGAAATTCCTCGCCGCAACAGCAGGATCGTTGTTCATTCGCTCCTATGAACGGGGCGAGCGGGTGCATCTCGCCATGTTGTCTCGGGGATACGCGGGCACGCTGCCCGATGTGGAGCACCGATTGGTGTCGCGGTCGCAGTGGCTCACGGGCCTGGTATTGCCGTTGTTGGCGTTGGTGACGTTGATCATCACGACGTTGTTGGCGGTGGCGCAATGAGCAATCATGCGGCACTGCGCGTGGTCGACTTGGCATACGAATACCCAGATGGCAATCAGGCGCTCTTCGGTGTCAACTTCACCGTTGGCCAGGGCGAACGGGTCGCCTTGCTTGGCCCCAACGGGTCGGGGAAAACCACGCTCATTCTGCATCTGAATGGGATCCTCACTGCCGGTCATGGACGTGTAGAGGTAGATGGCACGCTGGTTGACACCAACGACAAGGATTCACTGCGGCGTGTGCGCGGCAATGTCGGTGTGGTGTTCCAGGACCCTGATGACCAATTGTTCATGCCAACGGTTGCCGAAGACGTTGCCTTCGGCCCCTACAACATGGGGCTACGTGGTGAGGAACTGGAACACGTCGTCAAAGATGCGCTGGAGGCAGTGGGCATGTTGCACTTCCGTGATCGCCCGCCGCATCATCTGTCATTTGGGCAACGACGGCGAGTTGCCGTAGCGACGGTGCTGGCGATGAAGCCGCGGATCGTCGTACTGGACGAGCCGTCGTCGAATCTCGACCCTGCAAGTCGGCGCGAGTTGGCAGACATTCTGCGATCGCTCGACATCACAATGCTGATGGTGACCCATGACCTGCCATATGCCTATGAATTGTGTGAGCGCAGCTTGGTGTTGTCCGGTGGGGTGATCGTTGCCGACGGCGCAACGCCTGAGATTTTGCGCGATGAGGCACTCCTGGCGCGTCATCGCCTTGAGTTACCCGTGGGCTATCGGTTGACGTGAATTTGCGAACGAGAATCTCCTTGAGAATCTCGCACGCACCGTTGTCACGGAGACGTTGTTGTCGCGAATGACGAGTCCGCTCCCTGCTATTTCCGCTCAATCGTCACGCGGTGCTCTTTGCCTTCCTTCCCATTAAGTGGCACGCGAACCTCAAGGACGCCATTGGCATATGTCGCGTGGATGTCCTTCATCGCAGCCGCGGACGGCAATGACACGGTGCGGGCGAATGAACCGTAACTGAACTCGCTCCTCCAACCGTGACGATCCTCGGAGCTTTCCTGGCGCCTGCGGGTGATGCTGAGCCGAAGGATCGAACCGTTGACGGTGACGTCAATGTCCTTGTCGGGGTCGACGCCAGGCACTTCGGCGCGAATGACATAGTGATCGTGATCCTGGAATTCCTCGACGCGAATCGAGGTGTCGGTGATGAAGTCGTTGTAAAGATCCGACCACATGGGTGATCGATTCATCATCCAATTTGGCCAGTGAATATCTACCGGCGAGGTGCGTAAGAGTGTCATGTCGTTCCTTTCGTTTGGGGAACGCTTACCGTAGTGAGCGCATTGGGCGTGTGACATGGAGATGAATACCAATGTTCAAGGATGTGTGTCCAGCGTGTTGTACGGTCTGTCGCGTGATTCGCGAGTTGATTGCTGCCGATCTTCCGGCCATCTGGGCTATTAATCAAGAGAACGTCCCAGCGGTGGGGGAAGAGTCACCTGACTCGTTGGCGCAGATCGTTGACGAGAGTGTCAGTGCGCTTGCCGTAGAAGTAGACAGCATGCTTGCGGGTTTTTGTCTTGTGGTTCCACCTGGAGCCAACTATGACAGTCCGAATTATCGGTATTTCTGCGATCGATATGACGATTTCATCTATCTCGATCGAGTGGCACTCTCCGCAGCGCATCAAGGCAAAGGTCTTGGCGCTGCTCTGTACCGCGAGGTCGAGCGGCGGGCGCGTGCAAGATGGTTCACGCTCGAAGTCAACGTCATGCCGCCCAATGAAGGGTCGATGCGTTTTCACCTCCGCGAGGGCTTTCGTGAGGTCGACCAACTCGAGACACGTCCAGGGAAGATCGTCAGCCTGATGGTCAAGGAGCTGGAGTACCGTACCGACTCATGATTGACAAGCCAGTGGCGGTGATTACGGGCGCGGCCCAGGGAATTGGACGTGCTACTGCAGAGGTGCTTGACGCGCACGGATGGGCGCTCGTGTTGCTTGATCTACAGGCCGTGGATCCAGATGTCTACGAATTGGCTGTAGCGCATCAAGTAGATATCACCAATGATGCATCGATCGCGCACGTGGTTGAGCACACCATGCGCGATTTTGGTCGGGTGGATGCTCTGGTCAACAATGCGGGGATTTCGATGATCGAATCCGCCTTGGACACCTCTGCCGAGGCATATCGAAGGGTGTTGGAGGTGAATCTTGTGGCCCCGTTCCTTCTCGCCAAGGCTTTTGGTGGCGAGATGTTACGTGCGGGAAAGGGAGCGATTGTGAACGTGGCCTCGGTGGCGGGCATGCAGGGAATCGCCGACCGCAGCGCATACAACGCCAGCAAGCACGGGTTGATCGGGCTCATGCGCACGTTGGCGGTGGAGTGGGGCGCGAAGGGCGTTCGTGTGAATGCGGTGTCGCCGGGCTGGGTGAAGACCGAAATGGATCACAAAGACCAAGCGGGCGGTAGCTACTCCGACCAGGACATCATTGACCATGTGCCGATGGGGCGGTTCGCATCACCCCTCGACATTGCCCAGGCCATTGCGTGGTTGTGCGATGGTGAACGCTCGGGATTTGTTAACGGTGTGGTGCTGCCTGTTGACGGCGGTTGGACCGCCGATGGGTCATGGCAAACCTTACGCCTGCGACACCGGTAATTCGGCGGGGATACTGCGAGATCGGTACCTCTCGCTTGGTGAGGTGGTGTGAAGGGGCTTCATACACCCATAGGTTGAGAAGCGGAGGTGTGACATGAGTGGAATCAGCCAAGTAGTGGTCGGTACGGACGGGTCTGAGGCGTCGTACGTGGCGGTGCAGTGGGCGGCGGCCGAGGCAAAAGCGCACGGCGCCGAGTTGGTAATTATCCATACCTGGACACTGCCGGTGATGACCGATCCAATTGGGATGGTGCCGTTGCAGTTTCCCGTCGACGATTTTGTGAAACAGGCCGATGCAGTTCGCGATCATGCAGTGAAGTTGGCCACGGAACTGGGTGCCGAGAAGGTCACGGGTCGGGTAGAGCGAGGGATGGCTGCGGAGCATTTGATCAAGGCGTCGAAGACTGCCGATGAAGTGGTGGTCGGCACCCGTGGCCACGGCGGCTTCGTCGGGCTCCTGCTGGGATCGGTGGCGCAACAGGTTGCGACGCATGCCGAGTGCCCTGTGGTGATCGTCCCTCACAAGAAGTAGACATCTCGCCGCGAAGTCAGTCGCGATCGTGCAGTGGACGCTTGGCGTGTGGCGGTCGATCAATCTCCGAGCCGCGCAGACGTTGCCAGGACCCGAACTGTTCAAGTGCGCTCACGGTTTGACCCATGACGTCGGGCGCAACGGGATGACTAATCAAGAAGCCTTGGGCTTTGGCGCACTTCAGTTCGGCCAGTGTCTGAAGTTGTCGCACGCTTTCAACACCCTCGGCCACCATGTCGAGACCGAGAGAATCACCCATTGCGATGATCGTGCGCACCAGCGAGCGTGAGCCGAGTTCGTCTGCAACGCCGCTGATGAAGGAACGATCGATTTTCAATCGCTGAATAGGGAAGCGCTGCAGAAGCGACAACGAGGAGTACCCGGTGCCGAAGTCGTCGATGGCTACTCGCACACCGAGATCGCACAATTTGCGCAATGCATCGAGCGCCTGTTCGGGCTCGGCGATCATCACGCCTTCGGTGACCTCGAGCCACAGCTGATCGGCGGGAACATGGGCGCGTGCGAGGGCCTCGCTCACCACGGCCACGAAGTTGACGTCGTGGAGCTGGCGTGGCGACACGTTCACCGACATGGTGGCATCGCGTCGGCATATGCCCTCGTTGATCCACCCCCGAAGATGTGTGAGCGCTTCCAGGAGGGCCCATGCACCAATTGGCACGATGGTGCCAGTTTCTTCGGCGATCGGGATGAACTCGGCCGGCGAAATCATGGTGCCGTCTTCGCGTTCCCAGCGCATCAAGGCCTCGAAACCCACCACTTCGCCAAGGTCGATGTCGACAATGGGTTGGTGCACGAGGCGCAGTTCACGGCGCTCGAGCGCGCGATACAAGGCTGTCTCGACGGCGAGCCGCTGCGTGACGCGTTCGAGCATTGAGTCGTCAAACACAGCGACGCAATTGCGTCCGGCATCTTTTGCTCGGTACATCGCGGTGTCGGCCTGCCGGAGAAGATCGTCGGCATTGTGGGTATCGCCCGGCCGGTGTGTCGCAACTCCGATACTGGCCGAGACGAACACGTCGCCCTGGCGCGCAGAGAGCGGTTCGTGAAAGCACTCCAAGATGCGGTCGGCGAGCACCATCGCTTCGGCCAGATCGCGGATGTCGGGGTCCAGCACAACAAACTCATCGCCAGAGATGCGCCCCACGATGCAGCGGTCGGGAAGTGCGTGCCGAAGCCGTGTCGACACCGCAATCAGAATGTCATCGCCTGCTTGGTGGCCGAGCGAGTCATTGATGTTCTTGAAGCGGTCGACGTCGATAAACAGCACGGCCGGACGGGCTGAGCGGGCCCACGCAGTGCGAAGGGCTTCGCTCACGAAGTCGATCATCAGGCTCCGATTGGGGAGCCCGGTGAGCGAGTCGGTCTGAGCCGCGTGTTCGAGTTGGCGTTGAGTAGCGGCGTTTTGTCTCACGGACAACACGACTCGCGCAACAACTGCAGTCGTGAGGACGAAAATCGATACCGCACGCACGATTCGGTCGGTGCCATCTGTGGGCTCGCTGAGGGCGAGGATGACGACGGGGATGCTGAGCGCGACAGTGGTGACAATCAGTCGCCCAAACTGTGGACGTGTTCGACGCACGTCCACGTGCTGCGTGAGCGTACGGACCGATGGATGGAGAAACGCTGCCGAGGCAACGAACAGTCCCAGAATGTATGCGGCGATGGCAACCGACGAGTCAAGTGCAATACGACCAGAATCGACGGCCGCGTAGGCAAAGTCTCCGAGCAATGTGAAGGTGATAGCGCCTGCAATAAGCCAGACGCTCGGTGTTCGCGCCACATCGCCAAAGAGCAGCGTGGCAAGAGTGAACAACACGACGACGCTTACGGCGAGCGTGATACCGATCAATGTGGTTACGGCAACGGGTCGGTCATCGATACTTAGAGTGGGCTGCAATAACACGAGCCAGACGATGAACCATGAACCGGCTGCCACAATCAAACCGTCGGCGAGCACGCTGCGTGGATCGCTGCCTAGCCGGCGCGACACAATGAATAGCAGTCCTGCGGCGAGCACCACCTGAACGAGCAAGAAGAGCGTTTCGGTCACTACTTGAAGAACAGCGGAGTCGGCGGCCCGAGCGTCAAGAACTTGGCCGGCCATTGAACACGCACCGATGACCAATAGGCCGAGCCAAAGCACCGGAGTTGGACGGTGTATACGCGCAGCAATGACGACGCTGGCTGCGAGCTGAACCGTGGCGAGCAGATACAGAGCTCGGGAGATGTCATCGCGTGCAGCGAAAACGACTACGAGGGAGACAACGACGCCGCTCGCCAGCAAGGCCCACGACACGCGGGCAAGTGCTGGTCCTTTCACGCGAAAAACCGTACAAGATCCCCGTTTCAGCCCTGCGGATGGGGTATTTTTGACCTCGGGTGGAGTGCCGCAGCGAATACGTTTCGCTGCGGCCCGTTTCGTCGTTCGAGGAGCGCTCCCATGTTCGTCACGCGCCATTCGCCAGTGACCGACCCCGTATTGCGCGAGCAGCTGTGGGATCTCTATCAGCACGCGTACGTGGGGGTGGCTGAGCGAGCCGTAACGCACGAAATGCTCGATCGCCTGGAGTTCAATGACCAATTGGGTGATTCCACGAACCGTGTATGGGTCGTATGGGACGACACTGTGCCAGTGGCAATGACACTGGTGGCAACCGATGTGCGGCGCACTCGGTGGTTGAGCGAGCAGTATTTCCGTGTCCATTTCCCCGATCATTTTTCGGCGGGTCGAGTGCATTACGTGGTGTGGGCAGTGGTCGACCCCGCATTCACCACTCGCGGGGCAAGCATGTTTCTCGCACGCCAGGCAATGGCTGCCGAGGCGCGAGAGGGCTCGTTGCTGGTCTTCGACATGCCAGAGGAGCATCAGCCGAACCCAGGCGGCGGTGCAGCAGAGTTGATGTACCGTATGGCCAAAATGGTGGGTGGCGCGACGCTGTTACCGCTGACGGTGCAGCGTTATTACGCCCTTGATTTTGCCCAATCGGCCGAATCAGTGGGCCCCGAGCAGCACAACGACCGCGGGGTGCTCAGCCGATAGATTGTTGGCGACATGAGCACTCCTTGCGACGTTCGTCGCGCTTGTCGCCGATGACCGTTTCCTCGCCCGCCGTTACCTTCACTGTTGCGGGTGCGCATCACATGTCGGCTTTGTTAGGCGAGCGCGATGAGCATTTGCGGTTTATCGAAGGCGAGTTTCCTGCTACGACAATTGTCGTACGTGGTAATGAGATTTCGCTTGCAGGTGCGGATGCGGCACTCGTTGCAAAACTTTTCGAAGAGCTGTCCACGTTGCTGCAGCGCGGTGAGTTGCTCGGCCACGACGTGGTGCGACGGTCGCTTGACATGGTTCGGGCCAATGAGCGGCCGAGCGTCATCCTGACTGAAGATCTACTGAAAACGTCGGTGGGTAAGGCTGTTCGTGCTAAAACGTCGGGTCAGCGGCGCTACGTAGAAGCAATTCGTGACAATGTCATCACCTTTGGTTTGGGCCCCGCGGGCACGGGCAAAAGTTGGTTGGCCGTGGCCATGGCCGTGCAGGCGCTAAATACGAAACGAGTGCAGCGGATCATTTTGACGCGTCCTGCTGTAGAGGCTGGCGAGAAGCTCGGTTTTCTCCCTGGGGACCTGACGGCAAAGATTGATCCCTACCTGCGCCCGTTGTACGACGCACTGCACGACATGGTGGGAGCAGACCACGCCCGCACACTTCTCGAGCGACAGATTGTCGAGGTGGCTCCGCTGGCATTCATGCGTGGTCGTACTCTCAACAACAGTTTTGTAATCCTTGATGAGGCTCAGAACACCACCCCGGAACAGATGAAGATGTTTCTCACGCGAATCGGATTCGGGTCGAAGGTTGTCGTTACTGGCGATACCACCCAGGTGGATTTGGCTGGGCGTAAAAGTGGGTTGTCAGGCCTAGAGCCCATGTTGCGCGGGATTCGCGATCTGGTGTTTGTGCACCTGGATGCTCAAGACGTGGTGCGCCATCGGATAGTTGCCGACATCGTTGCTGCATATGAACGGGTCGACGTGCGCCCTGAAGAAGAGAGCGTGTCATGATGCACCCTCGTCGAATGTCTGCGCATCCGCGTCGTGTCGGTGGCGATGGTGAACCTGAAGTCTTCTGCGCCGATGAGCAATCGGAGGTGCCGATAGATCTCGGCAAGTGGCAGCAACTTGCCTTGAGCGTGTTGCTCTCAGAGGGCGTGCGCGGTGCGGCAGAGATGACGGTCGTGTTTGTTGACGAGATCTCCATGACAGAACTCAATACGCAGTACATGGGCGCTGCAAAGCCCACCGACGTGTTGGCCTTCCCGCTGGATGCCGTGGAGGCTTCGAAAACGCCAGGCCCAGGGGCGCAGAGCAAAGGTCCAGATAAAGAAATCACCGATCTCGGCGACTTGCCACTGCTTTTGGGCGATGTCGTGATTTGTCCGACTGTTGCAAAACGCCAGGCTCCGGTGCACGCGGGATCACTCGACGACGAGCTTGCATTGTTGCTGGTTCACGGCATGCTGCATGTATTGGGCGATGACCACGACACGCCAGAGGCCGAGGCGAAAATGCACGCACGTGAGAGGCGACTACTCGAGGAACTGCACTGGGGTCATGAGGCTCCCGCGGCATTCAGACACAAGCCAGAAGGCGGCGTCTAATGCTCGCCGCACAAATCACGACGGCCGAGATATGGATGTTCGTAGCGATTTTCGTCCTGCTCGTTGCACTCGTATTCCTCGCCTTGGCAGAAATGAGTCTGTCGCAGATGACGCGTCCTCGCGCAAATGCGCTTGCAGAGAGCGGTTCAAAGTCCGGCAAGGCACTCGCGATGCTTGCGGAAAACCCCACGATGTGGGTCAATCCGCTCTTGCTCACCGTCAATGTGTTCCAAACAGTGCAGGCAACGCTTACCGGTATTGTCGCGGGCCGTTTGTTCGGGCCAACCGGCGTTGTCATTGGTGTAGTGCTTAACGTCGTTGTCTTCTTTGTCTTGGCAGAGGCGGTCCCTAAGACGTACGCGGTGTTGTACCCCGTTCGCGGTGCGATGATTACCGGCCGACCAGTGGCCCTTCTTGTACGGTTCTGGCCACTTCGGGCAACTTCCAGCCTGCTCATCAAGTTGACCAACGTGATTGTGAAAGGTGAGGGCTTGAAGTTGGGGCCATTTGTGGCGGAGCAGGAGTTTCTCGGGATCGTCGAAGCCGCTGCGAAGGACAGCGTCATCGAACATGAGGAGCGCGAACTCATCAAATCGGTTATCGAGTTCGGAGATACCACGGTTCGCGAGATCATGGTTCCGCGCCCCGATGTCGTGCACGTGGACGACCATCTTGCTGTTCGTGACGCGTTGGATCTTGCTGTCAACGAGGGATTCAGCCGGCTACCAGTCATGCGCAAGGATGAGAACGACGAAGACGATGTCATCGGCGTGGTCACCGTAAAGGACCTGATCGTTGCCGAGCGCGGCGGACGAGGCACCGATCGAGTCGATTCGCTGGCGCGCGATGTGGATGTTGTTCCAGAGGGTAAGCCTGTTTCTGACGTGATGCGTTCGATGCAGGCGAGCAAGTTCCATATGGTGATGGTCGCAGATGAATACGGCACCATCATCGGGTTGGTGACACTCGAGGACTGCCTCGAGGAGTTGGTAGGCGAGATCGTGGACGAGCACGACGACGAGGAAGAGCCGGCCTTCCGCAAGGTTGGGCCAGGCGAGTATCTCTTCATCGGTTCGCTTACCATCGGTGAATTCAATGAGCACTTGGATGTGAAGATTCCCGACGAGGAGTACGACACGATCGGCGGATACGTGTTTGGTGTCCTCGGACATGTGCCCGAAGTTGGTGAGTCGGTACCCATCGACGGATGGGTATTGTCGGTTGAGGTCCTCGATGGGCGACGCATTCAACAGCTGCGTGCTCGCGCAAGTTCCTGACACCTATCTACGCCGGCCATCGCGACTAGCGTCTAGCGAATGGATGTTTCTCTCTCTGGCAAAGTTGCACTCGTCACCGGCGGCTCCCGAGGTATCGGCAAGGCGATCGCCAAGTCGTTTGCGGAGTCCGGAGCAAAAGTGATGATCACGTCTCGCAAGATGGACGCTCTCCTTGAAGCCCGCGAGGAAATGGGCGGTGAGGTGGAAGTGTTTGCGGCTAACGCAGGAGATTTGGATGGCATCTCCTCATGCGTCCAGGCAACGATGGAGCGGTTCGGCGCAATTGACGTGTTTGTCAATAATGCGGCTACAAATCCATATTTGGGCAAGACGCTGGGTGTCGACGCGTCACGGTTTGACAAAACCTTTCAAGTCAATATTCGTGGACCGCTGTTCTGGTGTCAGGCAGTCTGGGAAGCATGGATGAAGGAGCATCCCGGCGTGATTATCAATATTGCGTCGGTAGGCGGCCTGCGGGCGGAGTCCGGGTTGGGGGTCTACAACCTGACCAAGGCGGCAATCATTCACATGACCAAGCAACTGGCGAGCGAGCTTGGCCCGACTCGAGTGGTGGGTGTTGCGCCGGGACTCGTGCAGACCGATTTCGCCAAGGTGCTCGTGGAAAACGTGGGCGATCAGTTGGCCGCACGCCTGCCCATGGGACGTATCGGTCGGCCTGAGGACATTGCCAACCTCGCCACGTTCCTGGCCTCGGATCGGGCTAGCTGGATAACCGGTGAGACCTACGTCATTGACGGTGGTGGTGGGGCCGCAGCCGAACGCATGTAGCGGTTGTTAGTTCAGTGCGCGGAGGGCAACACCATCGATTTTGCCGAGCGCAGTGCGGGGTAATGCATCGACAAGACGCACTTCGCGCGGAGCGCAGTAGGGCGGGAGTGATTCTTTCACCCAGGCACGAATGTCCTCAAGGGTGGGGGACGCCTCGCCGACAACAATCCAGGCAACGACACGTTGACCCCAATGCGCATCCTCGACACCCCGAACGGCGCATTCGCGAATATGGGGGTGACTTGCAAGCACTGACTCAACCGCAGTTGGCCAGATCTTTTCCCCACCCGAAATAATCAAATCTCCCCGTCGCCCATGAACTGCAAGTACGTCGCGGTCGATCCATGATCCGAGGTCGCCCGTGGGGAAGTACCCATCAGGAGTGAGGTGGTCAGGTCCCTCGCGGTATGAGCGCATCAGCATGGGACCTTTGATAAGTATCTCGTCATCGCGCAGAACGATGTCAACGCCGGACAACGCGCGACCGTCGTATACGCAACCGCCCATAGTTTCGGTCATTCCATAGGTGACTGTGACGTTCAGGGGAAGCGATGAAGGGGCGGAAGCGCCGCCGAGAAGAATGCGTGTGAATAGCGCAGGATCGATGCGTTGTAACGCGGTTGCCACGAGCGAGACATGTGTTGCGCCCGCTCGGGCAGCCGACATAACGCCGGCTGGATCGAATCGATCCTGCACCGTCAAGGGATTGCCGTCGATGAGGTGTCGCGCCACGAGCAGGAATCCCCCTACATGGGCGGCAGGTATGCACAGCAACCAATGCTCTGTGCCGTGCAGCGCGAGCCGCTCGGCCGCAGCAAGCAAAGCTGCGCGAATGGACTCATGGGTATGAATGACAGCCTTCGGGACTCCGAGACTGCCGCTCGTGGTCACGACCAGTGCGTCACCGGTTTCGACAGGTACACCATTGGGTAGTGCGCGCTCGTTCGATTCAGTGGCAAGGCGCGTGGGACGAATTGCCTCAATCAAACGCTCCTTGGCGCGTGGCGACAACCGTTGGTCGAGTGGTGCAACTGCATTGCCCTGCTCCCACGCTTCACGCACGACCTCGACGAAGCGCGAGCCGACAGGCATGTCGAGGGCGACGAGTTGGGGCATGTGCCATATCGTACGAGTCGTCACCGTTCGATGATCCGCTCATGTGCGACACTGGTGACATGCGCGCCACTTCACCCATGTTTGGCGCATGGGTGCGTGGGGCCAGACCACGAACCTTGCCGGCTGCCATCGTTCCAGTCGCTGTGGGAACTGCGGCGGCGTCGGGAATTGGTGATGATCGATGGTGGGCGGCAGGCGCCGCGCTCGCGGTGAGTCTCGCATTGCAGGTGGGGGTGAACTTCGCCAACGACTACTCAGACGGTATTCGAGGCGTTGATACCGATCGAGTAGGTCCCACACGCCTCGTGGGTTCAGGACTCGTTGCGCCGCGCGCGGTGCGTAACGCGGCATTCGTGTCATTTGGCGTTGCGGCCATAAGCGGCCTGTTGGTTGCGGCGGCGGTGAGTTGGTGGC
The DNA here is from genome assembly GCA_044237775.1 of Ilumatobacteraceae bacterium. Classification (GTDB taxonomy): domain Bacteria; phylum Actinomycetota; class Acidimicrobiia; order Acidimicrobiales; family Ilumatobacteraceae; genus UBA3006. The sequence goes on along the minus strand of JBIIEO010000019.1, from coordinate 3,726 downwards.
TTCTGCTGGTGGGTGTGGTGAGTGTTGCGGCTGGTTGGCTCTACACCGGTGGCCCGCGTCCGTACGGCTACATGGGGCTGGGCGAAGTGTTCGTGTTCGTTTTCTTTGGTCTTGTGGCCACGTTGGGCACCCAATTCGTGGTGGCCGATCGCATGACGCTGGAAGGTGTCGTCGCTGCGGTTGTCGTGGGATTGTTGGCGGTGGCACTTCTCGTGATCAACAATTTGCGAGATATACCGGGGGACTCGGTGTCGGGCAAGGCCACGCTGGCAGTGCGCCTGGGTGATAAGCAGACGCGTGTGCTGTACGCGGCGGTAGTTGTTGCCGCGTTTATTGGGATTGTGCTGCTTGGGGTGTTGGCTCCACCAACGCTCGTGGGTCTACTTGCAGTGCCATTGGCCATCGCTCCACTGCGTTGCGTCCGACACGGTGACACCGGTGCCAACTTGATTCCGGTACTTGGGGCCACCGCTCGTGTGCAGCTCGTCGCCGGTCTCCTACTCGCTGGGGGCCTCGCCCTCGCGGCCGTCTAACGCCCGATCTCGGCGAGCCATTCGGCCACAAGATCAGTAAACGTGCGGGGTTGCTCCAGATGGGGGCTGTGTCCGGCCCCCTCAACGATTTCCAGTCGCGCTTGCGGCAATGCGGCATGCATGCGGCACGCGATGTCGGTGAACTTGTGGTCGTCTTCACCGGATACCAGCAGAACTGGCATGGTCAGACTCGCGAGACGAGACCAGAGCGACTCCTGGGATCCAGTTCCGCAGGTACGGAGCGATTGTGCCAGCGCGCCTGCTGTGTTCATGCGACGCGCTGCGATGTCGTCGGGGTTGGGGCGCAGATGACGAAACATGGGTTGAGCCAACCATGTCTTGAGAAATGCATCGGTGCCCATCTGTTCGAGGTCGTTGGCGAGGAGTGCGTCGGCATCGCGCCGGGCCGCGCGCTCGTCAGGGTCGTCGATGCCCGGTGTGGCACTCACTAGTACGAGTGCACCGATTGATTCTGGGTGCTCGAGCGCGGCGTGCAGCGCCATGCGTCCACCCATGCTGTAGCCGATGCATACGCCGCCGTTCACGGCAGCAGCAATCAGGTGCGCCGCCTCTGACAATGTGACATCAACGGCGTGTGATGCGCCGTGATGAGGTGCATCTAGAAGAATTACTTCGTGATCATGTGCGAAACCCTTCGCCACGGGGCGCCAGGATTCACGGGTTTGTGTGAAACCATGAATAAACACCAGTCGGGGACCAGTGGTGCTTAGGCGTTCGCTCGCGAGCATAATCAGGATGACTCGAGTAGTCGACGCAGGGTTCGCTCGAAAAAGTCAACATCTTGCGCGCCGGGTATCGACCACTTACCGTCGATAACGAACGTTGGTACTGCGGTAATACCAATCTCGGCAGCACGTGCGAGGCGCCGCGCAAAAGCGTCCTCGAACGATGAGTGTGTGAGTGCATCTCGTGCGACCGATTCCTCGAGGCCTGCATGTGTTGCAATGAGCACCAGGGCGTCGGGATCACCGATGTCGATGCCTTCGGAAAAATATGCGCGGAACAACCCCTCGTACAGTGCTGCTTGGGTTGAGAGAAGACCGTGTGATTCGGCCGCAAGCAGCAGGCGATGGGCGAGAGCGGTGTTTGCTCGTAGTGCCTTATCCATGGCGAAGTGCAGGCCATCTTCGGCCGCGGTTGCCGATACGTGATGAATGATTGCCTCTGCACGCTCGGGTCCGCCGAACTTCTTCGCGTAGGCCTCGAGTACCGGGGAGGAAGTTCCAGTGGGGGCCGTCGGATCAAGTTGAAAGGGGCTATAGACCACGGTCACTTTGGTGGTCTCGAGGCGCTCTAGCGCACGGTCAAAACGGGTCTTTCCGATATAGCACCACGGACAGACCACGTCGGAGAAGATTTCGACCTGCACAGGTGCCACGATAGAGGCCATGGCGTCGACTCCTTCTGCTGCCGCGACGTTTTGTGCAACGCTCGTGGACGAATGGGTCACCTTGGGCCTCCGCACAGCGGTGGTGTCGCCGGGGTCGCGGTCGACTCCGATGGCGCTTGCGCTCGTCGCCCATCCTCAACTTGATGTGCAAGTTTTTCTTGACGAGCGCAGTGCAGCATTTGCTGCGCTCGGTGTGGGGCTCGCAAGTGGTCTTCCTGCAATTCTGTTGTGCACGTCAGGAACCGCTGCGGTGGAGTTTCATCCCGCGGTGGTTGAGGCCCACGAGGCGCGTGTACCCATGCTCGTGTGCACCGCCGATCGTCCACCCGAATTGCAGGGCGTCGGTGCAGCGCAAACAATTGATCAGCGAAACTTGTACGGGGTTGCCGCACGATGTTTCGAGAATCCAGGTGTCCCCGATGATGAGGACGCGCATACGTGGCGTGAACTCGCTCGGCGCACGCTCGCCGCGACCCTCGGTGCGAATGCGGGGCCAGCGCATCTCAATCTCGCCTTTCGGGAACCGCTCGTTGGTGAGCCCGCCGCACTGCCGCAACGCACGCCTTTCAGTCTTGCCATTCCTGCGTGCGAGCCACAGCCAGACGATGTGGCATGGGTATCGGCGCAGTGCAGCGATACTCGTGGCGTGATCGTCGCCGGGAGAGGGTGCGGCGATCCGCGAGCAATTGCGTCACTTGCGGAACAGTTGGGATGGCCGCTGCTCGCCGATCCCCGCAGTGGATGTCGTGGGCGCGGAAGCGGTGGATCGATGTTCGTGGGACACGCCGATGCGGTGATGCGGTCCTCGATTGCTGGCCAGATGCGACCTTCCGTGGTGCTGCGATTCGGGGAACCACCAGCCTCGAAGGTTGTCAACGCGTGGCTTGTGACGGCCCCCGTGACAATTGTTGTTTCATCGTCAGTCGCAGTCCATGATCCTGATCGTGTGGTCACTCGTCAGTTGCTTGCTGATCCCGCGTCGTTTGCTTCGGCATTGACTGCTACAGCCGCGCCAACCGAATGGAGCAGCGAGTGGCGTCGGGTGAGTGCTCTTGCGGATGATGCACTCCGCAATTTGGATGATGCCACGCTGAGCGAACCGACTATTGCACGCATCGTGGGAGAAAGTGCTCCGACGGGGTCGTCGCTCATGGTGTCGTCGTCGATGCCGATTCGCGATCTCGAATGGTTCGCTCCGCTGATCGTCCCTACCGTTTACGCAAATCGTGGTGCCAACGGCATCGATGGTGTGGTATCAACTGCTGTTGGTGTCGCCCTCGCGACCCGAGAGCCGGTCGTGGCGTTGGTCGGCGACGTAGCGTTTGTCCATGACAGCAATGCACTCCTTGGACTGGCCGCGCGAGGTATGGATCTTCGCGTCGTTGTTGTTGACAACAATGGCGGCGGGATCTTTTCATTCTTGCCTCAGGCCAGTCAGACCGATAAAGAGACATTCGAGCGACTCTGGGGCACCCCCCACGGTGTCGATCTGTCGAGCCTCGTTGCCGCACACGGGGTGCGTTACATCGACTGCGACTCTCCGCGGTCACTTGTTGATGCGCTGTCGTGTTCCGGTCCCCTTGTTATTCGGGTTCGAACCGATCGTCATGAGAACACCGTGGTGCACGATGCGCTTCAACGACGCGTCCTCAAAGCCCTCGGCGATTAGGGCCGCACGATTGCCGCAAGCATTGCTTGCAACTTCGCCTGCGTCTCAGCCAGTTCGGCGTGAGGCTCGCTTTCGGCAACGATGCCCCCGCCTGCAAAAAGGCGTGCGCGCAG
>JBIIEO010000018.1:0-25836 GCA_044237775.1 Ilumatobacteraceae bacterium | reverse complement strand
GCGGTACGCGAGCTGGGTTCAGAACGTCGTGAGACAGTTCGGTCCCTATCCTCCGCAGCCGAAGGTGAGTTGAGGAAGGCTGTCCCTAGTACGAGAGGACCGGGACGGACGTAGCTCTGGTGTGTCTGTTGTCCTGCCAAGGGCACGGCAGATTAGCCACCTACGGAAGGGATAACCGCTGAAAGCATCTAAGCGGGAAGCCCGTTCCAAGATGAGCTCACCCATGCAGTTAATGCAGTAAGGCCCGTGGCAAGACCACCACGTTGATAGGCCGGAAGTGTACAGATGGCAACATCTTTAGCTGACCGGTACTAATCGGCCGAGGGCTTGGATTTTCATGCTCGTGCTTGCTCTGGAGTCCTTAGGTGCTTCACCTTGACAACAGTTTTCTGGTGGCCATAGCGGCGGGGTCACACCCGTTCCCATTCCGAACACGGCAGTTAAGCCCGCCAGCGCCGATGGTACTTGGGGGTAGACCCCCTGGGAGAGTAGGTCGCCGCCAGATTTAATCGATGCAAAAGCCCCCGCCCCGTGCGGGGGCTTTTGTGCATTTTGCGTCGTAGCATTGAGCAAATGCCTACACCCCGCGGAAGTTCAGGTCCGCGTCGCGGCACTGGTAAGAAATCGTCGTCATCCGGCAGCAGGCCGGTGTCGGGACGCAAACGGGACACATCGTCGGCCCGCCCAAGTGGTCCGCGCCGTCGAGATGATCGTGATGACCGCCCGTCGCGTGGCCGTGATGACCGCCCGTCGCGTGGCCGTGATGACCGTCCGTCGCGTGGCCGTGATGAGCGCCCTGCGCGTGGCCGTGATGAGCGCCCTGCGCGTGGCCGTGATGAGCGCCCTGCGCGTGGCCGTGATGAGCGCACTGCGCGTGGCCGTGATGAGCGCCCTGCGCGTGGCCGTGATGAGCGCCCCGCACGCAGCCGTGATGACCGTCCGTCGCGTGGCCGTGATGACCGCTCGTCGCGTGGCCGTGATGACCGCCCGTCGCGTGGCCGTGATGACCGTGGTCGTGACGATCGATCACGACGCCCCGCGCCTCGTCAGACTGACGCGCAGCGCCGTGCGGATGAAGTTAAGCGTCGAACGGGCGGTCGGAAGTATGAAGCAGGTGCGATGCCGCCGATTGATCGTCATGTCGAGCGTTGGGTAGACGAGGGGTCAACGCGTCCTCGTCGTTCCACAGCAAGATCAGAAGCACCGGCACGGGGAATGGACGTGGGCGATGATCGAAAGGCGTCCGCTTCCGCGCAATCAACCGTTGATTCTCGAGCGCTAGGCGCATTAGTGGCATCGCTCGGGGAACGTGAGGGTCGCAAGGCTGCGACGAAGATGGCACTTGCTCTGGACTCCTTCGAACGTGAACGTTGGGCCGATGTCAAGAAGTTGTTGATGCCTTTGTCACGCCAGGTGACAAGCATCGAGTTCCTGCACGAGCTCCTTGGTCTCGCGATGTATCGCCTTGGGCAATGGCTTGACGCCGCAGACCACCTGGAGCAGGCTCGGCGATTGCAGCCCGCGAACGCGATCAATCACCCCGTGTTAGCCGACTGCTATCGCGCGTTGAAGCGGTACGAGAAGGTTGATGAACTCTGGCGCGAGTTGCGAGAGGCATCACCGGACGCTGCGGTTGTCGCAGAAGGCCGAATTGTCGCAGCATCGTCGCAGGCAGATCGGGGAGACCTCGCAGGGGCGGTGAGGACGATGGAACAGGCGCGCAAAGATCCCGCAGTGCCGCGCGAGCATCACCTCCGCGAATGGTACGTCCTTGGCGATTTGTACGATCGCTCGGGCGACGTCACAAAGGCACGCGCGATGTTCAAGAAGATCGAGCGCGTTGACGCAACATTTGCCGATGTGGTGCAGCGGCTCGAGGAAATCGGCGCTTAGTTCAGTTCGCGGATCACAAGCCCAGTTTGCAACTTGGGCGCAAAGAAAGTGGACTTGGGTGGCATGAGGACTCCCTCGTGGGCGGTGCGACGAATCTCGGCGATTGAGACGGGTCGAATGAGCACACCGGCCGTGTACTCGCCACTGGCAACTGCCGATCGAACCTCAGTGAAGCCGTGCTGGTAGTCGACGACGTGCTCAAGATTGCGTAAAGCGTGCTCAAGTCGTGCGCTGTCCAAATCACGCACGCCCTCAAACACATTTGGTCGAGGCGTCATCCTGAGAACGGCGCCATCGCCAGCAAGCAAGGTAAGTGTTCCGCGTTGGTTCATGTCAGCCAATATCGACTCATCGACGGCGTCGATCGACTCAAGTTCAAACGATTCGCTGAGCGTGTGCAGTAGCGCTTCGAGTGAAACGTCCCGATAGAGGCGATGTATCGCGGCAACACTCAACTGTTCGTCGACAAGCTCATTGACATACGTCAGAGTGAGCTCGGCGGGGCTGTCGTACCTTCCTGTGGTCTGACGAACTTCGTCGCGATACGTTCGACTGATCGCATAGCGGTGATGCCCGTCAGCAATGAGGACGGGTTGCGCTCCGATGGCGGCGCGAATAGCGGCGATGCGGTCAGGATTGGTGACACGCTCTACCGCATGGTGGACACCGAGATCGTCGGAGTAGTCGCCGAGGGGTTCTCCAGCATCAGCAAGGAGTGCGCTAAGCCCATCAGCGAGCGACAAACCCCATACCGGCGACATGTTGGCCTGCGTGGCGCGGGTGAGCTCGAGGCGGTCAGTTTTTGCCTTTGGCGTTGTGCGCTCGTGGGGCAGGACGCCTCCCGCACCTTCGTCAACCACCTCGAGGGCGCCGAGAACACCGACGGTGGACCGCGTTCGTCCGAGCGTGTCGCGAAAGTTCATGCGGTACAGCGTGTATGACGGTGTGCTGTCTCGCTGCATGACACCCGCGGTGATCCAGGATTGCAGCAACTCGTGCGCAGCGATGTATCGGGCATTGCCCTCTTCGTTGCCAATCGGCATATCGACGTGAACAATGTTGTGCCGGTGGCGTAAACCGAGACGCTCGCGGTCCTTGTCGCTTTGCACGTCGTACGGAGGAGCGCACACGTCACTGAGCGGGATGGATTGGCTAAAGCGGAGCGCGGCAAAGGGTTCAAAACGAGGCACAATGACAGTGTGCCAGCCCCAAAGACCATTCTCTGTGACGTTGACGGGGTCATCTGGTTGTCCCGAATCCCGTTACCTGGTGCGGTGGAGGCGTTTCATCGGGTGCTGGAGGCTGGACACGAAGTCTTCTTTGTGACGAATAACTCCTATGCGACATTGGCGGACCAGGAGGCGGCCTTCGGACGCGTCGGGATCGAGGCAACGAACCGCGTACTGACCTCGTCGATGGCCGCAGCGTCACTGGTCGCCCCTGGGTCAACGGCGGTCGTGGGGGGAGGTCCTGGTGTGTTTGCTGCTCTTCGCCAACGGGGAGTTGAAGCCGTCGACATTTTGGATGCAACAGGGCTGGCGAGAGAGACGGTGAGCGAAGTGGTGGTCGGCTTCCATCGCGACTTCGATTTCGATCGTTTGCATGTGCTCTCGTCATTCGTCCGCTCGGGTGCGCGCCTCATCGGCACCAATGAGGACCCCACGTACCCCACCGAAAGTGGAGTGATCCCCGGGGGCGGTTCGATCCTGGCGGCTGTGGCGACAGCGGGAGGCGCCGTCCCGATCGTTGCGGGTAAACCGCATGCACCGATGGCTGCCTTGGTTCGTGACCGGCTCGGTGGACGCGAGATGTCCGATGTGTGGATGGTGGGCGACCGACTGAGCACGGATGGGCGATTCGCGGCGATGCTGGGATGCCCGTTTGCCCATGTGCATTCCTCGGTGGAGGAATCGATTACCGACGTACGGCCCACACGTGCGGTCCCATCGTTTGCGGCGTTCGTTGATTTTCTTTTAGGTGATTCGTCAGCGTGAAGCGAGTCGCTCTTCTCCGTGCATTGGTAGAGGGCGGACTGGCGCCAGATACCGAATACGCGCAACGGCTCATCGACGAACGTTGCGTAACGGTGAATGGTGCAATTGCTCTTTCGGGTGAGCGTCTGGTGGCGCCACACGACAATCTGCTCGTGCGTGTACAACCAGCGTACGTATCACGTGGCGGCGAAAAATTGGCCTACGCGCTTGAGCAATTTGGCATCTCGGTGGACGGACGTGACGCACTCGACGTGGGTGCATCCACGGGCGGCTTCACCGATTGCCTCCTCCAACGTGGCGCCCGATCGGTCGTAGCCCTCGATGCTGGTCACAATCTGTTGCACGAGCATCTGCTCCAGGACAGTCGCGTGCGCGTGTGCGATGGAGTCAACATTCGCACCCTCGAACAGCCAATCGATGGCGCGCCATTTGCCGTAATGGTGGTGGACGTGTCCTTCATCTCCTTGCGGATGATTGCCGGTGTTTTGGTCAGGCTCATCTCTGTGCACTCTGACGTAATTGCATTGGTCAAGCCGCAATTCGAATGCACCAAGATTGAGGCCGATCAGGCGGGTGGGGTGATTCGTGACCCACAGATCCATGACCGGGTGCTCCGAGAAGTCCAGGACTCCTTCACTTCAGTTGGAATACGGACCCTGGGGGTAGTGCGCTCACCCATAACCGGCCACGGCGGCAACGTGGAGTTTTTGTTGCATGCGCGCCTCGCGTAGCCAAACTGGGGTGCACGATTGGTAGTTTCAGGCGGGGAATGGTGACGGCGTGACGAAGATATTTGTGCTTGGCCATCTAATGCGCCCGGAAGTGCCGGGCCTCATCGGCGACCTCGTGCAATGGGCGGAGGGAGGTGGTCACAAGGTGTGGATGGCACCCGATGACGCAGTGGCTTTAGGGCTATCACACCTGGCGAGCGACGCGGCACCGTCGTCCGCCAACGTCGCCGTGTGTCTTGGAGGCGACGGTACGGTCTTGCGGGCCGTACAGATGATCGACGGTGCCAACGTACCCATTCTCGGCGTCAATGTCGGCACACTCGGCTATTTAACCGAAGTGGGACCACAGGACATCGTGAAGTCATTGGTTCGGTGGATGACCGGGAAAGAGGGGAAGGAATTTTCCATCGACTCGCGCATGTTGTTGCGCGTTGTCGTGCGAGCTCGAGGGGGGAGTGAGCAGCGTTCGTGGCGTGCGCTGAATGAGGCGGTGTTGGAAAAGCAAATGTCGGGACACACCATCTGGCTCGATCTGTACATCAACGATCAGGAGTTTGCGCGCTACTCGGCGGATGGCCTGATTGTGTCGACACCAACAGGCAGCACGGCCTATTCGTTATCTGCTCGCGGACCGGTGGTGTCGCCTCGCCATCGCGCAATGCTCATCACCCCTGTGTCGCCGCACATGTTGTTCGATCGCTCGCTCGTGCTGGACCCGCAAGAGTCCGTACACATTCGTGTCGTGGGATCGCGGCCGGTGGACATGGCGGTTGACGGCAGGAATGTCGCCAGCTTGGAATGTGACGATGTCGTCGAATTTGCGCCGGATGGGTCGAGTGCTCACTTCCTGCGCTTCGGTGCACCGCGCTTCCATCAAATCGTGCGCGCGAAGTTCGGTCTCGGCGACTGACGATGCTGACCGAGCTGCACATCGAAAATCTCGGTGTCATCGAGTCGGCCACCATCACACTCGACTCCGGACTGGTGGCACTAACCGGCGAGACGGGAGCCGGCAAGACGATGATCGTCGAGGCAATCGGGCTCTTGTTAGGAGGTCGTGCCGACGCTGGTGTAGTGCGTCCTGGTGCGGATGAAGCCCGTATCGAGGGCCGTTTCATTGACCAATCTGGCGAGCGGATTTTGACCCGTGTGGTCCCTGCAGATGGTCGATCTCGCGCCTACGTGAACGGGAGGATGGCTACGGTGGCGCAACTCTCCGAGTTGGGGGCCGGTCTTGTCGACATCCACGGCCAACATGCGCACCAAAGCTTGCTGAGCGCATCGGACCAGCGTGATGCGTTGGACGAGTACGCAGAGATCGACCTGACTGACTTGCATGTCGCTCGCGACCGGCTGACTGAGATTGATGCGATCCTCGCCACGCTCGGGGGAGACGAACGAGCCAGGGCACGCGAGATCGACCTGCTTCGATTCCAGGTCGGGGAGATCGACGATGCCGGCATTCGAGGGGGCGATGAGGAACGTGAGTTGGAAGAGCTTGAGGACGTGTTGGCGGATGCGACGCACATTCGCGAATCTGCGTGGACGGCCGTCTCGCTTCTGAGTGAAGATGGGGGCGCAATCGATCAGGTCGGATCGGCCGTGTCCGGCCTTGGTTCGTCGTCGTTGTTTGCAGGACTTATCGATCGTCTGCGCAATGCCCAACAGGAGATTGCCGATGTCGCACATGAAATTCGTGGCGTCGCAGAGAGTACGGAGGAAGACCCCAGCCGACTTGCCGAGGTGCGGGCTCGTCGCCAATTACTCCTCGACCTGCGTCGCAAGTATGGCGAATCGCTCGACGAGGTCGTGCGGTACGGCGCTGCAACTCGGGCGCGACTCGCCGAGTTGGAAGGGTTCGAAGCCCGCGCCTTGACGTTGGAGCACGAGCGTGCGGAGGCGATGGCAGAACTTGCGCGCGCCCAGGCCGAGGTGTCGCGGGTGCGACGGGCAGCAGCCCCCGGGTTGGCTTCGGCCGTTCAAGCCCATCTCCGTCGTCTGGCCATGCCCCACGCCGTGCTCTCCATCGATGTGCAAGGCGATGCGGGGGAGGCGGTGTCGTTGCAGTTGTCGGCGAACCCGGGAGCGCCACCACAACCGCTCGCCAAGATTGCCTCGGGAGGCGAGTTGGCGCGGACAATGCTGGCGCTGCGCCTGGTGTTGTCCTCAGGCCCACCGACGGCGGTGTTCGACGAGGTGGATGCCGGGATCGGCGGAGAAGCGGCTGTCGCGGTCGCCGATGCCTTGCGCGAGATCGCCGGACATCGTCAAGTCATCGTGGTGACGCACTTGCCCCAGGTCGCGGCGTTGGCGGGGGAGCATCTGCTGGTGTCCAAGTCCGTCGTTGGCTCGGTGACCCGGGCGAGTGTCGCGGCCCTTGCCGAGGAGGAGCGGGTGCGGGAGGTGGCGCGGATGCTTTCCGGAGGAATAGCCGAGTCCGCTGCACTCGACCACGCCCGTGAGTTGCTGAAGGCCGTGCGCGGTCGCCCAAAGTCCCGTCGCTAGCCGACGGCGTTGTATGCTGACATTCCGTCGTGAGGTGAACGGCAACGAGCCAGGGTGACGGGAGACGAGATGCCAAAGCACGTGTTTGTGACGGGCGGTGTGGCGAGCTCTCTCGGCAAGGGTCTGACTGCATCCTCTCTGGGACGTTTGCTCAAGATGCGTGGCCTGCGTGTCACCATGCAAAAACTTGATCCCTACATCAATGTCGATCCGGGAACAATGAACCCGTTTGAACACGGTGAAGTGTTCGTGACCGATGATGGCGGCGAAACAGATCTTGATTTAGGCCACTACGAGCGCTTTATCGACGAGAATCTCACGCGTTTATCGAATGCCACGACTGGAAGTATTTATCAGGCCGTTCTCGCTGCAGAGCGACGCGGCGATTACCTCGGGCGCACGGTGCAGGTCATTCCCCATGTGACTGACGAAATCAAGCGTCGGATTCAGCGTCTTGCTACCGAAGACGTCGATGTGGTGATCACCGAGGTGGGCGGCACCGTCGGCGACATTGAGATTCTTCCATTTCTAGAAGCTATTCGACAGTTCCGCAACGAAGTCGGCCGTGACAATGTCTGTTACGTCCACGTCACGCTGGTGCCGTTTATCGGCCCGAGCGGCGAACAGAAGACGAAGCCAACACAACATTCGGTCACCGAATTGCGATCACGTGGAATTCAGCCGGATGTCATTGTGTGCCGAAGCGACGAACCGATTAGCGATCAACTGAAACGCAAGATTTCGAATCAGTGCGACGTCGATCATCGCAGCGTTATCAATGCGGCCGATGTGCGGAACATCTATGAGCTCCCGCTCATCTTGCATGAGGAGGGCTTGGACACGCGAATCTGTGACGTGTTGCGGATCGAAGCCGATATTGATTTGCGTCCGTGGCGCGAATTGGTGGCGCGCGTCGAGGCCTCAACCGCACCAGTACGTGTCGGCTTGATCGGCAAATACGTCGAATTGCAGGACGCCTACCTTTCCGTTGTTGAGAGTTTGAAACATGCCGGTTTTCATCACGGGGCCAAAGTCGAGATCGTCTGGGTCCAGGCCGAAGACGTTGAAGGTCTGTTGGCCGAGGGCCGTCTGTCTGGCCTAGATGGCATTGTGATCCCGGGCGGGTTCGGCACGCGTGGCGTGGAAGGCAAGATTCGCGCTGCCGAGTTCGCTCGCATGGAGTCCGTACCGTGCCTTGGGCTTTGTCTCGGTATGCAGGTGATGACTATTGAGTTCGCCCGCAACGTATTGGGATTAGCCGACGCGAATTCGACGGAATTTGATCAAAGCACTCAGCACCCCGTGATCGACTTGATGCTTGACCAACGCGAGGTAACTGACATGGGCGGCACGATGCGATTAGGTGCCTACTACGCAGTATTGGAGCCAGGTTCGAAAGTCGCGGCTGCATATGGTGAACCAGTTGTCAGCGAGCGTCACCGGCACCGTTACGAATTTAACTCAACATATCGTTCACGTTTTGAGGAACGCGGGTTTCTGTGCAGTGGCACTTCGCCTGATAAGCGGCTCGTGGAGTTCATTGAGCTCCGTGATCACCCGTTCTGGCTGGGCACGCAGGCTCATCCAGAGTTCAAGAGCCGGCCGGATCGTCCGCATCCACTGTTTCGCGACTTCATTGGTGCAGCGTTGCGTCGGCGGGGTATGTCCGCGGTAGCCGATGCGAAGGCACCATCTACGACGCACGCTCGCTGACGGCGTGGGCGCATTTGAGCCCGGCCTGCTTGCGGAGCTTCATCGTTGGGGTGTCTGGTCGCTTGTTGCGCAGCAGTTTCATGATCCAGACGGTGAACCATTTGAGCGCACCTTTGTACGTTCGCCCGGCGTTGTGGCGGTTGTGCCGCTCCTCGAAACTGCCCAGGGCAAGCACATCGTGATGGTGCGTCAGTATCGGCCAGCCTTGGACACGGTGTTGTGGGAGATTCCAGCGGGTATGCGCGACGTTCCCGGCGAACCTTTGGTAGATGCGGCACGGCGCGAACTGGCTGAAGAAACGGGCTACAGCGGGGGGACCTGGGAAACACTGGGGAGTATCGCCCAGTCGCCGGGTATGAGCAATTCAATCGTGCACCTGTTTCTCGCTCGCGGCGTGATACCCGGTCGTGCTGCTCCGCAAGGGCCCGAAGAACGTCGCATGAGCGTGCACGTTGTGCCGTTAACGGAGGCGGTCTCAATGGTCGAACGCGGGGAGGTCATCAATGCGATCGCCGTGGTGGGGATACTTCGGGCGGCTCGCCTGCCATGACCACGGGCTTGAGCGAGGTCGATTCTTTTCTCGCGTGGTTGAGCGTTGAGCAAGGACGGTCCAGCCGCACCATTGAGGCCTATCGACGGGATTTGTCCTTGTATGTTGAGTACTTGCGATCAGTGCATGGTGACGTAGCGTCGGCGACGTCGTCCCAGATTGATGGATTCGTTGGTCACTTGCGGCAGCAAGGTCGCGCGCCGAAATCGGTTGCCCGTCATTTGGCAGCAGTGCGGATGATGCATCGATATCTGGTCGCTGAAGGAATGCGAAGTGATAATCCGGCGACACTTACCGAAGGCGTGCGGATTCCCAAGGGTCTTCCGAAGGCTCTCTCTGTGGATGATGTCAACCGTTTACTGGAGTCGGTTTCGGGGGTTGATTCACTAGCCATTCGCGACCAGGCATTGTTGGAGTTCTTGTACGGAACAGGTGCCCGAATTTCCGAGGCCTGTGGACTTTCACTTGCCGATCTCGATATGCAGTCCTCACTCGTGCGGCTCTTTGGCAAGGGGTCCAAAGAACGAATAGTGCCATTCGGCAGACAGGCCCACATGGCGCTAACGCGTTGGTTGGGCCCGGGGGGCAGAGAACGTGTCGTCCCTCAGTCATGGGCGAAACGGTCAGATGCCGAGGCGGTGTTCTTGGGCACGCGAGGCACACGACTCTCGCGTCAGGCGGCATGGGGGATTGTGCGAAAGTATGCAACTCGGGCGGGAATCACCGGTCATCTTTCGCCGCACGTCCTTCGTCATTCGTGTGCGACTCACATGCTCGTCAACGGTGCCGACCTGCGTATTGTGCAGGAACTTCTCGGTCATGCGTCGGTATCAACAACGCAGATTTATACCAAAGTTGACGACGAGGTGTTGTTCGAGATGTATCGGGAAGCGCATCCGCGGGCTAAGGGGTGATCGTGGCGACGGTGGCTCATTTGTTGAAGCGGTGGGCAGGATCACTGAATCGTCGTCCAATTCCAGAGGATCAGCGCGCGGTGGTATCTACGTTGTTGACACCTGGCGAGTATGGACTTTGGAAAGCAATGCGCATAGAGGATCGTCGGCATTCCTTGATTGTGTATAGGCGATATCGCTCGCTACGACCCTTAGGCGCGCGTGCCGAGTATGCGGCCGCACTGTTACATGATGTCGGAAAGGTCGCGGCCGATATCGGCACGTTTGCTCGCGTGTTGGCCACGCTTGTCGGTCCGCGCGGTGCGCGCTTTCGCGCATATCACGATCACGAGGCGCTGGGAAGTGCAATGGCGGAGGACATTCATGCTGATCCGCTCACCGTCGCCATGATTCGCGGTGATGGTCCCGCGGAGTTGATGGACGCGCTGGCTCGCGCGGATATGTATTAGGCGTCAATGGGAAGAAGCCCGATGGCCTTGTACGCCCGGGAAAGTGTTGTTGCGGCAACGGAGCGAGCCCGTGTTGCACCGATGCGCAACAACCGACTGAGTTCGCCTGGATCACCCATGAGTTCCTGGTAACGACGTTGGATGGGGGTAACTACCGCTATTACCGCTTCACCAGCATCGTTCTTTAGCGCTCCGTACTGGGAATAGTGGGCCGCCAGAAGTTGCGGATCACCGCCTGTGCAGGCTGCCAAAATGTCAAGCAGATTGCTGATTCCAGGTTTCGTGTCTCGGTCATATCGAACTTCGTTGTCGCTATCGGTGACGGCTCGCTTGAACTTTTTCGCAATCGAAGAGGGATCTTCCATCACAAAGATGATCCCCGCCTCACCGTCGGCGGATTTCGACATCTTGTTTTCGGGGTGCTGCAGATCCATGACCCGCGCGCCGAGCGCAGGCGTCACGGCTCGCGGAACGACGAAGGTATCACCGAAGCGACCGTTGAAGCGCAGAGCGATGTCTCTGGTGATCTCAATGTGTTGACGCTGATCGTCACCCACTGGCACTTCGTTTGCGTCGTATAGCAAGATATCGGCGGCTTGAAGGGCGGGATACGTAAAGAGCCCCGCGGATACAAAGTCCGCCTCCTTCTTCGCCGACTTGTCCTTGAACTGCGTCATACGGCTGAGTTCGCCATAACTGACGGTGCACTCCATTACCCAGCCCAGTTGGTTGTGTTCAGGCACGTGGCTCTGCACAAAAATTGTCGCAACTTCCGGATCGAGCCCAACGGCGAAAAGGGTGGCGGCGAGCTCGAGTGTCCGTTGGCCCAACACATCGGGGGTGTCCGTCACAGTAAGTGCGTGGAGGTCCACAATTCCGTGGTAGACGTCAGCCTGGTGTTGCCCACTGACCCAGTTCCGTAACGCTCCAAGGTAGTTGCCGAGGTGCACGTCGCCGGTGGGTTGAATGCAGGACAAGACCCGAGGCACGTTCCAACGCTAGTTGAAACTGCACGCGCAAGGCCCGTCAAGTACTGTTTCAGCCATGACGTATGCGGTGAATACCCCCGTGTTCGACGGACCCTTCGACCTATTGCTCCACCTCATTCTGAAAGAAGAGGTCGATATTCACGAGGTGTCCTTAACGACAATTGTTGAGGCCTACCTGCAGGAAATAACGCGTATGGAAACACTCGATCTCGATGTCGCGACCGAGTTCCTGTTGATTGCCGCGACACTCGTGGAACTGAAGACCAGGAGACTGCTGCCGGGCAAGGATCCCCTTGATCTGGATGAGGAATTGGCCCTGTGGGAGGAACGCGATCTGCTGCTTTCGCGTCTACTCGATTGCAAGACGTTTAAGGACGTGGCGGTGAGTTTTGCCGACCTGCTCGAGCGGGCGGGACACAGTTTTCCCCGCCGATGTGGTCCAGATGAACGCTTTGCCGGTCTCATGCCGGACATGTTGGATGGGGTAACGCCGTTGCGATTGCAGCGAGCCTTTTTCCGGGCTACGCGGCCCAAGGCGCCTGATGCTATCGATCTCTATCATGTCGCTCCTTTGCGCACGAGCGTTGCTGATGCGTTGGTCGAGCTGATCGAAATTTTGCCTGGCGCAGGTCGAACGACGTTTCGTAGCCTCACCGAGGCGATTGTGGAGCGAGTCGACGTGGTGGTTCGATTTCTCGCTCTGCTGGAACTGTTTAAGCAGGGCCGGGTCGATCTTGCACAACACGATCGCTTTGGTGACATTGAGGTGGAGTGGACGGGCGGTGTTGATCGCGGCTTCGAGTCAGTGTTGGTAATTGATGACTACGAGGGGTGACGGATGAACGAAGACGGAGTTCGCGGCGATGAGGTAAGCACGGAATCGGTGCGTGCAATTGAAGGAATTCTGATGGTTGCCATGGAGCCAGTGGAGGTGGGGTTGTTGGCGCAGCTCTTGGAGTTGCCCGCAGAGTTGGTGGAAGAGGTCTGCGATCGTCTTTCGATTGCCTACGAAGAAGCTGGTCATGGCTTTCAGCTTTGTCGTGTCGCTGGTGGGTATCGATTGCAGAGCCATCCGGATGTGTCGCCTTATGTTGAGCGTTTTGTGTTGGATGCGCAGCAAGGAAAGATTTCCTCGGCAGCACTCGAGACGTTGGCGATCATCGCCTACAAACAACCCATCAGCCGCGCTCAGGTCGCTTCGATCCGTGGCGTCGATCCGGATGCCGTGATGCGCACCTTGCAAGCGCGCGGGTATATCGCTGAAGTCGGTCGAGACGATGGTCCGGGCCAGGCAGTGATGTTTGGCACGACGTCGTTGTTTCTCGAGCGTCTCGGCGTGATGTCGCTTCACGATCTGCCGCCTATTTCCGATTTTGTTCCGGATGCGAGTGTTGTTGAGGCGCTGGAACAGGGATTGCGTATTGCCCCGACGGCCGCTGAGGGTCCGACCGAGGAGTCGTGACAACGGAAGAAGGCGAGAGGCTGCAGAAGATCCTGTCTGTTCGCGGTTGGGGCAGCCGACGTGTCTGTGAAGACCTCATTCGGGATGGTCGCGTCACGGTAAACGGTCAAGTGGCGCAGCTCGGTCGTCGAGTTGACGTTGAACACGATGAAGTTGAGGTGGATGGAGCGCCTGTTGGGGTACGTCCCGACTACGTCTACTACCTCCTGAACAAGCCGAAGGGGGTGGTGTCGACGGCCAAGGACACCCATGATCGACAAACCGTGGTCGAGCTCGTGCCTGACACGCCACGGGTGTACCCGGTGGGGCGTTTGGACGCCGACAGCGAGGGAATGTTGTTGCTGACGAATGATGGCGTGTTGACTCATCGCCTCACTCATCCGCGCTGGGAGGTTGACAAGGAATACCTTGTGCATGTCGATGCTCCTGAGAGCGGCGTATCGGAGAGTGCCCTGAGGAAGTTGCGCAACGGTATCGAACTGGAAGACGGGCCAACGATGCCTGCCCAAGTAACACAGGTCCAGTCCGGTGTCCTGCGTTTTGTGATCCACGAGGGGCGGAATCGACAAATCAGACGGATGTGTGACGCGGTGGGCTATCCCGTCACGCGATTGGTGCGCACGCGCATCGCAACGCTCACTGATCGATCCCTTGCGCCGGGTGCGTGGCGGCATCTTTCGATCGACGAGGTGAATGCACTTGCTCAAGCGGTGTCGAAGCCGCGCAAAGATACGATTTAGCGCTGTGGCTGCAACAGTAAACGTGATCGGACTTGGTCTGATTGGTGGATCGATCGCGAGCGCCTTAACGAAGCGTGGTTGGCGCGTCTACGGAGAAGATGCAGACTCGGCAGTCACGCAGGAGGCTCTTTCGCTGGGACTCCTTGCATATTCGGGACTTGATCCTGACGCAGCAATCACTTTTGTGACCACGCCAGCGACAGCGATTCCGCCAGTTGTGCACCGAGCGCTTGCTCACACCTCAGGACTGGTAACCGATGTCGGGAGTGTCAAGGGCACGATTTGTTCGGAAGTACTCGACCCACGTTTCGTGGGCGGTCATCCGATGGCGGGGAGCGAACTGCATGGATTGAGCGGCAGTGATCCGGAGTTGTTTGTCGGTGCCACGTGGGTCCTCACGCCGACGAAAACAACATCTGACGATGCCTTTCGAGGTGTGGCGGAGGTGGTCAAGATACTGGGAGCTGAAGTGATGGTTCTCGACCCTGATCGCCATGACCATCTGGTTGCACTCGTGAGTCATTTACCGCACCTCACTGCGGCAACCATGATGGGGATTGCATCGAAAGAGTCCGAAGAGAATCTCGCTGTCCTCCGTCTCGCTGCCGGAGGATTTCGCGATATGACTCGCGTCGCTTCCGGGTCTGCTCCGATTTGGATCGACATCTGTCGCGAGAACCGTCAATCGATTGTCGGGGCTCTTGATGAAATGATCGCCGGTTTGTCACATATGCGTGAGATCGTGGATCGCGGTCGTTATGACGAGCTGCTGAGTCACTTACAACGTGCGCGTGAGGCTCGGGCGAACCTGCCGGGCAGAATTGCTGTCCTCAGCGATGTGGTCGAGGTGCGCGTGCCAATCTCGGATCGATCGGGTTCGGCTGCTGAAATCTTCGCCATCGCTGCTGAGTTGGGCGTCAACATCGCCAACTTCGAAGTCGCGCATTCGGTAGAAGGGTCTTCAGGTGTATTAGTGCTGATCGTCGAAGCGCAGGCGGCTGAGTTGTTCAGAGGCGGATTGATGGCACGTGGTTTTCGTCCCGCCGTACAGCGTTTGCAGTGATGGAAACGTTCACGGTTCCGGTCGTGCGCGGTATCGACGCAACCGCGCGAGTACCCGGTTCGAAGTCGCTAGCGAATCGCGCCTTGTTGTGCGCTGCGTTGGCGACGGGGCCCTCACGGTTGAGCGGGATGCCTGACGGAGACGATACTTCGGCGTTGATAGAGGCACTAACGCATTTGGGCGTCGGCATCGAGCGAGTTGAAACTGGCGACGATATGACTCTGTCGGTCACGCGCCCTCTTGATTGCCACGCCACGGCGGAAGTTCGTGTCAATGCCCGTCTTGCGGGAACGACCTCGCGCTTTTTGGCGGCGCTCGTCGCGCTTCGTGCTGGACCGACAATCGTGGATGGTGAGGAGCCCCTTCGACGGCGGCCGATCGGTGATCTTCTTGATGCGCTGGTCTCATTAGGGGCCGTTGTGGAGTGTCTTGACGAGCCACGGTCGCTTCCAGTTCGTATCCAACGCGGCGTCATGTCGGGTGGTGTCATCGCGCTTCCGGGTTCGGTGTCGAGCCAGTTCATCTCAGCTCTTGCCATGATTGCCCCATATCTCGATGGTGGATTGACGATCACGATCGAGGGGGAGCCGGTGTCGGAGAGTTACGTGAGCATGACGATTGACACGATGACCCACTTCGGTGTGCTCGTATCGCGTGAGGCAAATCGGCTGGTTATCCCTCCCGGCCGGTACACCGGCTGCGCAATGGCTATCGATCCTGATGCTTCAAGCGCAACCTACCCTGCGGCTGCAGCGGCTCTTGCGGGAGGCACCGTTCGTCTCGTCGGGCTTGCACGAAGCACCAAACAGCCCGACAGCGCCTTCCCTGGGCTGTTGGCGCGAATGGGGTGCAGAGTTGACACTGACGGTGACGACGTGTTGGTTGCCCGGGATCGCGAAACACCTCTGACCGGCATTTCCGTCGACATGCGCGACATGTCCGACGCGGTTCCGGCGCTTGCGGTGGTGGCAGCGTGCGCGTCCACGAAGACCGTGATCTCAGGAGTCGGCTTCATTCGCGGTAAAGAAAGCGATCGCCTTGGCGATCTTGCCCATGAACTGCGCGTGCTGGGCGCGACGGTGGAAGTGCTCGAAGACGGTCTGTCGATCGAGCCGTCGATACTTCATGGAGGGCGTGTAGGTACACATCATGACCACCGGCTCGCCATGTCTTTGGCGCTGATTGGATTACGTGTCGAGGGGGTCTCCATCGAGAATCCGGCCGTGGTGACCAAATCCTGGCCCGGCTTTTGGACCTCGCTCGAGCGCTGGACGCGCTAATGACGCCCGTAACTCCTTTTGGCCCTGGGCACCCCGAGTATTCCGTGATCATGCGACTCCACGATGCGGCGGTGGAAGAGGGGGCGGCGTGCTATCGCGATCCGCGGACGGGGTTGTCCGTAATGACTGCCGACTTCCTCGCGCGGCGAGGGTACTGCTGCGAGAGTGGGTGTCGCCACTGTCCGTACCGTCAACAACATCTGCACTAGATTCATTTCAACACACGAGGAGTAACGGTGACCGACGTACGCGAAATCATGACTTGGGATGTCTTCGGGGTGGCCAGCCGGGAGCTCGCCATACAAGTTGCTGAAAGCGGATATGAGCCCGACATCATTCTGGCCATTGCGCGGGGTGGGCTCCTGACTGCCGGTGCGTTGGGGTACGCGTTATCGGTGAAGAACACCTACACGATGAACGTTGAGTTTTATACGGGCGTAAATGAGCGCCTTGCGGTGCCGATGATTTTGCCGCCTGTCCCGAGCCTCGTTGATCTGAAGGACTCAAAGGTGTTGATTGTGGACGACGTTGCCGATACGGGCCATACGTTGAAGCACGTATTGGATTTTTGTAAAGGCCAGTTAGCGGATACGCGTCTGGCAGTGCTGTACGAGAAGTCTCAATCGATTGTGAAGTGCGACTACGTGTGGAAACACACCGACCTGTGGATCAATTTTCCATGGAGCGATAAAGAGCCTGTGGCAAAACGTGACTGGAATGTTCGCGACGCGTGAGGCTTACTGCTTGTAGGTGATTGACGGATCAAGAAACTCGTTGGTTGCCACATCGGTTGGCTCCAAATCGGGAACCTCTATTCCACGTTCACGAACAATGGGAATGATTTTGCCGAGAAAGTCGCGCACGCGGTCGTCTTCTAAGTCACCAAACGTGGCAGTGCTGCCGTTGCCGATAATCCCGAACTCACGCTGTGCCTGCACGGATGCATTCGTGTCGTTTAGCGTTTGGGTCCAGTAGCTGTCGAGTGTGGCGACAGCCGAGACAATGATGTCGTTGGCGCGGTCGGGATTGGCGATGTAGTCCAGTTGAGCTTGCTGAAGAACGGGCACGAGATCCTCAAGGCACGGCCGCAGTTCTTCGAGACGGTCGCTTCGAACGGCAAGGTTTTGGGGATACGAGTTCCATCCCATGTCGTGGATCAATACGTGATTCGTCCGAATGGTGCCAGTGTCGAGGGTCGCGTATTTGTAGGGCTCCGAAGTGAGAAATCCCTGATGGGCGACGTCTTCTGTGGCGAGCACCAAATTGCCTTGGTAGTTGGAGTCGACTTTATTCTCGTTTACGAGGCCCTGATTGATGAAGTAGCGCATCCATGTTGGTTCGCCAAAGACATATATTGCTCGTACTGCGTCGGCTACCTCGGCAAGTGTGGTGGCATCGGGATGGTCGTCTGCATTCCACAACACCACTTGAGGATTGACAGTCAGCGCATTAAAAACAGCAAGGGTGGGCGCGTCAGAGAAGCGAGAGACGGCGACGTCCGTGCCGACGTAGCCCAACATGATCGAATCGTCTTGATACATCTCTGTAACGACAGGCGATTGTAAATAGGGGCCACCAGCTCGGATTTCGATACGCCGATCGGTTGGCGTTCCATCAATCACGAGACTGCCGACTGTCGCGCCGGTGTCTTTGGAGGTAACAAAATCATCACCCATTAGGTGATAAAGGCCACCGTGTTCGGCCTGAGGAAACCAGTCGGTTTGGAATACGACGGTTTCTGGGCACGCCGCCAGAATTGTCTCCGCATCAGGGATGACATTCGTCGTCTCGGAAGTGGACGAATCGGATCCACATCCGACGAGCAACATGGTTGCGAATACGGATAGCGCGGTGCGATGCACGGAGGGCTCCTTGCTTTGGTAAGTGGTGGGTTTCGTGATTCTTATCTTGCGGGCGATTCGTCGTACCAGCGTCCGATTACCCACGTGGTGAGTAGGCCGAACAACGCAAATAGCATAAAGCCGAGAAGCGATGCAGCCATAGCGGTGATGAACATCGGTCCAGATTGATTGTTCAGGAAGAACAGGTTGATGAGCTTGCCAAGCCCAGGCTCGCCGCGGGTAAAGAAGAAGTCGCCAACGATGGCCCCAATGACGGCAAGACCTGCTGCGATCCGAAAGCCCGCGAAAATAGCGGGAGACGCTGCAGGAAACTCGAGTCGGAACAGGCGCTGGCGAGGAGTGGCTTGCATCATTGCAAAGAGATCAATCATTGCTTTCGGCACACCTCGAAAGCCAAATAGCGTGTTTGAAACAATAGGAAAGAACGTGATGATGACCGTCACGAGAACGCGAGCGCCAAAGTTGGCTCCTACGAGTTTGATGATCAGCGGGACGAGGGCAATGATGGGCGTGACTTGAAGGGCAATCAGATACGGCCACAATGCTCGCTCAAGCCATAGGCGGCGTGACATCAGCACACCGAGCGCAACTCCCGCAAGAATGGATATGGCGAGTCCGCTGAGTGCGGTTTTTGTGGATATCAACATTGCGGTGACGAGTCGATCCCAAATCGCTGGTGACATGTCCTCGAGTAGTCGATGGGGCGGCGGGATGATCAATGGCTTATTCGTATTCGGTGCGAAGTTTCGCGGGAGTGAATAGGCAAGCCCGTACCAGGCAGCGATGAAGAGGCCAAAAACGGAAAGGGGTCCAAGATTGTGTCCCCAGCGTCGCCGCACTCCGTTCACAGTGGCTCCTCCGACTGTCTCAGTACTTCGGAGACGTGTCGACAGATGTCGATGAAGACGGGACTGAAGCGTTGCTCCCGATGGCGCGGGCGCTCGAGCGAGACCGGAATTTCGGCAATGATCGTTCCCGGCCCGCGCGATAGAACGACCACGCGGTCGGCAAGAAACACCGCTTCACTCACGGAATGAGTGACAAACGCGGCCGAGAAGTGTTGCTGCTGATGAATGTTGAGCAGCATCTCATTTAGTGCCTCGCGCTTGATCTCGTCGACTGCAGCAAAGGGTTCGTCAAAAAGGAAAGTGGCAGGATTCGTGACGAGAGCCCGCGCGACTGACACGCGCATGCGCATTCCTCCCGACAACTGCTTCGGGAGCTTGTGCTCGTGTCCACGCAATCCCACCACGTCCAAAGCATCGCGTGCGCGTGCTGCGGAGGTATCGACATCGACACCGGCGATACGCAGGGGCAATTGCACATTTGCGATCGCAGTCAACCACGGCAGAAGCGTGGGGTCTTGAAAGACGAATGAAACATGACCTCCAGAGGTGTCAACATGGCCGCGAGAGGGTTCTTGGAGGCCGGCGAGCACGCGAAGGAGCGTGGACTTGCCGCATCCGCTCGGCCCCACGATGGATACGAACTCACCTGGCTTGAGGGCTATGGCGACGTCGTGAAGTGCAACTGTTCCATCGGAGAATTCGACCTCAAGGCTGTCCGTTCTCACGTAGGCGCCAACCATTGATCACGCGACAGCAATACTTCCTTCAGGACCGACGGCTGATCAGTCATAATGCCGTCCACGTCAAGATCCAATAGGCCATTCATGGTGAGCGCATCATCAATTGTCCAGACGTGGACATGAAGGCGTAGCGAATGACACTTCTCAACAAAACGCCTAGTGACGATTTCGACAGGCCCTGTAGCGATGGGCACCTGGGCAGCGTGTGCCCGAATGCTTTCCCCCCGCGTTGGAAGCAATCGAAAGGCAGCTACTTCACGAGGTCCCATGCTCGTACACAAGCTCTGTCCATAGGCATCGCGAAGTGCATTGAGGCGTCGATCGCTAAAAGCTCCAATGCAAACGCGCTCACGAACAGCGCTGCTACGCAGCACGGTACGAAGTGGTTCTACTGCAGCATCCGATTTGCAGTCGATATTGAGGCGTGCGGTGGGAAATGCCTCAAGAATCTCGAGCAGGGTGGGAATTGGCTCCTTGCCGTCCACGCGAAAATGTCGGATGGTCTCGTAGTCGAGTGAGCCAATATGCGCCTCTACGCCGCATGTGCGCGAGAGGTCGTCGTCGTGAAAAGCCATAAGTACGCCATCGCGCGTGGCGTGTACATCGGTTTCGAGATACCGGTAACCCAATGACACGGCGTGGGAGAACGCGGCGAGCGTGTTTTCGGGCGACTCGCATGCTCCGCCGCGGTGGGCAAACGGGATCGGTCCGTGATGAACGAGATAGGGGTGCACGCGCGTCAGATCTGGCGGCCTAGTCGAGCCCAGTACTCGTCTTTCAGCAATCGCTTATACAACTTGCCAGTGGGGTGGCGGGGAAGATCGGGGCGGAAGTCAACAGTCCTCGGGCACTTGATGTCGGCTAGCGAACGCTTACAGAATTCGATCAATTCACGCTCGAGTTGGCGTGCATCAGCTTCATCAATAGGCATCACGGCTGGCTGCACGACCGCCTTCACCTCTTCGCCGAATTCCTCGTGGGGGATGCCAAATACGGCAACGTCGTGAACGGCTGGATGGTTAATCAAGACGTTTTCCGCCTCTTGCGGGTACACGTTGACGCCGCCGGTAATGATCATGAACGCCTTGCGGTCGGTCAGGAACAGATACTTGTCTTCGTCGACGTATCCGATATCTCCAAGTGTTGTCCAGCCGCGTCCCTGAGGGTCTTGTGACGCCTTCGTCTTCTCGGGGTCGTTGTGGTACTCGAATCGCGCAGGAGACTCAAAGTAAATCGTTCCAGTCTCGTGGGGTCCCAACTCATTTCCGTCATCGTCGAGAACGTGCAGGATGCCACTCAAGGCCTGTCCGACTGTGCCCGGTTTCGCTATCCATTGTTCGCTGTTGCAGTAAACGAAGCCGTTGCCCTCGCTGCCCGCGTAGTACTCGTGGATTATCGGCCCAAACCATTCGATGATCTGTCGTTTGACTTCAACGGGACAAGGCGCTGCCGCATGAAAAACACATTGCAGGCTGGAGAGGCTGTAGGCCGTACGTATTGCGTCCGGCAGTTTGAGCATGCGAACGAACATCGTGGGAACGGTTTGCGAATGAGTCACTGCGAAGCGTTGTACCAGTTCAAGAAATTCCTCAGGATCGAAGTGTTCCATGATGACCGCGGTGCCACCGATGCGATGCACGGTCATGATCCAACGCAGCGGGGCTGCGTGATACAGCGGCGCGGGTGACAGATAGACCATCGAGTCGGTCATCGACATGAGAAATTGGCCGAGCGTGACGAGCGGCTGGGGTGATCCGAGCGGATTCTGCGGACGACCCAAACTGACCCCTTTAGGTCGGCCCGTCGTACCGCTCGAATAGAGCATGTCCGACCCATCGACACGGTCGACGAGGGGTTCATCGATGTATTGCGCAACGAGGTGTTCGTAGGACTCGTATCCATCGATGACATCGTCGAGCATCAATCGCAGTCCTACATCGGGCATCGTCGAGCGGATTTCCGCTGCTTGATCGGCCTTGTAACGACTCGTAATAAACACTTTCGCGCCGCAATCATTGACGATGTAGCTCAATTCATCGGACGTCAAACGACTGGAACAGGCGGTGTAGATCAATCCGGCGTAGTGGCAGCCCCAGATGATCTCGAAAAAACGGGGATGATTCTCGAGGCAGAGTGCAACATGGTCGCCCACCTGCAATCCATGCGCCCGCATCATCTGGCTCACCCGATTTGCAGCTAGATCGAGTTGGGCATAGGTGTACTGGCCTGAACCGTCAGCCATAGTGACGGCAATCTTTTCCGGTGTTGACTGGGCGATGAGACCCGGGTACATGGATCAAACCGTAGTGGGATTCCAACGGGGCGATGCAGTTTGCGGCCTAGTCTCGGGGCTCGATGTCTGTGTTTGACGAATTTGCCACCCTGATGGGGGAAGCGCAGGATCCGGCCCTCGATGTCGCCTACAACCTGGTGGCGAGAGCGGTGTTGGGCGTGGAGGCCGGCACCACAAGACTGCTGGACGATCTTGCGGCCGACGTTTGTGCTGACGACGCGCACGGCGTGATGGCGCAGCTTTTTGGCTCTGACCGATTACTCGGCGACAGCATGACGTACGACGACCCGGCCAACAGTTTTGTGCACCAAGTGGTTGAGCGGGGACGGGGTATCCCCTTGACATTGTCGGTAATCGCCATCGAGGTTGGTCGTCGGAAAGGCGTCGCATTATCGCCGATCGGAATGCCGGGGCATTTCCTCGTGGCATCAGCGACAGAGCCATCCCACTTTTTCGATCCATTTCATGGCGGGCAGGCCTTGGCCGCGGAGGGTTGCAGGGAGTTATACGAGCGCGTCACCGGGCTAGCGACGTGGAAATCGTCCTATCTCGAACCGATCAACACCCGTGGCGTCGTGCTCCGAGCCCTAAACAACCTGAAATCCTCGTATCGGCGACGGGACCGGGTAGCGGAACTGCGGAACGTGATGGCCCTGCGAGCGCGGTGCGTGGAACTCGCGGACCGTGAGGCACCTGAATTTGCTCGTTTGATGCGATCCTTGAATTAGCGATACCGATGGAAGATTTGCGAGAATGAGTCGTACACAAGGGGGTAGCGATGTCCGCAACATTGGTGTCGACAGAGGAAGAAGTACTGGGAATCGTTGATGAGTTGATCCGTCAGTTCCCACCGGCGACGACCGACCCGGTGAAATTCTTGGGCGAGCAGTTTGATCGTGGGTTGGCGTGGGTGCACTTTCCCGTTGGGCATGGCGGCCTCGGCCTCTCACCAAAATTTCAGAAGGTCATCAACGAGAAGATCCTCCGTCAAGGCGGTCCCAACTCCTACGCACGCAATCCGATCGGCTACGGCATGTGTGGGCCGACAGTTGTCGAGTGGGGTAGCGACGAGCAGAAGCGCCGGTATTTGCGACCATTGTTTACCGGCGAAGAGATTTGGTGTCAGTTGTTCTCCGAGCCAGGTTCAGGGTCTGATTTTGCCGGTCTCTCTGCAAAGGGCGTGCGTGATGGTGACGAGTGGGTGGTCAATGGGCAGAAAGTGTGGACCACGCTGGCGCATTTGTCTCGTTGGGGGCTCCTCGTCGTGCGCACGGACGCTGAAGCGGTGAAGCATGCCGGACTAACCGCGGTGGTCGTCGATATGGAGGCCCCGGGTGTCGAGGTTCGTCCACTTCGGCAGATGACCGGCGAGGCAGAGTTCAATGAGGTGTACTTCACTGATACGCGTGTGCCGGTGTCCGAGACGCTTGGGAGCCCAGGAGACGGCTGGCGAGTCAGCTTGACCACATTGATGAACGAACGCGTCGCTATTGGCGGCGCAATACCTCAGCGTGGCTCTGGTGCTATTCGCGATGCGGTGAAATTGTGGCAATCGCGAGGAGCCGAAGACCGGACTCCTGAAGTTCGGGATCAATTGATGAAGCTATGGTCACGAGCAGAGGTGTTGCGGTTGACCAACATTCGTGCCGGGCAGGCCCGGAAGATGGGTGTGCCAGGCCCGGAAGGATCAATTGGCAAGATGGCCAGCGCTGACCTCAACAAAGACGTGTTTAACTTTTGCGTTGATCTCATGGGCGCTGAGGGGATGTTGTACGGCAGCTACGCAATGACGCGACCAACGTCGGCGATGAGTTTCGACAATGTTCCGAAGTCGTTCCTTCGCTCGCGCGCAAACAGTATTGAAGGCGGAACCACTGAAGTAATGAAGAACATCCTCGGGGAGCGCGTGCTGGGTCTTCCCGGCGACGTGCGTGTCGACCGAGACGTGCCGTGGAGCAAAGTTCCCCGAAACTGACGGTTTCTTACCCTTGGCGAAAGTGGAGCAGCACGTCACTCGCGCTGACCTGTCGATCATCGAGCGTTGAACGCAATGGATTGCCGCCCACCATGGCGGCTGCAGCTTGTTCGAGCGTGGTCTGGAGCTGACGAATGTTGCGCGGAGGAGGAAAGTATTCGTCTTCATCGGTTATCCGCACCTCTTCGACGCCGAGTCGCGGTTTGAGGGCGGCGAGGACTCCTCGCACAATTTCCTCAGGTGCGGATGCACCCGCGGTAACACCGATAGTGCCGGAAAGGTTTGGCGGTAGCTCAGCGGAGCTGTTCACTCGTAGAACTCTCGAGCACCCCACGTCACGCGCCAGCTTTTCCAAAGCGAGTGTGTTGGATGAATTGGCTGAACCGATGACGATGATCACATCACAGCGCTCAGCGATATGCATTAGTGCTGATTGACGATTTGTCGTGGCAAAACACAGGTCGCTTCTTCCCGGTGTCCATACGTCGGGATAGCGAGTCTTGACTGCGTCCGCGACTCCCATCCAGTCGCGATGCGACAAGGTGGTCTGCGCCAACAGTGCGACCGGCTCGGCGAATTGGGGGAGAGCATCCACCTCTTCGATCGATTCCACGCGTGAAATCGCAGTGGGAGCGACCGCCATGGTGCCGACTGCTTCTTCGTGGCCCTCGTGACCGACGTAGACGATCCGATATCCCTTGTTGGCGCGCACCTTGACCTCGTGATGCACCTTGGTAACGAGCGGACACACAGAGTCCACCACGTAACTACCGCGTCGTTTTGCCTCCTCGACAACTTCCGGGGCCGATCCATGTGCCGACAACATGATTGGTCGTCCTGGTGGAACGGCAGTGATGTCATCAACAAAAACGACGCCTTGTTCAATGAAGCGATCAACGACTGATTTGTTGTGCACGATCTCGTGGAAGCAATAGACCGGTGGCTGGAAGGTGCGCACCATCCAAGCGAGTGCTTTGATTGCCATCTCTACGCCTGCACAGAACCCGCGGGGGGCGGCAAGAACCACCAGGTCTACTGCCGAGTCGCCGGCATGTGCGGCGGCTTCGAGTCGAGGATCCACGCCTGAACAGTACCGAAACGGTGCAAGTGATTGCAGATTGTGCAACACGGTGTCCACGCGAATGCGATCACCGCGACTCAGTACACTGTCGCAGTGCAATTGCTTCCTGTGGTCGTGATTGTGGGTCGCCCAAACGTTGGCAAGAGCACCCTCTTCAACCGCTTTGTCGGCGGGCAGGTAGCAATCGTTGAGGATCAACCGGGAGTCACGCGAGATCGGTTTGAGCGTGAGGTGGAGTGGACCGGGAAGCGCTTCATGTTGGTGGATACGGGCGGCTGGATGCCCGAGGGAACACCCCTTGATGAGAAGGTGAGCCGACAGGTCGAGGAGGCGGCGGCGAAGGCCGATCTTGTCCTTTTTGTAGTCGATACAGGCATCGGGCTCACCGACGATGATGAACTGATTGCCGGCTGGCTCCGCCGTGTCTCGCGCCCGGTACTGCTGGTGACCAACAAAGTGGATTCTGAACGCCGCGAAAGCGATACGTGGGACTTTCTTGCATTGGGCTTCGGTGAACCCCACTCGGTGTCCGCGCTCCACGGCCGAAAATCTGGCGACTTACTTGATCTCATTCTTGAACAAATCGAAGCGGTCGACGATGATGTTGACGAAGAGCGCGAGTCGACAGAGCCAAATGCGCCCAGAGTTGCAATCGTGGGTAGGCCGAACGTGGGGAAGAGCACACTCTTTAACCGACTTGTCGGCGAAGATCGGTCAATCACGCACGATATGCCAGGGACAACTCGCGATGCGA
>JBIIEO010000029.1:0-8235 GCA_044237775.1 Ilumatobacteraceae bacterium | reverse complement strand
ACCTCGACGTCAACACGTAGGCCGATGCGCCAGTCGGAAAAACCCATGTCCTCGCTCTGAATCGACTGAGCGCCCTTGCGTGCGAAGAAGGGCACGCGCAGATCGGCGATAGTTGCACCGAGTGCTGGGCCGGGCGTGTGCTGAACAGCAAGCGGCAGTACATCGGCATCAACCACGGGCATGCAGGCGGCGAGCACGGCAAGTAGATCGTGACATGGAAATTCGCCGGGAGCACAAAAGGTGCCACCCGCGTCCGAATAGAACCGCAATGGTGCGGCAAGGTACGTGGCGTAGGGATGCGGAGACGCTTCGATTGCCGCAAGCATTGCTGGCGTGAACGTGGCCAGATGCGTGACATCGAGCCCCACGAGCAGCGGCGGGCGTGCCCATGCGCCACGCACCACAATCGAGGCGGCTTCGGGGTCATGGGCAATGTTGGCTTCGGCGGCGGGGAGGGCGTTGCCCGGCACCGTCACTGCTCCACCCATGACGACGAGCTCGCGCACGCTCGAAGCGAACGACGCGTCGCGGGCAATGGCGCGCGCCACGTTGGTGAGCGGTCCAACGGTTACCACCGACACGTCTCCGGGATACGTGGCGACAATACGCAACAACAGGTCCACACCGTGTTCGGTGGTTGGCGCCATCGAAGGCTCGGGGTAATTGGTATTGCCCAAGCCGTCGGCCCCGTGGACGAAGTCGGCCGGGCGCAAGTGCGGCGCACTCGGGTATGGATCGGCCTCGCCGAGCGCAACGGGCACGTCGGTGCGGCCCGCAAGTTCGAGAATGCGACACACGTTTTGGCCCGCTTGGCGCATGGGCACATTGCCATGGACAACAGATATACCCAGAAGTTCAACGTCTGGCGATGTTGCTGCCCACAGAATTGCCACCGCATCATCGACGCCACCATCGGTGTCGATAATCATCTTGACACGCGTATTCTTCATTACTGGCCGTCCCACCTGTTGCCGTTTTCGTCGCGTCGCGCAATCGTGCGCAGCACTTCTCTGAAAGTGTCTACGTCATCGATCTCACCGAATGCTTCTCGATCCATGCGTTCGACGATCTTGACTGCTGCAAGAACTTTTCGTTCACCAGAAGCCGTTACTACGATGCGACGAACCCGTGCATCTTCTTTGTCGGCGATGCGTCGCACCAACTTGGTGCGCTCGAGCGATCGCACCACCTGCGACGTCATCATGGGGTCTACCCCCGCATGATTTGCCAGTTCGACCTGCGAAGGCGCCTCCCCACGGTGGGCCAGCCACATGGTGCTTGCAAGCAGCACGAACTGCACGTGCGTGAGGCCCACCTCGGCCAAACCCTCGGTGACCTTACGGCGCCACTCCAGCACGGCATGCCACAGGAGGAAACCCGTGCGGTCCCACGCCGATGAGTCGGGAAACTGCGAGCCCTTCACTGGTCCGCGCCGCGCCTCACGAGCTGCACCCATTGCGGACCCCTCCAAGACGTGTGATTGAATAACTATGTACGCATAGCAGTGTACTCAACGGTCCTTTTTCGAGGCCCGTCGTGAATCCAGACTGCCATGCGTGAAATGGTTTCACGAACATGAGTAGCTGCTTTTCACCCACGACGCTCGACCAAGCGATTGACCTCCTGGCCGCGATGCCGCATCTGCGCGTGGTGAATGGCGGCACCGACGTCATGGTCGGCGTAAACGCGGGGTCCGCGAAGGTTGACGGTTGGCTAAACCTCCGCCGCGTCGAGGACCTACGCGGCATCGAACACATCGATCGTGGACTTCGTATCGGGGGCGGCGTGACCTTTGCCGAAATCGAGCAAGCCTTAACCCACGAGGTCCCTGCGCTCGCGATGGCGGCTCGCACCGTCGGAAGTCGACAGATTCGCAGCGTCGGCACGATTGGCGGCAACTTAGCCACCGCTTCGCCGGCTGGCGATGCGCTTCCCCCACTGCTCGTCCTTGACACCGAGGTCGACTTGGTGTCGCCCCGCGGCATGCGCACCGTGCGACTCAACGAGTTTCTCGTGGGTCCAAAACGCAGCGCCTGTGCGCCTGACGAACTAGTCGCCGCGGTCGTGCTTACCGACTGTAAAGGCGCTCAACACTTCGCAAAAGTTGGTACCCGCAACGCCATGGTGATCAGTATTTGTTCACTTGCTGCGCGACTCGACGCCAAACGCGGCCACGCGCGCGTAGCCGCTGGCTCTGTCGGCCCCACGGCACTCGTCTTGGACATCGCTGCCGGCTTGTTGCTCCAGCGCGATGGCGCCGACGACTTTGCAGACACGGTGGCCCAATCGGTTTCGCCAATTGACGATCACCGAGCAACGGCCGACTATCGGCGAGCCAGTGTGCGCGTGCTCGCACAACGCATACATCATCATCTCTGGAGCGAGCAGGTAGGGCGATGAACGACCAGCACGTGCGACTCAACGTGGACGGCGAGACGGTCACGCTCGCTGCCTCACCGTCCACAAGCCTGCTGCGCGCACTGCGCGACGCAGGCCACACGGCCATGCAAGGTGCCTGCGAACAGGGCGAGTGTGGGTCGTGCACCGTGGTCGTCGACGGACGCGTACAAAACTCGTGCTTAACACCGGCGCTTGCCTGCGACTCGGCCGAGGTGCAGACGGTGAAGTCGCTCCTTCAAGCCGACCTCGCCGAGGCGTTCATCCGTCACGGAGCAGTGCAGTGCGGGTTTTGTACGCCGGGTTTCGTTGTCGCTGCAGAACAGGCACTCGATTCTCCCGACTCGCTGAGTGCAGACGACGTGCGCGAACGCCTCGCCGGCAACGTCTGCCGCTGCACGGGCTACCTCGGCATCGTCGATGCGGTGCTTGAGGTTGATCGTTCGCGACGAGCATCGGCATGACAACTGCGACAGCATCGGCCACTGGGGTTGGCGCACATGCGGTGCGCCCCGACGTGCCCACCAAGCTGTCTGGCGACTTCGAGTACAGCAACGATGTACGCATACCGGGCATGTTGTTTGGCGCTACGAAGCGGAGTCCGCATGCACATGCGCGACTCGTAAGCATTGATGCTTCGCGCGCACTTGCGCACCCGGGTGTCGTTCGCGTGCTCACCGCCGCGGACGTTCCGACAAGCAACCTGCTCGGCCACATCATGTCCGATCAACCAGTATTCGTTGAGGAGGTCGCACGCTGCGAAGGTGAAGCGGTGGCGTTTGTCGTTGCCACCAGCCAGGAGTTCGCCTGGGCAGCGCTAGACCTCATCGAGGTGCACTGGCAACCGCTCACAGCTATCACGACAATCGATGACGCACTTGCCACCTGCGACTCGCCGTTGCACCCTCTGGGCAATGTGATCCGTGAACTGCATATTGAGCGCGGAGACGACTTCACCGCCGACGTGGTGGTGGAGGCCACCTGGGAAACGGGGCGCCAGGACCAACTCTTCCTCGCCCCCGAAAGCGCAGTCGCCTACCCCACCGGTGACGGCGGCGTCACACTGATTCTTGCGACGCAAGACCTGCACACCGATCAACACCAACTCTGCACCGTGCTCGGACTGCCACCCGATCGCGTACATCTCATCAACTCGGGAATTGGCGGCGCTTTCGGCGGGCGCGAGGACATCACCCTGCAAGCCCATCTCGCCATTGCCGCCCTCGTCACAAATCGACCGGTGAAAACGACGTATCGACGCGGCGAGTCGTTTCTCGCACACCCCAAGCGCCACCCAGCGCGCCTCACCTACCGCGTGGGCGCATCGAGTGACGGCATGCTGCAATTCGTCGATGCCATCGTGGAGTTGGATGGAGGCCCCTATGCGAGTACCTCGCAACCGGTCCTGGGGAGCGCCTGCTATTTCGCCGCCGGTCCTTACCGCATTCCTGCAGTGCGCGTCGATGGACGTGTGGTGCGCACCAATAACCCCATCAGCGGTGCCATGCGGGGTTTTGGCGCTGTGCAGGCATGTTTCGGCATCGAGTCCACGCTCGACCTGTTGGCCGATCGACTCGGCGTCGACCCCGTCGAATTGCGTCGTCGCAATGTGCTGCGCGACGGCGACCCCTTCCCCACATCTGGTCAGGTCGTGAGGGATCAGACACCACTCGACGTGCTCATAGAGACTTGTGTCAACCTCCCGTACCCAGACGTCGACGCCCATCCCCTGCGTGAGCCCGGAGGTACCGGCTCGACACTGATGAGTGCGCGCACACAACAGGGCGAGGGATTCGCACTGGGTGTGAAGAACCACATGTACGGCGAGGGCGTGCGTGAGTATTCGTGGGCGGGGCTCACCTTGTCGCGCCACGGCCTCACCGTGTCGTCGTCGGCATCAGAATGTGGCCAAGGGATCCAAACGGTGCTCACGCAAATCGTCAACGATGCATTTCCCGGCGTGGCCGTGACACTTGCAGCACCGAGTACCTACATGAAGTACTCAGGTTCGTCTTCGGCGAGCAGGCAGTCGTGGATGTCGGGCTCTGCAGTTCTTGGCGCGTCGAGGCTGCTCCTCGCTCATCTCACCGAGCGACTCAACGTCGATTCCGTCGCCTTCGAGGAGGGCGAGATCGTGGACGCTGCAAAACGTCGCTCGCTCAACGATGTGCTGGGTGACGATGAGATTTCGGTCGAATACGAATACGAGGCGCCACCCACGAGCCACGGGGTTGAGGCATTTGGCACCGGCGACGTACACGTGTCGTGGATG
Organism: Ilumatobacteraceae bacterium; assembly: GCA_044237775.1. Classification (GTDB taxonomy): domain Bacteria; phylum Actinomycetota; class Acidimicrobiia; order Acidimicrobiales; family Ilumatobacteraceae; genus UBA3006. The sequence continues at coordinate 3,566 of JBIIEO010000029.1, read as the reverse complement.
TTCGTCGCACACAAAGCTCTGGTCGAGGTGGATGTCGAGCTTGGATTATGCACCGTGCTCGGTATCGCCACTGCACAAGATGTCGGTCGTGCGATCAACCCCCGCGAGGTTCGTGGCCAAATACTTGGTGGCATCGCTCAGGGAATTGGGTTTGCGTTCAACGAAAGCCTGGAGACCCGAGACGGGCTCAGCACCAACAACTCACTCACCGACTACTTGGTGCCAACCGCAGCCGACATGCCGCCCGTCGCAATTGCCATGCTGGAATTTCCCGACCCCCGGTCGCCGCTTGGCATCAAGGGCGCGGGAGAGCCGTCATCACTGTCGAGCACCGCAGCAATTGCGGCCGCAGTGCGCAGGGCAACCGGTCAACCCGTCGCCCGGGTGCCGATGCGACCGTGGGATCTGACTCCCTAGCGGGCGAAACGCTTTTCTAACACGCCGGCGCGAGTGAGCAAATCAAGTAACTGAGCGTCAGCTACCTCCTTCAGGTCACCGGTCTGCAGCGACAGCACTTCACGATTGCGCATAAGCACCCGGCCATCGACAATGGTGTCGCGCACGTCAGTGCCACACGCCGACCACACCACCTGCTCGACAATGTTGGTGCGGCCGTACTCGACAATCGGCCGCATGTGCGTGGCCCCCAAATCGATGATGGCAACGTCGGCACGCTTGCCCGATTCCAGACTGCCAATCTCGGTATCCATACCCAAGGCCTCGGCCGAACCACGCGTCGCCAAGCGGAGCGTCTCGAAGCTGGACATCACCGCCGGGTCGCGCAGTCGCTGCTTCTGCACGAGGCTTGCCATGCGCATCTCTTCGATCATGTCGAGATTGTTGTTGGTCATGTTTGAATCGGTGCCGAGGCCGATGCGCACTCCTCGCTCGCGCATCTCCACTACCCGCGCCACGCCGTTACCCAACTTCGCATTCGAGGTGGGACAGTGGCCCACGCCCACGCCAGCCTGCGCGATTCGAGCAATGTCGGTATCGGTCAGCTCGATACAGTGCGCGGCGAGCACGTCGGGACCAAGGCCGATGAGCTCATCCAAATACTCGGTCGGCGTCTTGCCGCCCGAACGTTCAGCTACCCACGAGACCTCGAAGGGTGTTTCAGCAAGATGGATGTGTATGCCGACACCCATGCGGTCGGCATGGGTTCGAATCTCGCGCAAGGTGTCGACCGAGCACGAATACATGGCATGAGGACCGAACCAGGTAGCGATGCGACCGGGGACGCGCCCGTGCCAGCGCTCCATGAACGCGAGCGTGGAAGCAAGCGACTCCCCCGGACCGACTGGATCGTCAATCAGCTGTGGGCTAAAGATCGCACGAAGCCCCGACTGCTCGGCGACCGCCGCCGCCTGATCGGGAAAGCGAAAGATGTCAATAAACGTCGTCGTGCCGTTGCGAATCATTTCGGTCTGATTGAGCAGCGCCGACACGCGAATGTGCTCGGGAATGTGCGCCGTGTCCTTGGGCAAGGCAAAATCATTCAGCCATTTGGTGAATGGCAAGTCTTCGAACACACCGCGGTCAAGCGTTTCATGCATATGCGCGTTGACAAAGCCCGGCACAACGGCACATCCGGTGGCGTCGATCGTGTTCGTCGCCAAGAAGTCGAGTTGCGGACCGACGGCCACAATGTCGCGCCCTGTGATTGCTACGTCACCAAAAAACGATGAACCCTCATCGTCAACGGTGACGACATAACCACCCGTAATCAACAGATCGCAGGTGTGTTCAGCCAAAAGCGACGAGCACTTCCTGTGCAAATCGCGATACTTCAGCGGCGCTGAACGGTGGGCGCAAATTGAGAATCGCCATTTCGATGCCCGCCTGCTCGTAGCCCTTCAAGACCTCGATCATATTGTCAGGGTTACCGATGACGATGCGCTTCCGCACCTCCTCTTCGGTCCCGCCGCGATTCTTTTGGAACGTCCGCAGCAAGTCCTCTTCCTTTGCCGCGTCTCCGGAAAGATCGGAAAACACAAATGCGGTACGCATCAGCGACTTGGGGTCACGTCCGTACTTGGTCATGCGGGCATCCAAGTCGGCATTCACCGCCGCCCACTCCCATGGCGCAGCGAAACTGTTGAACATGTCGGCGTTGCGGGCGACGATGTTCTTCAGGCGGTTGCCGCTTCCTCCTACGAGCAACGGGATCCCCGACTTACGAACCGGCTTCGGATCAAAGACCGCCTTACTCATCTGAAAACTCGCGCCTTCGAAGGTGACTTCGTCTTCGGTGAACAGACGCCGGAAAATCTGCAGTGCTTCGTCCAAACGCGTCATGCGCTCACCCACTGCCGGATACTCAATGCCGTACATCTTGTGCTCGACCTCGTGCCATGCCGCGCCCACACCCAGGATTGCGCGCCCACGCGTGATGTGATCCAGCGTTACGGCCATCTTGGCGAGCATGATCGGTGGTCGATACGTGATACCCGACACCAGCGTGCCCACCTGCATGTGCTTCGTTCGCGCAGCCAACGCACAGAGCGTTGCCCAGCCCTCGAATTGCGGGCCGTCGGGCACACCAATCGGCAGGTTCGGTCGCGCGCCCGGGTTCAGTGGCACCAAGTGGTCGAACGTGAAGGCCGCAGCGAACCCCGCATCGTCAGCAACTTGCCACACCTCTTCAAGCGCCTGGAATGTGCAGTTTTCGGGTGGCGTTTGGATAGCGATCTTCATGCGGTTACCCCAGCCAAATCGGCAAGTACACGGCGGTACTCAAGCGTCATTTTGTCAACTTTCGTATGGACTTCTTCGGTGATACTGAGCGGGAAATCGGGCTCAATGTTTTCGAGCAATGCCTTGTCCTCGCTCTGCACGAGACGATCGATCGCGGTAATCGCCGGCCACTTGTCGGGCGTCGGGCTATCGCTTCGAGCGATGAACTGACAGAACAAGGTGTTCTCGTTATCTATTGGCGTGCAGGTCTTATACAACACGTGGACGAGTCCGTTCTGTTCGTACTCGAGTCGGCCGCGAAACAGCAGGGGTTCGACAAGTTCGGCATGTGTAGTGCGGCGAGTCACATCGCCCGTCACACCGTTGACATTGGTCATCAAGTCGTTGACCTGGGCGATCAGCGTTACCGAGAACTTGACGTTGTGGCCATTGCGCTCTACCTCGCCCATTTCAAGCTGATTGTTAGCGTTCGAGCCGATCGAGTTGCGATGTACCCACGCGACGTGACTGACGTCGAGCGCGTTGTCGACAATGCGCGGCGCCGAAGCGTGCCACACCTCCATCATTTCGTGGATGAGCGTGAAGTCACCCGACTCCAGTTCCTCGAGGAACGGCACATCGCCAACCGGATTACCGACACACACCCACACCAAATCGTGACGTTCGCGCACATGCACGGCGTCAACTTTTGCCTTTGATGGGATCGGAATAGACGGATCCTGCGACGGAATCACTCGACACTTACCATCACTGCCAAATTCCCATCCGTGATACGGGCACGCGACGCAACCGTTCTTCACCCACCCCAGCGACAAGCGTCCCCCACGATGCGGACAGCGATCGGAAACCGCCGCAGCGTGGCCGCTCTC
>JBIIEO010000017.1:0-30037 GCA_044237775.1 Ilumatobacteraceae bacterium | reverse complement strand
AGATGCGGAAAGAGCTGATTGTCTTGGAACACCATGCCAACTGGGCGACGATGCGGGGGTATAGCGGTCATGTCGTGGCCATCGATGATCACCTGTCCAGCACTCGGCGCTTCCAGTCCGCAGATCACGCGCAACAATGTGGACTTTCCTGAACCGCTGGGGCCAACCAGTGTGACAATCTCGCCACGTGTTACCGACATGTTGACATGGCGGAGAAACGGTGTGCCATCGAAGAGCACGGCAATATCGACAAGTGCGAGCATCACTGTTTCACCATGCGATCGCGATCAATGATGAGTACCACTGCAACGCACACGGCGATAAGCAGCGTCGCCAACATGTAGGCGGTGAGTTGGTTGGTGTCGCCCGGTCTACCGAGCAGTCGGGAGATCTGAATCGGCGTCGTTTCGGAAGCGCGTCGGGTAAGGAAACTCGTTGCACCAAACTCACCGATCGATACTGCAAAGGCAAGTGCGCCAGCGGAGGCGGTGGCCCGTTTGAGGAGTGGCCAGTCGATGGTGAGCCACGACGCCAGCGGTCGTGCGCCGAGAGTGGCAGCGGCATGCGCGAGCGTGGGCGGAATGTCGCGGGCGACGGGCATGACCGTGCGAAGAGCCAGCGGTACGGCCACGAGTGCGTGCGCAATCGGCGTGATGAACCACGACGAACGAAAGGCGAAGGGTGGGGTATCGAAGGCAATGAGCATGCCAAGGCCGATCGTCACTGCCGAGATAGTGAGTGGTAGCGAGGTGAGTGTCGCCACCAGCGCCATGCGCTTGCTGTCGTAGGTTGATGCCACTGTCGCGCTAATGGCAACAACAATGGTGATGACCGCAGCAACTACTGCATAGGCAAGCGAGGTGAAAACCGCCAGAGCGGTGTCGCTGGTGGTGAGTGCCGCCCATCCTGCGCTGCTGAAATGTCCGCGCACCCACACCGAACGCAGCACGACGGCAACCATCGGTGCGCACGTGATAACGACCATTGCACCGGCGACGAGACGAATGGTGCGGCAGGCGCGCGGCGATGTCGCGCGTCTGAGGTGGGTCGCGGGCGTAACGGCTGGTGTGCGATCGCGACGCGTACCCCACATCGCAATGAGCGCAATGAGAACGATCATCTGCAGCATGCTGAGGGCGACTGCGCCATCCATGTCTCCGAAGACCACTGCTCGAACATATATCTCGGTCTCAACGGTGGACACCGCTGGACCACCGAGGATACGAACGATGCCGTAACTCGAGAAGCAGAACAGAAAGATAATGCCGAAGGCTGATGTCGCTGCACTGCGCAAGAGAGGAAGGGTGACGGTACGTGCGGCGGCGAGTGGAGATGCCCCTAGTGTGCGCGCCGCGTCGCCAAGTTGTGGATCGAGTTGTTCCCAGCGCGCACCCACAACGCGCACGACGACAGCGATGTTGAAATAGGCGTGGGCGAAGATGATTGCGGCAGCGGTGTAGTGCAAAGAATCAGGCAGAAGTGCGAGGAATGCTGCACCGACTACCACCGTCGGCAAGAGGAATGGCACCGTCATGAGCGCAATGAGCACCCGGCGCCCGGCAAAGGCGTAGCGCGACACGATCCACGTAGCGGGCAGAGCAACGGCAAAGGTGGCGACTGCGCTCACGACTGCCTGCCACGACGTAAACCACCACACTCCCTGCATCGATGGGCTTGTGAGGGCATCGATAAATCCGCTAGTTGTCAGCGATTGCGACACGATGACGACGAGTGGAACAACGAGGAAGACACCGATGAGCGCAGTGGCGGGTAGCCACGTCCATCGGGTGGAGGATGCGTACGGTTGGTATGCCGTCATCACTCGATGGCTACTTGAGCACCGCTGCGGTCCAGGCATCAAGCCACATCACGCGATTGGTTGCAATGCGGTCGGGCTGCATGGTCAGCGGTGTCGTGGGTCGTGCGGAATAGGTGGTGAACGATTCGGGCAATGGCACGTCGACGTTGGCGGGATACACGAACTGCGTGAGCGGGAGATCGGCTTGGAAGGTCTCGCCAATCAGATACTCAATGAGGAGACGTGCCTCGGCGGGGTGGGGGGTTCCGCGCAGAATGCCGGCGTATTCCACTTGGCGAAAACACGTGTCGACTATCACTGCGGTCGGCGCATCGTCGCGCGGAGGATCGGCAAAGAGCACCTCGGCTGGCGGGCTCGAGCCGTAACTCACCACGAGCGGACGGGATCCGCCCTGGGAACCGGAGAACTCGTTGTAGTAGGCCTCAGTCCAGCCATCTACGACGAGCACGTCATTGGCGCGCAATGCCGACCAATAGTCCAGCCAGCCCGCCTCGCCAAATGTGGCAATCGTGGCCAACATGAACGCGAGCCCGGGCGACGACGTGAGTGGGCTCTGCACGACGAGGTGTCCTGCATAGGTGTTGTCGATCAAATCTGCGAAGGAACTAGGAGGCTCGATCCCGCGTTCGTCGTACCACGCGATGTCGTAGTTGATGCACACGTCGCCGCTGTCGACGGGTGTGACCTCGAAGTTGGGAATACCTGCACGTAAATCGTCGGGTATTGCAGCAAGACCGTTTGCTTCGTACGACTCGAAGACATTGGCCTCGAGTGCACGGGAAAGCAACGCGTTGTCCACGCCCCACAGCACGTCGCCTTCGGGATTACCGCTCGTGAGTGCTGCTTTGGTGACGATTTCACCGGCATCCCCAGCGTTGATTACCTCAACGGTGATTCCAGTTGCCTTAGTGAAGGGGTCAAAGATGCCCTCGCTTGGCGTAAATGACTCGTGTGCAATCAACGTGAGCGTGACGGGCTCATTTGCGGACTCGCCGTCTCCACATGCGGCGAGTAGGAGTAACGCGGCGACCATGAGTCGTTTCATTGGGAGTCCTCGGTGTGTGCGTGGGGCTGAATGACGAAGAGTGATCCAGCACGAACTGAAACCGTGGCGTGTTCGTTGGTCATCTCATTGCTCACGCCTCGCGTGGAGTGGGCCTCGAGATGTTCGTCGGCAAGTGGCCAGCGCAGGTTTGAGGTGGTGATGCCGAGCGCGGCGCCGTTCATGGCGACGAGTCCGACGAGTGATCCAACTTTTCCGGTGATGGTCGCCGATTCGGGGCCGTTCAATACCCGCACGTGCGCGGTGTCCCACAGTGCGTGCACCTCGCAGCCGGCGAGAACGGGGTGGGTAAGTGCCGACATGACGCCCAATTGGTGATCAAGTCGGCCGCCGCCCGCAGTAATCAGTGTGATTGTCGACGCGCCGAGCGTGCGGGCAAAAAGGACGGCGAGTTCGGTGTCCACCTGGTCTTTGTCGTGTGGCACGCGCTGCACAACAGCGCCCGCTGTCTCGGCTTGGGCCAGTGCCTGTGGATCGACCGAGTCCATGTCACCCACCACGTGGGTGACAGCAAGCCCGAGTGCGAGCGCGACGTCGAGCCCTGAGTCCGCGGCCACCACCAGGTCGAAATGCGGCAGGTAGCGCGCGAGCGAACGGGGCGGGTGGTGTCCTCCGGCGACGACGATGGCGTGTTGTGTCATTTCGCTCCCTAGCGCTGGCATTACCCAGATCAGGTGTGCGGGTCGGTGGCGGCGGCCACCCTCTCAGTCCGTCGTTCCAACGAACTCCCCGTGCGTACAACGGCGAGTGTAGTGGTCCATTCTCGGGTTCTCGACTCGGCGGGCCCGATGAGTACAGCGGTATCCTGTGGCCTGTGAGCCCCTTTGCACAGACCTCTGACGCCGTTGACACGATCATCACCATCTCTCCAATTGCCCACGCCAAGTTGTTGGAACTTCGCGATGCCGAGACGGAAGGAGACCAACTGGGTCTGCGCCTCGAGATCATTTCCGAGTCAGGCGAGGATTTTCGCTACGACCTCTCGTTTGACTTCTTCACGAAGGCGGCGTTCACCGATGAGGTGCGCACCATTGACGGCCTCAAGGTCATCGTGCCGGGCAAGGATGTCGAGTCATTCCAGGGTGCGGTGATCGACCACAACGAGTCGCAAGGACTACTGATTCGCAATCCCAACAAGCCCAAGGCACCCCAGATCGAGGGTCTGGTGCGCGACGACGAGATCTCTGCGCGCATCGAGGCAGTCGTTGCCGCCGATGTCAATCCGGCTCTCGCCGCCCATGGTGGATTTGTCACCTTCGCTGGCCACGACTCGGAGGGCACCGCGTACTTCACCATGGGTGGTGGCTGTCACGGGTGTTCGATGAGTCGCCAGACGATGCTCGAGGGTGTGCAGACGATGATCGGCCAAGAAGTGCCCGAGATCGTCAAGGTGCGCGATCTCACCGATCATTCAACGGGCGCGAACCCGTACTATTCGTAACTGCGACTAGTTGAGGCGCTGCGCCGCGCGGTGTTGCCGCCAGCCTTGGTAGCCCGCGACAGAAAAGCCGAGCGCTACGAGGATCGCGACAAACGTCGAGGCGAATCCCACCATGGTTGATGAATCGTGCTCGATGTTGACGAGCACGAGATACACCACGTACACCACGTAGAAAACAGCCAGGAGAACTCCCTCCCACCGTTTGATGCGGAAACCATTCCAGAAAATGGGAATGAGAACCACCGTTGCGGCGATCATGACGGGGATGTCCAATGTGAGTGAAACATCGGACACTCTGACGCCGCCATTGGAGACAACGGCCGACAGACCGAGCACGCCGAGGAGATTGAAAATGTTTGAGCCCACGACGTTGCCCACGGCAATGTCGCGTTCGCCGCGAATGGCGGCCAAGACCGAGGTGGCAAGTTCGGGCAAGGAGGTTCCCGCTGCAACAACGGTAAGGCCGATGACGAGGTCGCTCACGCCAAGGCTGCGGGCAAGATCGCTGGCTGACCCCACAAGGAAGTTGGAGCCGACGATCAACATGGCAAGACCGACAACAATCAGGCCAAGTTGCCACATCATCGGAGAAAACTTGACGTCGCCTTCGATTTCTTCGATGCCCTTTTCGTATTCAGCGGCGATTGCGGCGCTCTCCTTGCGCGACGCACGGATCAGCCATGTGGTGTAGGCGACGAGTCCGGCAAAGAATACCGCGCCTTCAAGTCGACCAATCGAGTTATTCAGCGCGAGTACATAGGTGAGGATTGAGATACCGATCAGGATCGGTACGTCGAGGCGCACAATGCGCTGGGTGATAGCGAGTCCGCCAATCGCCGCAGATATGCCGAGGATGAACAAGATGTTGAAGATGTTGCTGCCCACGACGTTGCCGAAGGCCACGTCGTTGTTGCCGCTGAGGCTGGCGTTTACCGACACCGCGAGTTCGGGTGCGCTGGTGCCGAAGGCCACAACGGTGAGCCCAATGACAATGGGTGAGATGCCAAGGCGCTCGGCAATTGCAGAGGCGCCACGCACGAGAAAGTCGGCGCCGAATACGAGGAGTACAACACCGATGAGAAGAAGGGGGAGGGTAAGCGTGTCCATGGAAATACGTGTCTATCACCGATAGTCGACTACAGCGCGTACCTCGTCGAAGACGGGATTAAGTGCGGCAAACACGTCGGCTGCATCAATTAAGCGTTGGTGATCGCCGGCGAAACGAATTGCACCTTTGATGAATGCTTCTTGTGCATTGAGCTCACCCGTGGATACGGCAACGGCGGTGTCCCACGACTCAGTGAAGCGCACATCCTCGTGTGGCGCCGCGCCATCCCCGAAGCGGGCGACCCCGTCACGCACCTCGAGGTGATAGGTGACGTCGCCATCGGGCGTGCCGGTGACTACTTGCGTGAGCGCCACCGAGTGCTCACGTGCCAGCGCCTGGAGTGACTGACTTGCTGCAACCCTTGCAGCGACTGCTGCGATCCAGTCGGGGCTGAGGTATCGAATGTTCGACACGCCAGCCCCGATCGGGTAGTCCTTAAACCGCAGCGACCATGCTCTCGGTCTTGCGACGCGAGAACTGGATCGAGGCAATCAGAATCACCAACGACACACCGGCAATCGTCAAGCGGGCGCCGTCGTTGTCCTTCAGATTGATGATCGCAGGCAGGATCAACAGCGAGACCAGGTTCATCACCTTGATCAGCGGGTTGAGTGCCGGACCAGCAGTGTCCTTGAACGGGTCGCCGACCGTGTCGCCAATAACCGCTGCCTTGTGGGCATCGGAGCCCTTGCCGCCGTGGTGGCCGTCTTCGATGTACTTCTTGGCGTTATCCCATGCGCCACCAGCGTTGCTCAAGTAGTTCGCCATGAGCTGGCCAGTGAGGATGATTGCCGCAAGGAAGGCGCCGAGTGGGGCGTAGCCCAGACCGAAGCCGATGATCACCGGGGTGAGCACGGCGAGCAGTGCCGGGGTGGTGAGTTCACGCAGTGATGCTGCAGTGCAGATGTCGATGACGGGGCCGTAGTCCGGCTTCTTGGTGCCAGCCATGATGCCGCCGTCGCGGAACTGGTTACGCACCTCTTGCACGACTACTCCTGCGGTGCGTCCCACTGCACGAATGGCGAGAGCGGAGAACATAAATGCAACTGAACCACCGATGAGCAAACCGATGAAGGTCTTCACGTCGGCCACGTTGATTTGTGTTTCGGCTGCCGCAAAGATCGCGTCGCCCTCAAGGCCCAACTTCAGTTCACCAGCAATCGTCTCGATGTACGAGGCGAACAACGCCACGGCAGCAATAACTGCCGAGCCGATTGCGAAGCCCTTGGTAACCGCCTTGGTGGTGTTACCTACCGCGTCCAAGCCCACCATGATCTTGCGTGGCTCACCTTCAAACTCGCCCGCCATCTCGGCAATGCCAGCGGCATTGTCGGCCACGGGGCCGAAGGTGTCCTCAGAGACGATGACGCCTGTGGTGGCGAGCATGCCCATGCCGGTGAGGGCCACGAGGTAGAGCGAGAACTGAATGTTGCCGCCGCCGAGCCACAAGGTGGCGCCAAGCGCAACGGCGATGCAGACGATGGCGTACACCGACGACTCAAGGCCGGAGGCAGTACCTGACAACACAACGGTGGCGGGACCGGTCTCTGCTGACTCGCCGATTTCCTTCACGGGTGCGTACTCGGTACCGGTGAAGTATTCGGTCAAGCGGCTGAGCACCTGTGCGAGCACAAGACCGATAACCACAGCACCGAACACGCGCCAGCCGGCGCCGGCCATTGATACGGCCTTGTCGCCGAACACGGTTTCGCCCTTCGCGGGGTTGCCCACGTAGAAGAACGCCAGCAGGGCCGTACCGATCACGGTGATGATGCCCGCCATGAGGAAGCCGCGGTTAATTGGCTTCAGTGCATTTGTTTCGCCATCTTTGGCGCGCACGGCGAAGACGCCGGCGATTGATGCGACGACACCAATGGCGCGAGCGGCCAGCGGGAACACGAGGCCGAGCGCGGGGTTCAGGCCAACCGAGTTGAACGCGGCCACGCCGAGAATGATCGAGGCCACCAACGTGACTTCGTAGCTCTCGAAGAGGTCGGCGGCCATACCTGCACAGTCGCCCACGTTGTCGCCCACGTTGTCGGCGATGGTTGCGGGGTTACGCGGATCGTCTTCGGGAATGCCCGCTTCGACCTTGCCCACCAAGTCGGCGCCGACGTCGGCGGCCTTGGTGAAGATGCCGCCACCCACGCGGAGGAACAGTGCGAGCAGCGAGCCACCGAAGCCGAAGCCCACGAGCATCGCCGACGAGGTGTTCTGGAATACCGCGATGATCAACGTGGCACCCAGCAAGCCGAGGCCCACGGTGAACATACCGGCGACACCACCGGTGCGGAACGCCACTTCGAGCGCGCGCTTCATGGAACCCGACCGAGCAGCGGCTGCGGTGCGCACGTTGCCGCGCGTCGCCAGCGTCATACCGATGTAGCCGGTAAGGCCTGAAGCGACACAGCCGAGCACGAACGCCACGGTGCGCCAAATTCCTGATGACACAAACGAGAGCGCTTCTTCGCCGTTGGGCTTTTCGATCGCCACTGAGGTGAAGAACACAATTGCGCCGACGGGGAGGAGGATCCATCCGATCGTCTTAAATTGACGCTTGAGGTACGCCCAGGCGCCCTCTTGAATCGCGAGGGCGATTTCCTTCATCTTTGGGGTTCCTTCGTCCTCTTTCAGGACTTGGACCACGAGGTACCAGCCGACGAGCAGCGCCAACACGGCTGCCGCCGCCGAAAGCCACAGCACCAACCACTCACCGCCCCTCAGGGTGAATGTCTGCCAACCGCCTTCGGATGCAAGTAATGACGTCACGTGAACTCTCTTTGCTGATGAAGTAGGGGCGCGCCGAATGGCGGACCCTGGGAATGTGTCTCGGAAAGTGTAGAGAATTCGCGCGTCATATGGCGAAAATTGGGCTTCCGAGAACGAGAAATGTGCCAGGCCGACCGGCTTGACCCCTCATGCGGTGAGACACAGAACACGTCGCCACAGGGGCTCCTTGCGCGTGGGGTTTCGGTGCCGCAAAGCACCACAAGTAGCGTGGAGTCGGATTCCTATGGCTACTACCTCGAAAACCTCATCCGCGGTGCTGCAGCGGGGGCCGGTCACGGCAACCGCCAAGACCCGCAAACGTCGCCCCTTCCTCGTCGAGCTCTACGCCACGTCAGTAGGCAAGAAGTATGCGATGGCAATTTCTGGCATCGCGATGATGGGCTTTGTGCTCTTTCACATGATTGGCAATCTCAAGATGTATTACGGCGAGGCAGCCCTCAATGAGTACGCGGCATTCTTGAAGACACTGTTGTACCCACTTGCTCCAAAGGGTGTGGTGTTGTGGATCCTGCGTATTGGGTTGCTGGCAATGCTGGTACTCCACCTCCATTCCGCTTGGTCACTTACACGCATGAACCGCGAGGCGCGGGACGTGAAGTATCAGGGCCCGCGTGATTACCAAATCGCCAAGTTCGCCAGTCGCACCATGCGCTGGACGGGCATCGTGGTGCTTGCCTATCTGATCTTCCACCTCATGGATCTCACGTTTGGCGTCACCAACGGCGCCGATGGCGAATTCGTGCGTGAAGAGGTGTACGCCAACGTGGTGCGCAGTTTCGAGCGCCCAGTAGTCGCTGGCTTCTATGTAGTAGCCAACATCCTGCTTGGTATTCACCTCTATCACGGCTCGTGGAGCATCTTTCAGTCGCTGGGGTGGAATAACCCACGCTTCAACCACTGGCGCAATGCCTTTGCAGTTGGCTTTGCCACGGTTGTTGTCGTTGGCAACGTGTCATTTCCTGTGGCGGTACTCGCCGGAATCGTGAGCTAGGGAGCATCATGAAACTCGAATCCAAGATCCCCGCTGGTGCGCTGTCCGAAAAGTGGGACACGTATAAGGCAAACGCAAAGTTGGTGAACCCCAACAACAAGCGCAAGTTCAAGGTGATCGTCGTCGGCACCGGGCTGGCCGGGGCTTCGGCTGCCGCGACGCTCGCTGAGCTCGGCTATCAAGTCGACGTCTTTACCTTCCACGACTCGCCTCGTCGCGCGCACTCAATTGCGGCTCAGGGCGGCATCAACGCGGCCAAGAACTACCAAGGTGACGGCGACTCCATTCATCGCCTGTTCATGGACACCATCAAGGGTGGCGACTTCCGCTCGCGCGAGGGCAACGTGTACCGCCTCGCCCAGGTGTCGGTGGACATCATCGACCAAATGGTCGCCCAGGGCGTGCCGTTTGCTCGCGAATACGGTGGTTTGCTCGATAACCGCAGCTTCGGTGGGGCCCAGGTAAGCCGCACGTTTTATGCCCGCGGCCAAACGGGTCAACAACTCCTGCTCGGCGCCTACCAGCAGTTGGCGCGTCAAATTGGCTTGGGCGGCGTTCGTCTGTTTAACCGCACTGAACTTGTCGACACGGTGATCGTCGATGGTCGTTGTGCGGGCATCGTCGTGCGTGACTTGCTCACCGGCGAAATCACCTCGCACGCAGCGCACGCAGTGGTGTTGGCCACGGGCGGCTATGGCAACGTGTTCTTCCTCTCGACGAATGCGATGAATAGCAACGTCACCGCAGCGTGGCGTGCGCATCGTCGCGGCGCGGCCTTTGCTAACCCGTGTTACACCCAGATTCACCCAACATGTATTCCGCAAAGTGATGAGTTTCAGTCGAAGCTCACACTGATGAGTGAGTCGCTGCGCAACGACGGTCGCGTATGGGTGCCGAAAAACCCCGATGAGACGCGGCCGGTGGATCAAATCCCCGAGTCGGATCGCGACTACTACCTCGAGCGTTTGTATCCGAGCTACGGCAACCTTGCACCGCGCGACATCTCGTCGCGCGCGGCAAAGCGCCTCGTCGACAAGGGTCATGGCGTCGGGCCGTTGAAGAACGGCGTGTACCTCGACTTCTCGGCCGCAGTCTCGCGACTCGGTCGCGATGTGGTGGAGGAGCGTTACGGCAACCTCTTCGAAATGTACGAACGCATTGCCGGCGAAGATCCATACAAGACGCCAATGCGCATCTACCCGGCGACCCACTACACGATGGGTGGTCTGTGGGTCGACTACGAACTGGCTACGACGATTCCCGGTTTGTACGCTGCGGGCGAGGCCAACTTCTCCGACCACGGTGCTAACCGCCTCGGTGCCTCGGCGCTGATGCAAGGACTTGCAGACGGCTACTTCGTTTTGCCGTACACCATCAGCAACGGCCTCGCGCCGCTGCTCGGCAAGTCGATCCCCGGCACCGACCATCCCGCATTCAAGGAGGCCGAGAACGAGGCCAAGATGCGCTACGCCGGATACGTCAATCTCAAGGGCACGCGTTCACCCGATTGGTTCCATCGCGAACTCGGCAAGATCATTTGGGATTACTGCGGCATGGAGCGCTCGAAGCAGGGTCTCGAGAAGGCACTTGGCGAGCTGCCCGCGCTGTACGAGGAGTTCAAGAAGGATCTTCGTGTCACCGGCACCGACGAGGGCGTCAATCAGACGCTCGAGAAGGCCGGCCGAGTGGACGACTTCTTCCAACTCGGCATGCAGATGTGTCAGGACGCGCTCACGCGCGAAGAGAGTTGTGGGGCACACCTGCGCGTGGAGCATCAGACAGAGGAAGGCGAAGCCGAGCGTGACGACGACAAGTTCTGTCACGTGGCGGCATGGGAGTGGACGGGCGACCCAATGAAGCCCACTCGCAACGTCGAAGAATTGGTGTTCGAAAACGCCCAACTGGCGACAAGGAGTTACAAGTGAGCCATCTGAAGAACCTCTCGCTCAAGGTCTGGCGTCAAGAGGGGCCAGCAGATGCCGGCCACTTCGAGACCTACCTCATCGATGAGATCAGCGATGAGGCGTCGTTCCTCGAAATGCTGGACGTGCTGAACGAACGCCTCATCGGACAGGGCAAGGAAGCGATTGTCTTCGACCACGATTGCCGCGAGGGTATTTGCGGCACCTGTTCGTTGATGATCAACGGCGTGGCGCACGGGCCCAAGAAGGCCACCACCACGTGCCAGCTGCACATGCGCACCTTCAAGAGTGGTGACGAAATTGTCATCGAGCCATGGCGCGCCACTGCGTTCCCGGTGATCAAGGACTTGATGGTTGATCGGTCCGCATTCGACCGCATCGTCGAGTCGGGTGGCTTCATCACCGCACCAACGGGTGGCGCTCCGGACGCCAATCTGATTCCGATCCCGAAACCAGTCGCCGACGCTTCCATGGATTCGGCACAGTGCATCGGCTGTGGCGCGTGTGTGGCAGCGTGCCCCAACGGCGCGGCCAACTTGTTTACGGCCGCAAAGATCGCGCACCTCAACCTGTTGCCACAAGGCCAGGCCGAGCGCTACAAGCGCACCGAGACGATGGTCGAAACCATGGACGAGTTCTTCGGGTCGTGTACCAATCATGGTGAATGCTCGGCAGCGTGTCCGAAAGAAATCTCCATCGACGTGATTGCGCTCATGAACAAGGACTATCGTTCGTCCAAGTTCAAGAACCGCAAGGAGTTGAGTCGTAGCTAATTCACAGGTGCACCCATGCTGAGTGACCTCGGCACCTGGGTGCAAGATGTCATCGAATCGCTGGGGTACTTCGGCGTCGCGTTGCTTGTCGTCATTGAAAACGTCTTCCCGCCGATTCCCTCGGAAATTGTTTTGCCCTTCGCGGGCTTTGTGGCGCAGCGCGGCGATGCGTCGGTTGTGGTGATGATCCTCGTCGCCACGGTCGGGTCTGTCGTCGGTGCGTGGATTCTTTACGGAATCTCAGCGATGATCGGCCCTGTGCGACTGCGGCACTTTATTGTGCGCTTCGGTAAGTGGTTCGGCGTCAAGGAGACCGATCTTGATCGGGCAGAGCAGTGGTTCGACGAGCGAGCAATAGCGGCAGTGCTAGTCGGCCGTTGCGTGCCGCTTATTCGTTCAATCGTGTCGATTCCCGCTGGGTTTCGCCGGATGAACGTGGTGAGTTTCACGCTGTACACGGCTCTTGGCAGCTTCGTGTGGAACCTTGGTCTGATCGGCGCAGGGGCGATCCTCGGTGATCAATGGGACGTGGTCGAGGGTTATCTCGGCGTACTGCAGTGGATCGTGGTGGCAATCATCATTGCCGCGGTTGCCCGCTATGCACTTGTGCTTGTGCGGCGACGGCTCTCGCGGTAACGCAGCGATCATCTCGCATCCGCGGCTCGCCTAGTGTTGAGGCCGATGAGTCACCTCGCGATCCTGGCTGCAGAAACCGGACGCGACCGCGTCATTGAATGGTTGCGCGGAGATTTTGTCGTCATTGTGATGACGATTACGGGCGCTTATCTGCTCACCCGCCTGATGGCGCTGATCGCCGAAATACAGATCCAGTCGGTGCGGGCAAAGGACATGTCTTCGTCCGACCTGACGACGCTCACCAAGGGCGCACATCGCGCCGCCGCATTTGGCGCATTGCGCTGGGGCCTCAACTTCGTGATCATCGCGGTAGCGGTGGCAGCCGTCCTCGTACGCCTCAATTTGCCGTCGTCGGCGCTCGTGTTTATCGGTTCGGTCGCTGGCGCCGGCCTCGGTTTCGGCGCGCAACAAATGGTGGGCGACGTTATCGCTGGCATTTACATCATCTCCGAGCGCCAATTTGGCGTCGGCGACATCGTGCGTGTGGGTCCGCTTGGCGTCGTGGGTTGGGTAGAGGGTCGCGTGGAGGAAGTGACACTTCGCGTCACCAAACTGCGAACCTTTGACGGCGACTTAGTGAGTGTGGCCAATGGCGTACTACGCCACAACGTCAATATGTCGCGCGACTGGTCACGCGTGCTGGTGACCGTGCCGATTCCGCGCGATCAAGACGTTGAGCGAACAGTGCGCGTGATTGACGAGGTGTGTGTTGCAATGGGTCGCGATCCGCAATACATGCCCATGTTGATCGAGGTGCCGACCGTTGCTGGGCTTGATGACATTGCATCCGATCAGTACGTGGTGCGTATTGCCGGCCGGTCGAAGCCGGTACAGCAGTGGAAGGTGGAGCGGCAGCTGCGCCTGTCGATAGCCGAAGCATTACAGCGCGAATTCGAGGTCACGGCGTGAAGCAGTACTTCCGCAAACCGCGCACGCCGACAATTGTGGCGATGGTGGTGTTTCTCGTGGCCTTCGTGTTCTGGTTGTTCGAGCCGCAACCTGAGCGCGAGATCGTGCGTTACCCGGATCTCAGTTGGGTAATCGTGACGACCACCACCATGCCGGTTGTAGAGACCACGTTGCCGCCGGAGACCACGATGCCGCCCGAGACGATTCCGCTTGACACGGTTCCGTCCGAGACGGTGCCGCCTGAGCAACCGGTGGAGGGCGAGACTACGGTGCCGACCACCGTTACGCCATAGCGCGTCGTTACTTCGTATCGACAATCAGAAACGGTTCGGCGAGTGTGCCGCTGGGGAGTCCTCCAGCGTCTGCAACGATGGCTGCCCATTGCAGGACACGTTCGCGCATCGCCGCCGGATCCTGATGTTGACTGGCGTGACACATGAGGGCCGAGATCTTGGCATCGATCGTCGCCGACACGTCTTCAAAGTGTTTGGGGTTGGGTCCGCCCATGATCCAGGTCTCGGCAACGGTGTGGGGTGCGAGTCCACGTTCGGCAAGCAGTTCAGGGAAGGCAAACTCGTTGCGCGCATCGGGGTACACGGCGCACATCGTCGCCTCGCCCGTGGCCAAGTGGTCGGGGTGGCTTGCGTAGATGCGGTCGTAACGGCGTTCGGGGGACTGCGTGAGCACGCGGTCGGGCTTGATGCGCCGAATCACTGCACTGATCTCGCGTCGCAGGCTGAGGTCGGCCATCACCGCGCCATCGGGGAACCCAAGGAAGTGGAGTTCGGTGACGCCGAGCACCGCTGCGGCGTCGGTCTGTTCGCGTCGGCGAATGGCGGCCATTTCGTCGCGGGTAATGGTGTTGTCGCTCCCGCCGGCCTGGCCATCGGTCACCAAGCAGTACACAACATCGTGGCCCTCGAGGATCCACTTGCGAATCGTGCCACCCGCACCAAAGTCGACATCGTCGGGATGGGCGGTGACGACGAGAATTTTCATGTCGACGAGGCTACCGCGAGTTGACATAATGATACCCCTGGGGGTATCATTATGAACATGAATATCCAACTCATTGATGCCCGTACCCCCGAAGAGTTTGCCCAGGGCCACGTCAGTGGTGCCACCAACATCGACGTCACATCTGGTGACTTCGTCCAGCGTGTGCAGCAGCTCGACAAGAACCGTGCTTACGGTGTGTACTGCCAATCTGGTCGCCGATCATCTACGGCTGCCGACTATATGAAGGCACTGGGTTTTGCCGACGTGACCGACCTATCTACTCCCAACAAGGCAGCGTCGACGTTGCGCCGCGGACTGGTCGTAGGGTGATTGCTATGTCGACCATCACGCTCAATCTCGAGAACTTCGAATCCACCGTTCTGGCCGAGGGCATTACCTTCGTCGATTTCTGGGCCGACTGGTGTGGTCCGTGCAAGATGTTTGGACCGATCTTCGAGAAGGCAGCCGAGGCAAACGCCGACATTCGATTCGGCAAGGTTGACACCGAGGCCGAGCAGCAGCTCAGTGCATCGCTTGGCATACAGTCGATTCCTACGATCATGGCCTTTCGCGACGGCGTGTTGTTGTTTTCTCAGCCAGGCGCGTTGCCGCAGGCGTCATTCGATCAGTTAATCACCGCGGTACGCGAGGTCGACATGGAAGACGTTCGTCGCCAGATTGCCGAGCAGGAAGCCACAAACACGCAATAGCTGTGTGATGCGTGAGCGTCATGACCCTAGGGTGACGACGTGAACATGGTGAGTAATTCGCCCAGTCTCTGGCGTGAGCACTTGCCTCGCATCGGTTCAGAATCGAATAAATACACTCGCGGTCACGTCGTTGTGTTTGGCGGGTATCCGATGACGGGCGCGGCTCGACTCGCTGCGCGTGCTTCCGCCCGAGCGGGGGCCGGCATGGTCTCAATCGCGACCGCTTCGACTGCTTTGGATTCCTATTTGGCGTCGGTGGAAAGCATCATGGTCACGCCAGTCGACACGGCTGAGCAGTTTGCGGCGTTTGCTGGCTCTGCGCGTGTTGCGAGTGTGGTTGTTGGGCCGGGCGCGGGGGTCAATGAACACACGCGGTCAATGGTGATGGCGGCTTTGTCGACGGGGAAGCCCGTGGTGCTGGATGCCGATGGGTTGTCGGCATTTGCATCGGATGCCGCAACGTTGTGTGGTGCGACTCATGATCGGTGCGTGATGACACCCCACGAAGGGGAATTTGCACGTCTGTTTTCGGTTGAAGGGTCACGCGATGAGCGAGCAAGTGCTGCCGCGCAAATGAGTGGGTCGGTCGTGGTGCTGAAGGGTGCACATACCGTGGTCGCTGGGCCATCGGGTGAAGTCGTGATCAACGACAACGCACCGGCAACGCTTGCTACCGCTGGGTCGGGAGACGTGTTGGCAGGCTTGATTGCTGCACTGCTTGCAGGAGGGATGACGGCTTTCGATGCAGCGTGTGCTGCAGTGTGGATTCACAGCGAGGCCGCCGCCGGCGGCCCTCCGGGATTGATTGCCGATGATCTACCCGAACTCGCTGCAGCGGTAATCGCCCGGCTTTAGACGAGTTCGACTGAGTCGCCGAGCGCAGGTATCTCGACGTTCCAACCCAATTGTGACTGCAGGCGACCCTTGAATGCGTCTGCCGCATCGGGCTCGGCGTGCACGATGAACGTGCGCTTCGGCGCCGGTGATTGCGACAGCCATTCCACAAGTTGACCGGCGTCAGCATGTGCCGACAGCGCATCCATATGTGCAATGCGCGCGTTCACGTCGTAGTCCTGGCCATAGATACGCACCCGTTTTTCGCCATTGATGTAGCGCCAGCCGCGGGTGCCCGCAGCCTGGTGGCCAACGAAAATCACCGTGTTGCGCTCATTTGGTGTCATCTTCATGAGGTGATGTAACACGCGCCCACCTGTCGCCATACCGCTGGCCGACAACACGACGATCGGATCGTCGCGATCGGTGAGTTCCTTCGATTCTTGAACGGTGCGCACGAACTCAACGCCCTCCATCATTTGCGAGCATTCGTCAGGAGTCAGTCGATGATCGCTTTCGTGGGCGATCATGATCTCCGTTGCACTCGTGGCCATGGGGCTGTTGAGAAACGTGGGAACTGACGGAATCTTGTCGGCTGTGCGTAAACGGGCAAGGAGATGCATCAACATCTGCGCGCGGCCAACGGCGAATGTGGGAATGAGGACTGATCCTCCTCGGCTAATTGTCGAACGAATCAATTCGGCGAGCACTTCCTCACTGTCTTCATCGGGGTGATCGCGGTCGCCATACGTGGCCTCGGTGACGATGTAGTCGGCCGCGGGTAGCGGGTCGGGTTCGCGCATTACAGCGTCATTGGGGCGCCCAACATCGCCGGTAAACACCACCGAAGTAATGCCGTCGCTCACGTGCACAGCAGCAGCTCCGAGAATGTGCCCAACCCGCGAGAAACGGACCGTGAGCCCATCGACCGGAGAGAACGGCTTGCCAAAGTGTGCAGTCGCAAACTGTTCAAGAACGCGTTCGGCATCACCAGCGGTGTAGAGCGGCAATGCGGGATCGTGCGATGATGAGCGCTTCTTGTTCGCGTAGTACGCCTCCTCTTCTTGGAGGCGTGCAGAGTCGGGGAGCAGTAATTCGCACAGCGACTTGGTGGCCGGCGTCATCCACACGGTTCCCGCAAATCCATCGCGGGCAAGTGCGGGGAGGTAACCCGAGTGGTCAATGTGCGCGTGGGTCAACACGACTGCGTCTAGCGAGGCGGGGTCGATCGGGAAAGACTCCCAGTTCTTCGACCGCAACGACTTTGGCCCCTGAAAGAGCCCGCAGTCGATGAGTAGGCGGGCGCCGTTGTGGTCGATGAGGAATCGGGAGCCGGTCACCGTGCCGGTAGCCCCGAGAAAGGTCAGTTGCACGGGATCACCCTATTGATTCCGAACCCGCGACGACTTGCAGAAAGGCGACATGATTGATACCCTAGGGGGTATGTGTACACGAATCGAATGTGAACAGTGCAAGAAGCCAGGTTTCGTCGGATGCGGCGCCCACGTTGAGCAGGTGCTCGGAGACGTGAAGCCCGAAGACCGTTGCGCGTGCAATGAGATGGCAGCAAGCTACTGATGGCATTCGTGAAGCGATTTTTGGCGCCGCTGGTCCTTGGATCCGTACTTATTGTCGCGGGGTGTTCAGGGTCGTCAAGCTCGCTCGACACCGAGCAAGTGGCCTCGTCGATCATCATCGACGTACGCACGCCAGAAGAATTTGCTGCCGGTCATTTGGATGGCGCACTCAATTACGACGTCTCGGATGGCACGCTGGAGGCGAGCCTCGCATCGCTTAATCCGCAGGCCGACTACATCATTTATTGCCGTTCGGGTAATCGCTCTGCAGTGGCCGTTGACATTATGAAGTCGGCTGGCTTCACCAGCCTGGTCGACCTTGGTTCGTTAGAGAATGCCTCCGACGAAACCGGCATCGCCATAGTTCAGTAGTTTCGTGTCAATGCTCACCGTCATGCGATCGTGGAACCGCCAGCGGTGGATGGTTGCGGTGATGGCAGGTGTTGCCGCGTATTTCCTGATGGGCCTTCCGACAGCCGTCATCGACAATCCGGTGTTTGGTCGCGCGGTAGCCGTGACGCCCTGGTCAACTCCGGTGCTCATCGTGTCGTCAGTTCTGGTGGGTCTCATCATGGCGACATATGTCAATCCGTTGAATGCTTTTGATGACCGACAGATGAAGATGTCCGGTGTTGGTGGGCTGTTGTCGTTTTTTGCCATTGGTTGTCCGGTGTGCAACAAAGTCGTGTTGCTTGCACTCGGCACATCTGGCGCGCTCAACTTCTTCGCTCCGCTTCAGCCGATTTTGGCTATTGCAGGTGTGGCATTTCTCACGTATGCCCTGGTAAAGCGTCTACGTAACGAGCAATCGTGCGCAGTAAAGAGTGAGACGTCTTCAACAGCGACGTACTGAACCTCGAGCCAACAGGAAGCGTGTTGCTGCAATAGGCTGAGCGGCGCATGACGTCGACGTATCGAGTCGGCCTACTGGCCTACGGGGCCATCGGCCACGAACACAACTTGGCGGTTCGCAGCACGGCGGGCCTCACGCTTTCGGCCGTCTGCGATGTCAACCCCGACCGACTCACCGCCGCCCGCGAGCTGGCCCCCGACGCCAAAACGTTTACTGATGCCACTGCCATGCTGGACTCCGGTTTGTGTGACGTGGTTGTGGTGTCGACGCCGCCCAACACCCACTATGAATGGGCCAAGGCAGCGCTTACCCGCGGTATTCATTGTGTTCTGGAAAAGCCGATGGCGCTCACCACCAAACAGTGTGATGAACTAATTGCGCTCGCACACGAGCAGGACCGCGTGCTCGTCGTCTATCAAAATCGCCGCTATGACGCGGACTTCGTGACCATGGCCGAAATCATTGCTTCGGGCGAGATCGGCGAGGTATTTCACTATGACTCGTTTGTCGGTGGATACAGCGAACCCTGCACCTATTGGCACTCAAATGCTGAGGTATCTGGTGGCGCAATCTTCGACTGGGGCAGCCACTTCATTGACCAGATTCTCACGCTGATGCCGTATTCAATTGCTCATATCACTGGTGTCAACCACAAGCGAGTGTGGATGCACGCAACAAACGCCGATCATACTCAAGTGACGATCACGTTTGACAATGGCAAGCAAGCCACATTTGTGAACTCCGACTTGGCTGCGGCGCGCAAGCCCAAGTTCTACGTGTTGGGAACACGGGGCGCCATTGTCGGCGAGTGGGATCCCGCGGCTGAACCTGCAGTGGCAGATCTTCCCGCCATCCTCACGGTGCATGGCCATGACGGGACACGGCGTGTTGTGCCACTCGTAGCAGTCGAGCCATATCGCTTTCATGCCACCCTCGTGGATCGTCTCGCAAACGGCACGCCGATGGAAGTGTCGGCAATACAGTCGCGCAATGTGGTGTCGGTAATGGAAGCCGCCGAGCAATCTGCGCGTAGCGGCGCAACACCAGTCGCACCACATCTGCGAATGTCATGACCGTTCGCTGGGGGTTTCTCGGTGCCGGGTATGTGGCATCGAGGGCGATGGCCCCCGCAGTTCATGAGGCCGAGGGCGCAGTACTGCGCGCGGTTGCGAGTCGCGACGAGGATCGTTCGCGTGCACTCGAACCGGAGCATGTTCATGCGAGCTATCGCATGCTCCTCGATGATCCACAGGTGGATGCGGTCTATATCAGTCTCACCAATGCGCAACACGCCGAGTGGGTGATTGCCGCTCTTGAGGCGGGAAAACATGTGCTGTGCGAAAAACCGTTGGCACTTAACGCTGCGGAGGCACGCACCATGTTCAATGCCGCAAAACAAGCAGATCGACTGCTTGTTGAAGCATCGTGGGTGCGCTGGCATCCCCGCTTTCAGCGTATGACCGCACTTGTCGAATCGGGAGCCCTCGGTGCGTTGTCGGCGATTGACTCATCGTTCACGTTCGTTGGTGATATGACCAATAACTACCGACTGTCACCGGAGCTCGGTGGCGGCGCATTGCTCGACGTTGGGTGTTACCAAGCCCAGGCATGGGTGGCACTCACCGGGGGTGCGCCCGAGTTTGCTGTCGAGACAGTGGAGCGTGTTCGTGGCGATACCGGTGTCGATCTCACCACGCGGGCAATGGTGACGATTAATGACAACGTGCGAGCAGCCATGCTGAGTTCGTTTGCGCTACCAGCCAGTCAATCGCTCGTGGTGACAGGAACCGAGACTTCGTTGCGCACGGGGGAGGGCGAGGCCTTCACGTCGTGGCGTGAGGCGAGCACGCTCCATGTGGGAGCAAATGAAGAGCAATTCGATTCTGTTGACGCATTCGTGATGATGGTAGAAGAAATGTCGCGTCGAATAATGGGCGATGACGGATGGGTTGTGCCTGCATCTGACTCGTTGCGGAGTGCCGAAATTCTCGACAGCATCTCCAGCCGAAACACCGCTTCCTAGGATTGGCAAACGTGGAAACCATTCGGGTGGGCGTCATTGGCACGGGAATGATGGGCTGTGAACACCTCCGCAATCTCATGGCGGCACCCGGTGCGTCAATTACTGCAATTGCCGATCCACACGCTGAGTCGTTGTCGTGGGCGCGGGCCACGCTCGAGGGCTCAACGCATCGACCAGCCGAGTTTGCCGACCACCGAGACCTCTTGGCATCGGGACTTGTCGATGCGGTCATCGTTGCCTCGCCCAATTTCACGCATCGTCGTGTACTTGACGACGTGCTCGACGCCAATGTGCATGTATTGGTGGAAAAGCCCATGTGCACCACGATCGACAATTGTCACGCGATTGTGGAGCGTGCATCGCATGTGGATGTTCTGACGTGGGTCGGACTTGAATACCGCTACATGCCTCCAATTGCGACGCTTCGGTCGCTGGTCGAGGCGGGTGAGATTGGCAGCCTGCGCATGCTGGCGATTCGTGAGCATCGGTTTCCCTTCCTCGACAAGGTGGGAAACTGGAATCGATTCAACGAAAACACAGGTGGCACGCTCGTAGAGAAGTGCTGTCACTTTTTCGACCTGATGAATCTGCTTATCAGATCGCGACCGGAGCGTGTGTTTGCCAGTGGCGCCCAAGACGTCAATCATTTGGATGAGCAGTACGACGGCCGCACTCCTGACATTCTCGACAACGCGTATGTAATTGTCGATTACGCGAATGGCGTGAGAGCGCTGCTTGATCTGTGCATGTTCGCCGAGGCGGGGACGAATGAGCAGGAGATAACGGCGGTTGGTGATCGCGGCAAAATCGAAGCCTTTGTGCCCGGTGATGGGTATGTAGTGCTTGGCACTCGCGCCACTGGCGAAGCTCGTCGACTCGCAAGCACCCCGGTGATGGACGCCGCACATGTCGGCTTTCACTACGGTGCGAGTTACGTGGAAGTGGTGAAGTTCCTTGACGCAATCCGCAGTGGTTCGGGCCCGGAGGTCGATGTCCACCAAGGACTTTGGTCGGTAGCGATCGGTGTTGCGGCGCACCGATCGATTGAGACTGGTGGGGCAGTATCGGTTGCCGAATTGGTCGCGGGTTAATACCCGGCCGGCATATCGCGTTCGAAGTGATCGTTGGTGAGCAGCGTGATCAAGGCGGCTGCTTTGGGCCATTGGCTGCATAACTCGCTGCGCTCGCCGGCTTCGAATCGTTCGCTGGTGAATCCTGGTGCCATGGTGTTGCCAAAAAGTGCGTATGAGCCACCCGATGCGAGTGACGCGCCCATCCAGGTGCCGGCTGGCACCACCACCTGCGGTATTTGGTCGGCAAGGACATCGGCGCCGAGTACGGGCGTGGTGTGTGTGCCGTCTGGGTGCAGAAGCAGCATGGCGATGGGGTCGCCGGCATAGAAGTGCCAGACTTCGTCGGCATCGAGGCGGTGCATCACGGAGATGGAGTCTGCGTCACTTGTGAGCATCCCGATCATCGCGGTGCCGATCACATCGTTGCCAACGACCTTTTTCCATGTTTGGCGAAACAGCACGCCTTCAACCGGAAGGCGTTCGAGGCCAAGTGCGGCAATGATTTCCTGAATCTCGTCGGACAAGTGGCTCACAGCGTGCGGTCGCTGCCGCCGTCGATGGCGATCTGCGCCCCGGTAGTTGCGACAAACGCGTCGCCAACGAGTTGGACAACGCCGCGCGCAACGATGTCGGACGTGACTTCCATCTTCAGCAAGTTGCGGCGCTTGTATTGCTCGACGGTGAGCCCGTAACTGGCCGCCCGTTGGGCAAGGAGTTCGTCGCTCCACAACGCAGTGTCGAACACCGCGTCGGGATGCACGACGTTGACGCGGATGTTGTCTGGCGCCCATTCGAGCGCAGCCACACGAGCGAGTTGTGTCATTGCGGCTTTCGATGCAGAGTACGCCGCAGCGCTCGCACCGGGAGCGGGAACGTTCTTGGAACCCACCAGCACCACGCGTCCACCAACAGGCGACAACGTCAGGAATGGATGCAATGCCTTGAGCCCGAAAGCGATTGCCTCCACATTGACGGACTGCACGGTGTTCCACGCGTCGCGTTCCAGTTGTGCGATCGGCATCGACGGCCCAAAGATGCCGGCCGCGAGCACGGCGATATCGATGCCTCCGAAACGATCGATCACCTGCTCGATTGCAGCGGCGTGGTGCTCTTCGTTGGTGACGTCTATCGCAATACCCAACCACGCCGGGGTAGCGAAGGCGGACGTCACGTCGGTCGATCGATCGAAGCCGACGACAGCGGCGCCGGCCTTCAACAATGCGGCAGCGCACGCTCGACCGATGCCCGACGCGGCACCCGTGACGACGGCGATCTGACCAGCGAGGGGAGCGGGTGCGCCCGCAAGGCGTAATTTGGCTTGCTCGAGGTCCCAATACTCGACGTCGAAGAGATGTTGAGCGGGCAATGGTCGCCAGCCACCGAGGCGATCCTCACATGTTTCGATCACCTGCATGGTGTGGCGATACACGTCGGCGGCAATCGCCGCATCCTTGGCCGTCGGCCCCGCGGTGAGCATGCCAAATGCGGCATCGAGCACCACGCGTGGCGCGGGGTCGAGCATGGTGATCGGCGTGCGCGCGCGGTTTGCGTGTGAGTTGAAGTAGGCGCGATAGTCAGCCGCATACCCTTCAAGATCGCGACCAACGAGCGGCACCCGTTTGGTGCGAATGACATGGTCCGGGGTGAGTGGCCCGCGCGTTGCGATGTCTGCAAGGTCGTAGCGTTGAACAAAGGCCATCGTGGCCTCATCGGAGTGACGCGTCACAATGAGCGGTTTGCCGGCGAGCGCCGACATCTGCCGACGCAGCGTTGCGAGCTCGACGGCACATCGACAAGGCGCACCCTGTGCCGCTGTGCGAGTGGCGGCGGGCACGTTGGCGAGATGCGAGTGGGCTGCAGCGATCAACGATTTGTGGCGCTCAAGCGCCTGCGTGCACGAGTCGCCGAATGCGAACACACCGTGATTCATGAGCACCATGCCGATGGTGTCGGCGGTTGCGTCGCGTGCCCAGGTTGCACGAACCTCGCGGGCGAGATCGAAACCAGGCATCACATACGGGACCACGATCACGCTGCTGCCGAACGCGGCACGTACATGTGTCTCGCCGTCGTCGAGATTGGTGAGCGTGAGAATGACGTCCGCGTGACTGTGCAGCACTGCGCGGTGTGGCAGAAACGCATGTAGCAGCGACTCCACTGACGGTTGTGGCGCCGACGGGTCGAGTCGCGCGGCAGACAGTTCGCGCATCATGTCGGGGTCGCTCAATGTCTCGAGTTCGAGCAATTCGTGCAGGCGTGCAAGTGGCAGCGGGGTGAAGCCGGGTCGTTCAATGGTGCCCAGGTCCCAGCCTGAGCCCTTGACGTACAGCGCCTCGATCGTGCGACCGGTGATGTCAACCCATGGTGCCTTTACCGAGGTGTTGCCTCCACCATGGAGGACGAGCGAGGGGTCAGAGCCGATTGTCCGTGAGGCAGTGACGAGCGCATTGACTTCGTCGATAGATGTTGATGACGCGTCGTAACCCATCTGATCGATCAGGTTACTGGCGAAGGTGATAGCGCTGGTTCGTCACCACGTGGGACGCGCCGAGACCCCGCCATCCACAACAAGGTTGGCGCCGGTAATCCAGCGCGCCATATCGGAGCAAAGGAACACGCATGCGTCGGCGATGTCGCGGGGCATGCCGAGGCGACCAAGTGGCGCCTTGTCCATCCATTGTTGAACACCTTCTGGCCAGTCGCGCTCAATTCCGACTCGCGAGACCAGCCCGGGTGACACCGCATTGACGCGAATGCCGTATGCACCAAACTCAAGCGCCGCCACTTTGGTGTGGGTGAGGAGTGCAGCCTTGGAAATGCCGTAGTGGCCGTGACCGGCAACGGGTGCAATGCCTTCGATCGAGGCGATGTTGACAATTGATCCTTCAGCCCGCCGATCGATGATGTGTCGGGCAAAAGCCTGACTCAGACGGTGGCACGCGGTGACGTTGGTGGCGATCATCTCGTCCCACTGGTCGTCGCCCATGTCGAGAAGACCGGCAAGCGGTTGAATCGCGGCGTTATTGATGATCGCATCCACGCGTCCATAGTGGGACACTGCGGCATTGATCACCGACTGCGGGCCGTGCTCGTCGGCCAAGTTGGCTTGCACCGTGATCGACGTGTCGCCGTGTCGCGCTGGCGTGGTGTGGTGATGGTGCAGCACCACCATCGCGCCTGCTTCCTCGAAGCGAAGAGCGATGCCTTGGCCGATATTGCCCGACGCACCGGTCACCACGACTACGAGCCCCGTGAGGTCGATGGTGATCACGCCAAGCACACCCACGTCATAGTCCTCACACTATTCAACAGCACCCCGATCTCAATAGGTCGCGTTGAGAATCGTGACGATTACCCGTACCGTTCTGGTTGTGTCCAATCAATTGCACACGGTTATCTGGCGCGACGGCGCAGTGGAATTCATCGACCAGACGCGACTGCCGCATGATGAAGTGATGGTGCGATGCGACACCGTTGACGCCGTGATTGATGCGATTCGTCGCCTCGTAGTACGCGGTGCTCCGGCAATCGGTGTAGCTGGCGCATACGGCGTGGCAATCGCAGCACAAGCACATGACCCTTCGAACGACCGCAAGGGTTTTGCACGCGAGGTGGAACGTCTCCGCAGCGCCCGACCGACTGCGGTCAATCTGGCGCGCATGGTGGATCGGTCGGCACAAGCAGCAACCGCCGACGAAGCATTGATGATTGCGCATGCGATTCGTGAAGAGGAACTGCGTGCATCGGTGGCAATGGGAGAGTTGGGCGCCGATTTATTGCTTGAGTTATGCGGCGACAAGCCGTTGCGGGTGATGACCATCTGCAACACCGGTGGATTGGCCGCAGTTGAGCGCGGTACAGCCCTTGCCGTAGTACAAACGTTGCACGAGCGCGGCAAACTCGCAGAGGCGCTCGCACTCGAAACACGGCCACTGCTGCAAGGCGGCCGACTCACAGCGTGGGAACTGCAGCGCATGGGCGCACCATTTCGCGTGGTGGTCGATTCCGCGGCGTCGTTCTTGCTGGCGCAGGGGTATGCCGATGCCATCGTCACTGGTGCTGACCGCGTGGCGGCTAACGGCGACACGGCAAACAAGATCGGCACGTTTGCGCTCGCACTTGGCGCACAATACGCAGCGGTGCCGTTCGTAGTGGTGGCACCCGAGTCCACAGTGGATCCAGCCACGCTGAGCGGCGATGACATTCATATAGAGGAGCGAGACGCGGCAGAGGTGACATCGTTTGCTGGCGTGCAGGTTGGCCCGCGCGGAACTGACGCCGTAAACCCCGCATTCGACGTCACCCCGGTGCACCTCATTGAGGCGTTGGTCACTGATCGCCGGGTCGTGCGCTTCCGTCGTGGCGAGACCCTGTAGTACCGCCTCCATTACCGGGCGGTATTTTTCTACTTGGAGCCAGTAGCTACAGGCTTTCGTGAGGTTTCGGGGCATAGGTTTGACGGCGATCCCCGATGCAGATTCGTCCCACAATTATTGGCCTGTTTGGCTCGCTCGCGCTGGGGTTTGTGATGCCACAGATCGCGGTGGCATCGAACTCGGTCGGCGATGGCACACGCACGCTGACGGTGTCGCAATCGGCCAACCTGTCGGGTGATGGCCAGACCGTCACCGTGACGGGCAGCGGCTACGACACCAACAAGGGCATTTACGTGGCGCTCTGCGTAGCAACGCCAAAGGGCGCTCTGCCCTCGCCATGTGGCGGAGGCGTCGACATGGAGGGTGACGGTGGAGCGTCCGTGTGGATCTCAGACAATCCGCCGTCGTATGCATCAGGCTTGCCAATCGCCTATGGCGCGGGGGGATCGTTCCGCGTGTCATTCAAGGTGGGGCCGATCATCAATCAAGTCACCGATTGCCGTGCAGTGCAGTGTGCGATCGTCACGAAGAACGACCACACCATCAATAACGATCGTTCGCAAGACCTGCAGATCCCGGTGACCTTCACGGGAACACCTGTGGCCACGGCGGCACCCAAGCCGACAGTAACGACCAAGGCGCCTCAGGTTGCGACCACCACTGCGTCGACGATTGACGCTGATGAAAGTGTGTCGTCAGAAGGCAATGCTGAGGACACCGCAACAACTGCACCCGCATCGACGGAGGAGGTGGTGACGACCGACGACGATGTGATCGAAATCACTGTGGCCGATGACGTTGAGGATTTGATTGCCGTATCGACGGCGACAGATTCCTCGTTTCCTATTCTTCCCGCACTGGGGTTGGCGACGTTGTTGATTGTTGCCGGCGTGTTCTTTGCCGCCAACCGCAGGAAGCGGTAACACGACATGCGTCGTCTTGTACTTGCCGCGATGGTGCTTGTTGTCGCGGGGTGTGCCGCGGAAGGCGGCGCAACACCTGACGGCGAGCAGCGCATCATCACGATGTCGGCCGGTATCACCGAGACCGTATTTGCGCTTGGACTCGGCGATGAGGTGGTGGGGCGTGATCTCTCCAGCACGTTGGCGGCGGCTGCCGATCTGCCGGTGGTGACCGCTGGCCACGATGTGAGCGCCGAGTCGGTACTTGCCCTGCGGCCAACGCTCGTCATGGTGGATGAAGACACGGGTCCGAAGGAAGCACTTGACCAAATCGCCGCTGCTGGCGTGCGCGTAGAGACCATCGACAAGGCAACGACGGTCGATGAGATCGTGCCACGACTCACCGAGATTGCATCGATCCTTGAAGTCCCCGAGCGCGGAGAGGCGCTCGCATCATCGATCGACAGCGACTTGAAGTTGTTGACATGGCCGTCTGGCGACGGTCCGACGGTTGCATTCCTCTATCTGCGTGGCACCGCCAGTGTGTATCTCATCGGTGGCCCCGATTGTGGGCCTGATTCACTGATTGAGGCAGCTGGTGGGCGAGATGGCGGCAAGTCAATTGGGCTTACGCAGCCGTTCACCACGCTTACTCCCGAGGCGCTCGTGGAAGCACAGCCCGACATCCTTTTGGTGACCACTACCGGTTTGGACTCGGTAGAGGGAGTGGATGGGCTCCTCAACCTTGCCGGCGTGATGCAGACGCCGGCCGGGGCGAATCGTCGCATCATCACGGTGGAAGATGGTTTGTTGTTTAGTTTTGGTCCGCGCACACCGCAACTCATCGCATCGCTGCACGAACAAATGCTGACGATGATGGGGGTCGCTAATGGGTGACCGACGCGCAGTCGCCGCGTATCAGCATCCCGCTGTTGTGGGCGCAGTGCTTGGCGCGCTCTTGGTTGTCGTGGTGCTCGTGTCGTCGGCGGTTGGCGCGTATCCGGTTTCACTGTCGAATGTAATTGGCGCAATACTTCGTGGGCTCAACCTGCAAGGTGGCTCGCCGATTGATCCCGTCGCCGACGATGTGGTGTGGGTGATCCGTTTACCGCGCATCGTGCTCGGCATCGTGGTCGGGGCGTCCCTTGGTTGCGCCGGCGGTGTGATGCAGGGAGCCTTCGGTAACCCGTTGGCCGAACCCGGCATTATCGGCGTCTCGTCCGGCGCGATGCTCGGCGCAGCACTCCAGATCGTCACCGGTTTCTCGCCGTTGGGCCAATGGACGCTGCCACTCGCAGCATTCCTCGGCGGACTCGTGGCCGTCGCGTTGGTATACACCTCGTCGTGGAACAACGGTCGCACCGAAGTGCTCACGTTGATCCTCATGGGCATCGCGCTGAACGCGCTTGCCTCCGCAGCAATCGGCTTCCTCGCATTCGTCGCCGACGACGCGTCGCTTCGCTCGCTCACTTCATGGACGCTGGGTTCACTTGCTCAGGCCACGTGGGGCAAGGTCGGTGTGGTTGCGCCTGTTGCTCTGCTTGGTGCGATTGGTGCACTGTCGCTCGGCCGCACGCTCGATCTGCTTTCGCTTGGTGACGGACAGGCTCGACACTTAGGTGTCAATGTTGAGCGCGCGCGCATTCGGGTGCTCCTTGTCGTGGCGTTGCTTGCCGCATCTGCGGTGGCGGTGTCGGGCGTCGTGCTCTTCGTTGGCCTGATCGTGCCGCATATCGTGCGCGCCCTAGTTGGCCCATCGCATAAGTACCTGCTGCCGCTATCGGTTCTGCTTGGCGCAGTAGTCGTCTCACTTGCCGACATGGTGGCGCGCACCATTGTTGATCCGGCCGAACTCCCACTCGGTGTGGTCACCGCGCTCGTCGGTGCCCCCGTGTTCATTTGGCAGATCCGTCGCCTTCGTAAGACCCATGGGGCATGGGCATGAACGCACTGTCAATGACGAACGTCGACCTGGAGCGTGGCGAACTGCTCGTGTGTGCCGCGGTGTCTGCGGAGTTTCATTCCGGAGAATTGGTCGCGATTGTCGGCCCCAACGGCGCCGGTAAGTCGAGCATGATTGCGCTCCTCGCGGGCGACCTTGCCCCGACGCGTGGGTCGGTGACGATGGGCGGCATCAATGTGGCGAGCATTGACTCGAAGGAACTTGCTCGCCGGCGCGCAGTGATGACGCAGGCAAACGACGTGACATTTCCATTCAGTGTTCGCGACGTCGTTGAAATGGGTCGATATCCGTGGGCGGAGCAATCGGATCCGGCGACCGATGCAGCAAAGATTGACGCCGCACTTGATCGTGTGGAAGTGCGCTACTTGGCAGATCGCAAAATCACCGCGTTGTCGGGAGGGGAGCGTGCACGAGTCGCACTTGCCCGTGTGCTTGCTCAAGACACTTCCATCCTGCTGTTGGATGAGCCCACCGCGGCGCTCGATATTCGCCACCAGGAATTGGTCATGCAACTGCTGCGCGACAAGGCCAGGAGCGGTTGCCTTGTCGTTGTAGTCCTTCATGACCTCGAAGCGGCCGCGGCATTTGCTGATCGCGTGGTGTTGATTGCCGACTCGCGCATCGTGGCCATCGGCACTCCTGAAGAAGTGCTAACGCCGGCCACATTGAGTGACGTTTATCAACACCCTGTCGAAGTCATCAACGATCGCGGCGCACTCACCGTGCGCCCTCAACGCTCGCCCCACGCTGGTCGTGGAGTCGAAACCCCCAACCACTAACCATGAACAGGAGTTCCATCATGTTCACACTCACCATCCGCCGGGTTGTAGCTGTGGCGATTGCAGCAGCAGTCGGCCTCGTCGCAACACCCGTCAACGCCTCGACCGACGTGTCGTCGAGCGCGGGCCCCTCGGCAGAAGTCGTCGGCTCCACGCGTATCTCCACAATCGGCACGACGCTCGTGACGGTAAAGGGCGAAGGTTTCACCAACCTCGCCGTCGGTAATCGTCCGCCACTCGCCGGGCGCCCGACTGGTGTCTATGTGGTGTTCGGTCGCTTCGATGAGAACTGGAAGCCGTCGGCAGGTGCGCCGGCATCTGCTCGCCGCACGGTGCTCGCCTCGCAGCGCTGGGCACTGCCCGCCGCGTCGCGTCCGTTCGTGGACCCCACCGGTGTCAGTCCTGATGTCATCACGATGGGTGCAGACGGCAGCTTCACCGCGCAGGTGCCGGTGAGTGCGATTGACGGCACCGGCAAGTACGCGATCGCCGTCTA
>JBIIEO010000016.1:0-31829 GCA_044237775.1 Ilumatobacteraceae bacterium | reverse complement strand
TCTGTTTTGCGCCCGTGTTGACGATGTCGGAGGCGGCGCGCCATCCGCACAACATCGCCCGCTCGACGTTTGTCGAACTCGACGGCGTGGTGCAGCCCGCGCCGGCGCCGCGCTTTTCGCGCACTGCGCCGGCATTATCGCAGCCTCCCGCTCACCCTGGCCAGCACACGAGCGAAGTATTGCGTGACGCCGGATTTACCGACGACGAGGTGGCGTCCTTGATCGACCATGGCGTGGTAGCCGACGCATGAGCACGTTGGTTGCCTTTCACGCTCATCCCGATGACGAAAGCCTGATCATGGGAGGCACGCTCGCACGTGCATCAGCCGAGGGGCATCGCGTGGTCGTTGTCGTGGCCACCAACGGCGATCACGGCGAGAAGCCTGCCGACTTATTGGGCGGCGAAACGCTGATGGATCGTCGCCGTGCTGAAACGCAGCGTTCGTGCGACGCACTCGGTGTGCATCGGTTGGCGTGGCTTGGCTATGCCGACAGCGGTATGAACGGTTGGGAGCAAAACGCTCATCCCGATGCGTTTATCAACGCCGACGTCGAGGCGGCCGCTGGCGCATTGGCCGACATCTTGCGCGAAGAACAAGCGGACGTGTTTGTTACCTACGACTGGCATGGCAACTACGGCCACCCCGACCATCTGCAGGTGCACAAGGTAGGGCATCGCGCCGCACAGATATCAGGAGTTGCGAACGTGTTTGAAGTAACAATGAACCGCGATCACTTTCGCCGGCTCATGAATTTGGCTGCCGAACACCCCGAGCTGGTGTCGGGCAACGAGGGATTCACCGACTTCAATCCCGACTCGCCGGCCGACGACGGCAATCCGATGGGCGAGCCCGAGGCGGTCATCAGTCATCGTGTGGACGTCACGGCATTCAGCAGCCAGAAACTTGCAGCAATCGCGGCGCATGCCAGCCAAATCAGCGACACGTCGTACTTCACGTCGATGGATCCGACGATCTTCGACATGGCTTTCGGCACTGAGTGGTTCATCAAGGTCGGCGAGTCCGGCCCGCCACGCGACGCGTGGCTGTTTTCGTGACGCGACTCTGGCTCGTGCGCCACGGACGTGCGGCGGCCGGCTGGAACGTGGACCCCGATCCCGACCTCGACAAGGTGGGTCATGAACAGGCTGCCCGCGTAGCCGACCGATTGGCCATCGAAGCAGGTCGCGTGGACATCCTGACGAGTCCACTGGTGCGCTGTCGGAGCACGGCGAGCGCAATTGCCACACGTATTGGCGTGGAGCCAATGGTGTGTCAGCAAGTCGCTGAGATTCCCTCCCCAGCGGGCATAGCAATGGCCGATCGGATGGAGTGGTTGCGCGCAGCGATGATGGGCACCTGGTCGGAATTGGGCACACAGTATGTGAATTACAGGGACGGGGTGGTGCGCTTCCTTCAGCAATGCACGACCGATGCCATCGTGGTCACCCATTTCGTCGCAATCAATGCAGTGATTGGCGCCATCACAGGCAACGATCATCTGATGGTTAGTCGACTCGACAATTGTTCGGTCACCATTCTTGAACGCAACGATGATGGATCGCTCGTGCTCATCGCGGGTGGCGACGAGGCCGACACAGTGATTCGTTAGACGTCCATTTGGGCCACAACGAGTAGATTGGTCAACTGTGAGTGCGTCAACACTGATCAACCTGCACGACAATTGGGCCTGGGTCATGATTGTGGGAAACGCGCTCGCCGGTATCTGGGCGCTTGCCGCGCACAAAGTGGTTGCGTTGCGCAGTCGCGCCCTGTGGTGGTTCACCGGGGTAGCGCAATTCAGTGTGTTTGTTCAGGTGATTCTTGGTGTGGTCATGGTGAACCGGAACAAGCTCGAGTTTCCACAGTTCCACGCGTTCTACGGGTTTGTGGCAATCATCGCGATCGCCATCATCTACTCGTACCGTGCGCAACTCAAGAGCAGGGTGTACCTGCTGTATGGCTTTGGCGGACTCTTCTTGATGGGCCTTGGTATCCGAGCAATGCTCGTGGGCCAAAGCTAGACGAGCTGTCGCTCCAAGTCGTCGAGCGACGCCACGAGCTGGTTGGGGAGCCGCTCGCCGAACATCGCGAAGTGATCGCGAATCTGGGGCACTGCTGCTCGCCATCCCTCTACGTCAATCGACAGCAATTCGTGGAGGTCTGCCGCGTCGACGTTGAGGCCGTTGCGATCGAGAGCGTCCTCGGTGGGGAGCAGGCCAATCGGCGTTTCGTGCGCGCCGGCCGCGCCATCGATGCGCTCGAACACCCACTTCAGCACGCGGCTATTTTCACCGAATCCCGGCCACAAGAACCGACCGTTTTCGTCGCGGCGGAACCAGTTGACGAAGAAGATTTTCGGAAGTTTTGATGTATCGGCCGACGTGCCGATCTTCAGCCAATGGCTGAAGTAGTCGGCCATGTTGTATCCGCAGAACGGCAACATCGCCATCGGGTCAAAGCGCAACGTGCCCACCTGGCCGGTTGCAGCGGCGGTGGTTTCCGACGCCATGATCGAGCCAAGGAAGACGCCATGGTTCCAGTCGTAGGCCTCGGTCACGAGTGGCACTGTGGTGCGGCGACGACCACCGAAGAGGATCGCCGAGATTGGCACACCGCGGGGGTCTTGCCATTCGGGGGCGATAGACGGGCACTGCGCGGCGGGCACGGTAAACCGCGCATTGGGATGCGCGGCGGGCGTGTCTGACTCGGGCGTCCACGGCTGGTTTCGCCAGTCGGTGACGCGCGCCGGCTTGGACTCGGTCATGCCTTCCCACCACACGTCGCCATCGTCGGTCAACGCGGTGTTGGTAAAGATGCAGTTGCCGTGGAGCGTGTGCATGGCGTTGGGATTGGTATCGAAGCCCGTGTTGGGCGCGACGCCGAAGAAGCCTGCCTCGGGGTTAATGGCATACAGCTGGCCGTCGGGGCCGAACTTCATCCAGCAGATGTCGTCGCCGATGGTCTCGGCCTTCCAGCCGGGAATCGTGGGGACAAGCATGGCGAGATTGGTTTTGCCGCACGCCGAGGGGAACGCCGCGGCGATGTACTTGTGGCGACCCTCTGGGTTGGTGAGCTTCAGGATCAGCATGTGTTCGGCCATCCAGCCGTCGTCACGTGCCATGACGCTGGCGATACGCAGTGCGAAGCACTTCTTGCCGAGCAACGCATTACCGCCGTAGCCCGAGCCGTAACTCCAAATTTCACGGGTTTCGGGGAAGTGCACGATGTACTTATTGTCGGGATTGCACGGCCATGACGAATCCTGTTGACCGGGCGCTAACGGTGCGCCAACTGAGTGCACACAGGGCACCCACTGACCGTCGCCGAGCACATCGAGTGCGCCCTGGCCCATGCGCGTCATGATGCGCATGCTGACCGCAACGTAGGCGCTGTCGGTGAGCTGCACACCAATATGGGCAATTGGTGAGCCGAGTGGCCCCATTGAAAAGGGCACCACATACATCATGCGACCGCGCATGGCGCCCGCATACAGACGCTTGAGTTCGGCGCGTATCTCGCTCGGTTCGCGCCAGTTATTGTTCGGGCCGGCATCAGCCTCATTGCGCGAACAAATGAAGGTGCGATCCTCAACGCGCGCCACGTCGCCTGGATCGGAATGCGCCCAATAGGAGTTCGGTCGCTTGGCATCGTCGAGTTTGGTAAAGGTGCCGGCCTGGACGAGGTCGTCACACAAATCGTCGTATTCCTGTTGACTGCCGTCACACCAGTACACGTCGTCGGGTTGCAGGATCTCGGCCCATTCGGCCACCCAGCGCTTGAGTGCTTCGTTTTTCGATTTACCGCTCATGTCAGCTCCCTGGAGTTTCCATGTCGCGCTCTGATCCGAGGCGCAACTTCGTTGCCTGACCCGTGCCATTGAGATCAAACACCACGCGTTGACCCTGGCGCAGCATGCGGAAGATGGATCCGTCAAGAGCGCCGATTGCGATTTCGTAGTCCCGAAGGTCGGTATCGCACATGATGACACCGTCGCCTGTGGCCGGATCGTAGGCCTTCACCACTCCCTGCATGACTTCCTCCGTTTCGGGGAACACGGATCCCCATTACTCGCAAAAAGTTACCAGTCGCCGTGCGGAGGGGGTCTATCCATTTGGCACCATCTAGGCCAACGATGAGGGTTATCGCCGCGCACGATAGTGCTCGATTTGCGCGGTTCTGTACGATTTGTCAATGCCTCGCTTGGAGCGCTTTGAAGCCGAGTCCCTGCGGCGTTCGGTGGTCACATTCCGTGACACATTGAAAAAACATCAGGAGGGCATCAACCGCCTCAACGTGTACCCCGTGCCTGACGGGGACACGGGTACCAACATGTCCCGCACGCTGGATGCCGTTGTCGCCGAACTCGAAAAAGCAGATGCGGACATGGGTCCGACCTGTGCCGCAATTAGCCACGGGTCGCTCATGGGCGCGCGTGGCAACAGCGGCGTGATCCTGAGTCAAGTACTGCGCGGGTTGTCGTCGGCACTCAAAGAGGTGCCGGTTGCCACACCCGAACAAGTTGCGAATGCGCTTCGTGAGGCGAGCGTTGCGGCATATTCGGCAGTGCTGAAGCCCGTCGAGGGCACCATTCTCACCGTCGTGCGCGAGACAGCCGAAGCCGCGGTGAGTGCTGCTGGCGATGGCGTTGCACTTGCTGACACGCTGCGTCGCGCACGTGAAGCCGGACGCGATGCTCTTGCGCGTACGCCAGAGATGCTGCCTGTGCTGAAAGACGCGGGCGTGGTAGATGCAGGGGGAGCGGGCTTCCTGCTGTTTATGGATTCGCTCCTGCATGTCGTTGACGATGAGCCACTGCCCGAGCCAACCGTGGTGGCCGGTCCAACGAGTGAGCAGCTGGATGCCGTGATGGCACGTGGGGCAGGCGACGACGTTGTCGACGTCAGTGAACTGCGCTACGAGGTGATGTTCTTACTCAATCTCGACGATGCCAAGCAGCGTGACTTCATGGAGGCATGGGGAGCCATCGGTGATTCGATCGTGGTGGTGGGCGGCGACGGGCTGTTCAACTGTCACGTGCACACCAACGACATCGGCGCCGCCATTGAGGCGCCGCTCACGCTCGGTGGGCGCCCGTTCAACATTCGCGTTACCGACCTCTTTGAGGAAGTGGCCGAAGAGCACGCGCAACGCGAGGCCGAAATGACGAAAGGCGCTGCGCCTCGCCAGAGCGCCGTGGCGTTATTGCCGGCGGTCAATTGTGCGGTCATCGCCGTGTGCAGCGGTGACGGACTCGCCGAACTTTTTGGACAGCTGGGCGTGCAGGGTGTGGTTACCGGGGGCCAGACAATGAATCCGTCAACTGCAGAATTGTTGGACGCTGTTGAGCACATGAACGCGCAGAACGTTGTGATTTTGCCCAACAACAAAAACATCATTCCCGTGGCGAATCAGATCGATGGATTGACGTCGAAGACGGTGCGCGTGGTGCCCACGTGTTCGATGCCCGAGGGGCTTGCAGCGCTCGTGTTCTATGACCCCGAGGCGACTGCGGAGACGAACGCAGAGTCGATGGCAAGTGCTGCCGAAGCGGTGGCGACGGGCGAGGTGACCCAGGCAGTGCGTTCTACGACCACTGCCGCAGGCATGGTGAACGAAGGCGACTGGATCGGGTTGGTGCGCGGCGATGGGGTCGTGGCAATCGGTGGCACGGCCGTGGCGGCAGCTACGACGCTGTTGAGCACATTGCTTACGAGTGATCGAGAACTGCTCACCGTGATTGCTGGCGACGGTGCATCCGCCCGCATGGTGGAAGAAGTCGTTGCCTACGTGAAGGATCACTTCGCCGGTGTCGATGTCGAGGTGCATCAGGGCGGACAGCCGTTGTATCCCTTCCTGTTCGGAGTGGAATAGCCATCGCCAAGCCGGAGACGCCGTCGAGCGATGCGCCGCTCACGCTGCGCGACCTCGCGGCAATCGATGTCACCGTCTTGAAAGGGGTGGGCGACAAGCGCCGGGAAGCCCTTCGTGACTACGGGGTGGACTCGGTGCTCGACCTGCTCACGACCTATCCCCGCCGATGGGTGGACCGCACCGCGGAGGCCCGCGTGCGCGATTTGGTGGAAGGCCAAGAAGCGCTCGTGCTCGTGCGCGTGGATGCGGTGAACGCGCGCCCCATGCGCAACCGACGAACCATGGTGACTCTTCGAGTGAGTGATGACTCGGGGCGGTTGTCGGCGGTGTTCTTTAATCAGCCATGGCGAGCAAAGCAGCTCCATGAGGGAATGACCGTGGCGATGTTTGGTAAGGCTGAGTCATTTCGAGGGTCGTTGCAGATGACGAATCCAATCGTTGATCTGATCGGCGACCGCACGGGTCGCATCGTGCCGATCTATCCGCAAAGCGAAAAGGTCAATATTTCTACCTGGGAGTTGGCCGGCTGGATCGAAAACGCGCTCGACCGTTGCACACCACGTGGCATTCTCGATCCTGTTCCGAAAGACGTACTCTCGCGCGTCGCACTACTCGGGCGTCATGAAGCAATGCGCGCGATTCATTTGCCCGACACGATTGCCACCAAGGATGCGGCGCGAACGCGACTGGCCTTTGACGAACTGTTGCGGGTACAACTCGTGCTGGTGGCGCGCAAGATGTCGTTCGAGTCGCGCTTTACCGGTATTCGTCACGTGGTCGATGGCGCACTTGTGCCACGGTTCCGCGATGCGTTGCCGTTTCCGCTTACCGGAGCACAGGAGCGGGTCATCGGCGAGATCTTTCGCGATCTCGCAGGCAACGCGCCGATGCATCGCCTGCTGCAGGGCGACGTGGGCAGCGGCAAGACGGTCGTCGCCGTAGCCACCATGTTGGCCGCCGTACAGGGGCGCCATCAGGGGGCGCTGATGGCGCCTACCGAGGTACTTGCCGAACAACACTTCGCGGGCATCTCGCGGCTGTTGCAGGGTCTGCTCGTCCCCGATCCCGACAACCTTTTCGGCGACCGCCCGCTGCGCGTGGAACTGTTGACTTCCAGTGTGACGGGCGAGCGCCGGCGCGAGATTCTCGCCGGCATCGCCGATGGGTCAGTCGACATCGTGATCGGCACGCACGCTCTGATCCAGGAGTCGGTCTCGTTCGCCTCGCTTGGTGTCGTGGTCATCGACGAGCAGCACCGCTTTGGTGTCGAGCAGCGCGCCGCGCTTCGGGAAAAGGGCGCCGAAGGTGGCACTCCCGACGTATTGGTAATGACCGCCACGCCTATTCCGCGAACGGCGGCGATGACGATTTACGGCGACCTCGACGTAAGCGTGCTCGATGAGTTGCCGCCTGGCCGCACGCCGATTGTGACGCAGTGGGCTGCCGGTCCTCTTGCCGAGGAAGCCATGTGGCAAAGCGTGCGCGAGGCCGTCGCCAAAGGTCAGCAGGCCTATGTGGTGTGCCCAACAATCGAGGAAAGTGACAAGCTCGAAGTTGCCGCCGCCGAGCGCACGTTTGTGGAACTTGGCCACGGGCAACTGGCTGGCCTGCGGCTCGGACTCCTGCACGGGCGCATGTCGTCGGCCGATAAGGATGCGGTGATGTCTGCGTTCCGCTCGCGCGAAACAGACGTGCTCGTGGCGACGACGGTGATCGAGGTGGGTGTTGACGTGCCGAATGCAACGGTGATGGTGGTGCTGGATGCCGACCGATTCGGTATCGCCCAGCTGCATCAGTTGCGGGGACGTGTGGGTCGTGGGTCGATCGCTTCGCAGTGTTGGCTCCAGACGAAGGACGCTGATGCGCCCTCGCCGCGCGTGGAGGCGCTCGTGGCATCCACCGATGGGTTTGTTCTGGCCGAGGTCGACCTCGAGTTACGTGGCGAGGGCACACTCATGAACACGGCCCAGAAGGGCCGCAGTGACTTGCGCTTGGCCTCGTTGCGCACGGATCGGGATCTCATCGAGCATGCGCGACAGGCCGCGTTCGACATCGTCGGCAACGACCCGCATCTGAGTCACGCCCACGCGCTGCGCGATGAACTCGAGTTATTGCTCAGCCCCGAAGATGAGGAATTCCTCTTCAAGGACTAGTGGTTCGGTCGGTTAGGCCTTTTCGTTGCCAATCACGAAATCCGTGAAGAAGTCCGTCATGAACTCTTTGTATTCGCGGTTGGTTACCGCCCCATCGCCCAGCATGTCGTTGTAGACAAACATCGTGTTGAACATCGACAGAATGAGCGCGTAGACCTTGGACGGTAGTGGGTTGTGAGAGCCGATCTTCTCGCGTGACAGGTCGATCAGTTCACGAATTGTGGCGTGATAGTCGCGAGTGATGCCCGCGATTCGTTCACGAAGTGGCTCGTTGTTTGCCGCTGCAGCCAGTATCTGCATACGCATCCATCGTCGATCGTGGGCCGCTGGGTTGTCGGGAAGCGGCATCGCGTCAACAAGATCCTGAATCGTCAGCGTGGTCTCGGGCTTGCGTAGATGGTCTGCGAGAAGCGTGTAGGGATGGAAGAACTCGTAGTACATGTCACCCAGGACTTGGGCAAGCAATCCATCGCGGTCTCCGAAGTAGCGATAGATCAGAGTGATCGACGTGTCGGCACCTCGCGCGACGTCGGCGACGCGAAGGCCCAGAATGCCATTTCGCTCAATTTCTCTTCGCGCACTGTCGAGAATGCGCTGGCGGGAGTCGGCAACGGATGGAGAAACTAGAACATTGTTAGACACGGGCCAGACTCTAACAGTGTTCGAAAGAGAATGAATTTCTTACTCCTCGGGAGGTAGTTCGATGTCCCACCGGTCGTTGCAGTCGCTGCATCGGTAGGCCACTACGTCGCCCGCATACCAGACCCCATCTTCGGGTGCTGCAGTCAGCAGGTGGCAGGCACCTCCACAGTCGACACACACAATCGACTCCTCGGGGGGAAGCGCAACGCCCAGAAACCCGCGGTCGTCAGTGGACATGCGGCAACCCTACCGCTCAATTTTTAGGCGTTGCCGAGAACGTGACGTTCGACTATGTCAACGAGGAGTGCTGCATACTCTGCATCGCTCGGCGCGGTCTCGGGTGCGGTATCAGCAACCACGATGCCCAGACCAAGTGCTTGGACCAAGAGCACCACTGCTTTGGGCGAAATTGGTGATGTGCACTTCGTGCGTAAACGAATTGACTCGAGCAGTTCGGTTGTTGCGCGTTCCACCAGCAACTGGCTTGCCGCCAGCGCCTCGGCGAGTGCCGGAATGTCGTAACTTGCAGCGATTGCCATGACGCGCAGTCGCCGGTTGCGCTTGCGCACGGGGTCATGGGGCATCGGCATCATTGCCACGATCGACTTCGCGGTAATCGGATTCTCCGCACTCGAAGCAAAGTCGCGAATACGGTTCACGTCGGTCAGAAAGTTGTTGGTGATGGTGGTGCTCAGTACATCGGCAAGCAACCCGTCGCGATCGCGAAAGTACTTGTAGATGAGCGGTATCGACACTTCGGCAGCCACGGCGACGTCGGCAATGCGCATACCGACGATGCCGTCGCGCTCAATGAGCTGTAGCGCACAATGAGCGATGCGCTCCTTGCTGGAGGCAACGACTACCGACACTTCCGAGATGCTACGGCATCGGTCGAGGTGCGCGATTAACGCCGTTAGCCTGCCGGCGTGCGTGTAGTGGCGGGAGAGTTGCGAGGCAGGCGGATCGAGGCGCCGGCAGGCAAGGGGACTCGGCCGACCACCGATAAGGCGCGTGAGGCCACCTTTAATGCGTTGGGGAGTATGGGCGTGGTGGTGGATGCCCATGTGGTGGATGCATATGCGGGCAGTGGTGCGTTGGGCATTGAGGCGTTATCGCGGGGTGCACGGCACTGCACGTTCATCGAGCACGATCGCGGGGCATTGGAGGTGTTGCGGCGCAACCTTGCATCGTTGGGGTTGGAGTCGCGCGCCACGGTACTGCGCGGTGATGCGTTGACGATGGTGGGTCAGGTAGCGGATGCGACGCTGGTGTTGGCCGATCCGCCGTATGCGTTCGCAGACTGGGGTGTGCTGTTGGGGCGGGTATCGGCTGATTTGGTAGTGGCGGAGAGCGATCGGCCGTTAGACGAGGGCCTGGCGGGCTGGGAGGCAGTGCGGGTCAAGCGATATGGACGCGCGTTCGTGACCTTCCTGAAACGGTTAGCGTAAAGAGCGATATGGGACTCGCGTTCTATCCCGGGAGTTTCGACCCCTTTCATTACGGCCACCTCGATGTGGTCGAACAGGGCGTCGCATTGTTCGGCGAAGTGGTAGTCGGCGTGATGCACAACCCCGATAAGCCCTCGGCATGGATGGGCCACGAGGAGCGGGCCGGCTTGATTCGCGAGTCGGTGGCGCACCTGGGCAAGGCCGTATGTGTGGAGACGTTTACGGGACTCACCGTGCAGGCGGCGGCTCAGATCAAGGCGGCCTGCATCATTAAGAGTGCGCGCACGGGCGCGGATTTCGAGACCGAACAGCAGATGGCCCAGATGAACCATGGCTCTGCCGGCATCGAGACGGTGCTCGTGTTCTCAAGGCCCGAGCA
The DNA here is from genome assembly GCA_044237775.1 of Ilumatobacteraceae bacterium. Taxonomy (GTDB): domain Bacteria; phylum Actinomycetota; class Acidimicrobiia; order Acidimicrobiales; family Ilumatobacteraceae; genus UBA3006. The sequence continues at coordinate 21,334 of JBIIEO010000016.1, read as the reverse complement.
CTCCTTTATAAGCAGTCGATACGTGCGGCAATACGTCCAATCGGGCGGGCCCATGGAGCGTCAGCTCGTGCCCGGCCCAGTGTTGAAGGCGTTGCACGAACGAGCACGGAAGGGTGTATGACCATGAGTTACAACGACAACTTCGACACGATCGACGAGACGGTTCCTGTCGAGCTTGGCGACACCGAGTCGCTCCTCGAACACCTCATTGACACCATCGCCTCTGCGCCCAACGTGCCGTTGTCGTCTACGCCGCGCATCGATCGCGATGCGGTGGTGGCGCAGTTGCAGGATGCGCAAGCGTGCTTGCCCGACGAGATTCGTCAGGCTCGATGGATGTTGAAGGAACGTGCGGACTTCCTCGCCAAGACGCAGCGTGAGGCCGACGAGATCATTGAGGCAGCGCGCGTGCAGGCTGAGCGCATGGTGCAGCGCACCGAAGTGGTGCGGGCAGCCGAGGCGCGTGCGCGCCAAGTACTTGAGGCAGCAGATGCCGACTCGCGCCGGTTGAAGAATGAAACGGAAGATTTCCTCGATCGGCGCCTCGCGAGTTTCGAGATCCTCCTTGATCGACTTACGCGCACGGTTGCGCAGGGTCGCGAGCGCTTGAACATTGTGGGTATTGGTGCACAGGACTCAGTTGCCGACGCAATTGAGTCGGATGAAGACGTCGTCGATCCGAGCAGGGGCACGTTCTTCAACCAAGACGACACCGACCTCTACTAAGCACTTCGGACTTTTCGTGGCGTCGCCGCTCATTGTCAACATTGTCGAACTCATGCGCCGACCGGGTGCAACCAAGGATGTTTGTATCGACGTGCCCGCCGAGTCGTTGACTTTCGACGATGTGCGGATCGATGAATCGCATGACGTATCTGTCGACCTGCATGTGGAGAGCGTGAGCGGAGGCCTGGTGGTGCAGGGGCAAGTGACGGCCCATGCCCATGCGGTGTGTAGCCGGTGTTTGGCCGATATCGATCTTCGGTTGTCGAGCGATGTGGACGAGGTCTATCAGCGTGTGCCTGACAACCCCGACGCCTACCCGCTGGAGGGTGAGCAGATGGATCTGTCCGAGATGGTGCGAGAGACGGTGTTGCTCGGCATTCCCGAAGCGCCGCTGTGTCGGCCCGATTGCCCGGGGTTGTGTCCCACGTGCGGCGCCAACGTGGCTACCGGACCGTGCGGATGCGCGCCAAAGCAGGGCGACGATCGCTGGGCGGTACTCGACCAATTGAAGGGAAAACTCCCCGAGTAAGAGGCCAATGACAGCGGTTCGAGGCCGATAGCCTAAGAAGCCGTTTCCACACTGTCTCCAGGAAAAGCGAGAGCGCGATGCCGGTTCCCAAGAAAAAGAAGTCAAAGATGAAGGGCCGCAGCCACATGGCTGGCGCGTGGAAGTTGGGTGCGCCCTCGCAGAGCACGTGCCCACGTTGCAGCAACGCCAAGTTGCCGCACACCGTCTGTGGCAACTGTGGTTGGTACAAGGGTCGCGTCGCCGTCGACGTCGGCTGATTCGAAGGCGGGCGCGAACGTGTTGCCCGTAGCAGTGGACGCCCTGGGGGGCGACAAAGCACCGGCTGAAATCCTCGAAGGCGCCAAGCAGGCCGCTGCCGAGGGCATTCCCATTCTTCTCGTCGGTCCGCAGGACTTGGCGAATCGCGGTGATCTGCCGCTGCACGTTGCATCCGAATTCATCGACATGCACGAAGAGCCCGCGTCTGCGGTGCGCAACAAGAAAGACTCCACGCTCGTACGTTCCGCCGAACTCGTGCGCGATGGCGTGGCGAGCGCAATGATTTCCGCCGGCAACACTGGCGCAACGATGGCCTCGGCGCTGTTGCGCATGGGTCGCATCGCCGGCGTGAAGCGTCCGGCAATTGCGACGCCAATTCCTGTTCCCGGCAAGACACCCACGGTGTTGCTCGATGCCGGCGCCAATGCGGAAGTTGAGGCGCCGTGGCTCACGCAGTTCGCGCTCATGGGGACGGTCTATGCGCGAGCCCGTTTCGGTATCGCCACGCCGCGTGTGGGTTTGCTTTCGATTGGCGAAGAACCCGGCAAGGGCGACTCACTGCGCAAAGAGGCCTACGAATTGTTGGGTGCTGCCCCCGGCATCAACTTCATCGGCAACGTCGAAGGTCGCGACATCATGACCGACGAGGTCGATGTGGTGGTGACCGACGGCTTCACCGGCAACGTGACCTTGAAGACACTCGAGGGCACGATGAAGACGATCGTGAAGGCGCTGTTCACCGCCATTGGCGAGCCGCAATACAAAGAACACGCCGATGCGTTGATGCCCGCACTGTTGGGTTTGTATGCGCAGTTTGATCCTGATACCTATGGCGGCGCAATCTTGCTTGGTGTCGATGGCGTGTGCATCATCTCGCACGGCTCATCGAGCGCTCGAGCCATGTTGAACGGCATCAAGGTGGCCAAGGAAATGGTCGACTGCAACATGGTGTCGCTAATCGCCGAGGCGCTGAGCACACAATGACCGAACGACTCGTTGCCTTGGCGGCGCGGGTGGGTCACACGTTCGCCGACATCGAACTGCTGGCCACTGCGGTGCGCCACCGCTCGTGGATTGCCGAAAACGACGGCCACGACTCCAACGAGCGTCTCGAGTTTTTGGGCGACGCAGTACTCGGATGGGTCGTTGCCGACCTCGTGTATCGACGTCACGATGACTTGGCCGAGGGCAAACTCACCGACTTGCGCAAGAGCGTGGTGAATGCGGTCGCGCTTGCCGAAGTGGCCAACGACCTCGGAGTAGGTGAGTGCCTGCAATTGGGGAAGGGCGAAGATGCCGCAGGCGGCCGGGCCAAGACCTCGATTCTTTCTGATGCGCTTGAGGCAATCTTTGGCGCGATTTATCTTGACGCCGGCCCGCTGGAGGCACACCGCGTGATTGCGCGCATTTTCGATGCGCAGATCACGCGCGCACTTGCCGGCCTCGATCGCCTAGACGCCAAGACGCGGTTGCAGGAGATTGCCTCGCGGCTCGGCGATGGCACGGTGAGTTATCGCGTCACCGATGAAGGGCCAGATCACGAGAAGGTGTTCTACGCCACGGTGTTCGTGGGCGATCGTGAACTTGGTTCGGGAAGTGGCCGATCGAAGAAGGCGGCCGAGCAGATTGCCGCTGAGATTGCCTGCGACGTACTCGACGCCGAGCGCTAGTCGCTCATGCCCGAGCTGCCCGAGGTAGAGACCGTTCGTCGCGGCATTGCTGCGCACGTCGTGGGACGCACGGTGAGTCGCGTCGAGGTGGGCCGCGAGCGCACCGTGCGGCGCATGGGGCGCGAGGCGCTGATTCACGGCTTGTCGGGCGCAACGATTCTGGCAGCACAACGTCGGGGCAAATATCTGTTGTGTCCGTTGGACTCAGGTGACGTATTGATGATCCACCTGCGTATGAGTGGCCGTGTGTTGATTGCCGAGCCGAATGCGCCGCGCCCGCCGCACACACACGTGGTGGCACACCTCGCGGCGGTAGGTGATCAACCGCCTATCGAGTTGTGGTTCGTCGATCCGCGCACCTTCGGTGAGGTGCTGGTATTCGACCCAGCGCAGGCCGCCGCGCAGGTGCCCGAGCTGGCGCGACTCGGGCCAGACCCGCTGGTCGACGACTTCACGCCTGACGTTCTGGCGAGACAACTGCTCGGCAAGCGTGGGGCGTTGAAGGCGGCGTTACTTGATCAGACAGTGGTTGCGGGCATCGGCAACATCTACGCCGATGAGATCCTCCACCGAGCCGGCCTGCGCCCGAAGCGTGCGCCGCAACGGCTGTCGCGGCGCACGATTGAGCGTCTGCACGGCGCCATTGTGGAGGTGTTGGACGCGGCCGTTGCCTCGGGCGGCAGCACGCTCGACGACACGCAATATGTCGACGTGGACGGCACAACGGGGTCGTATCAGCACGAGCATCGGGTGTATGGCCGGGCCGGTGACACGTGTCGCACATGCGGCCGGGCGCGCATTTCGCGCACGGTGATCGTGGGGCGCACCACGTGTTACTGCGCGGTTTGCCAGCGCTAGACGGGATGCCTCGGCAGCCTCGGGTTTCAACTACTCTCGCCGATTGACGTGTTTCTCAAATCCTTGACCCTCAAGGGCTTTAAGTCGTTCGCCGACCCGACGGTGATGGAACTGGAGCCCGGCGTGACCGTGGTGGTCGGCCCCAACGGGTCGGGCAAGTCCAACGTGGTCGATGCGATCGCCTGGGTGCTTGGCGCGCAGGCGCCGTCATCGGTGCGCTCGCAGAAGATGGACGACGTCATTTTCGCGGGCACGGCCAAGCGTCCCGCGTTGGGTCGGGCCGAGGTCACGCTGACCATTGACAATCAAAACGGCCTGCTCCCGATCGACTTCACCGAAGTCACGGTCAGCCGCATCCTGTTCCGCAGCGGCGAAAGCGAATACGCCATCAATGGCACCGAATGTCGTTTGCTCGATGTCCAAGAACTGTTGTCGGACGCGGGTGTCGGACGCCAACAACACGTGATCATCAGTCAGGGACAAATTGACGCGGTGTTGAATGCGCGTCCTGAGGATCGCCGCGCAATTATCGAAGAAGCCGCGGGTGTGCTGAAGCACCGCAAGCGCAAGGAAAAGGCGGAGCGTCGACTCGAAGGCACCGAGGCAAACCTGATGCGCGCGCAAGACCTCTTGCGTGAGGTGCGTCGCAACCTGCGCCCGCTCGAGCGGCAGGCAGATGCGGCACGACGCCATGGTTCGTTGGTGGACGAGTTGCGCGCGGTACAGACCTATTTGTTGGGCCGCGAGTTGCAGGGCTTTCAGGCTCGACTGACCAACTTGGCCGGCGATCGACTGGCGGGCGAGGAAGCCGAGCGCGAGTTGCGCGCTGCGTTGAGCGCACTCGATACCACGGTGATGGCGGCCGAGGCGCAATTGTCGGCGCGCGGCGACTCGGGAGTGAATGACGAACTGGTGCGCATCGAGCAGCTGCGCGGGCGCGCGAAGGGGTTGTTGGGCGTGCTTGCTGAGCGACGCCGCTCGATCGAGCGTGATCGCGGACAGCTCATGGACTCGGGTGTGGTGGCCACGCTCGAAGCCGATGCGTCGTCGTTGCGCGCAGAGTTGACCAAGGTCAACGAACAGATCGCCGCGGTCGCGGGCATGAGTGACTCGGGCGATCTCACGAGTGACTCGCTCGCAAGCCTGGACGAAGCCCGCGCGGCAACCGAGCGTGTGGGCCAGCTCACCGCCGACGTGCGCGGACTAAACGAAGAGATCGACCGTTTGCGCATTGCCGTGGCTACTGACACGCGCAACGAAACTGAACTCAACGATCGTTTGGCGAGCGCCGATACCGCCCGGCAAAACGCCGAAGCCTCGCTCGACGGCGCGATGGCATTGTTTGCCACTGCGCAATCAGATGCCACCACTGCTACCGCGCGAGCCGAAGCATTGCAGCTGGCGTTGGACGCCAATGCCACGAGCGCGTCGGCGTTGCGCGATGTGGACGGCGCGATTGGTTCGCTCGTCGACTTGATTGAAATAGATGCGGAGCGCCGCGTGGCAGTGCAGGTTGCCCTGGGTGATGCGCTGTCGGCCGTGGTGGCTCGCGATACTGACTCGGCGCGCCGCGCGCTTCAGGAACTGCGTCAAAGTGGGCGAGTGGGTGCGGTGCTCGCGCTGAACGCCATCACCACGGTCCCGCGTATTCCTGTCATCAATAACGCCACGAGCCTGCGCGAACATGTACGCGCCAAGGCCTCGCCCAACGAAGTGCAGGTCAACCGCCTGCTGGACGTGTTGCTGTCGCGCGTGGTCTACGTGCAGTCGTGGGCCGATGCGGTCGATGCCGCACTGAGCTATCCCGAAGTAGTAGTGGTGACGGGCGACGGCGATCGTTTCGCTGCCTCGGGCCTCCGTATCGGCGCGAGCGGGGTGACGGCGGCCGCGCTCGAGGAGGCGCAGCGTCGAGCCGAGCGGGCCCGTGATGCATTCGCCCGGACCGAGGTCGATCTGCAGTCGGCGCGCACGCGTCTAGCCCAAGCCCGCGATGCGCATGCATCGGCAACGATGCTGGTGGAGCGTCATCGTCAGCAGCAGGCCGAAAACAACGCCGCGCTTGCCCGGGCGTACGACGCGCTTCGCTCGGTTCAGGCCGAGTTGCAGGGTCTGCTCTCGGTGTTGCGCAACGATCTCGAGGTCAAGACCGCCGGACTCCAAGAGCGACGCCAGTTCCTCGAGGCACGTCTTGCCGAAATCGAATCCCGACTAGATGCCGACGTCGAGGCCCGCAACGCGGCAGCAGAGCGACGCACACGCATCGAGGCGTCGCTGAATGCGCTTATCCGTCTGAGCGACCTTATGTCGACACACGCTGCGTCGCTCGATGCCCGACAGGCTGAATTGTTGGCGATTCGTCAGCGACAAAGCGACGAGGTGCGCGCCATTTCGCAGCGCTTGGACGAGGCACGCAAGGAGCGCTCGACCAAGGAGCAGGGTCTTGAAGAGCGCCGGGAACGCAATCGGCGTATTGAAGTGGAAGAGGCCGAGGTGCGCATGCGCATGGAGGCGGCAGTCGAAACGCTGCGCCGTGACCACAGCATGGAGCCACAGGCGGCAATCGAAGCGCCGATGCCTGCGTTGGCCGACGGCGTATCGCCCATCTCTCGCGTGCGCGAATTGGAGCGCGAGCTGCGCCTCATGGGCCCAATCAATCCGCTGGCACTACAGGAGTTCGATGAACTGCAGAAACGCCATACGTTCCTCGAAGAGCAACTTGAAGACGTCAAGAATACGCGTCGTGAGTTAATCAAGGTCATCAAGCAGGTGGATCTCGAGATCCAATCCACATTCGCGTCCGCATTCGCCGACGTAAGCGACAACTTCGACAAGCTCTTCGGCATGCTGTTCCCTGGCGGCCAGGGCAAATTGTTGCTTACTGCGCCGAACGATTTGCTCAATACCGGCATCGAGGTCGAGGCCAAGCCGAGTGGCAAGAACATCAAGAAGTTGTCGCTGCTCTCTGGAGGCGAGCGATCGCTCACTGCGCTGGCGTTCCTCTTTGCCGTGTTCCGCAGCCGGCCGTCTCCCTTTTATGTGATGGACGAGGTCGAGGCCGCGCTCGACGATGTCAACCTGCATCGTTTCCTGAATCTGATCAACGAGTTCCGACGCGACGCGCAGTTGCTCATCGTTAGCCACCAGAAGCGCACGATGGAAGCGGGTGATTGCCTCCTCGGCGTCACCATGCAGCCGGGGGGTTCGTCAAAAGTGGTGGTCGAGCGCGCAAGCGCAAAGTCGGCCTGATGACGCCTGCTCGTATTCGCCAATAACCTGTCGGGATAATGACGCAGTCAGCATTGCCCTTCATTTTTCTTGCACTTGCTGTGGCCGTTGTGGTCTTCGGCGTCGGCGTCGTGGTCGTGTCGCGTCGGCGCGCCGCACGGTCCACTCGCCTAATTACGCACACGCCACAGCCGCGACCCGATTCGCCAACGGTTGCGACCGTCACGCCTGTGGTGGAGGCCGCGCCAATTGTCGAGCCAGAAAGTGAGGCGGGCGATGAGCCGGTTGTTGCCAGTCTGCGCGACCGCTTGTCTCGCGCCCGCAGCACCTTCGTGGGTGCTGTTGCCAGCGTTGTCGGCCGCAGCGACATCACCGATGCCACGTGGGACGACCTCGAGGAGGCATTGTTGCGCGCGGATGTGGGCGTGGGGGTGAGTCGCGCCCTGCTTGACGACCTGCGCGCACGCGTCGACAAGCGCACCGTCACGAGTCCTGCCGATTTGGTTGCCGCGTTGCGCACCGAGATGGCACGCCGTCTCGAGGGCGCCGATCGCTCGCTGCACTTCGACGCCACGCTGGGGGCACCCAATATTTGGCTGATGGTCGGGGTCAACGGTGCGGGCAAGACGACGACGCTTGGCAAGATCGCCGCGCAGCAAACGCAGGCGGGACGCTCGGTGCTGATGGCTGCTGGCGACACGTTTCGCGCCGCAGCCGGCGACCAGCTGGCCACGTGGGCGCAGCGGTCGAATGTGGAAGTGGTGCGTGGTGCCGAGGGCGGCGATCCGTCGTCGGTGATCTTTGACGCAGTGCAGCGCGCCGCGGCACGCAAGGTCGATCTCGTGCTGGCAGACACCGCAGGGCGTTTGCAGAGCAACACCAACTTGATGGAGGAGTTGCGCAAGGTGCGCCGCGTGGCCGAAAAAGGCGAGGGCCGAGTAACCGAGACGCTGCTCGTGATCGACGCCACCACTGGGCAGAACGGGCTATCGCAGGCGCGTCAATTTGCCGATGCCACGCAAGTGACCGGCGTCGTGCTTACCAAGCTCGACGGCTCGGCCAAGGGCGGCATCGTGTTTGCCATCGAAACCGAGCTCGGCATTCCCGTGAAGTTGGTCGGTGTGGGTGAGACCATCGACGACTTGATGGCCTTCGATCCGGTGGAGTTCGTCGACGCGCTGTTCGACGAGGCTCGCTAACCTTCGGCCGATGTTCGACACACTCGGCGATCGCCTCGGCGGAGTCTTCAAGCGGCTTCGCGGCAAGGGGCGGCTCACGGAGGCCGACGTCAACGAAATGTTGGCCGAGGTGCGCACCGCACTGCTGGAAGCCGACGTCAATGTCGGTGTCGTGCGTTCGGTAGTCGACCGCATTCGCGTCCAGGCGATCGGCGCGCAGGTCTCCTCAGCCCTCGACCCGGGCCAGCAAATCGTCAAGATCGTGAACAACGAGCTTGTCGCGCTGCTGGGCGGCGAGACGCTCAAGATTTCGTATGCCTCGCAACCGCCCACCGTGGTGTTGATGGCAGGTCTGCAGGGTTCGGGTAAGACGACGAGCGCGGCCAAGTTGGCCAATTGGTTTAAGTCGCAGGGTCGTAACCCCATGTTGGTTGGCGCCGACTTGCAGCGTCCCGCCGCAGTCGAACAGTTGCGCGTGCTTGGCGGCCAGATCAACGTGCCGGTCTTTTCTGAACCGGGTGATCCTGTAGCGACGGCGGCCAAGGGTCTTGCCGAAGCGCAAAGTCTGGGCAAGGACGTGCTGATCGTCGACACGGCAGGACGTTTGGCAATCGATGCCGAGATGATGCAGCAGGTTGCCGATATCTCGAGCGCAGTGAAGCCGCATTACACCTTCCTCGTTGTCGATGCGATGACCGGTCAGGACGCGGTGACCGTGGCCAAGTCGTTCGACGAGACGCTGTCGATCTCAGGCGTCATTCTTTCCAAGCTCGACGGCGACGCACGTGGTGGTGCGGCGCTGTCGGTGAAGGAAGTCATCGGCAAGCCGATCGCATTCGCGGCCACCGGCGAAAAGATCGACGCCTTCGAGCAGTTCCATCCCGACCGCATGGCCAGCCGCATTCTCGGCATGGGCGACGTGCTCACGTTGATCGAGCAGGCCGAGCGCGTCTTCGAGAAGGAAGAATCCGAAAAGGCCGCTGCAAAGTTGATGGAGGGTCAGTTCACGCTGGACGACTTTCTCGACCAGTTACAGCAGATCAAGAAGATGGGCTCACTGTCCAGCATGATGGGCATGCTCCCGGGTATGCCGAAGGAATTGAAGAACGCGCAGATTTCAGACGACATGTTGAAGTCCACCGAGGCCATCATTCGCTCGATGACCCCCGACGAACGGCGTCGACCGGAAATCATCAACGGGTCCCGCAGGAGTCGTATTGCCAAGGGCAGCGGTACCGAGGTGGCCGACGTGAACCGACTCGTCAAGCAGTTCTCCGAGATGCAAAAGATGATGAAGCGGATGGGGGGTATGGGCGGCAAGTTGGGCAAGGGCGGCATTCCTACCGATTTGGCCGCGGCGTTGGGCGGGCGCCAGGGCCCCCGATAGCCTGCAGGCCATGTCCGTAAAGCTTCGCCTCACTCGAGTGGGCAAGACCAAGCAGCCGCACTATCGCATCGTGGCCGCCGATTCTCGTTCCGCCCGCGACGGTCGTTTCCTCGACATCGTCGGCAACTACCACCCGCAGGCTGAGCCTTCGGCTCTCACCGTCGACAATGCCAAGGCCATCAAGTGGCTGCAGCAAGGCGCGCAGCCCAGCGAGCGCGTCAAGAAGTTGCTCGAAGTGTCGGGCGCATGGGCGGAGTTCACCGCCTCTAAGAAGTCGAAGTAGTTCTTCGTCGTGTCCGAGTCCTTGGCTCCAGTCGCGTCGTCCGTGTTGACGCACGTCGTTCGCTCGATCGTCGATAATCCCGACGCCGTGCAAGTAGAGAGCGTTGACGACGGCGACAAGGTGTTGCTTGAGGTGCGCGTGGGTGAGGGCGACCTCGGCCGTGTCATCGGTCGTCGTGGTCGCACCGCCATGAGCATTCGCAACGTGGTGCGTGCCGCTGCCGCACGTGACGGCGTGGATGTCGATGTCGACTTCGTCGACGACTGAATCGCAAACGCCCAACGGTTTGCTGCACGTCGGCCGTGTCGGTCGTCCGCATGGCGTCAAAGGTGAAACCTACGTCGATCTGTTTTCCTCTCATCCACAACGCGTCGCTACTGGCGCGCGCTGGCAGATTGCCGGGCAGTGGTTCGTGGTGAGCCGATGTCGACCGCAAGGCCAGCGTTGGTTGGTGTCGTTTGACGAACTTGACGATCGCAACGTGGCCGAACGTCTCACCAACCGCGACATTTTCGCCGAACCAATCGACGATCCTGATGTGGTGTGGGTGCATCAGCTCGTTGGTCGTGACGTGCGCGACGTGGCTGGGTTGGTACATGGCCGATGCGTTGCAGTAATCGACAATCCAGCCCACCCGATCATGGAACTTGACAACGGTGCATTGGTGCCGACGCCATTCATTGTGTCGTATGACGACGACGCCGTCACGATTGACCCACCCGAAGGACTCTTTGACGATGCGGATTGATGTCTTTTCCATTTTCCCATCGATGGTCGACGACTTCTGTTCGCAAAGCCTGCTTGGTAAGGCGCGCAGCCAGGGGATGGTCGATCTGCGGTGTCATGACTTGCGCGAACACACCACTGACGTGCATCACCGCGTGGACGATGCGCCGTTCGGCGGTGGCGCGGGCATGGTGCTGATGGCCGAACCAGTCTTTACCTCGGTTGAGCGAACCGGCGCGCCTCGGCCGCTGTTGTTGCTCTCGCCGGGCGGACGTCGCTTCGATCAAGGCATGGCCAAGGCGCTGAGTGAGGCCGACGGCTTCAGCCTGTTGTGCGGGCGTTACGAGGGTGTTGACCATCGAATCCGCGAACACTTGGTAGACGAGGAAGTCTCCGTCGGTGACGTTGTGCTCGCGGGTGGCGAAGTGGGGGCGTGTCTCATCATCGAAGCGGTTACGCGCCTGTTGCCCGGGGTAATGGGCAATGCCGTTTCGCCGGTGACGGAGAGCTTTGGTGAGTCGGGTCTGCTCGAAGAGCCGCAGTACACGCGTCCGGCCGACTTTCGTGGGTGGCCCGTGCCCGAGGTTCTGCGATCAGGCGACCATGCCGTAATCGAGCGCTGGCGTCGGGCCCAGGCTCTGCACCGCACAATGGCCAAGCGCCCCGACCTGATGACGGCTCGCGGCCCTTTGACCGCGGCTGAAATGGCCTTGTTGGAAGAGTTCCCAGCTGTGCCGTATCCTGCAACCCTTGACTTGTAGCGGGATTTCACCCGTCTCTGCCCAAAGGATCGCCTCATGAAGACCACCGACATCGTTGACAACCAGTACAAGCGCACCGACTTGCCGGAAGTGCGCCCGGGCGACGAAGTCAAGGTCCACGTGCGCGTGGTCGAAGGTGGCAAGGAGCGCGTCCAGATTTTCCAGGGCAACGTCGTGGGCATCGCCGGTTCAGGCATCGCCGAGTCGTACACCGTGCGCAAGCTGTCGTACGGCGTAGGAGTGGAGCGCACTTTTCCATTCCACAGCCCCGCCGTCGCCAAGCTCGAGGTGGTGAAGCGTGGCGATGTGCGTCGTGCCAAGCTCAATTATTTGCGCGACCGCAAGGGCAAGTCGGCCAAGGTTCGCGAAAAGCGCGAAGACCAGTAGCCCGCTCGCCTCGTCTGGCACACATTGAACACCGACGACCTCGACAATTTCGAAGCCGAGCGCGAAATGCAGCTCGCGCAGGAGTATCAAGACGTCGTTGGCATGTTCCGTTTCGCGGTAGAAACCGATCGCCGATTTTATTTGGCGAACTCTGTTGACGTGAAGGTGCTTGCCGAAGGGCCACGACCGCTACTCGAGGTGACGCTGAACGACGCATGGGTATGGGACATGTACCGCAAGAGCCGATTCGTGCCGAAGGTGCGCGTGCTCAGCTTCAAAGATCTCAACGTCGAGGAACTTCCTCACGTCGATCTCTAAGCGCAGCCCGCGGTCAGCGCGGAGAGGCGCTCGTCGCACAGCAGTATGTTGCCGAAGGTTGGGTCCTCGTGGCCCGGAACTTCCGCAGCACGCGGGGTGAGTTAGATGTTGTAGCAATCAAAGAGGGTGTGCTCGTCGTATGTGAGGTCAAGGCGCGCACTGATCTTGCTATGGGGCATCCATTCGATTCGATTACCGCAAACAAGCAACTGCGTGTGCGGCGGGCGACTGCTGACTATCTTGCACATCTTCGTGCCACTAACCCACGGTTGCTTGCGAGCATTCGCACTGTGCGTTTCGATGCAGCGAGCGTGGTGGGCAACGAGGTCGAGCGGTTAGCCGACGCGTTCTGAGTTAGCGATCGGCGGGGCGATTGTCCCAACAGCCGCGGTGCCAGTGTCGTCGCAAGTCGGGCGCATCGCTCGGCACGCATACGTAATGGCCCGTACCCTTCGGAATGTCGCGATTACATCCCGGACACACGTAGTCCTTCAGCGCTTCATAGGGCTGCACGCGGCGCACCTCGATGCGGCCGAATGCACCGTCCCAGATGGTCATAGCGAATTGTCAGCCAATGAACGCCCATGCCACGAGCGCCGTTACCGCGATCATCGCGGACGCGACCATGAGGATGTCGCTCGGACGGCGCACGCGTTTGCGATGCGGATTGAAACCCATGCGAACAGTATTGTCGGGGCGATGGAAACCGTGCGTGTTGATCGCAAGGACGGCATCGTCACCGTGACCATGAGCCGACCTGAGCGCAAGAATGCGGCAAACGTGACAATGTGGACCGAGCTGCTCGCCACGTTTCGAGAAGTCGCTGCCAGTCCGGACGATCGCGTCATGGTGTTGACGGGAGACGGCGGGGAATTCTGCAGTGGCGCCGATCTATCTGGTGGCGGAATGCGCGACGAACATGGACTCGCCCGGATGCGCAACATCAACGACGTGTGTCTGGCGCTTGCCCGTATTCCGCAGCCGACGATTGCCAAGGTGCGTGGCGTGGCCGTGGGTGCCGGATGCAACATGGCGTTTATCTGCGACCTGGTGGTGGCCAGCGATAATGCGCGCTTTTCGGAAATTTTCAGCAAGCGGGGCTTGTCGTTGGATTTCGGTGGGGCATGGGTGCTGCCGCGCCGCGTGGGTTTGCACCGTGCCAAAGAGTTGGCATTTTTCGCAGACATCCTGTCTGCGGCGGAGGTGGCCGAGTTCGGGCTGTTGAATCGCGTGGTGGACGACGCGTCACTCGACGTATTCGTCGACAAGTGGGCGTCGCGCTTGGCTGCTGGTCCACCGATTGCGCTCGCGCAAACAAAGAAGATGCTCAATAGCGCACTTGACATGACGTTAGAGCAGGCACTCGACGCGGAAGCGGCTGCCCAAACCATTAACTTCCAATCCAAGGACACCGTCGAGGCGATGCTTGCGTTTAACGAAAAGCGCGAGCCCCGTTTCACTGGTAAGTAAGCCCGCCACAAGCGAGCGGTGTCACAGCACTAGCGTTCAAGAGGTGTTGAGGGCAATCATCGCGGGAGTCGTGATCGGTATCATGCCGATGAGCGCGGCGATGGCAACGACCGACGACGAAGATCTCACCGATGTGCCTGACGAGCAGGGCGACATCGTCGGGGTGCCCGACGTATCGCTTCCGCAGAACCCCTCGGCGGTGACCACCATTCCTGCGGGGTGCGCGTCACCAGTTGTTCCGCAGATGGTCTTCATTGGCGAGGTGGTGTCGCTCACCACATCGACTGCCACGTTTCGCGTCGTGCAAATCCGCGCTGGAACCCCTGCCGGCTACATCGCCGAGGACGTGGTTGAGGTGCGTTACGGGCAAGACACCACGTTTCTCGACATCAGCACGCGCTACCTAGTTGGTGCCGCAAGCGACCCGTACTCGCCGCTCCTTATTTCCAAGGTGCGCGAGGAGGCCCCGCTATTTGGCGGCGATGCGATCATCGGTACGGGCGACTCAGTTGATTGCCCTGCATTTGAAGACCCCATTCGCACGCTCTATGAGGACGGCTCCGCGATCGACACGGGGGTATTCGCGCCACTTCGCGACAACGCGTGGCTGCTGGTCTTCGTCGGTGTGTTGTCGATCGCGATCGTTTTGGCGTTGTTATTTGGTGTGGTGCTGTTGCGCCAGATGGTGAAGGGCGCAAGCAGGGGAATGCGGCGCCGCTAGACGGCAGCGTGCGCGAGGGCGCGCAATTCATTTACCGCGTGTTCGAGTCCTAGTGGGTCCTTGAACAGCGCACTTCCCGCAACCAGCACATTCGCACCTGCTCGAGCAGCACCTTGAATGGTGTGCGGCGAGATACCGCCATCCACCTCCACGTTGACCACATCATTAAGCCCGGCGTCGGTCACCATCCGGCGCACCTCATGAATCTTGGACTCCATCTCTGCGATGTACTGCTGCCCACCAAACCCCGGATTGACGGTCATCACCAACACGAGATCCACGAGACTCAGCACATGTTCGATGGTGCTTGCAGGCGTTGAGGGGTTGAGTGCGACCGCCGCAGCAGCGCCCAATTCGCGAATGTTGTCGAGCGTGCGATGCAGGTGCGTGCATGCCTCGGCGTGGACAATGAGGCGCTGACAGCCGGCCTCCACATAACGCTTCGCCATTACGTCGGGCGTGAGCACCATGAGGTGTGCCTCGAAGGGAAGTGTGGTGAGGCCGCGGGTGGAGGCAATGACGTCGGGTCCAAACGTCAAGTTGGGCACAAACTGGCCGTCCATGACGTCCCACTGGATGAGGTCCACGCCCGCGCGATCGAGCGCAACGACAGCTTCACCGAGTTTGGAGAAGTCGACCGGCAACACCGACGGAGCGATTTGGATCGGCAGGGCCACGCGTTGAGCCTAATTGAGTTTGCTGATACGGGGATGGGCCCAATTGGTCATAGCCTCAATGCGAGTGGAAACGGCACGAATCGAGCGGCTCGTTGCCGGAGGCGACGGTTTGGCGCGCCTGGCCGACGGCCGCGTGGTGTTTGTCGAGGGTGGGTTGCCGGGCGAACTCGTCGACATCGACATCGTCGAAGCCAAAAAGGACTTCGCCCGCGGTGTCGTGAGCCGCATTGTTGAGCGGTCGCCCGATCGCGTTGCCGAGCCGTGTCCCTTTGTTGCCGCAGGCTGCGGCGGCTGTTCCTGGCAACACCTCGACCCCGCCCGTCACCTTGATGCCAAGGTGGAAATCGTTCGCGAGGCGCTTCGTCGCACAGCTCGCATGCCCGACGTGACGGTGCGCGCAGGGGCGACATTGCCGCCGCATGGCTCCCGCACCACATTGCGCATGGCGGTTGGCGCAGATGGCCGGCTCGGCTTTCGTCGCGCGCATTCGCACGACGTGGTCGAAGTCGACCGTTGCCTGGTGGCCCACGAACTCCTTGCCGACATTGTCGCCAATGCGCGAGTAACCGGAGCGGCCGAAGCAACGCTGCGGTGTGGCGTAGACAGTGGAGAGCGGGGCATCTGGTTGCACGACGAGCGCGGCTACGACGTCAAGACCGCAACCGTCGACGGGCTAACGCCCGACGTGTTGGTGGGACGGCGGTCAGTCATTCATGAACGCGTGCACGGCGTGGAGTTCCGCGTGTCGATGCCTACGTTCTTTCAGTCGTCACCACTTGCGGCCGAGCTCTTGGTGTCGGCGGTCAACGATGCTGCTGGCGACGAAGCGTTGTCCGGCGACTTCGGCCCCATCGTCGATGCCTACGGCGGTTGCGGACTGTTCTCCGCCACGCTCGTCGATCTCGACGTCGATGTCACGGTGGTTGAGTCCAGCCGATCGGGATGTGCCGACGCCAAGATCAACCTCGACGATCACCAGGCACGAATCGATGAAGTGGCGTTCGAGCAATGGGCACCCACGCGCGCTGGTCTCGTCATCGCCGATCCTGCGCGCAATGGACTGGGCAAGCGCGGCGTCGACGTGCTGGCAGCCACCGGCGCGCCCCGAGTCGTGCTCGTGTCATGCGATGCGGTGGCCGGCGCGCGCGACATTGCGCTCCTTGTCGAACGCGGCTACCGCTGTGACGAAGTGACCGTTCTCGACCTCTTTCCCAATACGCCACACGTCGAAGTAGTTACGCGCCTTACGCTGTAGCCATGAAACGACTCGCGATCGCTGTGCTGCTCGCAGTGGCTGGTTGTGGGGCGAACATGGATGAATCGGTGTCGACAAACAATCCGGATCCCGATGCTTCAATTTCCGTCCCCACTGATGTGGAGATGCAGGAACAATTCGAGCGCACCGAGGCGTTCGCCGCAACAGTCATCGGCATGACCGAAGCGGAAGCCATCACGGCCATTGAAGACGCCGGGTTCATTGCCCGCGTTGTGGCTCGCGACGGCGAGTACTTTGCAGTCACCGAGGACTATTCGGTATCGCGCATCAATCTGGTGGTCGTCGATGACCGCGTGACCGAAGCAACGGTCGGCTAGCAGTAGTGCCCCCCCTCGGATTCGAACCGAGGACCTGCGGATTAAGAGTCCGTTGCTCTAACCAGCTGAGCTAGAGGGGCTACTCGAGTGGATGACTCTATCGCGCGCAAGGAAACTGATGAAATCGTTTGAGAGGACGGATCTTTGTCCTGCACATGTATGTCGGAGCAGTCGTGGTGCTCAGCGATAACGCGCAGAGGAGATTTGGGGTGGACGAGGGGTCTCGAACCCCCGACCTCCAGGACCACAACCTGGCGCTCTAGCCAACTGAGCTACGCCCACCGCGTGGGCATCAGTGTAGGCTGACGGCGACACGTTTAGGGGTTGATAACCATGTCAGCGATGGACTCCACGCTGCGTTCCTCTTTGGCTCAACGGGCCAAGGAAATTACAACACGAGAACTGGCCACTTACGCCGAGCGCACGGCGGGCTCGCAGCGAGCCAACGCACGGGCGCGCAAGGTGCTGCCGCTCGGTGTGCCTTCTAGTTTTCAGGCCTATGACCCGTACCCGATCGTGGTGCGCCGGTCGCATGGGTCGTGGATGGAAGACGTCGACGGCAACCGCTACACCGACTACGACATGGGTTTCGGCGCACTGTTTGTTGGCCATGGCCATCCCACAGTGCGCGCGGCGGTTGACCTGCAGTTAGACAACGGCACGTTGTTCGTGACGCCATGTGAGGGCAATGCCGACGTGGCCGAGTTGCTTGCACAGCGCTACGGCTTACCAATGTGGCGGTTTACGAACTCGGGCACCGAGGCCACGATGGATGCAATTCGCGTGGCCCGCGCGGCTACGGGTCGCCACAAGATCGTCAAGGTGGAAGGCGGGTATCACGGCCACCACGACGAGGTCATGATTTCAATGAAGCCACCGCTTCACTTGGCAGGTCCCGCTCATGCGCCTCATTCGGTGCCGTCGTCCGAAGGCATCTCGCCAGGGGTGGTGCGCGACACGATCGTCGTGCCCTACAACGACCCCGATGCGCTTGAGCGTGCGCTTTCGAATAACGACGTGGCGTGTTTCATTGTGGAGCCGGTGATGGAAAATATCGGCATCTGTTTGCCGCAGCCGGGGTACTTGCAGGCGGTGCGCGAGATCACGCAGCGTCATGGCACGTTGCTGATCTTTGACGAAGTCAAAACGGGCATCACTGCCGGCTGGGGAGGCGCCACGGGCGAAGTCGGTGTGCTGCCCGACCTGGTGTCACTCGCTAAATCAATCGGCGGCGGACTGCCGCTCGGCGCATTCGGCGGCAAGCAGGAATACATGGACCTCATCACCGAGGGCCGCGTCATCCACTTGGGCACGTACAACGGCAATCCACTGTGTATGGCCGCGGCGCGCGCCACGTTGGCAGACGTCTGCACGCCCGACACCACGCTCGACACCATTCGGCGCAATGCGCTGCTGATTGATGCAGTGAACGAAGTTATCGATGGTGCGGGGCTTCCGGCCCACACGGTCGCATTCGGCGCAAAGGGTTGTGTCACCTGGGCTGAAGTTCCCATTCGTGATTATCGCGACTACAAGGCCACCGATTTCGATCTGGCATTTGCACAGTGGATCCATGGCATCAACCGGGGCGTGCTGCTGCCGCCGGGCTTAGACGAACAGTGGTTGATTTCGGTGATGCACACGGACGCCGACGCGATGCACTATGCAAACGTGTTTGCTGAGTTCGTGACAGACTTGATGGCGTGAATCCACCGAATTCCGCATCGTTTAGGACAATGCTTGTGCGCGGGCTGCTTCGCCGATGCGCGCACTGCGGTGGTAGGGGCGCATTTTTCGTGGGGTGGTACAAAACGCAGGATCGCTGCAAGACCTGCGGGCTCAAGTGGCAACGAAATCTCGAGGGTTATCAGCTTGGGGCCGCGGCAATGAACATCATCCTTACGGGTGGCTCGCTCCTCTTGGTGATGGCGATCGGTGTGGTGCTGACCTATCCCGAGATCCCCACGTGGCCGCTGATTGCGGTCGTGGGTAGTGTCGCGCTAGTTGTCGGTATCGGTGGATATCCGATGAGCTACACGATTTGGCTCGCAATCGATCTCACGATGAATCACCTGAGCGATGAGGAATTAGCCGACGCTGCTCGACACGCCGCGAACGCGTAAGTTCGCTATAGCAAGGCCGCGGGCGGATCACTACGCGGATGTACCGAGGTAAGTTCGCCCCACCAGATCCAGCGTTGCTTTGTTGACCACCTTGGCGTGCAGGTGACGAGCGTGATGATGCCGTTGTTCGATGCTGAAATTTCGGACACGGGTTGATCATCAAGCACCCATACGTCGGTGGGGTTCACGATGCGGTCAACCTTGAGCGTGTAAACAAAATACGAGTCTCTCGTTTCGACGATCACCTCGTCGCCCACAACAAGTTTGTCGATGTCGGTGAACGGCTTGCCGTGTGTCATGCGATGGCCGGCAAGCGAGAAGTTGCCGTTCTCGCCAGGAAGGGGCGCCGATGGAAAGTGGCCAATGCCCACATCGAGTTGCGCATCGTCGACCCCATGCAGAATCGGCGTCCCCCACGTGTTGGCGCGCAGGCGCGGCACGTAGAGCAGCGCAAAGGCATCTTGGGCTTCGACGGTGGCCTGAAACTCGGCGGCGCCGGGGTCCTCGGTGGGCAATACCGCTGGCGACGTGTCTGTGGTCGAAGTAGATGGAGTGGCGGCGACGTCGGCGTCTGGGTCCATCGCCATGACGACGGTGTTTGTGCCTGTCGAATACGGTGAAAACAGCGGAGCGAGAAACTGGGGCTGCGCGCCCGAGGTGCTGGCCGCAGTGAGACCCCATTCGTCGTAGACATCCTCGCGCAATTGGTCGGCCGCGCGTCCCGCGGTGATGTTCGTCCACCACAGCTCCTTCACGGCAATGCCGAGCAGGACGGCCCCGACGCCAATCATGCCGACGCCAACAATCAGCGAGAGTCGGGACGTGAAGGATGTAGTGCGCGCTGCGGCCATCGTCCGCAAAGTGTAGGACTGCCGCACCCGTGGTGGGACGTCGCGCTAGCGATACGCCGTCGCGTTGGTGTGCGTTCGGCTGAGCACGCCCCACCACACCCACCGTTGACTGGTGGACCACTTTGGCGTGCAGGTGACCAACGTGATGATCGCATTGTTGGCCGACGTCGCGATGACATCGGCTGCACTGTTTGTCACGACCCAGGTATCGGACGGATCGACGATGGTGTCACGCACGAGGGTGTAGACAAATCGTGCCTCGGGCGTGCGCACGATGACCTCGTCACCAGCCTCAAGTTGGTCGAATGCGGTGAACGGTTCGCCATGAGTAGTGCGGTGTCCGGCAAGGGCAAAGTTGCCCGTCTCTCCGGGCAGTGCGGAATCGGGATAGTGGCCAACGCCCGATTGCAATTCGTCGTCGCCGACACCATGGAGGATGGGTGTCTGCCACACCTGATCGCGGAGACGTGGGATCGAAAGCAGGGCAAAACTTTCACCAGGACTCGGCGTGGTGGATGGTGTGGGGCGATCGATGGACGACCACGTGCGCAACAACGTCGTACGTTCGCTGTTCGCGCGTCGATCCGCGAGTGTGTTGGTCCATTGAGTCCAGCCAAACACTGCAATTGCCATGACGGCGGCGCTACCAATCAGTACCCAGCCGGCGATGGTGAGGCGTCGTGTGATGCTCACGCACGCACTCCGAGGCGTTCGAGTACGGCGGAAATCTGTGTTGTGGCGATGCCGATCGAGTTGTCGGCGATACCGAATGGCACCATCAACGTGTCGTTGTGGGCAAGGCTTCCGCATGAATACACCACGTTGGGCACGTACCCATTGCGGTCTTCATGCAGTGGAGAAATAAGTGGCTCTTCGAGGCTGGCAATCACACGCGTCGGATCGTCCAGGTCGAGGAGAAGTGCGCTGATGTAGTACGTGCGCATCGGGCCGACTGCGTGCGTGAGCACCAACCAACCCGCTTCTGTTTCGATCGGCGAACCGCTATTGCCCATTTGAATAATTTCCCACGGTCGTCGCGGCACTTGGATCGTTACCGACTCTTCCCAATGTTCGAGGCAGTCGGAAAACGTGATTGCGTTTGATTCGTGGTCGGCTCGCGACAACGCAACGAATTTGCCATGGACCTTGCGCGGGAATATGGCAAGTCCTTTTCCACCGGCTGCCGCGCCAGTGATTGGGTGAACGATGAACGTCTGAAAGTCGTCGGTGGTGAGTAATTGCTGCGAGATGGTTCGACCGTCGAAGGCGGTATACGTGGCAACAAAGAGCGGGCTGTTGGCGTCGTTTAGTCGTACGCAACGCGCATCCTCCATGCCGTTTTGTTCGGCGGCCGCAAGCGGCCACAGGACGCGCTCAGAGATGTCGCTGTCTGGGCTGAATCGCACCGAATAGGAACGCTCGGCGATGTCGCGAAACTGCTTGATCGTTCCTTCCACGTTGAGCAGGGTTTCGCGATTGTGGAGTAGCCGGCTGAGTTGCACTTCCAGTTGCGAGTGGTTGAATTGCTCCCCGAGGTCAGCCAGGACAAACTCGGCATTTTCTGCATGCATGTCACGGTCGCGTGCGAGATGC
>JBIIEO010000015.1:0-35029 GCA_044237775.1 Ilumatobacteraceae bacterium | reverse complement strand
ATGTCACCACCCGCGCGGGCGGCATTGCGCTCCTTGCCGCCGCCCATGAACACGACCGCGCACTGCGCCTCTGCGAAGTTGCGGCCCCCGTACGCATCAGCGAGTTGCTGTACCGCTGCCCCACCGCACGCCTCATGCCCGAGACCTCCGTGGATGCGGTGCGCGAGCATTGCGCGCGCACCGGCATTGCAGCAGACATCTCACACGACCCGCGCCTCGGCCCGGTACGCGTGCAGCGTCACATCGCAACAACAAAGCGCATCAGCGTGATCATGCCCACGCGTGGCACGACAGGTGAAGTCGGTGGTCGCGCTGTGGTGCTTGGTGCACATGCCCTACAGACACTGCGTGCGCGCAGCACCTACCCCACCATCGAGATCGTGGTGGTGTTTGATCACGACACACCCGCCGAGGCGCGGACCGCAATCATGGCTGCAGCAGGCGCAGAGACACGCGCGGTCGACTACGACAAGCCCTTCAACTTTGCCGACAAGGTCAATCTCGGCGCACTGTGCTCGACCGGCGAGTATTTGCTCTTCCTCAACGATGACACCGAAATGGTTACGCCCGACGCACTCGAGACCCTGGCCGGTCTCCTCGAGGATCCGACCGTGGCGATGGCCGGCCCGATGTTGTTGTACGAAGATGGCCTCATTCAAAGTGCCGGACACCTGCTCAATCCGGTGCCCTATGACCTGTATCGGCACCGTTCACCTGAGCACACCGGCGCGCAACATCTGTTGCGCGTGCAGCGCGAAGTGTCCGGCGTGATCGCCGCGTTCGCACTCGTGCGCCGAAGTGCTTTCGAGGATGCCGGCGGATTGTGCATCAAGTTCCCGTCCAATTACAACGACGTGGACTTCAGCCTCAAACTCCAGGAGCTCGGGTACCGCGTGCTGTGGACGCCGCATGCATCGGTGCTCCACTTCGAATCACAGACGCGCTCGCCGCTGCTCAAGGACTTCGAAGTCACCACCATCGGCGCACGATGGCGCGACAAACTCGACGACGATCCGTATTCGAATCCCCATCTCGAGCGCTACCAATCGATCTGGAAGCAGAACGTGATCGGTCAGGAGTCCGTATCGGTCGCGCTCGGGCCAACAGCACCAATCGCATCGAAGTAGGCCAGGTGAGCACGTACCACGTGCACCACATCCACATCATCTAACACGTCAATTCGGGCGCCCTCAGCCTGTCCGAGAAGAAACGCCGTCAACGTCTCTTCTCCGACGACCACCACATCGTCGATGTCCTGACGGCGATCGACCACGTTGCTCGGCTGCAATCCATTCGCGTGTAGCCAACGCATGTGCAACACCAGTAGTTTGCGCAGTTCCTCGTAAGTGAGTCGCGCCTGCGTGTCGGGCGGCAGGCGATCAGCGACGAACTCGGTGGCCTCATCAATCTCGTAGACCGCGCGCGGCGCTACCGCATCCAATCGCCGCGCCTCGCGACCAACGGTCACGGACGCAATGACAAAGACGAGCACTGCAGCAACGACGATAAAAACAACCGTCATCGCGGAATCACCGCGTCCGAATCAGATGCCGATGCGCTGTGCGAGCAGTTCGCGGTGATACGTGGGGTCACCGAAGAGCAACTCGCTCGATTTGGCGCGCTTGAAGTACAGGTGCGCAGGGTGCTCCCAGGTGAAACCAATACCGCCGTGAATCTGAATGTTTTCTGCCGCGGAGTGGAAGTACGCCTCGGAGCAGTAGGCCTTGGCCAACGATGCCACCGATGGAAGCTCGTCGTTCATCTCTGCGGCGCACCACATGCCGTAATACGCAGCCGACTTCGCTGACTCGACTTCGAGCAACATATCTGCACACTTGTGCTTGATCGCCTGGAACGAACCGATTGGACGACCGAACTGCACGCGCACCTTGGCGTACTCGACAGCCATCTCGAGCACCTTCTGCGCGCCACCCACCTGCTCGGCGGCAAGCGCGACGGCGGCGAGGTCGTACACCTTGTTCAGCACGTCCCAGCCCTTGCCCTCGTGACCGATCAAAGTCGCCGGTGTCGCATTGAACGTCAACTTGGCCTGCTTGCGCGTCTGGTCCATCGTCGACAGCGCCTCGCGGGTGAGTCCCTTCGCGTCGGCTTCAACGGCAAACAGCGACACGCCCTTGCCCGTGCGCGCGGCGACGAGGATGAGGTGCGCGGTATGACCGTCGAGCACGAACATCTTGGTGCCAGTCAGCGTGAAGTCGCTGCCCGAACCCTTCGCCTCCATCGTGATGCCCTTCTCGTCCCACTTGCCAGAAGGCTCGGTTGCCGCAAGCGTGGCGATGGTCTCGCCGCTGGCGATACCGGGCAGGTACTTCTTCTTCGCCGCATCGTCGCCGCTCAA
Organism: Ilumatobacteraceae bacterium; assembly: GCA_044237775.1. GTDB lineage: Bacteria > Actinomycetota > Acidimicrobiia > Acidimicrobiales > Ilumatobacteraceae > UBA3006. The sequence goes on along the minus strand of JBIIEO010000015.1, from coordinate 32,670 downwards.
CAACAACGTGTTCGCAGCCAACACCACAGTCGAAAAGTACGGCGCGCACAACAAGGCGCGACCCATTTCTTCCAACACCACACCCAGTTCAACAAAGCTGAATCCCGAGCCACCAAACTCTTCGGGGATCGACAGTCCCTGCAGACCCATCTGCTCACCCATCTGTGACCACACGGCGGGGTCGAAACCGTTATCGGTTTCCATTTGTTCGCGCACGGCGGTCTCGGGCGACTTCGAGTCGAGGAAGGCGCGGACGGTCTTGCGGAGTTCTTCTTGTTCTTCGGTAAAGGCAAAGTTCATGGCCTTCATTCTGGTCGTCACGTCACGTCATGCGCCAGTTCGCGTGTGTACGCTTGTGTACACATGACACCGCCTCGCGCACCAACTCCAGGGACCGCAGTGGGCATTCGCGCCCTGCGCGAAGAGGCAGCCACCTACGTGCGGCGCGCCGCCGATGGCCACCGCATCGTCGTCACCGTCAGCGGTGAACCCGTGGCGCAACTCGGACCACTGGCGGCACCCACCACCCGATCACTTCACGACCTCATCGCGGTACACGCAGTTCTGGCGCCGCGACGACGCGGGCCACTGCCACAGGGCGAACCGGTCAGCGTGTTCAGCGGCACGCGTCTCGATCGACTGCTGAATGAGATTCGCTGATGACGGTGATGCTCGACTCCAGCGCAGTTGCCGCACTGCATATCAATGCTCCTGGCCGTGCAGTCGTGCGCAGGGCGATGCGCGAGGACGACCAGTGGTGTGCGAGCGCACTCGCGTTAGGTGAAACGCTCGCACTTATTGACCGACTCACCGATGAAGACGTCCTGCGCACCGAACTCGAAGACGCAATCCGCCGCACGTGGGACTACCTCTACGTGGTGCCCGTCGATCAACGCTGCCTTGACGACGCAACACATCTGGCACGTCAGCAACCCGTCGGCATGTCTACGGCAATTCATCTCGCCGCCGCATCACGCCTCCCCGCACCACTCACGTTCGTCACCTTCGATCCCGCACAAATCACTGTGGCGCTCGCCCTCGGGTTCGACGTTCGCTCCACCTAACCCGTCGGCATACTGAGAGCTATGGCCTCGCCACCCGACACCCTGCACTGGCACAACGCCGACGTTGAGGTGCACAAGGTCGTCGTCGGGCCATTCGAGAACAACGTGTTTGTGGTGCGGTGCACGGCGACAGGTAACGCTGTACTCATCGACGCGGCTAACGAACACGAACGACTCCTCGAGCTGTGTCAGGCACTCGGCGTGCGTCGCGTGCTCGAGACCCACGGCCACTGGGACCACATTCAGGCCGTGCCGGCCATGCGTGAAGCGGGCTACCAAGTGGCAGTGACCGCGCTCGACGCACCGCGACTCGTCGATGTGGGTTACGACGTGTTCCTCGATGATGCCGAGGTGATCGAAGTGGGGCGCCTGCGCCTGCATGCGATTCACAACCCGGGCCACACCGAGGGGTCGATCTCATTTCATGTCGCCAATACGCCCCTGCTCTTCACGGGCGACACCCTGTTTCCTGGCGGGCCCGGCAACACCACCTTCGAAGGCGGCGACTTCGACACGATCATTCGCTCGATTGACGAAAAACTGTTCACGTTTCCGCCAGACACCATCGTGCTGCCTGGGCACGGGCTCGACACGACGATCGGTACCGAGCGCCCGCACCTGCAGGAGTGGGTCGACCGAGGCTGGTAGACAAGCACCATGGCTGGTTCAACGGCACCTCGTCTCGGCGGAATGGTGCCCGACGCGGGAGTCTTGACGCCCGTCGATCCCAATTCGCGCATCATGCCCACCGGACATCCATCGCCCGAGTTCCGTGCGCAGCTGCGACGTATTCCGTCACTGCGCAATGCCGTGTCGGTGGCGAGTATCTACATCCAGACCATCGGCATCGTGGCGGCAGCGCTGTACCTCCACCATCCACTTGTCTATGCCATTGCATTTCTCCTGATGGGCCGCGCGCATGCGCAGTCGCTCGCGTTGATGCACGAAAGCGTGCACCGGTTGCTGTTTCGTCGCCGCCGCATTAACGACTTCGTGGGGCGATGGCTGCTCGGATATCCGTGCTTTGTCAACACCGACGGTTACCGACACGTGCATATGGCGCATCACCGTGAGGAGTTCGGCCCGAATGAGCCCGACATTCCCCTATACGCCAATTACCCCGTGACACGTGCGAGTTTCTGGCGCAAGATTCGCCGCGATGCTCTAGGCCGCACCGGGGTGCGACTCCTCCGCGAGCAATTTGCTGCACTGTTCGCCGGCCCGTCGCCCTCGCGCACCTCACAGGTGCGCATCCTCGTCGTGCAAGCAATCATTCTCGCCGTCGTCAGTGTGGCTGCTCATCCACTGGTGTATGTGGTGTTGTGGTTGCTGCCGTATCTCACGGTGTGGCGGGTCATGAATCGTCTGCGCTCAATCGCTGAACACGGCGGTCTTCGCGCCGATGACGATCGGCGCGTTACGACGCACTCCGTGCGCCAGCACCTACTGCCGAGTTTTTTCTTCGTACCGTTCAACCTTGGTTGGCACATCGCCCACCACGCCGACCCCGGCGTGCCGTTTCGTTCGTTACCCGCGTTCCACCGTGAACTGCGCCGCTCGGGCTTCGTCTCCGAGGCCTACGAATACCCCAACTACCGCGCCCTGTGGCGAACACTGCGCGCCGGCTAAGCGCACGCCGAATTTCCCCTATCTACGTAGTGCAAATTTTGGGGCCTCTCTCTACACTTGCGGGCGTGTCTGAGCTGTTTCGTATCGACAATCTGCACGCCAAGCCCGCCGAGGGCGACGACGAAATCCTGCGGGGCCTGTCGCTCACGGTGAACGAGGGCGAAGTGCACGCGATCATGGGCCCCAACGGCTGCGGCAAGTCGACGCTGGCCAACACCCTGTTGGCCTCCCCCGAATATGAGGTGGTGTCGGGTGCCATGTTCTTCAAGGGTGACGACATCACCGAGTGGCCCACCGATGCGCGCGCCAAGGCGGGTATCTTCCTCGGGTTTCAGTATCCGCAGGAAATCGCTGGCGTGTCGGTCATGCAGTTCCTTCGTCAAGCACTTTCCGCGCGCAAGGGCATCGACCTGTCGGTGCTCGAGTTACGGCTATCGGCAATGGACTGGATGAAGCGTCTGGGCATGGACTCGTCGTTCGTCGATCGCTACCTCAACGAAGGATTCTCGGGCGGCGAGAAGAAGCGCAACGAAATCATGCAGATGGCAATTCTCGAGCCCGAACTCGCGATCTTGGATGAAACCGATTCAGGCCTCGACATTGACGCGCTGCGCATCGTGGCCAACGGCATCCACGAAGTACGCAAGGAACGCCCGTCGATGGGCATCGTGCTCATCACCCACTATCAGCGGTTACTCAACGAACTGCGTCCCGATCACGTGCACATCATGATCGACGGTCGCATCGTGCGCTCTGGTGGACTCGAGATCGCTGAAGAGCTCGAAAAGTCGGGCTACGAGTCCTACAAGGATCTCTAAGTCGTGTCGCTCGACGTCGCCGCGATTCGCAAGGACTTCCCCGTCCTGTCGCGTCTCATTAACGATCTTCCCCTCGTTTATCTCGACAGCGCGAACACCTCGCAAAAGCCGCAGTGTGTCATCGATGCGCTCACCGACTTCATGTCCAACTCCTATGCGCCTATCAATCGCAGCGCCTACCACTTGGCTGCCGAGGCAACCGAACGATTCGAACACACACGCCAGTCGCTCGCTCGATTCATAAACGCGCCCAAGGCCCATGAGATCGTTTTCACCAAGAACGCCACCGAGGCGCTCAACCTCGTGATCCTGTCGTGGGGTCGCGCCAACCTGAAGTCCGGCGACGTAGTGGTGCTCACCCACATGGAGCACCACGCCAATATCGTGCCGTGGCACATGCTTGTCGCCGAGATCGGCATCACGCTGCGCTGGATTCCGCTCACGAGCGACTACCAACTCGACCTCTCCTCGCTCGACGAGTTGCTGCGCGACGCCAGGGTGCTGTCGTTCACTTCCATGTCAAACGTGCTCGGCACCATCACCCCGGTGCAGCAGTTATGCGAAGCAGCGCATCGGGCGGGCGCAATCGCCATCGTCGATGCTTGTCAGTCCGTGCCGCACCAGCCCACCGACGTACAGGCGTGGGGTGCCGACTTCGTGGCATTTTCCTCGCACAAGATGTGCGGCCCCTCGGGCGTGGGCATCTTGTGGGGACGCGAGGCACTACTCGAGGCCATGCCGCCGTTCCTCGGCGGTGGCAACATGATCGCCGAGGTTCGCCTCGACGGTTTCACCACCGCCGACCTGCCGGCCAAGTTTGAGGCTGGCACGCCAGCAATTGCCGAAGTCATCGCCCTTGGCGAAGCGGTTCGCTATCTCGAGTCACTCGGCATGGCCAATGTGCGTCGCCACGAAATCGAGCTGTCGTCATATGTGCTGTCGATGCTCACCGATCGCTTCGGCGACGACATCACCATCCACGGCCCCACGAACCCCGAGTTGCGCGGTGCCACATTTTCGTTTGCCTTCCGCGGCATCCACCCCCACGACATCAGCCAAGTGCTCGATCAGCGCAACGTGTGCGTGCGCGCCGGCCATCACTGTGCCAAGCCACTGATGAAATTGCTCGGGGCCAATGCCACGGCCCGCGCCAGCTTCTATCTCTACAACACGACCGACGAGGCCGACGCCTGGGCCGATGCCCTCGACAGCGCCTCCGATATCTTCTGATCGGAGAAACATGGCCGGACTCGAAGACCTCTATCGCGAGATCATTCTCGATCACTATCGCACACCGCGTAACCGCGGTGAGCTCGAGCCGCCCGCGGTGCACGCCGAGGGACACAACCCGCTCTGCGGTGACGAAATCCAGATCTATGTATCGGTACTCAACGGCGTCGTCGACAACGTCACGTTCAGTGGTTCGGGATGCTCAATTAGTCAGTCCTCGGCGAGCATGATGACTGCTGCTGTCAAAGGCAAGAAGGTAGAAGAAGTCCGCGCCATCGTGCGCAAGTTCAAGCACATGATGACGATTGACGATGACGATACGCCCGTCGACGAATCCGTCAAGCTCGGCGATCTCGAGGCATTGCAAGGTGTAGTCAAGTTTCCCGTGCGCATCAAGTGCGCAACCTTGGGCTGGAACACTCTGCTCGATGCGCTGAACGCAGCGAGCTAAATCAGTTGACGCTGGTTAGTTAACGCTGGTTAATTGACAAGGTTCGGCGGCGTTGCACCGTCGAGGAACGCCAGCGCATTAGTGGCGGCAAGATTGGCCATCGCCGTGCGCGTTTCGACGGTGGCCGAACCGAGGTGCGGAATCAGCACTGCGTTGTTGAGCGCAAGGAGCCCCTCGTGCACCGTCGGCTCGTGCTCAAACACGTCGAGGCCCGCACCGGCAATCACGCCGTTCTTCAGCGCGTCCACCAACGCGGCTTCATCCACGACCGGACCCCGCGCCGTGTTGACCAAGTAGGCCGTCTTTTTCATCTGCGCCAGACGACCCGCGTTGATGTAGTGATGCGTGTCGGGCGAATACGGGCAATGCAGCGACACCACATCGCTCGTGGCCAGCAACTCGTCGATGTCCATGTGCGTGGCATCCAGTTCGCGCGCAGTTGGCTCATCGAGTGGCGTGCGCTTGGTGTAGGCAATCGTCATGCCAAACGCCTTGGCGCGTCGCGCAGTGGCGATACCAATCTGGCCCATGCCCACAATGCCCAGTTGGCGACCTTGAATGCCCATGCCGAGCATGTAGAACATGCCCCACTGCCAGGGGGACTGCGACCGAATGACTCGCTCACCTTCGCCCATTCGGCGCGTCGCGGCGAGCACGAGGGCCATGGCGATGTCGGCGGTGGCCTCAGTAAGCACACCCGGAGTGTTCGTCACGCGGATCCCGCGCGCCGTGCAGGCTGCCACGTCGATGTTGTTGTAGCCAACAGCCACATTCGACACCACGCGCAACTGCGGGCCTGCCGCTTCCAGCAGTTCAGCATCGACCTTCTCGGTCAGGAGCGACAGAATCGCCTCGGCGCCCTGCACGCGGGTCAACAATTCGGCGCGACTAATTGTGTCCTGCGACTCCCATGACACCACGTCATGCACCGCTCGCAGACGCTCGACCGCCTCGCCGGGAATCCTCCCGGTGACTACCACCCGCGCCATCGTCAGCTGGCAATCCACTTGCCGAAGAGACCGAGTCCGTCCTCGATGTCGTCGACATTGATGCCTGAAAAAGCGAAGCGAATGTAATTGCGCTGCTCGTCAGCCTGCGGGCGACCGAAGTGGCGACGCGTGCAGAACGACACGCCGGTGGCATGCAGCGCCTGCTCGGCAAACGCGGCGAGGTCAGTGATGCCCTTGCGCTGCATTGCCTCGGTGACATCGGGGAACAAATAGAACGTGGCTTCAGGGCTGTGCACGTTGACTCCTGGCATCGCGTTCAACATCGACACTGCGGTGTCGCGGCGCTTGCGCAACGTGTCGAGCATTACTGCCGTGCCCGACTGGTCGCCGCGAACACCCTCAACTCCGCCGTACTGCACGAAGTGCGTGGTGCAGGACTCATCGTTGGTATTGAGCTTGGCAATGACCGTGGCCAACTCGATCGGTGCAATCGCCGCACCCAGACGCCAGCCGGTCATCGCGAACTTCTTCGAAAACGTGTACAAAATGCAGGTGCGCTCTTGCATGCCGGGTAGCGACGCAATCGACGTTGACGTGCCCGAGTAGCGCATCTCGAAATACGCCTCATCGGACATCACCCACAGGTCGTGCTTGATGGCAATCTCCGCCAACGCTTCACGCTCCGCCGTGGTCGATTCTGCACCGATCGGATTCTGCAAGTCGTTGTAGATGATCGCCTTCGTGCGGGGCCCAATGAGTGACTTCACCTGATCGAGATCGATGGCGAATCCGTTCGCGGTGGGCAGGTAGCGATACGGGCGCGCCACACCGCCGAAGTACTCGATCTGACTTTCGTAAATGGGGTACCCGGGGTTCGGATACAACACTTCATCACCAGGATTCATGATCGACTGAATGAACTTGGTGATGACGGGCTTGCCACCCGGCTGCACCACGACGTTTGCCGGCTCGTACTTCAGTCCGCGGCGAGCACCGGTGTCATCGGCAAGTGCCTCGCGCAATTGTGGAATACCAGCCGCCGGGCAGTACCCGGTCTTGCCATCGGCGATTGCCTTATCCATTGCCTCGACGATGTTCGATGGCGTTGGCAGGTTGAGGTCACCCAGATGGAACGGGAAGATGCGATTCCCTTTTGCGCCCCATTCGGCTGCCGCAAGGGAGACCGCAAACGCCGTCTCCGTCCCCAGATTCTCCAGTCGTTGCGCGAGCGCCATGCCGTTTCCCCCGTGATAGGCGTGTGATATATGACGACCGTACTCTACTGAGTGCGCGCCGAGGCCGAAAAAATCAGTCCGCCGCGAGACCGCCGGGGGCTGGCGCATGGCGCATGGTCAACCACACCCCCACGCCGGCAATCGCCAGTCCGGCCAAGGCAAAGAGGCCCATCCGTTCGCCAAACAAGATTGCGCCCTCCACCGTGCTGAGTGCAGGCGTAAGAAAGAACAGGCTGCTCACCCCCGCGGCGGTCTGCGTGGCCAGCAGCTTCATCATGATCAACACTGCAGCAAGCGACAGCACCAGCGTTGCCCAGGCCAAGGCCAGAACGAATTGTGTGGAAAGCGTGAATGAAAAGCCTTCGCTTGGCACCGCCACGACGGTGAAGGCGATGCCCGCCGCCGCGTATTGCGTCGCGGTACCCCACAACAACGGCATGGACTTGCCCGACGCACGTTGCACCAACGTGCCCGCAGACATACCCGCCACCGAACATCCCATCGCAACGAGCGCTGCGGTCGGAATTGTTGCCGACGCATCGCCCATCTTTTCCGCAACGACCGCAACCACGCCCAAAAATCCAAGCGCAACGCCCAGCCACTGCGCGGGCCGCAAACGTTCGCGCAAGATGACTCGCCCGAGCACGGAGGTCACTACGGGGTGCAGTCCTGCGATCAGCGCGCCGAGCCCCGACGGCAAGCCTAAGTCGATGGCAATGAATACGCCGCCGAGATACACCGCATGCATGCCGAGACCCGCGAGCGATGCCGGCAATAGTGCCTCGCGAGACATACGCGGCGCCCGAATCGCTCGGGCGAGTACCACCAAGATCGCCGTCGCGATAATCGTGCGAATGGCAAGAAACGTGAGCGGGCCAGCATCGTTTGTGGCGTACCGAGCGACGATGAACCCCGTGCTCCACAGCACCACAAACACCCATGGCGCGATGCGCCCGAATGACTTCACGACGGCTGAATCAAGTCCCAGAGCCCGCCATACAGATCGCGAAATACCGCAACGGTGCCGTACGGCTCCTCACGCGGCTCCTCTTCAAACGTCACGCCGTGCTCACGAAACGCTGCATAGTCGCGCCGAAAATCATCGGTGAACAAAAAGAACGCCACTCGCCCGCCGGCCTGGTTGCCCACTGCCGCCACCTGCTCAGGCGTCTCGGCCTTGCCGAGCACCAACGATGCACCATCACCGCGGGCCACCACTACCCAGCGACGCCCACCGCCTTGATCCACATCTTCGATAAGCGAAAACCCCAACGTCCCTACAAAGAACGCAATCGCCTCGTCGTAGTCGCGCACGACAAATGTCGCCCGCTGCAGGCCCATTTGCCGACTCAACGATTCACGAACGAGCGGTACACCGCAACTGCCATCGCTCGCCAGTCGTTCATATTGCGACTCCCCAATGATGGGTCGAGGTCTCGAAAGACACGTCCGAAGGAGACTGTCTGCAAAAGGAGGGCAAGTTCAGTCGGCGCAACGAACTGCGTCACGACGCCACGCTCCTGCAGCGACCCAATGGCATCTGTTAGTGCAGCATTCAACCGCATCTGTCGCTTACCCAACTCCTCATACAAACGCGGACGTGATCGTGCAGCGGCCAACATCATCACGCGATTCCAGCGCACCTCGTCGGGGGTGTCATAGATCGCAATGTCAACAAGAGCAGGAATGGCGTCCCACAATTCCTGCGGTGTTTGAATGGACTCGAGTGCCGTGATCGATTCGTCGATATTCGACGTCACTTGGCGCGCAAAAATCTCTAGGCATGCACTTTCGATGAGTCCATCGCGCCCACCAAAGTGCAGGTACAGCGAACTCTTTGACACACCCGTGCGCTCGATGACATCTTCAATGCGAAAACCCGCCTCGCCATGCTCCAACAGCAAATCCACAGTCACGTCGAGAATGCCGTCGAGGTTCGGCGTGCGGCGCTTTGCGCGCTGGCGCACTGGTTTGTCGGGCAACGTAGTCACGGGATCAGTGTAGGAACCGTGAGCCAAATCGTCGCCCATCCACTATTCAGATTCGTTGAGTGCACGTGCAATCTTGGTGAAAGCGGTGCCAACGCCCTTAATTTCTGACGCAGACAACAAATCGATCATGCGGGCCCGCACGCTTGCCACATGCGTCGGCGCGGCCTTCTTCAGTAGCGCATATCCCTTCGGGGTCAACACTGCATTTGCCGAGCGGCCATCACGCTCGTCTCGCTCTCGTGCCACCAACTTGGCCGCCATTACTCCCTCCATACGGCGCGTCAACCCACTGCGCGAGAGCCGCAACATGTCGGCCAAGTCACACATGCGCAGGCGATGGTCGGGGGACTCAGACAACATCACCAATAACTGGTAGTCGCCCATGTCCAAACCAAACGGCTGGAGGTCGAGCTCGATAGAGCGCATCAGGTCCATCGCTGTCGTAATAAACGACCGCCAGGCCTTCATTTCGTCTTCCGTGAGCCACTTGGGTGCCGCCATCGGCTCAGTCTACACAGATAGTTGCGTTCACAACTAGTTACGAGTATTGTTGCGACCGCAACTAATTATTACTGCCTACGACCGTAGTGCAGAACTTTCAGAAGGAGAACCTATGGATATCGCAATGCTTGTTGGCCGAATTTTGTTCGGCATCGTGTTCCTCACCTCGGGCCTCGCCCACTTCGCCAAGACCGATGCCATGGTCGGCTACGCCCAATTCAAGAAGGTGCCAGCTGCAAAGGCAGCCGTGCTCTTGTCCGGCCTGCTGCTCGTGCTGGCTTCCGTGTCGGTAATGCTCGGCGTCGTAGCCGACCTCGGCGCACTGGTGCTCGCGGTCCTCACCCTGATTATGGCGCTCAAGATGCACGACTTCTGGGCGCAGACCGACCCACAGGCCAAGCAGACCGAGACCATTTCCTTCTGGAAGAACGTGTCGATGGCTGGTGCCGCGCTGTTCATCTTTGCTGTTGCTGCAACCGCAGACAGCAACATCGGCTGGACGCTCACCGACAGCCTCTGGTCGCTCTAGTACCCGACTTCACCCTCAATTCGACAATGCCGGCGGGGAAACCCGCCGGCATTGGTCGTTGTATGGCATCGTGAAAGCGATGCAATTCCTCCTCGTCGCCGCTTCCGGTGCCGTCGGAGCCGTCCTCAGGTGGCGCATTGGTGTCACCTTTTCCGCTCGCACCTTCCCCTGGTCAACACTCGGCATCAATGTGGTCGGTTCATTTGTGCTCGCATTCGTTCTCGCTGGGCCAGCCACCAACCGTTTGAGCGACACCACCACAATTGCGCTCTCTGTTGGCCTACTCGGCAGCTTCACCACGTTTTCCACTTTCAGTTACGAATCGATCACGTTGATACGTGACGGTCGCATGCCGGCCGCGCTTGCATATGTGGCCCTGTCGCTTGCTGGTGGCCTCGGCGCCGCCGCCCTGGGCTATGCGCTCGGTCGTAGCCTCGCCGCGTAACGCAGTCGTCCAATGAAACTCGTGCGCGCATCACACTCCATTGGCCGCAATTTTCGTCTGGTGTGGTTGTCGATGCTGGTGTCATCAAGCGGCGACGGCATGTTCATCACGGCGTTCCCGCTGCTTGCCGCGCTGCTCACTCGCGACCCCATCTTGATTGCAGGTGTCACTATCTCCACGCGTCTGCCGTGGCTCATTTTCTCGCTACCCGCAGGAGCAATCGCCGATCGCACCGACCGGCGCAAGTTGATGATCAGCGCAAACCTGCTGCGCAGCGTCATCGTCGCCATACTCGGATTTTCAATCGTCTTCGACGTCGTCAGTATTTGGGGTCTCTACCTCAGCGCGTTTCTCCTCGGCGCCTGTGAAACGGCCCACGTCAATGCCGCCCAGGCGATCATCCCCGCAATCGTGAAACCCGAGCACCTACTCACCGCCAACGCGCGATTTTCCACTGCACAGATCGTGGCCACACAATTTGTTGGCCCGTCACTCGGCGTCACGCTCTTCAATGCAGCCCGATCGCTGCCGTTTCTCGCCGACGCCATCACCTTCCTCGCCTCGGCTGGGCTCATCGCCGCCGTTCCCGACGAGCACGGCGTCGAACGACCCACCACGCGCTTCCGCGACGACATTTTGGAGGGACTGCGCTTCACACGAGACTCACGTGCACTTCGTCGCCTCACCGAAATCGTGGCGGTGATCAACTTCTTCTACTTCGGCGCTGTGTCACTGCTTGTGCTCTACACGCAAGAGATCCTCAATCGGGGCAACTTCGTCTTCACCGCACTGTCCGTTGGCGCAGCCTTAGGCACCGTAACGAGCCGGTTCTTTGTCGATTCGACCACCCGCCGCTTCGGCTACACCAATACCATTGCCCTCTCCATGTGGCTATGGGCGGGTTCGACCACTGGGCTCGCCCTCACCTCCAATGCCGCCTTCGCCATCGCGATGTTCGCGGTGCTCGGTTACGGCAGCGGCTTATGGATCGCCGTCAACTCGACGCTGCGCCAGCAACTCACCCCCGATCGCATGTTGGGTCGAATGAACGCCGCCTTCCGCATGATTTCGTGGGGCATCGTGCCCTTCGGTGCGCTGGCCGGCGGGCTCGTTGCGCGCCTTGTTGGCCTGCGCGCCCCGTTCGTGCTCGCCGCGCTGGTCACCCTCGCCTATGCCGTGTTCGCTAAGCGACTACTCCGACCGATTCGCGACATAGCCAACCCCGTGTGACCGGCGTGTAGCCGATGCACCTGCTTGACTGAATCCGTGCCCCTCATCCGACCGCTCTCACCGATGCGTCGGTCGATCCTGCAATCCACGTGGGGTCTCTTCGTCGGCCTCGTTCTCGTCATGGTTGCCGCCGGTATCTACACCACGCTGCTTGGCGTTCGCGCCGAACTCGCCGGTCTCCCCACCATCATTTCCGGCGGCATTAGCACCGCCTATTTCGTCGGCTTCATGCTCGGATCGTGGTACACCCTGCGCGTGCTCACCCAGGTGGGTCACATTCGCGCCTTCGCTGCACTCGCTGCGCTGTTGTCATCGGCCGTAATCATGATGGGTATCACTGACTTTCCCGTGATGTGGTTCGCGATGCGAATCATCACCGGATTCTGTTACGCCGGCATGTATGTGGTGTCCGAGTCCTGGTTACACGGCCTCGCAAAGAACACCTTCCGTGGCCGACTGCTGGCAATTTATTCCGCGGTGGTCATTGGCGGTTTCGGACTCGGTCAACTCCTCGTGTTCGGTATCGATGCACAAGCGTTAACCGGCTTCGCCATAGCTGCGGCAATCATCTCACTGGCTGTCATTCCCATTTCTATTTCCGAACAGGCCACCACGCCGAAGATCGACAACCCGATTCCGCTTTCGATGAAGGAACTCGCGCGCACCGTGCCCACGGGTATGGGCACCACCGTGCTCGTTGGCATTGCCCACGGTGGTCTGCTTGGCCTTGCAGCCATCTATGCCACCCGTGAGGGCCTCAGCATCGGACGAGTCGGGCTCTTTCTCGCCGCAATTCAATTCGGCGGCATGGTGATGAGTTGGCCAATCTCATCGGCGTCTGACGACATCGATCGACGTGTGGTGGGCGTCATTGCCTCACTCGGCACCATGGGGGCCGCGGCGCTGCTCTTCCTTCAGCCCGTCACCAGCGTGTGGGCAGTGGTGATCATGTTCATCGTTGGTGGCTTCAGCTCCCCGCTCTATGCACTTGCCGGTTCGTACACCAACGACTGGATCTCAGAAGAGCATCTCAATGCTGCAGCATCAAAACTGGTGACGCTGTATGGCATCGGCGCCATGCTCGGCCCCCTTATTGCCTCACTATTCATGGAGGCACTCGACTCCGAGGGCTACATCTGGTCGATCATCGCGATGCACGGCGCCATTGCTCTCTTCCTCGTCTATCGCATTCGCGCATGGCACGCACCGCTCACCAGCCGACCATGGACCGAGGTATCCGTGCCAGCGAGGGCGTTTTTCATTCCGGCAACCATGGTGGCTTTCGGTACCAAGCGCCGTCGCACCGAACGTGACGACGTGTCGAAGACGAACTAGCCGCCTTTTTTAGAATTCGAAAACACGCGGAGTCTCCGCACCCAGTAGGCGAGCACTGCTGCTATCAGGAGTAGGCCGATACCTCCCAGGCCGGGTGAATCGTCGAGCTCGCCACTCACCACTGCCAGGGCACCCGCTACGACGACACCACTGGACACCACCACTCTGAGCACCCCTCGAGCGTACGGATACTCTCTCGCCATGGCATTTCCGGTCGTCGATGGTCTGCGCTCAATTGAATTCGGCACTCCTGGTGAGAGTCGCCGCCGACTGATCAACTTCGTGCTCAACGGCAACAAACGTGCCACGGCAGGGCTGCTCAAGGATTACGAGGCCGAAGGCGAGCCGGTTGAGCACGTCGGTGAACGCCTCGCGATGGTGGATGACGATATGCACCACGTCGGCACCCTTGAGGTCACCCGAGTGGAAATACTGCGCTTTGCTGACGTGCCGGACGAATTCGCACTCGCCGAAGCCGAAGGCGACCTCAATGCCGTCGACTTTCGTGCCAGCCATCGCGAGTACTGGACGAAGGCGGGTGAAACCATTACGGATGACACGCAGGTAGTCACCCTGTACTTCGCACTTCTTCCCCAAATCGTCAGAAAGTAAGACATCGTTAATAAGTCATCCTCACGGTGAATTCAGTGGAAGACTGGCTGCATGGACACCACCTTTTCCTCTCTGCGAAAACTCAACATTGGCGCAGGGATCCTGCACCTCGTTTCGTTTATCGCGATCCTGATTTTGACAAATGATTTCGCGCTACCGGTGCGCGCTATCTACCTCACCGAAGCACCTGGTACGGGCAACTTTTCTGCTCCTGTTGAACTGTTCAGCCTCAAAATCGGCTACATGGTTGCAGCGTTCATGGCACTGTCGGCTTTTTTCCACTTCTTTGTCGCCTCCGGCCCCATCTTCCCGCGTTATGTCGACGGTCTGAAGCGACACATCAACGTGTATCGATGGGTCGAGTACTCGCTGTCGTCGTCAATCATGATCGTTGTCATCCTGCAGCTCAATGGTGTTGCCGACTACATCGCCCTGATTGCCGTGTTCGGTGTCAACGCCAGCATGATTCTCTTCGGCTGGTTACAAGAGCGCTACACCGAGCCGGGAGACGGCGACTTGCTTCCCTTCTGGTTTGGCTGCATTGCCGGCGCAGTCCCATGGATCGCGATCGTCATCAACGTGTTCGCACCGAAGGGACCCGCCGAAACGACTGTGCCGGGATTCGTCTACGGCATCGTGGTGTCGCTATTCATCTTGTTCAATTGCTTCGCCATCGTGCAGTGGTTGCAATACCGCGCCAAGGGCAAGTGGGCCGACTACCTCTACGGCGAGCGTCGATACATCGTGCTCAGTTTCGTTGCCAAGTCGCTCCTTGCCTGGCAAGTGTTTGCAGGGGCCCTCGCCTCGTAATTCACGTGATCACTGAATCATGAATTTGATATCATGATTCAGTGATCAAAGAAGCATCTGAATGGACGTTCCTGTCCAACCATGGCCATGTGCTCATCTGCATTGCCAAAAACCCCGACATCCGCCTGAGCGAAGTCGCCCAACTCGTTGGCATTCGTGAACGCACGGTGCACCGCATCGTGCATGAACTCGAAGACGAGGGCTATCTGATCGTCACAAAAGAGGGCCGCAAGAACCTGTATCGCGTCAACCTCGATCGCCCGCTTCGCCACTCACTCGAGGCAGACCACAACATTCGCACCATCGTCGCGCCATTTATGCATAACACGAGGAAAGCCAAATGATCGCAACAACCTTGGTCGACAGTCTGCTGGCCGCACCGATCATCGCCTTCGTCGTCGCGCTCGTTGCCACGGCACTGAAGTTCGAGATCCGCCTACCCGAGGGGCTGTATGCCATTCTCTCCACATACCTGCTTCTTGCAATCGGGCTGAAGGGTGGACGCGCACTTGCCGATACGGCGCCTGGAGAACTATGGAAGCCGCTGCTTGCCGCAATCATCATCGGTGTCGTCACGCCGATCGTCGCCTTTGTACTCTTCCGTGCCGTTTCTCGCCTCGACATCGTCAACTCTTCTGCACTTGCGGCTCACTACGGCTCAGTATCGGCAGTCACTTTCACTGTGGTGCTCTCTACGCTCGACTCGCGTGGCATCACCTACGAGGGCTACGTCGCCGGCCTACTTGCCGTGCTCGAAATTATCGGCATCCTTGTTGCGCTGCTCCTCGCCCGAGGGTCATCGGCAGGCATGAAGTGGGGCACCGTGCTCGGTGAAGTAGTGCGCGGGCGCAGCATCGCACTCCTCACCGTGGGCCTTGTCATCGGCATCGTCGTCGGCCCCGGACGCCTCTCCTCCACTGATCCACTCTTTGTCGGCCTCTTCGCCGGTGTGCTCACACTGTTCCTCATCGAAATGGGTGTTATTGCCGCAGAGCGATTGAAAGACATCAGGTCAGCGGGCTTCGGCCTCGTTGCGCTCGCGGTTGTCATTCCGCTCATCAATGGTGCACTTGGCGGCGTGCTCGGCGCGATAGCAGGCATGTCCACGGGCGGTGTTGCTGTCATGGCCACCTTGGCCGCCAGCGCCTCCTATATCGCGGCCCCGGCTGCAGTGCGCATCGCGCTTCCCAAAGCCAGCCCTGGCTTGTATGTCACCGCCTCGCTGGGCATTACGTTTCCCTTCAACCTGACTATCGGCATTCCTCTTTATATTGCGCTTGCCGAGGCGCTGACCTAAGCGGGAGACATCGTGAACACCACCAGTCGACAACTCGTCACCATCGTTGCTGAAGCAGTCGTCGAACGTCGCCTTATTGACGATGTCAAGAAGTGCGGCGCAAAGGGCTACTCCATCGGCCACGTGCGCGGCGAAGGCGTCACCGGCAAACACACTCTCGACCTCAACGGCCCCAGCGTGCGACTCGAAACTGTTGTCACCGACGCCGTCGCCCAGGCAATTCTCGACATGCTTGCTACCAACTATTTCGAAAAGTTCGCCGTGATCGCCTGGGTTACCCCCGTGCAGGTGACACGCCCTGAGCGGTACTAAGCGCCCCGAGCGCTACCCCTGACCCCCCGAATTTCGTCCTTCAACGACTCCAGATACGGCAGCGAACGCAAGTCCTTCGCTCTATTGGCCATTCGTTTTGATGCAATTACGCCGTCAAGTGACGCGAATCACCAAACCAGGAATCAGTTCAGTTCAAACTGCATTAGCGCTCCATTCCGCGTAGCCGTTGAGATCCCCTGCAGGACTGAACACCAAATCCATTTCTCCAAGATCAGTCACCTCCGCACCGCTTGCGCGAACAAGATCGCTGGATTCCACAATCGGTGCGACCCAAATGAGAGTGAATCAAGCTGACCTGTATCCCCAGCGCCTATTTCTCAAACCACGTTGCCGCGCCCCTTTGATATCGTCAACGTATGTTGACAATTCCTGTCATGCACACATCCGCAGGCCATGTACATCGAACCGTCGGCCCGCAAACACGGTGTCTCCGATGAAGACATACGCCACGCCATTCGACACCACTGGAAGGCCTTCGAAACGGACGATCCTGAAGTTGTCGTGTTTGTCGGACCGTCTCAAGATGGCAACCCACTCGAAATCGGCCTCGTCGTGGACGCGGATGGCATTGCCATCATTCACGCCATGTACGCAAGATCAAAGTTCTTGAAAGGTTGGTGGAGACGATGAAGTCGAAGCGAGCAAGACAAGCTGATGCCCTCGGTATCTGGGCCAAGCGGGTTAAGGCAACTGATCTCGTCGAGATCGACACCGATGAGTTGAAGGTGATCGCGCAGTACGCCCAACGCCGAGACATTCTGGAACGGGCACTTACCGAAGCCATATGCACCGCTCGTCGCAATGGAAGATCCTGGACCCAAATCGGCACGATGCTTGGCGTGTCAAAACAAGCCGCTCAACGCAAGTATGCGAAATTTATGGGGGAAGTCCAAAACTAAAGTTGTTTATCAGCCGCGCTTTTTAGTCGTTGACCACCTCACCACTGGCGCGAACAAAGTCGTTTGGCGCGATCGGCAACACATCGTTCCATGTTCCCGCCGCAGCCCACACCTCGTCGTACTGCAGCAAATCGGGATCGATGAAGATGCGCAGCGTCTTCGTATGACCAAACGTCGGCACGCCACTGTCGGTTTGTGTAACTCTTCATAAAAGGTGTCCAACACAGGGTGCTGCAGATCGCAGCAGACATATTCCTCACACAAATACACGCAATTCGAAACTCGTAAGTTCTCCATTAAATGTGGCTAAGATTCGGGGAATACGATCGCCTAAAATTGCCCACCACTTGCGCGAGTTGCAGATCGACGATGCCGAGTGGATCTATCGCGCTTGCCAAGACAGCGAGATTCAACGTTGGACTACAGTGCCGCGTCCATACTCACGCGATCACGCCAAGTCGTTCGTGGATGCTCGCGGTGGCGAATTGGCGGCGTATGCAATCGTGCATTCACAGAGTGAAGACCCTGTTGGTGTAATTGGCATTCACGATGTAACCCATGGCATCGCCTCGGTCGGCTACTGGGTCGCACCATGGGGTCGTTGTCGGGGAGCTGCCGCAGACGCACTACAAGTCCTCCATTTACTCATCGGTCGCGATACTGAAGCCATCACAGTCCGCGCCGTAATTGCAGAGACGAACGCCGCTTCACGTCGTAGCGCGGAACGTGCCGGGTTCACGATGACTGGGCCTGACACAACCACTTGCCCCGACGGCTCGAGCCACGTTGTTGCCCTACGGTACGAAAAAGGTGTGCGCTGACGCTCTTGAATCAGACTTGCATTGCCTACAGGCACGCTTCAGGTCGGTGACGACCGCGCCGCTGGCACGCACGATGTCTGCCGGTGATGCACGGAAGTTGTCGTTCCAGGTGCCTGCCGCGGCCCACACTTCGTCGTACTGCAACAGATCCGGATCGACGAAGATGCGCAAGGTAGTGCTGTGACCAAACAGCGACACGCCACATCTGTGTTCGAGACCTCAAACGCTTAGTCGCTATTCAGCCCCACGTCGCGGGCGAGAAACGAGTTCGCCTCCACAATTCGGACACCGAGATGTCATTTCAATACCGCATGTCGTGCAAAACGTGCACTCGAAACTGCAGATCACCGCATCCCCAGCATCGGTGAGCGCGGCATTGCAACGCTCGCACGCGGTTCGCATCTCCAACATGTGACTAGCCCTCCTTTGACCAGAGCTTATCTATGAACCGTTGGTCTTCGTCAAACAGCCAACACTCTCGCAACATCTCGTCCTGAACTCGGTACAACAAGATTCGGCGGACTCGCTGAGGTGGACTGCCAAGGTCTTCCAAGGCAATCAATGCACCAAGCGAGTCGCCAACGAGCACATCCTCGACCGCGATCAACTTTCGCGAGGTGCGAACTGACGCTTGCCCAAGGGCGAGAAATGCCGCATCACGGCCTCGATGGGTTCCTGCAAGCGGACTCTGCCCCATGTAGTGCAGTTCGATGTCCTCGTGATACGAAGCCAATACTGCGTCGAGATCTGAGGCGAGCCATGCATTGGCATATAAACGGAGAACTCGATACGTCTCTTCTCGTTCAGCCATGAGGCAACTGTACAGTCAGCGGGACACGGGTATTCGGTGCTGCTACCCGGCACTTACGAAGTTGCGATCACCTCGCGCTCATAGGTCACCGTTTGTCGCCACGACTTGAAACCGAGTGACTCATACAGGCGGAATGCACCCGTTGGGTTGTCGGAATCCACGCCGAGTGCTGCATAGTCCAACCCAGCATCTCGATAACTATGAAGAGCAGTCGAAATCAGGTGTGTAGCAACGCCACGACCTCGCCATTCTGCGAGAGTGCCAATGTTGTCGATCCATGCATACTTCGCGCCGATCAATGCGTCGTCATTGTCGTATCTGTGCGACAAGAGATAGCCGATGACCTTGTCATCGGGACTGAGAGCCATGAACGAGAGGTCCAAGCGCGAACCAAAACCCATGGTCTGTGTCTGCCAACGCTCAGGCGAAAAGGGAATCGAGCCCCAGTGATCCTGGAATGCAAGATTTTTCGCTACGCGAATCTCTTCATTACGAGCTTGATCCCAGGGAGTTACGCGAAAGTCGATCGGCTCGATTTGCCTTGGTGGAGAAGCGAGTGAACGATGAAGATCCGGGAAATACCGAACCGGTTTCAATCCTTCGTGCTCCAGCAGGTGCATTTCGGCGGTGTTGACGTTCGACACATTTGCACGGATCACCTTGGGAACGTTGCTCGTTGATTCCCTCAACAACTTCTCCGCAGTGTTCAACACATCGCCCAAGAGTTGGCGACCGATACCTTGACCTCGGAAAGATGGGTGAACCGACCCGAATACGTAACAGCACTCTTGGCGCTCTTCTGATCGCAGGTGGTAGGCGTACGTAGCCCCCACCAACTGATCGCCATGCCATGCACTAAAGGTGTTGGTGTCGAGATCCACTGGAAGCGACTCGAACTCTTCTCGAATCTCCTCACCCACCTGGCTCATTGGTCGACCATCTGCAATGGAACCTTCGTTGAACAACGCTGCGACTAAGTCGTAATCCGAGTCACGGAGCGGGCGATAGCGAATATTCATGATGTTTGATAGTACGCCGAGGCAAAAACAGCCGGCGGTCAGCTTGTCACTCAAATTCGAGAAGCACTACCAATGCCCTCTTTACATCGATAACCACGGCCCTCGTTGCAAGGAAACAATTCGTGGATTCGTCGGAAACGCATCGCTCCACGTCCTCTCCGCCGCCCACACCTCGACGTAATGCGACAAGTCCGGGTCAATGAACACAATTCATTAGACGTTGTGGACGAGAGAGGGCACGCGGGTTGGGGTTGGTAAATCCAAACTGCTCACCGTTGGATTCGAAGCCCGCGTGCCGCGTCATTACTAAGGTGTGCGCATGTCGGACTCTCGACAGAGATACATCACATGGCTGGAAGTGGTCCTTTTTCTCGTCATGGGCTACTCACTGCTACTCGTCGTTGCTGGGGCAACGGCTGGCTCACTCTTCTCGTGGTTCGGTTTCGGCCCCGATAACGCAATCGACACCGACGCTGTTCGGGACTACCTGCGACTCCCCTACATGGTTCTCGGTGCCGTCATGGCCGGTTGGACGTTTCTCATGATCCAGATTGTCCGTGGTCCATTGAAAAAGAAGTCCGCGTGGGCGTGGACCATCCTTGTGCGATCGCTATCCCTGTGGTTTGTTCTCGACACCGGAATGTCGCTCGTACTCGGCTACCCGAAGCATGCCGTCTTCAACCTTCCATTCGCGGTCGCGTTGGGAATACCACTCGTTCGGCTCAGGCCGAGCAAGTAGTCCTTAGCTGCGTTTCAGGTTGGTAGCCCTACCACTGGCGACACGTACGGGACCGTTCCGCTCAATAGGAAACAGGTCATTCCGAGTTTTTGCTGCAGCCCACGCCTCGTCGTACTGCAATAGATCCGGATCAATGACGATGCGCGCCTTCATCGCATGACCGTACGGCGGCACGCCACGTCTGAGTTTGAGAATTAGTGCTGAAGGAAGCCGCTATTGCGAAGTACGCCGACGTCGGGTGAGAGACTTTTCGAACTTGCGAACCACGTCGTCGTACGAATCGACAAACAGCGATTGCATTGATTCGAACGTCTCTTCGGACGGATTCAATACCTGAATCCAGCCCATCCAGGCATAGATCGGGTGTGGCATCACAACATTGAGTTGAGTGAAGTCGTGCCCGGTCGACACTGCAGCGCCCTTCGCGGGGCGCACAGGACGAGAGCTAAAGAGTCGCTCGAAACGCTCTGCCGGCAGTCCGAGAGCGAGCCGAAAAAACCCAGAACGGTCGAGGACAGAAGATCTGTCGTTCGCTACGTCTACCCAGGGATCACGAGACCGACACCCACACCAAGCGTCGCCAAGCCGAACACAATGGCACCAAGCGGAACGAGCCGGATAAGAGGCGCAGCGGGTCCGCCAGCCGTGCGCGGAGCACCACCGAAGAAACCTCCCGAGATCAGCAGTGGTGCGGCGAACAAGGCGATACGCGTCGCCCAAACCAATTCCTCGCCGAGGCGCGACTGATCGAGCACGAGCTGGCCAATGATGCCCAACGTGACGAGAACCCCAGCGTGGGCATGACCGGCGCGGAAGTAACTGCTCTGTTCGGCGGTGATCTTTTCGGTCCCAGCCTGACGTCGGAGAATCGACAACAAGAAGTAACCACCGAAAGCGATAGTGGGGAGCGAAATGAACGCGATTGCGATCATCCAGCGACCGGCGTCAGACATGGTGGACTCCTTGGCTCGGTGATTGATGGAACGGGAAGGCAAAATTATGGCACGAAGTTGACACTGTCAAGTAGGCCACAGTTGACCAACGCTGACGTCCCCCACGTGAAGAGGCGACCGTCAATCCGTCAGGACTTCGGCTCGTGCCTGTTGCCGTTCCTCGGCGGAGCCGTCCGTGCGGCGGCCACAAGACCAAACACGAGGATCAGCAGGATTGTCGCCGCACCCACGAATTCGCGTGCCAACACGACGAACACCATCAACAGCACCCCGATCGGCGCGGCACCGAATGTGGTCCTCATCCTGCTCACACCTCGGCTCCGTGCCGACATTTGGAGAACTTCCTCGTCGCGTGTACGACGCAACACGAAGGTGACTCCCGCGATCACCGCAAAGACCGGCATCCAGGCCCCATAGGTCAACTGGACGCCGACCAGCGTTTGATGCACTGCACTCAAAAGCAGCATCAGACCTGCCGCAACCACGCCACCAACCCACGTGCCGATCGCTCGACGTTGCGGACCGACGAATGCGTTGGAGGCGGCGCTTGACGCCGTCACGGGGAGCACGAACATCGCGGCAAGCACGATCATTGCCCGTGCATCCGCCATGGACCCCACGCCCCCACCCAGCAACACGCCCAGCGCAGTTGCAGCGGCGGCGGCAATTCCGGCTCGCGGGTCGAGCATACTGACCACGAGCATCACTCCAAGGAGAAGGACCGATCCAGGAATCGGATGTGCATCGACGAGGACCGACGACACCACCGCGGCGAGCGAAGTGGCAATCACCAGGAGACCTCGTCGCACTCCGAACAACTCGAGCGATGGCGCATCGTCATAGATCGCACTGAGAGCGTCTGGGACGAGGCGGCGACGGCGCACCAGCGGCGTTGCCCCGAGGAACACGATGATGCTCATTGCCAGCAGGAGAATCGCCGCAAGGAAGGACGCAGCACCCTCGTCGACGACGGAGATCTCCTTGAATCCGGGGAGGAGAACCCTGTCGGCAACTTCTACGGGAACCTTTCCTGCCTCGTTCTTGAGAACGACGTCGTCTTGCACGAGGAGGAATCCGAACGCCACTTCGAACTGTGCGATACGCTCCCCGTTGGTCAGCGATGCCGAGGCGGGAGCCCCGAAGTTGACCACACTCACCGAATACATACCGGGCTTCAGTTCGTCGGAAATCGGTGACTTGCTCTCGAAGCGACCATCTGGTCCGACCATGAACGACTCGAGTCGAACCGACTTGGCATGCAGCCAGATCTCCACTTCACTCCCCGGCTCGAACTGCTCACCCACCGTGCGAATCGACGAACCAGGCGTGACGATAGCGATTCCGTTCTCGAGCAACTTGATCGGATCCTCTTCGCGGTCACGGAAGGTGACGGTCACCGTGGACTGATCGACCACCGCCGAAGTCGAGTTGCCAGTCACCGACATGTCGACGAGAACCGACTGGCGACCGACTCGGGCCTCCACACTGCCAGGCATTGCCGTCACTGGTGGCAACGCCGTCGCTTCGACGTCTCCCCCAATGGAGGTCGACGTGCCAGACGAACCGGGGGCAACCGATGTCGTTGCCGACCCCGACGGAGCCGAGGTGGAGGTTGCCGAAGACGCCCCAGCGAGAGTCGTCGATGTCGGAGTCACGGTGGTTGCGGTCTGGCCGGACGGAGCCAGTGTGGTTCCCGTCGATCTCGGGGTCGTGGTCGTCGTCGAACGAGTGGTGGGGCGTGTCGGGGCCGTAGTGGACGGAACGGTAGTCGTGGGCAACATCGTGGAAGTCGGCGACGTCGGTGGTGGCAGCGGGATTGCCGTAGTTGTTGCAACCATGGGCGCAGAAGCCGCGCTCACATCGAATGTCGTACGTGCCCGGAGAACGAGCGTGTAGGTGGTGCCAGGCGTCAAGTTCGGGATCGTCAGCGGAGACGTCACTGCTCCCGATCCGAAACTCGTCCAAGTCAAGCCGGAATCAGTCGACCATTCATAGGACTCGATCGCCGCTCCCCCATTGTCGCCAGGTGCGAACGACACGGTCATCGTCGTCGTCGTCACTGCGATGGACGTGATGGTTGGGGCTGCGGGAACAATCGCTGAAACCACGAAACTCACTGAGACATCCGTGGCAGCATTGAAATTGTCGGTCTCAGCGGACGAGGCCGTGAGCGTGCAGGTTCCCGCAAACAGCATCCGTACATCGAGCCCGCTCACCGTGCAGACGCTCGTCGTCGCGCTTGCGACGGTCACCGAAGTGCTCGAATCGTCTGCGGTGGTCGAAGGTGCCACGCTGAACGTTTCCAGCGCATAGTTCTGATCGATCGGCTGCTCGAACGTGATCGTCTGGCCGATCTTCACGACACTGATCGACACCGTGTTCGAGATGGCCTCACGGAAGTTGCCGGAGGCTGCCCTCACTGCGAGGAACGAACAACTCCCCGCTCGAATTCCAGTGACCGTGGTGCCGGACAAGCTGCAGTGCTCGCTGCCCGACGAAATCATATACGTCACATCGCCCGTCCCGGAGCCGCCGGATGCCAAGATCGTGGTCGTTGCCCGATAGTTGATGGACGATGCTCCAGCAGTCAGCGTGAAGGACGCCTGGCTCGCACCCGTGATGGTGAACACGCCGGGCACGAACTGGATGTTGTAATTCGTGTTGTCGAGCGTGCCTTGGTTGATGGTGTAGGTGCCCACGTTCTCACCGGACGAACGGGCGACTCCGCCACTGAGCGTGTCACCCGAGACGAGCGAACCACCAGTGATGCTGTAATTCAGTGCCGGATCGCTCGTTCCGAAGACCTTTGAATCGTTCGTTGCGGTGACCTGGATGGTGCGTTGGGTGATCTCCAAGTTGGCCGGCACGAACGTGATGTCGTACTTGTTGCTGTTGGCGGAGACGATGCTGCCGGCCTGAATCTGGTAGGTACCCACCGTGTTCCCTGGTGCCCGGGTAAGCGAGCCCAACAACGTGTCGCCGGAGGCCAACGCGCCAGAGGTGATTGTCGTGATGAATACGGGGTCATTGTCCCCGTATTCCTTCGTCTTCGACTCTGCAGCCACCGTTATCGCTCGTGATGCCACGGTGACCGTCGTCGCGACGGAGTTTGCAGCGAGGTAGTTGGTGCTCTGTGCCTTCGTCACCGTCACCTTGCAGGTGGAGCCGGCCACACCGGTCGACGAGAGCACGTTGCCGACGATGCTGCAGCCGGCGGCATTGTCGCTCAAGGTGAATCCCTCCGCGCCGCCCTCTGCACCTCCGTCGAAGTTAAGCGTGAGGTCGAGTCCATAGGTCTTGGTCACCGTCGTGAGCACGAGAGTCGGCTGAGCAATCCGATTGATGGTGAACGTATTGCCGACGAAGGTGATCGTGTAGTTCGGATTCGCAAGGTCGGTCAGCGTGTTCTGTGTGATCTGATACGTACCCGCATTCAGTCCCGCCTCGCGAGTGAGCACGCCATTGAGCCCAGCCATTTCTGTAATCGACGGAGTGACCTCATACGTCAATGGAGGGTCGTTGTCGCCAAAATCTCGTGATTGTGGGTTTGCTGTGACGGTGATCTGCTTCCTCGTCACCTCGGCGTCTGCAGCGCCGTTGTCAAGCGTCGAGTAGTTGGAGGCGAGATCGCCGGTAGGTCCATCCACCACCGTGTACCTCACGACGACACCGGCGTAGGTCCCAGCCGCGGCACTCGAATAGTCGTCGGCAAGGGCAGTCACCGTCAGTGTCTCCGGGGACACGAGTCCACTCAGCGCGCCAACCGTCACCTCGGCTGCAACCCGCGTGCCGTCGTATTCGCGCGGTGCGATGGTCGGCGCAGAGATGGTGATTGTCTTGGGTGTGATCGAGTGCAGAGCATCAGGGTGACTGTTCAGGGTGTAGTTTGACGCGGCGGTGCCACCAAGGCTGAGTCCACTGAACGAAACCGTGGTGGCACTGACGACATCTTCAGAGTTGAACAGGGCGGTGGCAATGCCCAGAATCTGCAGATCGTCGCCAGCGATCGGGCTGCCGTCCGTGGCAGTCCCAGTTCCGGGAGGGACGGTCGCCTGAAGGCCCGGGGTTCCAGACACTGTGGCATTTGGCGTCCCGTCATAGTCACGATTCGCGCTCGTGAGGCCCGAGACATTCAAGGCCTTGGGGGTGATGTTCGCCGTCGTAAACGGAGCATCCGTCAACGACAACGTGTAGTTCCCGGCGTTGGCACCGGCCAGCGACGCTGAAAGAATCGAGACTCGCTTGTCGTTCTCTGCAATGCGACTCGAGAACTTCAATCCGACAGAGTCCAACGAGACATCTTCGGTGCCGATCACACCCTGCGCAGCCCCCACGCCCACCAATGTCAGCGAATTCGTCAGAATCGTTGCTGAATCTGTCGCTTCGTAGGTCTTCGGGTTTGCAGTGAACGAACCACCAATTCTCAATTCACGCTGCAAAATGTTCGCCATCGTCGTCGGAGCCCCGTCATACGACAGCGTGTACTTTGCCGAATCGACTCCGGACAACGAGGCCGAAACGATCGACACGGTCTTGGTATCGGCCACTGCGGCCGTATCGAACGCCACCACCACCGAAGACAACGACACGACTTCATCGCCGATCACACCCTGTGCAGCCCCTACGCCCGCCAACGTCAACGAATTCGACGCCACCGTCGCCGACGCCGTCCCGTCATACTCCTTGTTCGAGGCAGTGAACGAACCACTGATCGTCACTATCCGCTGCGCGATGGTTGCCGTCGTCGGCGGCGCACCGGTCAACGACAACGTGTAGTTCCCCGCATTCACGCCACTCAACACTGCCGACCGAATTCTCACCGGCTTCCCGACACCCAGCCCTGGGTCATCGAACGCCACCACCACCGATGTCAATGCGACATCCTCGGTACCGACTTTGGTCAACAACGTCAACGAATTCGACGCAACCGTCGCCGACGCCGTCCCGTCATACTCCTTGTTCGACACCTCGAACGACCCACCAATCGTCAATGTCCGCTGTGAAATGTTCGCCAGCGTCGTCGGAGCGCCCGTCAACGACAACGTGTAGTTCCCCGCATTCGCGCCACTCAACGACGCCGACTGAATCGACACAGGCTTGGTATTGGCCACTGCGGCAGTGTTGAACGCCACCACCACCGAAGACAACAACACTTCCTCATCGCCGATCACACCCTGCGCAGCCCCCACGCCCGCCAACGTCAACGAATTCGACGAAATCGACGCCGACGCCGTCCCGTCATACTCCTTGTTCGACACCTCGAACGACCCACTGATCGTCAACGTCCGCTGCGCAATGTTCGCCAGCGTCGTCGGAGCACCCGTCAACGACAACGTGTAGTTCCCCGCATTCGCGCCACTCAACACTGCCGACTGAATCGACACCGACTTACCGTCTTGTACGGTGCCATTACCAAACGCCACCACCACCGAAGACAACAACACTTCCTCGGTACCGACTTTGGTCAACAACGTCAACGAATTCGACGAAATCGACGCCGACGCCGTCCCGTCATACTCCTTGTTCGACACCTCGAACGACCCACTGATCGTCAATGTCCGCTGCGAAATGTTCGCCGTCGTCGTCGGAGCGCCCGTCAACGACAACACGTAGTTCCCCGCATTCGCGCCACTCAACGCTGCCGACTCAATCGACACCGACTTACCGTCTTGTACGGTGCCATTACCAAACGCCACCACCACCGAAGACAACAACACTTCCTCATCGCCGATCACACCCTGTGCAGCCCCTACGCCCACCAACGTCAACGAATTCGACGAAATCGACGCCGACGCCGTCCCGTCATACTCCTTGTTCGACACCTCGAACGAACCACCAATTGTCAATTCACGCTGCAAAATGTTCGCCGTTGCGGTTGGAATGTAAGTACTCGACAACGAGTATTTCGCTGCGTCTTCACCAGTCAGCGAAGCCGACCGAATTCTCACCGTCTTGGAGTTCTGTACGGCTCCATCGTCGAACGCCACCACCACCGACGTCAACGACACGTCTTCACCACTCACTACACCCGACAAGGTCAACGAGTCGTTCTCGATAGACGATGTAGCGTCGCCGTCGTACTGCTTGTCTGGTGCAGTGAACACTCCCGTGATCGTCACCGTGGCAGCGGAAACGGTCAACGTCCCCGGGCTGTACGCGAAGGCATAACCCAGGCGACCGACACCGCCAGAGGCACTCAGGGTGTGGCTCCCCACCGGGTAGTTGCTGGCAAGAGCCACAGGCGCGGTCACCGCGACGGTGGGGTTGGTCGAGAAGGCCATCTCTGCGGTATCGCCGTTACTGCCACTCACCGTGAACAATTGGCTGATTACCACGCCATATTCCAGAGCCTGATTGCTGGCGGTGACCGTGATATTCGGCTGCTCGCGGTAGATGACGTTCACTCCGCTCGATGGGGCGGTTGTGAAGTTCGAGAACATTTCGTCGCTGTTGTAGCGGAATCGACCAGAACCAGACGGCGCCATGTCTGCGGCAACCAGTGCACTTGATCGCGTGAGGCCACCCGTGAAGAGCCTCGCAATGCCACCGTCACCCATGGTGATCGTCGGTGATCCGACACGGATGATGTCGCCGCCGGTCGGGGTTCCCGCAGCCGTCGAGACACCCGCGTTCAGGGTGACGGCGGTACTGGACGTGCTGGTGGTGTTGATGCTCTCGCTAAAGGTCAGATCGCCCGACAACGTACTGATCGAAACGTCATCGGTGGACCAGATGCCCGTCGGGTTCACTGAACCCACGGTGAGTCCACTGCCGTCCACGTAGGTGAGCGCACCGATTCGACTGGTCGACGAGCCACCCGCGATGGTGGTGAACGAGTTCGCGGTGTTGGTCAGTGTCACGGATCCCGCCCCGAGCAGTGCCAATCCGGAGCCACCAATTGCCGCCGACTGCGTCACTGCACCAGATGCAGTGACGGAAAGCGTGTTTGAGGTTGCCGTCACGGCGGAATCGAACGCCACCGCCCCACCCACGATGGTCACCGGACCGTTGATGTTGGCCGTGCTCGCCACGGTGATGTTCGCGGTGTTGCCCGACTTGCCGAGGGAGAGGCCGGTCAATTGCGAACCGAAGGGGAACGTTGACGTGGAGAACGCCGATCCAAAACTGCTACCCGCTGGTTCGATCGTCAGCGTGCCCGTTCCTGCGAAGGTGCTCGTGGACGAACTTGGCGAATCATTGCGAATGATCAGTGCCCCGCCACTGATCGAGGTGGCACCTTGGTAGGTGGTCGCACCGGTTAGGACAAGCGTGTTGGATCCCGACTTCGTGACGGCACCAGTGCCCGAGATGGATCCCGAGAACGTCACCGTGTCGCTGCGGTTGAAGGTCAGCTGTCCGTTGTTGACCACGTTGCCCGGCACCGCACCGGCCGCCGCACCCGCACCCACCGTGATGCCGCCGCCCGAAATCGTGGTCAAGCCGCCATACGAGTTGTCTCCGGTCAGAGTCAGTGTTCCGTCACCCTGCTTCGTCAAGGCCCCCGTTCCTGACACGACTCCGCCGTACGTCAGGTCCGTCGAACGGTTGAATCGAAGCGTCGCGTTGTTGGTCACGTTCCCCGCGATGGACCCGGTAGCGCCTCCATCACCAACGGAGAGCGTTCCTGCAGAGATGGTGGTGCCCCCGGTGAAGGTGTTCGTTGCCGACAACGTGAGCACGTTGGCCGCGTTCATCGTCAACGATCCGTTGCCTGAGATCGCACCCCCCAGGGTCTGGTTTGCGCTCGGCGCCATCTCGAGCGACGTCGACGTGGCGAGGCTGATCGCCCCGCCATAGGACGCGGCCGATCCGAGTGTTCCCGTCACCTCCACCGAGCCCGCCGTCACCGTGGTGTTGCCGGAATACGTGTTCGCACCGTCGAGCGTCAACTTGCCCGATCCCAACTTGGTCAGGGAGCCTCCACCGGAGATCACCCCCGGGTACGGCACGTCGTCGCTGCGATTGAACGTCACATTGCCCGTCGTGGAAGCGCCCGACGTGACCACGCTCGTCGTCGTAATCGACCCCGTCGTCGATCCCGACCCGATCGAGACCGTGCCGCTTGCTGCGGTCAGCGGGCCGTTGAACGAGTTCTCGCCCGTCAAGGTAAGCGTGCCAGTCCCTACCTTGGTCAGTCCGCCGGAGCTCGACGATGTCGTTCCGCTGAAGATGGTGGACGAGCCGTTGCCTCCAGAGGTCAGCGTTCCACTGAGGGTGATCGCACCCGATCCAGCGAGTGACCCAACGGTGTCAGCGTTGCCACCCATGTCCAACGTTCCATCGACGGTCAGAGCCGAAGCATCGGGAATGACGTCGGCAGCACCTAGCCGCAGGGTTCCCGCACTCACGAGTGTCGTGCTGCCGTAGGTGTTCGCGCCCGACAACGTGAGTGTTCCTGCGCCCGTCTTGATCAGCGAGGTCCCACTCGTACCGATTGCCCCACTGATGGTGGACGTACCGATCGACTCCACGGTGAGCGCGTGGCCGCCCGTCACGGCGCCCGACAAGGTCAGTGTCGATCCATCGTCGATCTGGACCTCCGAGGCACCCGTGAGAGTCAGGTTGCCGGTCCACACGTTGGTTCCCGAGACGTTCTTGATGACACCGCCCGAGGAAACACCCGTGCCGACGATGCTCACGTTTTCGGTGATGCCATCGAGGTTCCCCGACACCCTGATGGCCGTACCCGTTGCTACCGAGGTGGAGGACTTGGATGCGCCGTCGTCGCCGAGAGCCGTGACATGACCGATCTCGATGAGGCCGTTCGTCAGTGTCGTCACACCGGTGTAGGTGTTGGCGCCGGACAAGGTCAGCGTGGTCGAGGCTGAATCCATCGTCACCGCGCCAGCACCCGAGATCACACCTGAGAGCGTCTGGTTCGTCGACGATGCATGTCGGAAGGTGCCCGATGAACCGATGTCGATGGCACGCGAGTATGAACCGCCGCCCAGTGACGCAGTGGCGCTCAAGGTGATTCCGCTAGCAGCACCGATCGCCGTAACACCCGTATAGGTCTGGGTTCCGGTCAACGTCAGCACACTCGCTCCCGACTTCGTGAGCGTTCCGGTGCCGCTGATCACGCCTGCATACGTCACGGCGTTCGATCGGTTGACGATCAGTGCCGCATCGTTGACGATGTTGCTCGTCACCGAACCCGTGGTGGAACCATCGCCGAGGCTGACGGTTCCTCCGGAGATGGTGAGCGGGCCCGTGAAGGTGTTGTCCCCCGTCATGGTCAGCATGCCGGTTCCCTGTTTGATGAAGGTTCCGGTCGAGCTCATCACTCCGCCGTACGTGGTCGACGTCGAGTCTCCTGCGGTCAAGGTGCTGCCGAACAGCAGGCGAATCGACCCGGCACCCTCGATCGATCCCACCGTTTGGTTCACGGCGAGTTCGAAGGTGCCCGTGCTCTCAATGCTCACTGCAGTCGTCGTCGGCAGGCGATCAGCAGCACCCGACACGATGATCTTTCCTGCCGTGATCGACGTCGTGCCACTGAAGGTGCTGGCGCCGGTCAGCGTCAGCGCGCCTGTCCCGGATTTCCTCAGCGCGCCTGCTTCGGTGATGGAACCGTCGAAGGAGTTTGACGAGGCGCCGTTTACGGTCAACGTGTTGATGGAGTCCGAAGCGTTCTCGCCGAGCGTCACCGTTCCCAAGCCGGCGAGAGCACTCACGGTTTCGGAGAACTCGTTCAAGTCCCACACTGCTCCGGTACTGACGGTCACACCGCTCGAGTCGCCGATCACACCGGCTGCGCCCTGCTTCAGTGATCCCTCGCTCACCGTCGTCGTTCCCGAGTAGGAGTTGGCGCCGGACACCGTGAGTTCGCCGGAACCGGTCTTGGTGAAGTTGCCGGTTCCACTGATGGTTCCGCTGAACGTCGTCGTCGAATTGTTCCCGCCCGTCGTCAACGCCCCGGTACCGAGGGTGATGGAGCCCGAGCCGGCGATCGAGCCGACGATCTCGTTGTAGCCGGCCATGTTGAAGGTGCCGTCCACCACCAGCGCGCTGCCATTCGGCACCCAACCACCCGCGACGGCAAGGGTGAGAGTACCTTCAGACACCGTCGTAGTGCCTGCGTAGAAAGCGCTATTTGACACCGTGAGCGTTCCGGTTCCTACTTTGGTGAACGCTCCCGGCGAATCGGAAACTCCATCATCCTGCATGACGCCGGAGAACGACGTGTTCGCGCTTCTACCCGCGGTGAGTGTTGCGGTGCCAAGGTTGACGTAACCCGACCCCGCAATCGAGCCCACTCGCTCCGAGTAGGACCCGAGATTGAATGTCCCGTTGACGGTGACGGCTGTCGTGTCGGCGAGCACCCCCGAGGCTCCGAGTGTCAGCGCTCCCGTGGTGATTGTGGTGGCGCCCGTGTACGAGTTGGCCCCACTGAGCGTCAGCGTTCCGATGCCGAGTTTGGTGAGTTCTCCGCTTCCGCTGATAACTCCCGTATACGACATTGCGTTCGAGCGATTGACCGTGAGTGTCCCCGAGTTCGCCACACTCAATGCATCGATCGAGCCCGTGGTACCACCATTACCCAGCGACACCGTTCCACCCGAGATGGTCAACGTGCCGACAAAAGTGTTGGCGCCTGTCAGGTTGAGTACTCCAGTACCGGCCTTGGTGAACCCGCCCGTCTCCGAGATCACACCCGAGAAGGTCGTCGACGCATTCGTGCCGCCCGCCGTCAACGTGCCCGAACCGAGGGTCACCGAACCGGCGCCCGCCAACGAACCCACCGCGTCCGATACATCGTTCAAATCAAACGTCGCACCCGAGTCCACCGTCACGGCAGTCGAGTCCGACAAGCGACCAGCACCCGACAACATCACGGTTCCCGTCGTGATCTGGGTCACCCCCGCATAACCATTCGCCGCCGACAACGTGAGGGTGCCCGCACCCGTCTTTTCCAACGAACCACCCGCCGTAGCAAACCCACCAGAAATCGTCGACGAACCCAGCGAT
>JBIIEO010000043.1:0-2847 GCA_044237775.1 Ilumatobacteraceae bacterium | reverse complement strand
CGTGATGCGACAGCAACACCGCCCTGCCGTCGACATCGCGGGTTACCCGCTCGCAGCGCAGAACGGGAGAGCCAACGGGAATCGCCAGCAAGCGAGCCTCCCCGATAGTGGCGGCGTCGGCGCCAATAGTTTGGGTTGCGGTCTTCAGGGCGACGTCGAGCAACTCATAAAACGGCGAGCGCTCCACATCATGCCGCGAGAGCCGCTTGCCCAACTCGGACGGACACCACACGGTGACGACAGCAAACGGCTCCCCATCGGCGGTATTGACGCGCTTGACGCGCAGCACCTGCTCGCTGTCCAGCGTCTTTGCCACTGTCTTGGTTGCCTTTTCGAACGCGTACTCCACAATATGGCGCTCGGACACCATGCCGTTTGCCGTCATCTGCTCCTCGATCGTGCCAAGCACGCCGAGCGACTGACTTACCGCTGCGCCGGTGACAAACCAGCCAAGACCTTGACGCGCGGTAACCGCGCCTTCCTCACGCAACACCTCAAGCGCGCGACGTACCGTGACGCGGCTCACGCCGAATTCGTCGGACAGTGTCGACTCGCTCGGCAACATACCGCCCTGCGCGATTGCGCCCGATTGAATGCGCTCGCGCAGTGCCGCGGCAATCTCGTGATAGCGAATGCTGCGGCGACCACTCACGCGTCGTGCTCCACACGACTGCGTTGGGCAAAGTATGCGCAGTTGTTGCAGCGTTCGCCTGCTGGCGGCGTTGGCCCCTCGAGCACGCGCACGACGTCGGCGATAAACGTGCGGAACTTCGGCGGGTCGACGGTGAGCGGCTCGTATGCAATGTCGAAGCCCACCTTCGGCGACGTGACGCCGTCGTGATCTACCTCACCTACCGACCACACCAACAACCCGAGCGTCGACACCGTGCGTGGCCCACCTTTTTTAGGGTTGGCTAACAAATACTCGTACGCCGACAACTGCGGCCAGTACAGGTCTCCCTTGTCACCTGCCTTGCCAACGATCTTGGTGTCGACGATGCCAAACGTGTCGTCGTCGTAGTGCAAGAGGAAGTCGTATTTGCCGCCGATCGTGAACGGTGTCTCGCGCTCGTCCACAACGATCGGCGCACTATGCAGCATGAGCCCGGTGGAGTGCACGGTGCCGTTCGGCAACGATGTGCTGAAGTCATGCGCGTGCTTGGCCTCGTACCACCCTTCCTGTTTGGCAGATAGCACGGTGACGAGTCCGGGAAAGATGCCGGTGTGCGTCACGCCATGGCGGTACTTCATCCAGAAACAGCGCCGACAGTCGCCCCAGAGAAAGGTGAGATCCGACGGGCTGATTCGGGTCTTGACGAACTGCTGCTCGCTCACCTTCGTACCTCTTTCGCGCCATGGCGCCTGGCCGGATCACTTGTACTATACTTGTATACAAGACGCATATATTGCGCATCACGTATTCACATGCATAGAGAGGAAGGCACCACCATGGCCGTCAGCGCTGGAACCCCCATCGAACTCGTCAACGGTGTCTACGGCACGCTCGCCGCACGCGTCGCCTTGGGGCGCACGCGCCTGGGCCGGCCGCTCACTCTGACCGAGAAGATTCTGATCAATCACCTCGTCGATCCCGAACGCCAAGAAATGGAACGCGGTCGCAGTTACGCCGACTTTGCCCCCGACCGCGTGGCGATGCAAGACGCCACCGCCCAGATGGCGCTCCTGCAGTTCATGACCGCTGGCCTGCCCACGACTGCCGTGCCCTCCACGGTGCATTGCGACCACCTCATCTTGGCCAAGGTCGGCGCGAAGATCGACATGGGCGTCGCCGTCGACACCAATAAAGAGGTCTACAACTTCCTGCAGAGCGTGTCGGCAAAATATGGCATTGGTTTCTGGGGCCCCGGCAGCGGCATCATCCACCAGGTCGTGCTCGAGCACTACGCATTCCCTGGCGGCATGATGATCGGCACCGACAGCCACACCCCCAACGCAGGTGGGCTCGGCATGGTGGCAATCGGCGTGGGCGGCGCAGACGCCGTCGACGTGATGACCGGATTTCCCTTCAACGTGCGCTGGCCGAAAGTGATCGGCGTCAAGCTCACCGGCACACTCTCGGGGTGGTCCAGCCCCAAGGACGTCATTCTTGAAGTTGCCCGCGTGCTCACCGTCGAAGGCGGCACCGGCGCCATCGTCGAATACTTCGGCCCGGGTGCCGACAGCATCTCGGCAACCGGCAAGGCAACGATCTGCAACATGGGCGCTGAAATTGGCGCGACCTGTTCCGTGTTTGGCTACGACCAACACATGGCCGACTACTTGAAGGCCACGGGTCGTGCCGACATTGCCGCGGCTGCCGACAAGGTGGCGATCGATCTGCGACCCGACGACGGCGCTTCCTACGACAAGGTCATCGAGATTGATCTGTCGACGCTCAAGCCGCTGATCAACGGTCCGCACTCACCCGACCGTGCACACAAGGTGGGCGACGAAGTCGGTAAGGCCGCCTCACTCAACTCGTGGCCGCTCGACATTTCGTCTGCGCTGATTGGCTCCTGCACCAACTCGTCATACGAAGACATCACACGCGCCGCTTCTGTTGCGCGCCAGGCCAAGGCAAAAGGACTCAAGGCAAAGGTCGAGTTGTTGATCACGCCGGGTTCCGAGCAGATTCGCGCCACCATCGAGCGCGACGGACTGCTTGCCGACCTCGAGGCAATTGGTGCCACCGTGCTGGCTAATGCCTGCGGCCCGTGCATCGGCCAGTGGGAACGCTCCAAGGACATCACCGACAAGCCCAACACGATCGTCAACTCGTTCAACCGCAACTTCCCCAAGCGCAACGACGGGTCGGCCAACACGTTGTCGTTCGTGACAAGCCCCGAC
>JBIIEO010000042.1:0-3176 GCA_044237775.1 Ilumatobacteraceae bacterium | reverse complement strand
ATTGTGGTCAGCGATTCACGTCGGGCCGCGGGCATTTTTGCAGCGGCGTTTCACGCGTGGCCGAGCGATCGATTGCGAGTCGTTGGTGTTACCGGAACCAACGGCAAGACGACCTCAGCACATCTGCTCGCCGCGATCCTGCATCAGGCAGGACTAGACACCGCGATCTTGGGCACATTAAGCGGCGCTCGCACGACGCCCGAGGCCACTGACCTACAGCGCATGATGGCCGACTTCGTTCGAGACGGCAAGAAGGCGCTCGTTATGGAAGTGACGTCGCATGCGTTGGCGTTGGACCGCGTCATTGGAACACGCTTTGACGTGTCGGTGTTTACGAATCTGTCAAAGGACCACCTCGACTTTCATGGAACCGAGGAGCGCTACTTTGCTGCAAAGGCTCGTCTGTTTGCTCCCGATCTCTCCGAACGCGGTGTCATCAACCGTGATGATGTTCATGGTCGCCTTCTGCTCGATTCTGCAACCATTCCGTGCACGAGCTTCGGGCTCGACGACGTGCGAGACGTGGAGGTCACTGCACGACACCATTCCTATTCCTGGCGAGGACATGCGATTCGAGTACCGCTCGGCGGACGCTTCAATGTCTGGAATTCCATCGGCGCGGCGACCGCCGCAAGCGAGCTCGGAGTTTCCGACGCCGCGATCGCCACAGGGTTGTCCCAGGCCAAGCCCGTGCCTGGACGTTTCGAAATTGTCGAGGCCGGCAATGACGTCGCAGTAATAGTTGACTACGCACACGACGCGTCATCCCTCGCCCGCGTCATCGAATCCGCGCGGGAGTCCAGCGCACCCGGTATCGGAGTTGTGGTGGTGTTTGGGTGTGGTGGCGAGCGGGATGTCTTGAAGCGGCCCGAGATGGGTGCGGTTGCAGCCGCGTTAGCAGACGCTGTCGTAATCACCAACGACAATCCGCGCGGCGAAGACCCGCAAATGATCGCCTCATCAATAGTCTCAGGAATCGCCGACGAACATCGCTCCAAGTTGGTGGCAATCGAGTTGGATCGACGCCGCGCGATCGAATGCGCGCTCGACTTCGCGCGAAGCGGGGATGTGGTGATCGTGGCGGGTAAGGGTCACGAATCGACGCAGACGATAGGCGACACAGTTGCGCCGTTTAACGACGCACAGGTCGTGCGAGAAATAGTGGGGTCAAGCACATGATTGCCGTTTTGATGGCGGGTGCCGTAGGAATGTTCGCATCGCTCGCGGGTACACGACTACTGATCGCGTATTTCCAGCGCCTAGGGAAGGGTCAGCCAATTCTTGGCGCCGAAGATCATGGCCCTGTCCATCACATGAGCAAGCAGGGCACGCCGACCATGGGCGGGATTGCCATTTTGTCGGCCGGTTTTCTGGGGTGGCTCATCGCGCATGTGCGCGAGGGCTTGCCATTTTCTGACCAAGCAATCGTGATCTGGTTGACCATCTTTGTCTTGGCAACAATCGGATTTCTCGACGATTTTCTCAAGGTTCGACGCCAGCACAATCGCGGGATCTTCTGGAAGAAGAAGGGGTGGATCACCTTCGGCATTACGGTCGCGTTGCTCACGCTCCTTGTGACCACGACCGGCGTTGTCGAGACCATTTCCTTTACGCGAGCAACCAGCCCCGGTTGGGAGATTCCCAGTTGGGCATTCGTGTTGTGGACGTCGCTGATGGTGTGGAGTACGACGAATGCGGTCAACGTGACAGATGGGCTCGACGGGCTTGCCGCCGGCTCTGCGCTCTTCGGCTTTCTTGCATTCACAATCATTGCGTATTGGGCATTTCGTAATCCGCGGATCTACGACATCGTCAATCCGCTGGATCTTGCGGTGTTGTCGGCTGCGATGGCGGGGGCGTGTGGCGGATTCCTGTGGTGGAATGCTGCGCCAGCCAAAATCATCATGGGCGACGTGGGTG
The DNA here is from genome assembly GCA_044237775.1 of Ilumatobacteraceae bacterium. Lineage (GTDB taxonomy): Bacteria > Actinomycetota > Acidimicrobiia > Acidimicrobiales > Ilumatobacteraceae > UBA3006. The sequence goes on along the minus strand of JBIIEO010000042.1, from coordinate 1,256 downwards.
CTCTTGGACTGGGGGCGGCGCTCGGCATGCTTGCAGTGACGACCAACACGCATTTGATGTTGCCGATTATCGCGGGAATCAACGTTTTCGAGGCGGGATCGGTCGCAGTACAGATGGGCGTGTTCAAAGCCTCGGGGCGTAAACGACGTCTTCTCAAGATGTCGCCGATTCATCACCATTTTGAACTCAGCGGCTGGCCGGAAACAACGGTAATTATTCGCTTTTGGATCATTTCCGGAATATGCGTGGCTACCGCCGTCGCAATCTTCATCGCAGACTTTACGAACGAGGTCCGTTTCTAGTGCTGACGCTTGTGTACGGCCTCGGGGTTGCTGGCGAAGCAGTGGCGACTGCGCTGCGCCAGCGCGGCGAGGACGTCATGATGTCTGACGACAGTCTCCGTGACGAGCATCGCGCACTCGCCAATCGCCTCGGAGCGACCGTGTTCGACTCGGCTGATTTGTCAGCGCTTCGATCGGCACTCGAGCAGTGTTCGCGGGTAGTGCCTGCGCCTGGAATTCCTGAGCAGCATGCACTCTTTGCACTCGCGCGTATTGCCGAGGTCGATGTTGTATCCGAGATTGAACTGGCCTACGAGTGGGAACAGGCAAGGGTTCCGACGCCGCGCCCAATGGTGGCGATAACCGGCACTGACGGCAAGACGACGACCACAATGATGGCGGCCGCGATACTGCGGCAGGCAGGGTTGCGTGCGGAGGCCGTGGGCAATACCGAAGTTCCATTGATTGCAGCGCTTTCGGGCGACGCTGAGGCGTTCGTTGTCGAGTCTTCGAGTTTTCGACTCGCCACCACCAAACGCTTTCGGTGCGCCGCATCGGCGTGGCTGAATATTGCGCCCGACCACCTCGATTGGCACGTCGACTTCGACTCGTACTGGTCGGCGAAGGCCAAAATTTGGTCGAACTTGCGGGCGGGCGATGTTGCCGTTGCCCCGATCGATGACGCGCGCATCCTCCGTTGCGCAGCTGACAGCGCGGGGCGAGTTGTGACGTTCGGTCTCCTGCGTGGTGACTACCACGCCCAAGAGGGCGTACTGACTTCACCCCATGGTCCAATTCTGCTCGCTCAGGAAATGACGCGGGCTATGCCGCATGACATCACTAATGCATTGGCGGCAGCGGCGGTGTGTATAGAAGCTGGGCTCGCTACTCCTCATCATGCCGCGCAGGCGCTTCGCGAATTTCGCCACGCACCGCATCGCATCGAGTTCGTCGCCGATAGCGACGGCGTGCGGT
>JBIIEO010000014.1:0-42336 GCA_044237775.1 Ilumatobacteraceae bacterium | reverse complement strand
GCGATGTACTCGGCAATCAACGGCATCTCCGCTTCGGTCATGCCCTGGGTCGTAACCGACGGCGTACCAATGCGCACACCACTCGTCACAAACGGGCTGCGCGGATCATTCGGGATGTTGTTTTTGTTCAGCGTGATGCCGGCTTCGTCCAACACCAGTTGCGCTTCCTTGCCAGTCAACTCGGTATCAAACGGACGCAGGTCGACCACCATCATGTGCGTGTCGGTGCCGCCCGAGACCAGACGGAATCCCTGCTTCGACATCGCCTCGGCGAGTGCCGCGGCGTTCTTCACGATCTGCTTGGCATACACCGGAAAGCTCGGCTGCAGCGCCTCGTGAAAGGCCACAGCCTTGGCCGCAACGGCGTGCTCGAGCGGGCCGCCCTGGCTGCCGGGGAACACCGCCTTGTCAATTGCCGCAGCGTGTGCAGCAGACGACAAAATGCAACCACCGCGCGGACCGCGCAGCGTCTTGTGTGTCGTAAAGGTGACCACGTCGGCATACGGCACCGGGTTCGGGTGCGCACCACCGGCAACGAGTCCGGCGATGTGGGCGATGTCGAACATCATGAGCGCTCCCACTTCGTCGGCGATCGCGCGGAAGGGCTCCGGCTCCAGCCTGCGTGGGTACGACGTGGTGCCCGCAACAATCATCTTCGGCTTGTGCTCGAGTGCGAGGTCGCGAATCTTGTCGAAGTCGAGGCGCTCGTCGGTGTCGTTCACGCGGAACGACTTGAAGTTGTACAAAATGCCGCTCGCGTTTACCGGCGAGCCGTGCGTGAGGTGACCGCCGTGGTCAAGGCTGAGGCCGAGCACCGTGTCGCCGGGGTTCAACAAGCCCAGATACACCGCCATGTTGGCGCTCGCACCCGAGTGCGGCTGCACGTTGGCGTGATCGGCGCCGAACAACTTCTTGATCCGCTCAATAGCGAGTGCCTCGATGTCGTCCACCACTGCGTTGCCGCCGTAGTAGCGCTTGCCCGGGTACCCCTCGGCGTACTTGTTGGTGAGCACCGAACCAGTGGCGCGCATCACATCGGGCGAGGTGAAGTTCTCGCTCGCAATCAACTGCAAGCCCGTCACCTGACGCACGCGCTCCTTTTCAATCAGTCCAAACACTTCGGTGTCACGCGTCGTTTCAGATGGCCAAGGCATGGTCAGTTTCCCTCCTGGTTTTCGATGTCGGCGAGTTGCGCAACCCGTCGTTCGTGTCTGCCACCCTCAAACGGCGTTGACAAGAACGTCTCGACGATGCGATCGGCGAGTTCGTTCGACACTACCCGCCCACCCATTGACAACACATTGGCGTCGTTGTGCGAACGCGCCATTTCCGCCAAGTACAAGTCGTTGCACAGCGCCGCGCGAATACCGCGCACCTTGTTCGCCGCAATCTGCTCGCCCTGCCCGCTGCCGCCCATCACGATGCCCACCTCGGCCGCCCCGTCACGCACCGCGCGCGCCACTGCCGCACAAATCGGCGGGTAGTCCACACTTTCGGTCGAATCGGTGCCGAAGTCGGTGACCGTGTGCCCCTGCGCCGCAAGCGACGCCACCAGATGTGCTTTCAGTGCAAAGCCTGCATGATCGGAGCCAATGGCGATTCTGCGGGGCGCACTCATCGCCGCCGAGCATACGACACGACCCCGAAAACGGCCCCGAAAGTAGAGTCACCACGGTGAAGATCGACCCGCGCACGCCCGTGTTGGTGGGTCAGGCCCAAGTGGCCCAGCACGAGGACAATCCCGCGAACAGCCGCGGCCCACTCCATTTAATGGAAGACGCGCTCCGCCAGGCCGCCGCAGATGCAGGCCTCAACTCACCCCCCGACGCCGACCTTCTCCATGTGGTGCGCTCGCTGTCGCTCAACGAAACCAACCCCGGCCACTCCCTCGCCCGCGCACTCAACATCACCGCTCGCCACACCACCTACACGCCCCACGGCGGCAACACCCCGCAGTGGCTGGTGAACCAGGCAGCCACTGCCATTCAACGCGGCGAGGCCGACGTCATCCTCCTCACGGGCGGCGAAGCCATGCGCTCACGCCGACTCGCCAAAAAGGCAGGCATCACCCCCACCTGGTTCACCCCCTCAGCACCGAATGATCCACAACCCACTCCCACGGCTGACGACTTCGTCATGAACCACGAAGTCGAAGTCGCACGCAACATCACACTCCCCATCGAGATCTACCCCATGTTCGAAACCGCACTGCGCGCTCGCGACGGCCGCAGCATCGACGACCATCAACATCGCATCGCCCAACTGTGGTCGCGCTTTGCAAAAACAGCATCAACAAACCCACACGCCTGGTCACAAACCCCCTTCACACCAGATGAAATCCGCACGCCATCTCCACGCAACCGCATGATCGGCTTTCCCTATACCAAGTTGATGAACTCCAACAACGACGTCGACATGGCGGCTGCACTCATCCTCTGCTCTGCAGAAAAAGCCACAAGCCTCGGCATCCCCCGCGACCGCTGGGTATTCATTCACGCCGGTACCGACTGCCACGAACACGCCTTCGTCTCGCATCGCCACTCGTTCACCGAAACACCCGCCATTCGCCTCGGCGGCCGCATGGCACTCGAGCTCGCCGACACCACACTCGACAACATCGACGTCATCGACCTCTATTCGTGCTTCCCGTCTGCCGTGCAACTCGGCGCCGAATCCCTCGGCCTCTCACTCGACCAGCAACTCACCTGCACCGGCGGACTCTCCTTTGCCGGCGGCCCCTTCAACAACTACGTCATGCACGCCGTCGCCACCACCATCTCCAAACTCCGCGAAGGTGCCAACCAAGGCTTCATCTGGGCCAACGGCGGCTATGCCACCAAACACTCCTTCGGCATCTACTCCACCCAACCACCAACCACCCCATATCAATGGGGCTCACCACAAGACGCAATCGACAGCCTCCCCAAGCGCACACTCACCACCGAAGCAACAGATGGCACCATCGAGGCCTACAGCGTGATGCACGACCGCGACGGCAACCCCGCAGTCGCCCGCGCCGCACTCCTCACCAACGACGGACACCGCACGTGGGGCGTCACTAATAACACCGACACCGCCACCGCAATGTGCCAAGGCGAATGGGTCGGCACATCAGCACACGTCACCGCAACCGGCGAACTCCGTCCATGACCACAAACGCCGACACCAACACCTTTCCCCGCCAGTACGCCCGCACGCAACGCCTCACGCTCGGCGAACCCCGCACCATCACCGCTAGCGACAACCGCGTCGTCTTCCTGCGCTCAAGCCATGGCAGCGACCCCGTGCAATCACTCTGGGTGTTTGAGAACAACGAAGAACACGAAGTTGCAAACCCCGCAACACCCACCACCAACGAATCACCCGAAGAACGCGCACGTCGCGAACGCGCCCGCGAAGGCGCCCAAGGCATCGTCAGCTACGCCACCAACCCCACCCTCACCGTCGCCACATTCACACTCAACGGCCACCTCTTCGTTGTAGACCTCGAACACCGCACCACCACCACACTTCCCAACCCCGCACCCATCTTCGACCCGCGCCCCAACCACGACGGCAGCCGCATCGCCTTCACCCGCGAAGGCGCACTTTTCGTCACCGACAGAGACGGCAACGAACAGCAACTAAAAAGCGAAAGCGAACCCACCATCACCTGGGGCCAAGCCGAATTCATCGCCGCAGAAGAAATGGGCCGCAACCGCGGTCACTGGTGGTCACCAGACGGCACCCGCATCGCCGCAACACGCGTCGACACCAGCCCCGTCACCGAAACCTGGATTGCCGACCCCGCGCATCCCACACACGCCCCACGCCCACATCGCTACCCCTTCGCCGGCACCAACAACGCACACGTCACGCTTCACATCATCAACTTGGATGGCACCACCACACCCGTCACGTGGGACACCAATGCCATGCCCTATCTCGCCCGCGTGTCATGGACAAACGACGGGCTTCTCATCGCCACCCAAAGCCGCGACCAGCGCACGCTCGACATCTTGGATGTCAACACCACAACCGGCGCCACCACACTCCTCCATCGCGAAACCGATGAACACTGGGTCGAACTCGTCCCCGGCAGCCCCTCACGAATCAACCAAGACCTCATCTTTTGCGGCGAACGCAACGGCGTGCGCGCACTCATCGCAAACGACACCGCAACCCACACGAACACCGTCCTCACCCCACCCAACTTGCAGGTGCGCGCAATTCTGGATGCCTCACCCACCACCATTCACTTTCTCGCCAACGATCTCGACGACCCAACCAGCCAGCACGTGTGGAAACTCGACCGCAACACCAACACGCTCGTTGCACTTACCACCCAACCCGGCGTGCACTCCGCATCGGTCGGCGGCAACACGGTCGTCATACGCAGCGCATCACTCCACCAACCACGCTCCACCACCACCGTCGGCAACACCGAACTTCACAACCACGCCGAAACACCACTCGTCACTCCGAATGTCACCCTGCACCGCGTGGGCCAACGCAACATCGCAACCGCAATCCTCACCCCGCACAATCACGACGGCAGCACACTGCCCGTCCTCTTCGACCCCTATGGCGGCCCACACGCACAACGCGTCGTGTCATCCAGCGCCGCATATGTTGCCTCACAGTGGTTCGCCGACCACGGCTTCGTCGTCGTCATCGCCGACGGCCGCGGCACACCCGCCCGCGGCACCGCATGGGAGCGAGCAGTCGCCGGCGACCTCGCCGCACCCGTGCTCGAAGACCAACTCGAAGTACTCGATGCACTGCCCACGCTGTGCCCGTTTGCCGACACGTCCCGCGTCGCCATCCGCGGCTGGTCCTTCGGCGGCTATCTTGCCGCACTCGCCGTGCTGCGCGCACCCACTCGCTTCCACGCCGGCATCGCCGGCGCACCGGTCACCAACTGGCGCCTCTACGACACCCACTACACCGAGCGCTACCTCGGCAACCCACACGAACAACCCGAAAACTACGACCGCACGTCACTCATCAACGACGCACACAACCCCATGAGCCACCTACTCCTTATTCATGGGCTAGCAGATGACAACGTGCTCGCCGCCCACACCCTGCAGCTCTCCTCTGCTCTCCTCGAGCACGGCAAACCCCATCGCGTCTTGCCGCTTTCCGGCGTCACCCACATGACACCCCAAGAAGTCGTGGCCGAAAACCTCTTGCTGCACCAACTCGCGTTCCTACGCGAGTCACTCGGCTAAACGTCGCGCCACCACAAACCGGTCTCGGCCGGTTAGGTCCTGGCGCACCGCAACCGACTCCCACCCCGCACCAAACAACGCAGCAACCGCATCACCTTGGCGATACCCAATCTCCATCGCCAACCAACCACCGCCGCGCACCCACTCAGGCGCATCAGCAACAATCCGGCGAATCGCATCCAAGCCATCCGCACCCGAATACAACGCCACATGCGGCTCCCACCGAGCAACCGATTCGTCCACCTCAACATCGCCCTCGGCGATATACGGCGGGTTCGCCACCACCAGATCCACTACCCCCCGCAACGACTCAGGCAGCGCACCAAACCAATCACCCTCGGCCACACGCACCACCGCACCCGCACGACCCACGCCGGCCGCATTTGCCCGCGCCACTTCCAACGCCGCCGCAGACGCATCCACCAACCACACCTCACCCACGCGCGGAAACAACTCAGCAGCCAGCGACAGGCCAATCACCCCACTGCCTGTCCCCAAGTCCACAATCCGCAGACCCTCACGACCGCGCACCAACTCAAGTGCAATATCCACCAGCACTTCGGTTTCCGGCCGCGGAATCAGCACGCGTTCATCTATTAATACGTCTAGGTGCCGAAACGCCCACCGGCGCATCACATATTGCAGGGGCTCCCCGGCCAACCGCCGCCGCATCATGCCCTCGAGCGACTCCACCATCGCCGTCGTGGCGAACTCCCCAAGCCCCGCAACAAACTCCGCACCATCCAACCCACTCGCGTGCTCACACAACCACCGCGCCTCATTGGCATCCCCCAACTGCTCAGTGGTCTGGGCCAGCAACGCCGACCACGTCACATGATCCGCGTCAGACATGTCGCTCAATCGTTGTCGCTGCCAGCCAACTGCTCTAGTTGGTACTGGGTAGTCAACGCATCAATCACCGGCTCCAAGTTGCCCGCCAACACATCCTGCAATTGGTAAAGCGTGAACCCAATCCGGTGATCAGTGATGCGATTCTCCTTGTAGTTATAGGTACGAATCTTCTCGCCACGGCCACCCTTGCCCACCTGCGCCTTGCGCTCGGCCGACATCTTCTCCGCCTGCTCATCTTCGCGCTGCTTCAACAAACGCGCCCGCAACACCGTCATCGCCCGCAAGCGGTTCTGCAACTGACTGCGCTCGTCCTGCATCGCCACCACAATCCCCGACGGCTTGTGCGTAATGCGCACCGCCGAGTCAGTCGTGTTCACACCCTGACCACCCGGACCACTCGCCCGATACACGTCGATCTGCAGATCCTTCTCGTCGATCTCCACATCCACTTCCTCGGCCTCCGGCAACACCATCACCGTCGCCGACGACGTATGAATACGTCCCTGGCTCTCCGTAATCGGCACCCGCTGCACGCGATGCGGACCACCCTCAAAACGCAACTTCGTCCAGGCAGTTTCACCCTTCACCGACATCGTCACCTGGTTAATGCCACCCATCGGCGAATCATCCAGCGACAACACCTCCACCGTCCACCCGTTCTTCGACGCATATGCCGAATACATGTCAAACAGCTCGCGAGCAAACAGGTTGGCCTCTTCACCACCCTCCGCCCCACGAATCTCCACGATCAGGTTCTTCCCATCATTCGGATCCGCCGGCAACATCAACACCTTCAACTGCGCCTCAAGCTCCGCAATCCGCTCCTCAGAGCCCGACAGCTCCTCCTCAAAAGCAGCCCGCTCAGCCCCAGAAGTCTCCGCAATCAACTCACGCGCAGCCTCAGCATTCCCCAATGCCTCCCGATACGCACGAATGCACTGCACCAACGGCGTCTGCTGCTTGTATTTCGTCGACGCCTCACGCAACTTCGCCTGATCCCCCAACACCTCAGGACTCCCCAGGCTCGCCTCCAACGCCTCATACTCAGCTTCAATCTTCTCAAGGCGATCCAACACGCGCTAAAGGCTAGAGGCAGTTTAATGAACCAGGCGCAATATTGAACGGGCCACCATGCATCTTTGGCGTACTAGAGACCACTTATTGAGCCGATCATGAATTGGCGATTAGATACGCGTAATCGATATACACAACTGAAACATCAGCTGCAGTAAGGACGACAGCAATACAATTTTCGTCTCTATCCGAGCGCTGAAATGATTGCAGCCGTCCCAAGTATGGATGGCACCGCATCGCCAATCCATTTAGACAAATGGGTTCGAGAAAGTCGATCTCCAAGTGTTGACGTGAAGTCAAAAAAGTCAGGGAATCCCTGAACTCGAGCAGCTTCATGTGGCGTCAATACTCGACGCCTCCTTGGGTGGATAAAGCGCCCTCTTCCCGGCGACTGGAATCCCCCCGTAATTGTCGGCGCAGGTTTATCCCACCGCATTCGCCCATAAGTCGCGGGATACGTGTGACCATTTTGGTGGCACTTGGGGCGCTGATGGTTTGGCAAATCATATTCATCGTGGTCAAAGAGCCAGTTGATTCTCCTCAAATTGTCCACATTTAGCTGAGGAACAGTATTGAAGATGCCACTCAAGTGCTTTTCTTGCTTGAGCAAATCTCCGATAATCCACGAAAGTGACTGACTTTTAAATTTAAGCGCTTCCACAACGTCACCAAAATCAATTGGCATGCGATCACGACGAGCCACCATGAAGTAGCGGCGGCGAGTCTGTGGCCATCCAAGATCTGTCGCTGAAATTACTCCGCTTTGAACGTAATAACCATGATTCAAAAACAAATCCGCAGTCGTCTGAACGACACGCTTAGAGTCGTTTATTACGTTGGGGACGTTCTCAATCACCACACTGTTGATTCCGAGAGCAACAGCAATTGCCGGCATAGTCAGCATCAGTTGATTCTTTGGATCGTCACTTCTGGTCCTGTTATTCAAAGTTGAATGGCCTTGACAGGGAGGACCTCCAACAAGCAGATCAACCTTTCTGATCTGTTCTCCAATGCCAACCATATTTGAGTACCGGAACTTCGGGGAGCGGCTTGGCGTGTCAAGAGTTGTTCTAAAGTCCACTAGGTCACGAACTGACTCCCCGATAGTGAATCGGGTATCAAAATTTGCTTGATGGATTTGAAGCGCGTCCAAGTCGGTATCAACTGCACTTTCATGGAAGCACTGCGCACCAAGCAACTCCGCAGCTACGCGCGATCCCAGTGAAAGACCCCCAACGCTGCTAAAGAGATCTAACACACGAATTTTGGGGCTGTCATCTTTCACCGAAGACAAGAATTCTGCACTCACCATGAAGCGATTCCACCAACCAATCGGATCATCGGTGTAGGAAGAGACGAGCAAAGATCCGGTACGCGACGGAATCGGAAGCTTCTCAAGTGTTAAGTCACGCTTTGAAGTTGCTAACCGCGATTGATTCATAGACAAGAGAGAACAATAACTGCTTTGTGGCAGGAAGTCGAGCTGATGGCGGCGAAAAGGGTTAGGTTTCAGACACTTGATCCGCTAAGGCAACAAGCATTCTCTCAAACTCCAATTCCTCTAGACTTTCGATTAGGAGATTTGCTCGCAACTTACGAATCTCTTTTGGAATCGTTCGCATCGCACCGGCCGCAGAAAACTGATATTGATTTTTTATATCCAAAAGCTGAAGCACAAGACGTGCATCAAACCGGTTGTAAACACGAAAAACGTGGCTCTGCCAAAAGTCAGCACCGCCAGATAATGCGAGCTCTTGCCGTCCACTCTCATTCAAGTCTCTATTAGAGGCTTCAATAATGTGAATCCGATTAAACATCCGAAGTGGGACACAATCAGGGATTCGTCTAGCCGAATCAAGCCCGAAACTTGCTTGGCTACAACTTGCCCCATCTCGCCATAAAACAAAATCGGAAATTTCACCAACTGCCAAATAACGCCAAAAATCGGGATCCGTGAGGACGATACCGGGTAAAGGAGACAAGGTCGCGTAGAGCTTGACTGCAAGTGCCCCTTCCACTTGATCTGGCACAAGTCCCTGCTCGCTAAGTTTCCGCGCATTCTTAATGGACAAGTCCTGACGAATCTCACGAAAAAGCTCTTCAAAGTCAATCTCATCGCTCTCAAATTGTCCATAGCGCCATTCAGGTTTGACAACTTGTCCGCTACGTGTTTCTGAGCCTCTGATCGCAGAAAGCACGGTTCGACCATGTGACAAGCGAAAACACGGATACCTCATCGAACCTCCCGTAGAGCAAGTGAAGAAAACTTCAAGGTCTGTAAGTAGGCCTCAACCACCGAGCGCAATCGCCCAGGATTTTCAATCGCACATTCAATTAGTTGTGATGGACTCATTCCCGCACTCCTAGCAATTGGCAAAATAAACCGAATAACAGGAGATGATTCGCGAGCTAAGCCCTCCAAGTCGGTTAACGCATCAGGCTCTGCAAGTTTCGCGGCAATCTTGGTGAGTATGGCAGACACAGTGGCCATAGCAAGATCAACCTGCAGGTATACGGCAACCGGCGAGTCCGAATCTTCCTGAAGCAACCGAAGAATTGACGAATCAACATAAACCTGTACCTGATCGTCCAAAGACTCACATGAAAGCAAATCATCGTCAATATGCACATAGGAAAGGCAAGTCGGAGGAAGCTCAAAGAACTGCCGAGTAGGAGCATCAAGTGGAGTTGGTGCAAACCGTGATAACGAGCTCTCAGGCATCACTCGGAAACTTGAATAGGCAAGGAGAGTCCCCGCCAAATGAGGGACTAACCCTTTAGTTTTCCGTGTCTGATTGAGGACTAGAGCAGCAAAGACAGTGAATCCGTTTCGACTTTGAAATATAAGCGGACTACCAACAATTTGGACTATCTGAGGTGATGGCAACTCACCAAAGCAAGCCCTAAAGATCACTTCACTCGACGCAATCACGGAACCTTGGGCGATCACTACAAGATCTACTGAAGAAGGTGGAATTCCAATTCCTGAAAGTTGAGAAAAGACTTGATCGCGATCAAACAAGATTTGCAACTGGCCGGAAGAGAAAGGGAGTCTTTCCGCCGGCATTTCCAATAAACCTGGCTCTAAGTGCTCACCATCCAATACAAGTGTTGAATTCGATAAGGCGCTATGCAGGTTGGAGATTCCCTCATACGGACGACAGATGAGAGACGTTGATGCCCGCAACACCGATGAATTAGTTGCCATCTACAACCTTCCGAACATCCGAAAGCTCGACTCGAGGAAGCAAAACAACGGTCACGTTGCGGTTGTATGGTGCGGTTCGCAAACGAAATTCAACTGGCTTTCCGGGCGCAATCACACCAACGCAAGTTGATGGAGCAATCATTTGAAATCCAGAAGGTGGAATTATCTCGACATCAATGCTCTCGCTTGAAGCCCGTGCGTCCATATCCCAAGCGATATTTGCTGAGACTGATACTTCAGCGTTAAAAGCAGTAGTCGTACTGTCACGAGGGGCCTCTACCTGGATGACTCTCTCCAGCTCTATCTGCTCGTCCCCCACCGCAGTGAAGTGATCAACTCCCACCGCGGATATCTGAGGTTTCGTCCCATGCGATAGCCCTGACACCTCGGGCGGAGTACGCGGTCCCGAAACACGTCCACCGATTAGCCCACCCAGCAATTTTCCAAATAGTGGCAGATCTGTTACGACCTCAAGAGCTGGCGGAGAAAACTCTTGCGCAAATTCCTTTACGGAACGTCGAATGCGAGAAATCACTCCCTTGGCAATGTCCCTTGACTCAGGGCTTACACGAGAGTTCCAGTTTTTGTCCCAGCTGTTATGTGACGGTGGCTCTACGTCCCGAAGCGCATGGTCAATTTCATCATCAGCAATAAAGGCCCCCCGAATCGGTAGCCGAGACGGAAACGTCTTGTACTCAATAACCATGCGAGGCCCTCGTATCAGGGCAACCGTAGGCGACTCCTGTGTCAACTCATCATCATCCTCACTCACAGAACGTATTGAGACGTCTCGACTCAGAACTAAACCAAGAGCGCCATACTTCCGACCATCCCGATCAGCACGCCACTTCAATGATGCCAGCCGCTCCTCATTCTGATTTCCTGGTTGATTGAGTCCAGATGCAATCCCATATGCACGAATAAAAGGTACGAGCATCTTGTTGCTTCGCGGCCTTGGAATCAACTCATCACCATTTGGAGACAAGATGACTACGTCCATCAGGTTGTCTTCAAGAGCAGGCCACCAGTTTCGCTCTATTGCATCATTCAGCTCTTCCGGTTCAACCAACGGGCTAATTAGAAGCACGGTTGATCCAAGGTCAGACGGATCACTTGACCTAACAACCATCCCAAGTTCTGAAGCACGATCTGCAGCCACAGATCCGACGAGGGGTATTGATCCATCTCGTACGTCCTTCGCAGGCACCCCAAACATTGCGCGACCCTCAAAAGCTTCGTGTTTTGTTCGATGATCACCCCACCACGTAAAGCCAATCAGTCTTTGGTCTGTGGTGTCACCCAGAGTTTGAGCAAACCTCGTATGAGCAATTGCCGACTGTATTGCAGACGTTCCAATGAAGGCACTCTTTCCAAATCCGAAGGCACCGCCTCGCGGACCGCGTTCCAGGTCTTTACCTGTGGAGCCAAGGATGTACATCGCCTTATAAAGGTGAGACTCTTCAAAATTCGCCGGATCGCCAGACATCCCATGTGTGCCGAAGTCCTCCAAATAGAGAAGATTCAATGGAATCGACTTGTCTGAAATCTGCTCTACGGTCTCCATTGAGGGGATCCCTCGATTCGTCCTCGTGATTTCTTTGCGATGTGCAATCAACTGCTCAAGACACGACGCTTCAACGAATTGCTGCCGCTCCTTTCCACGTAAGGCGGCGAAGCGGAACCGGAACCTGAAGGGTGGAGCATCTTCACTCTGATGAATTTGTGCAGCATCCCAACTGTTTTGCAGGACCTCGCGAGAAACAAGATCTGGTCGCGCCACCCCATCGTTACTTAGAACTTCAGAAAAAGTCGCGCCACCCGCTCCACCGACTGGGCTATAAGGCAGCCATACCCAATTAGCATCTTTCCTACTCATATGTGTGGCCTTGAAGGTACCTCAAGGGTGTCCCACGGTGTGAATTACCTAGAACTATTTGCCTGCTTCAAAGGTTTTGACGGTCTGCTGGCTCCGGGCTTCACCACATACTCAGTAAAATCAATTGGCACTCCCTTATGCGGTCTATCTGAGAAGTTCGGCAGATAGATCGTTAACCCAAGAGTGAATGCCGAAGTCCTGCCTTCTGAGGCCTCAAAATTCTCCGGTATTACATACCCCAGAACCACACCAAATTGCTTTGTGTCAATCCCTAATGCTGAACGGATATCGTCGCCCCTTGGCTCATCTGTCGTAAGTTGAAGTGCCAAGTTTCGGTGAGCCGGATCTGTGAATTCGCCAAAGCGGCGATCGGTTCGTGTACGGGCTGCAGTCGCAATTTGCCCAAGTCCGTCAACATGCGTAGAAGAAGGAACCGCCAACTTGGACATGAGTTGAGGCAAAAACACACAGAAGCCATCAAGTCCGCCAATTTCCGCCAAGTACTCGTAGTATCTGGCTTTCGGTTGAACATCAATTTCGAAACTGTCGCCAATCCACTCCGTCTCCCGAAGATTATTCACTAGATCTTCAACAGTCACCAATCCATGAAGTGCAACAAATTCCCGCTTCTGCTGATAAGGATCTACGAATAACGACTTCTCTGTCGCCAAAGACAGAAACCGACCCGCAACCGACCAGTTCTTCAAAGCCAAATCGGCATCGTCGGATGGAGTTTTTGGGCTATAGACGTTCTCACGTTGGTGCTTTATCTGAGTCCTAGACATTTTGGCGCGAGCGGTTGGCTTAAGCCAGTGGAGATGCTGTTGAACAACCGGCAAAACTTGGCTTGGGGTGATCGCAGGGCGATCATTATCCCAAGTCGCATACATTGCTAACTGACTTCTGAAGGCCTGCTCAGCCTGAGTTATCGCTTCAAAAGCCTCGTAGATACTGACTGTTGAATTTTTCCCGAGCTTCTTCTTTGTAGCAAGGTAAACACGTACCAGATCATGATAACCAGGGCGATACCCAAACCACCGCCCCATCTGAAGCAGAGTGTCATGTGCTCGAGCAGCACGTCTAAAGTAAGAGATAGTTAGCCCTTCAATTGTGAATCCACGGCTAAGTATGTTTCCACCAACTATCACTTTCCATGTTGATTCACGATCAAATTGAAGACGCTCCTCAATCTCGCTATCACTATTTACGACTACAGCAACCTTTTCTGTGTCACGTCGGCCCGAGGTACTTGCGGTTTCAATCCTTCTGATCGCCTCAAGGACATGGACCCAGATTGCATCAAGGGATCCAGGTACTGGGTACTTGCTCTTTCCCCTGTCATCCATAGTCCGTGCCATATCTTCAAAGGCTGTTTCAAGAATTCCCTTGCCCTCTGGCATAGTCCACGTGGCCTGACGCCAGGCATCACGGACCATATCTGCAAGTCGCTTGTGTTGAGCTTTGGAAGCCTCTTCATGAACGAGCATTGTGTGGTGCGTAAAAGGACCAATTTGATCTCTTGAGACTGTTTCTCGAAACAGCTTTATCGCTCCAGAGACGATGAACGCGGCAAGGGCAGAAGTCAATTCTCTTTGCTGAGCGGGTTTGTCGTTGTCCTCAGCATCCAAGTCACGAACAAATGCTTCGCGATTAGATAACTTCGTTTCATCTTCAATTGATTCCTGCGTTGGTAAATCAAAGAACGAGTGGGGCCCCATGTAACCCTCAGGTTCCCGGAGCGCAATTAGGAAATCACGCGGAAACAGATCGTCTTGATCAAGGGGGTCCACAAACACATTTGCGAATGGTGTTGCGGTATACCCCACATATTGTCCGCGTTTCAGAATCTTTAGGATTTCCGTAATCTGCAAGTTGATTCGTTTCCTCTCAATTTGCTCCTCTTCAGCCACATCCTCGTCAGTACCAGTTCGCCATGCAGGTTTTGCCGTATTAATTGAGGCCTGATCTGACTCATCATCAATAATCAACGCAGGGATGTTGTCGGCAATAAAGGAATTCATTCGAAGAGCTCTCTCAAGATTTCCAAGAACATCGGTCTGCTTCTTAATACACGCGATTCGAACAGGGATTTTGCGCAAACTATCTTCAGTTCGCAGACGAGAAGTATCGCCGCTTTGTGGATCTGAAAACGCAAGATGAACCGTTCGCGGTAGATCCTCCTTATGAGATGAAAGTCGTATGATTCGAGGCGTGGGAGGAACCCTGTGATCGACAAAGCGACCCCCACCCCACGCAGGATCATCCAAATACTCGCCATGTGAATTATTCATTGCTTGAAGTTCAGTCAGGTCACGAAGGATGTTCTGCTTACCCACCAATTCCATATCAAGTCGTCGTTGCGTCTGTTGCCTCAGTGCTTCATGTACTCCAGTCAGTACGATGATCAACCGATAACCAGCGTCAACCGCTTTTGCGATAACAGCAGTGAAGTTCGCTGTCTTGCCGCTCTGTACATGACCGACTACCAGTCCACGAGCAGTAAATTGACTCTCAGAGTGTGGATCTGCAAGTCGGCCAACAACTTCATCCGAAGCCTCATCAATGTGAACGATCGATTCGCCTGAAATTCCCCGTTTCTCAAGCAGGTAGTTCTGGTAAACACCCCAGTAGTAACAGGATGTGAGCTTCCTCTCAGGGGTGTACCAGCGACGAAAAGTTGCATCATCACTTATAACAATCGGACCATCTTCGGGGTTGACTACAGGCCGAAGAGTGGACATCAAGTCGCACATTCGAGGGGTAAATTCAAGCAACTGGTAAATCAACTGACGGCGAGACTGTGACTTAATAGGCGTTTGCAGCAGCCAATCTGCCTCCTTCTCGGAAAGCTGATCAAAATTGGAAATTACTTGTCCTAAACCAATAATGAACTTGTCACTTGGCTTAGATGCACTGAGAAATTCTTCAAGGTCATGCTCATTCATATGGGCCGTTGGAGGCTCCACGAGATTGTTAGCAATTTTTAGAAGCGCGCTTGGACGCTTCCTACTTTCAATAACCATAATTGCTTCGACTAGATAAGTGATTCTTGCGACTTCCATTAGCTTTTCTATCCAAAGCTCTCAGCAACCGTCGTGAATGATTCAAAGTTCACTGATGGACTTACAGGAGTCAAACCGACCATTGACAGCCTGTATCTAAGATCAGGGACTTGTCTGGAAGAAATTCCAATCCGATCAAGTTCAATGCCCGTAATTTTGGGAAAGTCCTGGTCTACCGCATACTCCAAAACCTGATCCCGGAACATCCAGTAAGTGGTATACATATCCGCATCATCCGGGTGATAGCCCACCGCTTCAAGTCTCTTCATGAACTCTGCCCTGGAGGCTCCTGCGAGTGACTCAATGGATCTAGTCAGTTCCGGGAGGTTGAAAGAACCATTGCCGTAACGAGGTGTAAGCATTATTGAAATCAATCTGAGCTCTCTCCCCGAAATTGCCCTCAGTTGGTCTGGGTTAGAAATCCAATGAGTTCTAGTTTCGGACGCAGTTGTCTTTACTTCAATATCCAATTGAGAAAGACCAAAGTCATGCTCCTCACCAGTTGGACCGATCCAAGACCGGATTGAAGTCTCGGGACCAAATTGATGAATCAGCGAGCGAACTACAAGCAATTCGCCAATTAGCCCAATTTCCTGCTCACGACTTAGTGCAACTTCTCGCCGAAGAATGTCTCGCCAACCTCCCAGCACAGACTCAACGGCCTCATCAAGTTTCTCATTATTGAGTTGAATCTGATCTATGACTCGACAAGCAAACAAGTAGCAGTCGTGAACTGAGTGTGTGATCTTGATTTCAAGCGTACTCCACTGCGTTCCATCACGATTACGAAAAGTATGAGCAATGTTTCTCAACCCTTGGATACGAGGTTTGCTCATGTCACCGGCAACCAGCACTGAAATTGTGGACGAGTATGGACGAACATCAATCATGCAGGGTGGATCACCTGGAACCCCATAAATTTCCTCGGAGCCTGCCTCAAAATTCTGAACCACAATCCCAGATGGCGTGTGTCGATCAACGTGTTTGATGTTGGTACCTCATGTACTTGTCTTCTGGCCGGCTTCCCGACATCTACTCTAGGTCCCGCTTATGCGACACTTTTAGGGCCGGTATAACCACCAGACAAACTTTTGGCGGAAGTAGGTAGCACTATGGAGATCAGGTCGCGACAGAAAAACCCTGATTGGACTTGGGAAGAGGAGATTCTTGCCTTTGCAACGTATATTCGGCATAAGACACACGGAAATATAAGCCATCCGGCGGTCGTGAAGCTCTCAGAAATCCTCAGATCACTTCCGATCCACGATTTGTCATCCAGAAGCCCAACGTTTAGAAACAGAAATAGCGTTGCCCGAAAACTCTCAGATATACACACCCATAAGCCTGGCTATTCTGGAAGGCCCACCTCGGGAAGCAAACTTGACCGGGAAATCTGGCAAGAATTCGGCAACCATATTCCGAACGCCCTAAGGCTCGCCGACCTAATTGAGACAGAGGCTGTCAGCATTGAAAGCCAAATCCTTGACGAGAGTCAAGAAGAACTTTTCCCTGAGGGACGAATTCTTTACTCGGTTCATAGGCGGCGTGAGCGCAACGCAAGCCTCAGAAGACGCAAGCTAGACGAGTTCAGAAGGAGAAACGGGCATCTCTTCTGTGAAGCCTGTCATCTTGATCTTGTCGTAAATGCTGCAGAAGGGAACTTTGACATTTCTGAATGCCATCACATCAAACCACTGCATGAAATCGGACCCACTGAATCGACGCTCGATGACCTTCTTGTTTTGTGCCCAACTTGTCATCGGATCGCCCACAAGATTCGACCATGGCCGGATTTGGCCACCTTGCAAGAAATTTGCCGATTATCTAGATAACGAACATTGAACTGCTGAAAGTTGAGGGGCTCTAAACCTTGTGACAAGAGGCTTTATAAACCAGAACCTGTAACTGGCTGATTAATCAGTTGGAGTCCTGGCGTACCAGCACTCGCTCAATACGGGTTCCTTGCCCCATTTTCACACCATCTGATAGTCGCTAACTACAACCGCACTTCCCAGAGGGCTGAATTGGGTAACCACAGGATCCGCAAGTGTCAAAGGGTTTGAGCTCCTGAGTGGGTCGCGCTGGGACGGCGCGCCGCACCCACTCCATCGGCTTTGATCTTGCTTTCGGGGCCACGGACGGCGATTTGGCTCCCGCTACTCGGCCATTGAGCCTCTCAAGTGCGTCCTGAGAAGCGATTTTCCACTGTGGCGGTGTAAGTCCCCTCTTGATAAAGAGAACGTCTTTATAGCGATAGAGGAAATGATTGACGCGTTTCTTCCCACCCGGAACCACCAAACCAATTTGGCGGGCGCTTGACCACTCATGTCGTCTGACGTAGTCAAAGACCGTCCGGAGGTCATCATCATCCTGAGTCATGGAACCCTCCTGTTTCTGGTACCGCTTTTGGCACCAATCTATAATCCATCATCAAGACCGAGCGATTTGTCAATCCACTCCCACACCAACAGGAAGCCCATTACGAGAATTGAGTGAGACATTGAATCCAAAACGGCCCTATTGGATATGTGTTCTTGAGCTAGAGGATGTGGTGGCTCGACGCCATCCCCAGCGACCCAATCTCTTCGTTGGGCGCAGCCTGACGCCCCCGGAAATGCAATTTGAAGTAGAGAAGCGGCGCAAGAAACCTCGTTGGTATACACATGCGATCGTTCGCGCTCGACCCGACCTTGCAACTAATCGCCGGTATCGGTCTATGGATTCGGTCACTAAAGCTTGCGAGAAAGTTGTCGCCCGCTTAACCAGAGAGGGATACACGGTGAATCGAGACACCAAAGTGTGGACGGTCTACGTGGTTGAGCTGGATAAAGCAGCCATAAGTAAGCCAGGAAAGGGATTCGTCTACGTAGGCGAGACGAGCCTTAATCCAGAGAAGCGGTTCAAGCAGCACAAGGATGGCGCGCGGAACAAGCGCGGGCCTCTGTATTCACGCGTCGTGCACAAACATGGAATCCGATTACGCCCCGAACTTGCGCCTCGTCGGAAATACTTTGATCAGGCCTCTGCAAAAAAAGCGGAAAAGGAGCTCTCTGAGCGTCTCAAATCAAAGGAATACACGGTGAGGGGTGGTCACTAGTGACAAAGCACGCAGATCCGGCTCAATACCGGCAACGCTGATCACTCCCTGAAATCAGCTAGCCAGTGCAAACGACAGGGAATTTGGAAGCTCGTGGATTTCGTTGCATGCGCCTCGCAGACGATGACTTAACTGGTCGCCCACAGCAATCCCAACAACTTTCACACCCACTACATGATGCGCCCAAAGCGCAACACTTGAAAAGATTCCATCACCTGAACAGATAACGAGCTGGTGAACAGTTCTTGACGCTTGTTTCATCTCTTGTTTGAGGAAAACCTCAATTTCCTCTATTAGTGCCAGGTCCGCACCATTTCGACCGTGGCGAAGTCGACTTGAACCATGTAAGTCACGTCTTACGATTTCGGCTGTAAACGCATTTCCGGGATTCGCCGCAACTACTACGTGGTCTCTCGCCGAGATGCTGATCACCCCTCGAAGCCGATTGACGACCGATTGCGCATCCTCGGCGTTAGGCCGAGAAGTGCCAGCAAGGTTTTCCAAGTCGATAGCGACCAGGGACCGTGGGGATCTCTGTTGAACGAACATGCACCGAATATAGAGGAATGTCAGGTCAAAGTCTCCTAAAAGCCCAATTAAAATGTATTCTTGAGGTTTTTATTGGGGTTAAATCTTGACAAATCAATTTGAAGGCTCTATTTTTGGCCTTCTAGTTGAACTGACCCTGACGAAAGGATCGCGAAATGAGCAAAAAGCAGACCGGAAAGAAAGGCTCCGACCTTCTCTCCCTGAGGTTTCCACTGTTGGCTGCGAGCCCAGCTACAACCGACCAAGTCAAGCAAGAGCTTTCGGAGACCGAAACCGAATTCGCACGACGACTTCGTCGAGGCTCCCGAAATCGAATAAAGGAGCTTCAGAATCTTGAACGTGATCTTGAGATCTCGGTACTACGAGAACAAGTCGCTCGCCTGACTCCAATTGAGCTTCTAATGAAGCGGATTTGCGGTCCCACCCAGACACTCCTTGACGCTCGGGAGAAAGCCACACCTCAACTTCAAGCTGAGTCAATTTACCTTTTTGACTCGATTCAGGCCCACCCCGAACTCCGTCTACTGCCTCATGCCTTGCCAAACGTTCAACAGATACTTCAAGACCTCAAACTTGATGACATCGGTATTGCGCTCTTTCGATATCTCACTTCAGTCGACCTGACTTTTACGACCCGAGTTGGAGCAGACAGGGCAATCAGCCGCCAATCACTTTGGGAGCGTTCTATTCGACTTCAATCGAAAATGTGGGAGCTACGGAAACTCACGGCCATCCAGAGTCTCGTTGAATCTCTTGAGAGGAGAAATTGCAGGGCTGGACTGAATGGTGAACCTGCATTACCGATTGATGACCCGCTAGTCAAACTCGCCTTTGATAATTCGGACATATCATTTCCCTCTGTATTTGATGTAGTGCGCTTTGGACTATGGATTTGGTCGGCCAGGGAAGAAGAGCACTCAACGTTTGCTCAAAATTCTGAATCCTTTTTCCCGTTGGGAGTAATCACTTCTCCAACTCCAGATTGCAAGAAGGAAGGCTTTCTCGGACCAAATGTCTATGAAGAACTTGATCCAAATTTCTCAGAGTTAGCACGAGAGATGTTCAAGGAGGTCTCGGCATGAACCGCCAATGCGTCTTTACCGTCAGCGGAACGATTTGCGATAAGCAATTTCGACTTACCAAATTCGGTAAGGAATACTGCCAAATCACCATTGCGCTTGACGACGGTTACGAATCTCTGTACGTACACGATCCGTATTTGATTGAGCGTCTTCGAGATTATGAAACTGGGCAGAACATTCGTGCGTCAGGACAAATAACGCCAAGATCCGGGCGCGAAAGAGAGCCGGTATTTTTGAATCCTCAGGAATTTTGTCTTGTCAGTTCAGCGGACTTGCTGACTCAATAAGTCCAGAGCTTTCCTTTTGAAACGCCGACCGAGAATTCCGCATGCCTATTCGTCACATTCAACGAGTTCTTCGCAGAGCGCATCGGAATCCACGGCGATATTCCAAACTCCGCCTTCAGTGCTGGCGCTCGCGAGGGTATTGATTCCGATTACTTGGCCACGGTTATTGAGCAGAGGGCCACCGGAGTTTCCTCCGTTGATCGTTGCCGAGGTGTAGTTCCAGTAATCATTTAGGACGAATGAAATCTCGCCGAAAGTTGTTGAGTTATCGAGCCTGATCGGCTCCTCAAAATCAGTGTCGACTGGATTACCGATAGCCATTGACCACCAACCTCGCTGGGCATAGAAGTCGCTTGCCTTCAGGAGCGGTAGTTCTTCAACAATCTCAATCAATGCAAGGTCGTTGTCTTCGTCTACTCCCCTGATGCGAAACTCGGCTGGCTTTTCAAATTCCTCGTAGGTGTAGATCTCAATTTCCGAAGGGTCATTAACACAGTCTTCAATCACATGATGATTCGTGACAATTACCGAACCGTAGCCAGGCTCTTCAACTTCAAGGTCATATGCAAATCCCGTTCCAGTACCTTCACACAAAATCACAACAATTGACTGTTCTGCCTCACCGATAAGCGATTCGAGGTCAGCAGGGGCGGCGTAGTAGTTCCAATCGCCGAGCAGGCCATTGGCTGAAAGTGTTTCATTCAGCGCATAACCGGCCGCCGCCGCGCTGAACAGCGCAACGACTAGGGCGATCACTGCGAGACGATGCGACGTTTGGCTTTGGGGCGGTGCGCTGACTGCAGGTTCGGGCACCTGACTTTCGACGTCTTCTGTCACTTCATTGGTGTTGTCCGAATCAGTCATGTTGTATTCCCCTCACCGCGTGATGATGCTCACCCATCTGCAACGTAGCCCATGGGTGCCCCGGAGATGTTTTTGTCATGGCCCACTCGCAGTGGAGGACTCCACTTGTACCGACTATGGCGAGAAAATAGAGCAACTGCCGACAATGGGGGCACGCAATGTCAGACACTTCACTTTCCGCACCGACTACGGATTTGCCTACTGGGGTCTCGTTGGCAAGTCCTTGGATTCGCTTGGGGGCCTACTTGATTGAAGGAATCTTGGTAACCGTCACCCTTGGGATTGGCTGGCTCATTTGGGCGGCGATGATCGCGGGGTCTGGTCAAACTCCTGCAAAGCGACTGTTGAAACTTCGAGTGATTGACTCCACCTCATTTCGTCCAGTTGGGTTCGCCAAAATGTTCTGGCTGCGTGGTCTGCTTGCCGGGATAGTGGCTGGTTTCGCAATCATGTTCACACTCGGCATCTTGCTGTTTATGCCGTTTTGGGACAAGCGGAATCAGAACATCTGGGACAAGGTTTCGAGCACCTACGTTGTTGTGGATCCAACCGATGCATGGAACACGAAGCCAAATCTGACTGCGTCCTGATTCCCGGATTCGAAGTGATCTGAGGCGATGAACTCGCCGTAGTGCAGTGGTTTCAGACTCGTGGCAAGTCGGTGAAGAAGATGGGCCGTGCGACTGTCGCGGCAATGCTGCGCAGTGAGGGTGTCATGTTGCCTGTGTAGGTGGCGATCGTGATGCCTGCTTGTGGGTGTTCGCGAAGTTGGGCGTCGATGGCGAAGGTGACGATGTCGACGTCGACTGTGGCGGTAATGGCGACGATGAGTGGTTGGTTGTCGGTGGTGGTGCCTTGTGCGACGCAGGCTGATGGGTCGAGGAGATTGCGGCGGATGACCGGTGGTTCTGCTGGTTGAAGGTGCTGTGCGCCGACGAGGTGCGGTTGTTGCAGGAGTCGTGCGCGGAGAAGTCGTTCGGGGGCGAGGCGGTTGAGTGGGTGTGGTTCGGCGCCTGGTTGGCGGTGTTGTTTGACGATTGTGGTGACTTCGGTGAGTGAGTCTTCGATGGTGCGATGGGAGTTGACGAGTTGGAAGGTTTCGCGATCGTGGGCCCCTACGCCGATTTCGAGTTTGGGGCCTTCTGGTGTGTCGACGACGCGGCAGACCTCGAGGCCGAGGACTTCGCCGGTGAGGATGCCGTGTTCGCGGATGGGGTCTGCGCCGCATGCTTCGATGATTGTTGCGAACTCTTCATGTGATTCGGGGACGTGAATCTTGGGGAGGGGTTCGCTGGGTGTTGCGGAGTTGAGTGCTGAGTTGGCGAATTGCCAGACGTGGATGGGTGTGGTGAAGGCTGCTGCGCGGCGCGCGAGGAGTCCGGCTTCGTTTTCGGTGATGACGTGGATGTCGTTGAGGTGGTGTCGATTTGCCCACAGGAGAACGGGCCCGAGGGCGCGTTCATGATTGGTGGCAATCCATACGGCGCCGGTTTGGTTGCCGCGGAGTGCTGCGCCTAATGGGAACTCGTCATCGACGAGTGTCGTGACGTCGATGGGTAGTGAGTTGGCGACCGCGCGCAGTTTGACGCGTGCGAGATCGGCAGGCACGACTTACGACGTCGGTTGCTTAGCGATTTCGGAGAGGAACTCGTCGTTGTTCTTGAAGGTCTTGAGTCGGTCGATCAAGAGTTCAAGGCCGGGGGCGGCGTTGCCGTCGGCGGCGAGTCCGGAGAGCACGCGTCGGAGTTTCCAGACCATTTGCAATTGCTTGCGGTCGAAGAGGAGTTCTTCGTGGCGGGTGCTGGAGGCATCGACGTCGATGGCGGGATAGATGCGGCGCTCGGCAACTTTGCGGTCGAGGCGAAGCTCCATGTTGCCGGTTCCCTTGAACTCTTCGAAGATGGCGTCATCCATGCGGCTGTTTGTCTCGACAAGAGCGGTGGCGAGGATGGTGAGGCTGCCGCCTTCTTCCACGTTGCGCGCGGCACCGAAGAACTTCTTCGGCGGGTAGAGGGCGCCGGCGTCGATACCACCGGACATGATACGTCCAGTTGCCGGTGCTGCGAGGTTGTAGGCGCGAGAGAGTCGGGTGATGCCGTCCAAGATGATGACGACGTCTTCGCCCATCTCCACCATGCGCTTGGCTTTTTCGATGGTGAGTTCGGCCACTTGTGTGTGCTCTTCGCTGGGGCGGTCGAAGGTGGAGGCGATGACCTCACCCTTGACTAGGCGACGCATGTCGGTGACTTCTTCGGGGCGCTCGTCGATGAGGAGCACGATCAACTTGACTTCGGGGTGATTGAGTTCGATTGCCGAGGCGATCGTCTTCATGACCGAGGTCTTGCCGGCCTTTGGTGGTGACACGATGAGTCCGCGCTGACCTTTGCCGATGGGGGCGATGAGGTCGATGATGCGCGCTGTCATGTTGCCGGGGTCGGCCTGGTTTTCGAGGACCAACTTGGAGTCGGGGAACAATGCGGTGAGGTCTTCGAAGCGCGGGCGGGCCTTGGCCTTTTCGGCGTCGATGCCGTTGACGGTGTAGACCTCGAGGAGGGCGGGGTTCTTCTCTCCCCTGCCGGCGGGCTTGGACAAGCCGGTGACGAAGTCACCTTTGCGCAGGCCGAGCGTGCGGGTGAGGCGCACGGAGACATAGGCGTCGTCGCGGCTAGAGAGATAGCCGTTGACGCGCAGGAAGCCGTAGCCCTCGTCGCGCAGATCCAAGTAACCCGAGACCTTGACGGGTTCGGTGGAGATGGGCTCGTTGGATTCGTAGGTGTCGATCTCGTAACGGTCTGAGCCCTGGGGGCCTTCGTCGCGTGGGCCCTTGCCGCGGCGGCGGCGGTTGCGGTTGCGGTTGCGGCCGCCGTCGAAGCCTTCGCGGTTTTGGTCGCGGCGGAAGTCGCGATTGCCGTCTCGGTTTTGGTCGCGGTTGCCGTCGCGGTTGTGGTCGCGGTTGTGGTCGCGTCGGCCCTCGTTATTGTCGCGGTTGTTGTCGCTGCGGCGGCGGGCGTCGGGGGCAATGGGTGTGCCTTCGTGTTCGGCGAGTTCGATTTCCCATTCGGCGAGTGCTTCGCCGTTGGCGCCGAGTACGGGGGCTGCTGCCTTCGGTGCTTCGGTCTTCTTGGCGGCGGGCTTGGTCACCTTGGGTGCCTCCTCGGGCTTGGTTTGCTCGAGGATCATGTCGATCAACTCGGCCTTCTTGGCGCGTGATGCCGACTTGACGCCGAGTGCTGCGGCGATGGCAATGAGCTGCTCCCGATCCTTGGATTCGAGTGCGGACTGTTCGAGGGCTCCACTGGCCACTATTCCTACTTTCACGGACATTCTCAACAAGGTGAGGTGCCCACTTGTGACGCGAATGCGTTATGCGGATTCCCAACCTCTGGGAGAGTTGCCGACGCTTCGTGCGGGGGACTTCGCTCGGGAATCCGAGCCGCATGTCAATCTAGCCGACTTTGGATGCGGGCGACAACGCGGCTATCTGCGGCGGGCGGCGACGAATGCCTCAACAGCGGCAAGGTCGTTGGGCAGGTGCTCGATGTGCTCGGGGCGATCGAAGAGGTCGGCCACGTGATCGGGCAAGGCCGGGCGCACGCCGGTGGCGCGCTCGACGGCGTCGGGGAACTTGGCGGGGTGCGCGGTGGCAAGCGTGATGGTGGGCGTGCCTGGCGTGGCACATGCGCGAGCTGAGGCGAGGCCGATGGCGGTGTGGGGGTCAATGAGCATGCCGGTTGCGGCGTGCACGTCGCGCATGGTGGCGAGCGTTTCGGCGTCGTCGCTGCGGTGCGCGCGGAAGGTGGGTGCGACCCATGCTGAGTAGCGGGCTTCGTTCACAACGAGTGTGCCGGTTTGGCGGAAAGTTTGGAGTTGCTGGTTGGTGGATGCGCCGTCACGGTCGTTCATTTCGAACAACAGACGTTCGAAGTTGGACGACACCTGGATGTCCATGCTGGGGCTGAGTGTGGGCACAACGGGTTGCATGACCATGCGGTGTGATTCGAAGAAGCGCGTGAGGATGTCGTTGCTGTTGGAGCCGACGATGAGGTGGTCGACGCCGGCGCCCATGCGCTTGGCGATCCAGCCGGCAAGCACGTTGCCGAAGTTGCCGGTGGGCACGCTGAAATTGGCGCGTGAGCCGAGGGCGTCGAGTGCCGTGAAGTAGTAAACGGTCTGGGCCATGACGCGGGCCCAGTTGATGGAGTTGACTGCCGACAGCGCGTTGGCTTCGCGGAAGGGCGCGTCGTTGAACATGGCCTTGACCAAGTCTTGGCAGTCGTCGAAGGTGCCGTCGATGGCCACGGTGTGCACGTTGGGTGCATCGACGGTGGTCATTTGGCGGCGCTGCACGTCGCTCACGCGGCCGTGCGGATAGAGAATGACGATGTCGACATTGGCGCAACCTTTGACGCCGTCGATGGCAGCGCTGCCGGTGTCGCCGCTGGTTGCGCCCACCACCATGACGCGGCGGTTCTGCAGGCCGAGCACGTGATCGAAGAGGCGGCCGATGAGCTGGAGTGCGACGTCTTTGAACGCGAGTGTGGGGCCGTGAAACAACTCAAGCAACCAGTGGTTGTCGTCTACCTGCACGAGTGGCGTGACGTCGGGGTGACGGAACGAGGCATAGGCCTCGCGGCACAGGCGCGCGAACACGTCGGGGGCGATGTCGCTGCCGAGATACGGCTGCATGAGTGCTGCGGCGCGGGTGGCATAGTCGCCTGCCGGAAGTGGTGCGGCCTGCGGCCAGGCGCTTGGCACATAGAGCCCGCCGTCGGTGGCGAGGCCGGCGAGCAACACGTCGTTGAAGCCGAGTTCGGGGGCCGCGCCGCGGGTGGAGATGTATCGCATTGCCCCGCTGCCCTACTTCGTCTCTAGTCGCCGATGACGCGCAGGACGCCGCCGACGTGCTTGACGGCAGGGAGTTTGCGGAGTTCGTCGAGGCAGCGCTGCACGGCGGCTTCCCCGGCTTCGTGGGTGAGGAACACGAGGCGTGCCGAGGAGCCGGCGCCTTCCTGTTCGGCGGCGCGAATGCTGACGTGGTTGCGGGCAAAGACGCCGGTGACGTCATGCAGCACGCCGGGTTCGTCGAGTACCTCGAGCGGAAGAAGGTATTCGCAGGAGGTTTCGGCCATGGGCTGCAACGTTGGCGCTTGCAACACGCCGAGCGTGGCGTGAGCGCCCTTGTGCAGGTTGATGGCGGCGTCGATGACGTCGCCGAGCACCGACGATGCGGTGGGGTCGCCGCCCGCGCCGCGGCCGTAGAACATGAGTGAGCCCGAGGCTTCGCCGTCGACCACGACGGCGTTGAACGCGTCGCGTACGGAAGCAAGCGGATGGTTCTTGCGCACCATGGCCGGATGCACGCGCACTGAAATGGCGCCGCTTGCGGCGTGTTCGGCAATCGCCAACAGTTTGACTTCGTAGCCGAGGCGACGCGCGATGGCGATGTCGGCGGGTTCGATGCGCGAGATGCCTTCGCTATACACATCGCCAGCGGTGACGTTTGCGCCGAAGGCGATTGAGGCGATGATGGCGATCTTGGCGGCGGCGTCTAAGCCTTCGACATCGGCCGTGGGGTCGGCTTCGGCGTAACCGAGTTGCTGTGCGCCGGCGAGTGCGTCGGCATACGACGCGCCCTCTTCGGTCATCTTGGTGAGGATGTAGTTGGTGGTGCCATTGACGATGCCAAGCACGCGGCGAATGGGTTCGCCGCGCAGCGATTCGCGCAGCGGGCGGATGAGCGGGATGCCGCCGCAGACCGCGGCTTCGAACAGCAGGTCGATGCCCGCGCGGTCGGCGGCTTCGAACAGTTCGGCGCCGTGCGTGGCGATGAGCGCTTTGTTGGCGGTGACGACCGGCTTGCCGTTTTGCAGGGCTTTGAGAATGAGTGGCCGCGCGGTGTCGATGCCGCCCATGAGTTCGACCACGAGATCCACCGTGGGGTCGCCGACAACAAAGTCGGGGTCTGTGGTGAGCAGGCTGGCAATTGGCGAGGAGGCGTGCGCCGCGGTGTCGCGCACGGCCACGCGGGCGATTTCTAACTTGACGCCGCTGCGGGCGGCGATGGCATCGGACTGGCGTTGCACCAGGCGCACGAATGCTGCGCCAACAGTGCCGTGGCCGAGCACACCCAAGCGAACAATTTGTGCGGCCATGGCCTTCACGCTATTTGGCTAGTCGGCGACATCCAATCGAACGAGATCGTCGAACGTTTCGCGACGCACCACGAGGCGTGCATTGCCGCCTTTGACGAACACCACGGGCGGGCGCGGCACCTTGTTGTAGTTGGAGCCCATTGAATGGCCATAGGCGCCGGTGACGGGCGTGGCCAGCAGGTCGCCCACTTTGAGGTCATGTGGCACGGCCGCATCATGGATGAGCACGTCGCCGCTTTCGCAGTGCTTGCCCACCAGGCGCACGTGTTTGGTGCGCGGCGCATTGGCGCGCTCGACGCAGAAGGCTTCGTAGCCGCTGCCGTAGAGCACGGGTCGCGGGTTGTCGCTCATGCCGCCGTCGACCGATACATAGGTGCGCACGCCGGGGATGTCTTTGATGGTGCCGACTTCGTAGACGGTGATGGCGGCATTGGCCACGATCGAGCGGCCCGGCTCGACGAAGACCTTGGTGTCGCCGGTGAGTTCGTCGGCGGCTGCGTGCAAGTGATGCGACCACTCCTCTATTGAGGGCGCGTGTTCGCCGGACATGTAGGCCACGCCGAGGCCGCCGCCGAGGGTGAGTTCGGGTGCGGCGATTTCGTTGGCGAGTTGCACCATGATGCGCGCGGCGTGCGCGAAGTTTTCCACCGCGAACACGTTGGAACCGATGTGGCAGTGGATGCCAACGAGGTCGATGGCCGTCGAGGCGCGTGCGCGGGCGAGTGCCTCGTGAGCGGAACCGTTGCCAAGGTTGAAGCCGAACTTGGAGTCGTCTTGACCGGTGGAGATGTATTCGTGCGTGTGCACGGTGACGCCCGGTGTGATGCGCAACTGCACGCGCGGAGCGGGCAGGCCCTCGGCCACGAGTGCTTCGATGCGCGCAATTTCGTCGAAGCTGTCCACGACGATGTGGCGCACGCCTGCCGACATTGCCACGCGCAACTCGGCGGTGCTCTTGTTGTTGCCGTGCATCACCAGTCGGTTCGCCGGCACACCGGCGTGCAGTGCAACATGCAATTCACCGCCGGTGGCAACATCGAGCAGTAAGCCTTCGTCGTGCGCGAGGCGCACCATGGCGCCACACAGAAATGCCTTGGCTGCATAGATCACGCGATCGGGCCCGAAGGCGCGCACCGCTTCATGGCACCGCGCGCGCAGATGTTCTTCGTCGTAGATGAATACGGGCGTGCCGTATTCGCGCGCCACCTGGGCCACGTTGCAGCCGCCGATGTGGAGTGCGCCATCAGCGCCGATGACGGCGGTGTCGGGCAGGAGGTGTGCAGGAATCGCGGTCACATTTGCTCCGGTGATTCGATGCCGAGTAGCCCGAGGCCGCGCTCGAGCACGCGGGCCGTGGCATCGCACAGTGTGAGGCGGGAGGCCTTGG
The DNA here is from genome assembly GCA_044237775.1 of Ilumatobacteraceae bacterium. Classification (GTDB taxonomy): domain Bacteria; phylum Actinomycetota; class Acidimicrobiia; order Acidimicrobiales; family Ilumatobacteraceae; genus UBA3006. Next base: position 13,633 of record JBIIEO010000014.1, on the reverse strand, counting down.
TGGCTTCGTCGTCGGCGCGCAGCACGGGACAATTCTCGTAGAAGACGCTGAAGGCGCTCGCCAACTCATATAAATAGGTGCACAGGCGGTGCGGGCTATAGCGGTCGAGGGCGTCCCACACGGCGGTGTCGAACTGCAATAGGCGCATCAGCAAGGCGCGCTCAGCGTCGTGGGCCATGGTGGGCGCGGTGCCGCGCACGGCGGCGCGGTCGATGCCGGCGCGACGGAAGATGCTGCAAATGCGGGCGTGTGCGTATTGCAGATATGGCGCGGTGTTGCCCTCGAACGACAGCATGCGCTCCCAGTCGAAGACGTAGTCCTTGATGCGATCCGACGACAGGTCGGCGTACTTCACCGCCCCCAGGCCCACTTGGCGCGCCACGGTGGCGCGCTCGGCCTCCCCCAATTCGGGGTTCTTGGCACGCACGGCCTCGGCCGCGCGTTCCACGGCCTCGGCAAGGAGCGCATCGAGCTTGACGGTTTCGCCACTGCGGCTCTTCAACATTTTGCGATCGTTGCCGAGCACGCTGCCAAAGGCCACGTGCTGCATCTCTACCGACTCGGGCAACCAGCCGGCTTTGCGCGCCACGTCCTGCACCATCTCCAGGTGCTGCGACTGCGGCGTGCCCACCACGTACAACATGGCATCGGCGCCAATGCGCTCGACGCGGTCGATCACGCAGGCCAAGTCACTTGTGGCGTAGTTATAGCCGCCGTCGCCCTTGCGAATGATCAGTGGCAATGGCTCGTTGTCGCGATTGACGAAGCCGTCTACGAACACCACTTGGGCGCCTTCGCTTGTTACCAACATGCCGGCAGCCTGCAGGCGCTCGACCACGCCGGGCAGCAGATCGTTGTAGGCGCTTTCGCCCATGAGGTCGTCGTTGCGCAACAACACGCCGAGCGCGCGATACACGCGATCGAAATAGCGCGCGCTTTCGGCCACCAACAACTTCCACATGCGCAACGTGTCGGCATCGCCGCCCTGCAACATGACCACGCGGTTGCGCGCGCGATCCTTGAACGCGTCGTCGGCGTCGAACTTGGCGCGCGCCTGACGATAAAAACCGTCGAGGTCGCCGACCGAGAGTTCCTTGGCGGCCTCGTCTTCGCCGAGGTCGATGAGGTGTTCGATCAACATGCCAAAGGGCGTGCCCCAGTCGCCGATGTGGTTTTCGCGCACGACCGCGTGGCCCACGAACTCGAGCATGCGCACAATGGCGTCGCCGATGATGGTGGAACGCAAATGCCCCACGTGCATTTCCTTGGCCACGTTGGGCGCCGAGTAGTCGACGACGAACTTCTTTGTGGTCTGCGCGCCGGCCACGCCAAGGCGGCTGTCGGCCATGGCCTCGGCGAGCGACTGCGCGAGGAACGCATCGTTGAACGTGAGGTTGATGAAGCCCGGGCCGGCGATCTCCCACGATGCGCACACGCTGGACAGATCGATGGCATCGATCACCCGTTGGGCCACCTCGCGCGGCGCGACGCCTTGCTCCTTGGCCAGCGAGAGCGATCCGTTGGCTTGCGCGTCGGCGCGATCGCTCGGGCGCACGATGGGATCCACGTCGCGGCCGGCCACTGTGGCAAACGGCGCACGCAAGAGGTGAGCAACGGTGCGCAACGGGTCGGCCATGGTCATTCCATTGTTGCCGAGCCGGCGCGCATTCGTGCGCCCCGCACTGGGAGCCCCTTCGAGGTGGCTCCGCTAACGTGATCCTCCACGCCCTCGTAGCTCAGTGGATAGAGCGTCGGTTTCCGGAACCGCAGGTCGTAGGTTCGACTCCTATCGAGGGCACCAGTGCTGTGGCGTTGCGGCACGAGCTCGATCACTCCCGAGTCGGCAATTTGGGGCGCTACGCCACGTGGAGGCCCGCCGTGGCCAGAATTCGCTCCAAATTGGTGGCGGTGAGCGTGCGCAATCGTGCCGATGGCACCTTCCCAATCCACTCCTGCACCACGGCTTCGTCGAATTTTGGTGGGAGCTCCACTTCAGGAAGGGTCACCGTCCCGTTTCGCGCAGCAAACAGATACACGGTGTCGAAGAGTGCCTTCTCGGGCGTTGCCAGCCCCGACCGAATACCACTGGCACCTTCGAACCCCCCATACAGAGCAGGGTGAATGTGGTGAATTTCGAAGCGGCCGATTGCCGTGTCGATCATTTTGGCGCGGTCGAGCGAGACGGCAAATACGGCGCGCGGAAGCTGTTCGATCATGCCGTGACGCGACAGCGCCGACCACCCCGACAGGTAACTCAAATATGGATACGTGAGCACTGGCAACACCACAGCGGGATCGAGCACATCACGGGTGATGTGCCATACGCCGTGAGCGATTTTGACAATTACGCCCGACTCCGCCCAGCGCGATAAGAGGCGTGCTGCAGTCGGTAGCGACGTGTCCCAAATCATCGCTGCCTCGCGAGTTGCCAGAACCGGCCGGCCAACACGCTGCAGTTGGGCAAGTCGGTCGAGCCCCTTCATGAGCGTTCTCCGCCAGCACCATCGTGGAACCTCAGATCGCTGAGGTGATCGCACAGCGCCACGCACATTGCCTCCCACGTTGCTTCGGTGTAGAGCGCAGCTACATCGACGTCGAGGAAGGGTGCGACCTCACTGCTGAAACTTGCGAACGGCACTTCTAGGGCGCGCTGTGCCGCCTCTCTTGCATGTGTCGCGTCGAGCCCCTCGAGGTTTGGCTGCGAAGCGCGTCGCATTCTGAAGAGGTGGTCTAAATCGAAAATGTCGCGCGCTTTTGTTTCACTACGAAGTGCAAGCGCAGCAATCTTCTGATTTATCGCTGCTGTCTCGCCGTAATGCCGAACCATCGGGGCCTGAATCGCATAGGGGCGAACGATTGCATCAGGAACAACATCCACAGCGACGTCATCGCTGGCATTATCTCGGCCGGAAAACTCGATTTTGGTTCGGATCACTTCGGGATGCTCAGGTGATCGCAATCCCACCTTCCAGCGCAACGTGGTGTCGGTTTGCTTTGGGGCAGTGAATTCCGCGATCTCGATCGACGCCGTCCGGGTGAGGAGGGCAAGGGCATTTCCGGATAACAGCGACTCGACCGAGCGTGCTATGCCCCACGAGCGACGTGCGACGAAATCAAGGTCGATGTCGTTGGAGTACCGCATACTGCCGAAGAAGTAGCGCAAATTGGCACCGCCCTTCAGCGTGCACCACTCTGCGTTGTTCGTGGTCAGCACGCGAAGAAAAAGGAGATGGAACACCTCAATCACTTGGGCATGCGAACGTGCTGACATGGACTTAACGATACCGATTGTTGACTTATACGCCAACAATCCGCATCGTTAATGTGCCCCCTCGTCCACCGTGATGCAGGTCGTCAGCGCACCTTTGCAGTTACTCAGCCGAGGGCGGTCTTGACCGCAGCCGCAATCGCCGCGCCGTCTGCGCCGTCACCCACGCGCTCACGCACGGCCTTGACCACCATGCCCATGGCCTTGCCGCCTTGGGCGCCGGCTGCATTGGCCTTGGCGACTTCTTCGGCGACGATGGCGGCAAGTGCTTCGGGCGCCATGGCGGCCGGCAGGTAGCGCTCGATGACGGCACCCTCGTTGCGCTCTTTGGCCGCGGCCTCGGTGCGGCCGGCGTCGGCATAGATCTGGGCGGCTTCGGCGCGCTTCTTGGCCTCGCTACGCAGCACCACAAAGACCTGCTCGTCGGTCAGGACAATCGCCTCATCCCCCGCCACCTCCACATTCGAAATGGCCGACAGCACCATGCGCAGGGTGTCGCGGGTGAGTTCGTCGTGACTCTTCATTGCCTCGGTGAGGTCGGCCTTGATGCGGTCTTTCAGTGTGGTCATGGCTCCAGTCTGCCTGAACAGGCACCAGGGGCGCTCCTACACTGACTGCACCATGTCGAATGAGACCTTCGAGCTCTTCTTCGCAATGCTCAGTGTGGCGACGCTCGTGGGCACGTTGGCGATCTTGGTGGCCCGCATTGCGTATCGCCGGGCGGCATGGGCCTACGCCACGATCGAAGGGTTTCGTCCCTTCGCACGCCCGATGGCCGCAGCCATCACCACGACCTGCATGTTGGGCAGCCTGTATTTCTCGGAAGTCGTCGGCTACCTGCCGTGCCGGCTGTGTTGGTATCAGCGTGCGGCCATGTATCCCCTTGCGCTGTTGTTGATCTGGTTCACCGTGCGCCGCACCGAGCGCATTGCCTATGTAGTAGTACCGATCGCCACGATTGGCGCCGGCATCGCGCTCTACCACTGGCTCTTCGAGCGCCTCCCCAGCCTGGATGCGGGTGCGTGCTCGGTGGACGTGCCATGCGATTTCATTTGGTTCGAACTGTTCGGCTTTGTGACGCTGCCGTTTATGGCATTCACTGGATTTGTCGCTGCGATCGTGTTCACCACATTGCCCGTCGATAAGACTGCAGATCAGAAAATAGGAGCATCAGCATGAACCAGAAGAAACCCCAGCAACGCGACACCGGCCGTGCGGTGTGGATTGTCGGCGCAGTCATCGCCGTGGTCATCGGTGTCGCAGCGATCGTGGCAATCAGCCAAACCGGAGGCGGCGACGATTCGGAAGCAAGCGGCCTGCAGCAATACAGCGAGATCACCGTTGAGGGCGAGAGCCTTCCCGCATTCGGCGAAGGCGATGCCGACCCTGCAATCGGCATGATTGCGCCGATCGTCACCGGCCAGGGTTTCACGGGCAACACCGTGACGACCGAACCAATTGGTCCCACCATGCTTGTGTTCCTTGCTCACTGGTGTCAGTTTTGCCAACGTGAAGTGCCGCTACTCGTGGAATGGGAAGCAAGTGGCGCGATGCCCGAGGGGCTCGACGTGATTGGCGTGGCCACTGCCACCAACCCGGCCAACCCGAACTTCCCGCCATCGGAGTGGTTAACGAGCGAGAACTTTCCCCCGCTGTGGCCAGTGCTCGCCGATGATGCCAACAACACCGCGGGCAACGCCTTCGGCGTGTCGGGCTATCCATTCTTTGTGTTGATGGATGAAACCGGCAAGGTCGTGCAGCGCATCAGCGGCGAGATTTCGATGGACGAGTTGAATCAGATCATCGAGACCACGCTCGGGCTCTAGGGCCTGCTGGAGTTAAATTTGGGAATGATTCTCACTTTTTGACGCCATGCCGTTAGGCTGGCGGAATGAGAATCATTCCCAAGATAGTAATCGCGGCCCTGCCGCTGTTCGCAGCCTGTGCGGGCACCGACGAGACAACCGAGGATCGCCCCGAGGTAGTCGTGACGACATCCGTGTTGGCAACGATTGTGAGCGAACTCGTGGGCGATGCCGCAGTGGTGACGACGATCATCAGCGATGGAGTCGACCCCCACGACTTCGCTCCCTCGGCCAAAGACGTAGAGCGCATGAACAATGCTGCGCTCGTCGTTGCCAACGGACTCGACCTGGAGGAAGGGCTCGAGGATGTGCTGGCGAACCTCGAGGCAGATCGCCTGTTTGTCGCAGCCGATCACGTGACGACGCGCGCGTTGAAGAGTAAGCACAGCGACGAGGTAACCGACGAGGATCACAGCGACGAGCACAGCGAGAATCACAGCGACGAGGATCACAGCGACGAGCACAGCGAGAATCACAGCGACGAGGATCACAGCGACGAGCACAGCGAGAATCACAGCGACGAGGATCACGCACATGACCATGGCAGCGACGACCCACACTTGTGGCTGTCGCCATTTACGGTGAGCGAGTTCGTGCCTGCGCTGGCCACTGCGCTCGGCACCACGCTTGGCATCGAACTTACAACCGCAGCCGACGACGTTGTTGGCGCGCTGTTGGAACTGGATGCCGACTTCGCCGCACAGATCGATGGCCTTGCATCCTGTGAGTTGATCACCGGCCACGACGAACTGGGCTACTTTGCCGACCGCTACGGCTGCGAGGTGATTGGCACGGTGATTCCGTCGGCGACGACTACCGCCGAAGCGAGTGCTGCCCAGATTGCCGAACTTGAAAACGTTGTCACCGAGCACAACGCGAAGGCAATCTTCGTGAGCTTGGGCACGCCGACGAAGATCGCCGAGCAGATTGCCCGCGACACGGGCGTGCCGACCGTTGAGTTGAACACGCACGTGGTAGGCGACAGTGAAAACTACGATCAGTTCATGAGGAGTGTGACCGACACCATTGTCGACGCGTTGTCGTGAACGTCTTTTTCGATCCGTTCACCAACAACTCGTTCATGCAGTTGGCGCTGTTGGGCGGCGTGCTCGTGGCGCTCACCTGTGCGATTGCCGGCACCTTCGTGGTGCTGCGAGGGCTCGCGTTCATCGGCGACGCCCTCGCCCACGGCGTACTGCCTGGCATTGCCGCGGCGCTACTGCTTGGTGTGTCGGGCGTGTACGGCGCCATCGTCGGCGCCGCAGTCATGATGGGCGGCGTCAGCGTGGTGCAACGCCGGTTCAAAATGTCGGGCGATACAGCGATTGGCCTGTTGTTCGTGGGCATGCTTGCGCTTGGCGTGTTGATTACCTCGCGCTCGGAAACCTTCGTGGGTGACCTCACGCGCGTGCTCTTTGGTGAGTTACTCGGCGTCAACCGCAACGACATCGTGTTTCAACTTGTTGCGCTTGCCCTGGTGGCCGGTATCGCCTTCGTCGGTCGCCGGCCGTTTCTGTTGCTGTCGTGGGACGAGGGGCTCACCACCACTTCGGGGTTTTCAGTGCGCCTGTTTAGCAATCTGATGTTGGCGCTCGTAGCGATCACCATTATCGCCAGCTTCCAGTCGGTGGGCACGCTGCTCGTGCTCGGGTTACTGGTGGCGCCGGCGGCCACCGGCGCGCTGTTTGCGCGCAGCGTGGGCATGATGATGGCAATCGCCGCGCTCATCGGCTCGGCATCGGTGTATCTCGGTCTGCTTGCCAGTTATCACTTCGACCTCGCGGCCGGTGCCGCAATCGTGCTCACTGCCGTGATCATCTTCGCCATTGCGGCGACCATCACCGAAGTGGTGCGCTCGATCACGGATCGCGGTCACGACCACGAGTTGCCCCACGTGCACGGATCGGTGCACGTGCGATGACGCAGACGATTGACGCGCGTGATCTTGCCGTGGGCTACGGGCATCAGCCCGTGGTGCGTGACGTGACGTTCTCGCTGGGCGCGGGCGATTTGCTCGTGTTGATTGGCACCAACGGCTCGGGCAAGTCGACGCTGTTGAAGACACTTGCTGGGCTCATTGCACCCGTGTCCGGAACGCTGGCGATTCTTGACGACAACGCGGGTGCCACGCCCACCGATGTGGCCTATCTCCCCCAGCATCCCGTGTCCACCCATACGTTGCCGATTCGCGTGCGCGATGTGGTGACCATGGGTCGCTACGCGTCACTCGGGTTGTTTCGGCGCGTGGGCACCACCGATCGCCGCGCTGTCGAACTCGCAATGCAGCGCACACAGGTGGACAATCTTGCCGATCGTTCGATTCGCGATTTGTCAGGCGGCCAACAGCAACGTGCGCACCTCGCCCAGGTGCTTGCACATCAGGCAAACGTGTTGTTATTGGACGAACCCACGGCCGGCCTCGACATCAACGGGCGTCGTGAAGTGGGACGCATCATCGCCGAGGAACGCGCGCGCGGCGCGACCGTGGTGATGGCCACGCATGAGTTGTCGGATGCTGAGGACGCGACCGCGGTAATGCTGCTTGCACAACGTGTGGTGGCGCTTGGCTCACCCGCCGAGGCGCTACGCGACGACTACTTGCGTGAGTGCTTCGGCTTCACGCAGCCGCACTGACGCCCTCAAGGGCAAGCAGCGCGCGCTTCATGTGCAACCCGAGCGAATACCCACCAAGCGAACCGTCTCGGGCGATCACGCGATGGCACGGCACGATGATCGGAATGGGATTGCGGCCGTTGGCTGAGCCGATGGCGCGAGTGGCGCGCGGCGCGCCCACCATCGCGGCCTGCTCGGCGTAACTCACCGTGGTGCCATAGGGAATGCGCATCAGCGCATGCCATGCGGCGCGTTGAAAGTCGGTGCCGCGCAAGTCGAGCAGCAGGTCGAAGTCGGTGCGCCGATGCGCGAAGTACTCGCCAAGCTGGCGCGCGGCGTCATCGAGGATGCGCATCGCCATCGGTTCGTCACTGTCCGCGCTCGCTGGCGCGACGTCAGCCAGGTCGATGGACACGAGTCCCGTCGATGATGCGCGCAACACCAGATGCCCCACCGGCGAGTCGATCACGCGTGTCGCATGCGATTCATGTCGGACGTTAGTCATGTGCACGAAACTATCCGTTCACCAGCACCTGACACACTGGAGGCATGCCTCAGATGACCACCATCGTCAGCCCCGCCATGAAGACCATCGCGCTTGTGGCCCACGACAACATGAAGGACGAACTGCTGGCATGGGTGGCTGATCATCGCGCCGAGTTGGCCCAACACCGCCTCGTGGGCACCGGCACGACCGGACGGCTTGTGCACGAACAATGTGGGCTCGACATCGAGCGCATGAAGAGCGGACCGCTTGGGGGCGATCAACAGATTGGCGGCATGATCGCCGACGGTCGCATCGACATTCTCGTGTTCTTTTGGGATCCCCTTGAGCCGCAACCCCACGACCCGGACATCAAGGCGCTGCTGCGCATTGCCGCGGTGTGGAATATTCCGGTGGCGTGCAATCGCGCGAGCGCCGACTTCATTCTCACGTCGCCGCACATCGCCGAGCCGTACGCGCGGCACGTGCCCGAGTATTCGTAGCGCGGGTTAGTTCAGCGCGACGGGCGGTGGTGGCGGTCCGAAGCGATTGAACGTAGCGTCGCTCGGCTGCACAAAGAAGAACAGGTTCACAAGCGGCACGAGGATCCACCAGCCCCTGCGGTTGATGTCGTGGAGTCGCCGCACGCCAACGGCAATCGACGGCAGCAGCAGCACGAGCGAAGCACCGTTACCGACGTTGTCGCCAAAGGTGAGCGAGACAGCACCGACGACGATGAAGTTAAAGAGGAACCACCACCAATACTCGGGGCGCGAGGCGCGTCCCTTGAAGTTGGCGTAGTTGCGAAGGCCCGATTGCACCGCGGTGGCAAAGTTCATGAGGCGACGGCTATTCCTTGCCGCCGTCGGGCTTGGGCTCCTTCGGCAGGCCGAGCACGCGCTCGCCCACAATGTTGCGCTGAATCTGGCTGGTGCCGCCCCAAATGGTTTCGGACCGCGAGAAAAAGAAGGTCGACATCATCGAGCTCACGGGATAGCCCTCGCGGCGCTTGTCGCGTTGCGCGCCGGGCCAGCCGCCGTCTTCGGGACCGGTGGTGATGAGCATCGCATCGGTGCCGTGAATGTCGAGGGCGAGTTCCATAGCGCGCTGGTGCATTTCGCTCCAGAACATTTTGTTGGTTGCGCCGAGCGCCATGACGCCAAGGTCCTTCTTGTTCTCGAGCGCTGCACCAAGACCGCGCAAGCCGTTGTACTTGAGAATCTGAATCTTGGTGTAGTACTGCATCAAGCGCTGACGAATAATCGCATCGTCAATCGCGCCATTGGCCTTGGCGGCCTTGACCATGAGGCGGTACTCCTCTTCGAAGCGGCGATAGCCGGTGGTGGCGCTCATGCCGCGCTCGAAAGCGAGCGTGGAGTTGGCTACTTGCCAGCCATTGTTGACGCCACCCACCACGTTGTCCTTCGGACAACGTGCATCGGTGAAGAACACCTCGCAGAATTCGGCGGTGCCGTCGGGCTGCACGATGCCGCGCACCTCGACGCCGGGCTGGCGCATCGGCACGAGCAGATACGAGATGCCCTTGTGCTTGGGCGCAGCGGGGTCGGTGCGCGTGAGCAAGAAGCAATAGTCGGCGTGATGGCCTTGCGTGGTCCATACCTTTTGGCCGTTGATCACCCACTCGTCGCCGTCGAGCACGGCGGTGGTCTTCAATGATGCGAGGTCACTGCCGCTGTTGGGCTCGCTGAAGCCCTGACACCAGCGCATCTTGCCCGAAAGAATCTCCGGCAGGAACTCTTTCTTCTGTTCTTCGGTACCCCACTGCAACAGTGTTGGGCCCACGAGCGTGTCGCCGAAGAAGTCGGCGCGCATCGGTGCGCGCGCGTTGGCGAACTCTTCGGCCAGCACCACACCCTGCAGCGTGGTGAGCCCCTTGCCGCCGTATTCCTTCGGCCATGTAGCACAGATCCAGCCACCCTCGAACAACTTCGATGGCCATTCCTCGTTGAACTTCTTGCGCGCTTCGTGCGACATCTCGAAGCCAGGCTCGAGCCACCCCTTGGGCAAGTTGGCTTTCAGCCACGCTTGTACTTCTGTTCGAAATGACTCCGCTTCGGGCGTGTAGGTCAACATGGCGTTCATTCTGCCTGCCGCGCGAGCCACTCGTCCATGTGCGCGTCAATGAATGGCACTCTTGGTCATCTGCTTGGGAGGATCGTTTAGAGTGATGAGGTGACCGTTACCGAACAAGCCCCCACCGAACGCTGGACCCATCAGTGGAAAGAGCTCTACGAGGAGGTCATCAACACCGGCCTCTGTACCGGATGTGCGGGGTGCGTGATTTCGTGTCCGCATGAGGTCATTGGGTACAAACACGAAGAGGGCAACTACAAGCCCTTCCACCTCGAAGAAGAACTCGGGATTGACAACTGTGTCCACGGTGAAAAAGGTTGCACCAGTTGCACGCGGGCGTGCCCACGCTTCCGCTCGTGGGAACCCGAGGCCGACATGCACCTGTTTGGGCGCGTGCGCAAAGACGAAGAAATGTATGGCCAGTACCGCCAGTTGTTGCTGGTGCGCGCGGCCGACGACGTAACCCACACCAAGGGCCAAGACGGCGGCTTTGTGAGCGCGATGCTGATCTGGCTGTTGAAGAACGACTACATCGATGCAGCACTCACGAGTTTCCTTGAAGGCGATGGCACCTCGTGGAAGGCGTTACCCGGTCTCGCTCGCACGCCAGAGGACGTACTCGCCTCTGCCGGCAGCCGTTACACGTATTCGGCCAACACGCTGGCGTTCAAGGACGCCGCTGAGGCCGGACTCAACCGACTCGCGCTCGTAGGCATGAGCTGCCAGTCATCGGTGCCGCCGGTGATGTGGAAGCGCAAGGTGGGCAAGACCTCCAAGCCATTCCTTTTCAACATCGGCTTGCTGTGTTCAAAAACTTTTGACGACGCAATCTTCGCCGAACTCTTCGAGGCCAAGTACGGCCTGAAGAAAGAAGACATGGTGAAGATGAACATCAAGGGCGTCTTCCAGATTTGGATGAAGGACGGCTCGTATCACGAGATCGACCTGAAGGAATGCCACCAGTGGACGCGCGAGGGCTGCAAGATGTGCCCCGACTTTGCAGCCGAACACGCCGATATTTCCACCGGCGGCATTGGCGAAGACAACGACTGGACGCTGTGCGTGGTGCGCACCGAACTTGGCGAAGAAGTGATGAACCGCATGATCAAAGACGGCAGCGTGATTGCGCGACCGGCGGAGGGCGACGCCACAGCGATGAAGCTGTTGCGCCTCTTGAGCATCAACAGCCGTCGTCGTTGGCCGCAGTTCGCCAATCCCGCCCCCACTGTGGGCGTGCCGCCGCCGAAGAAGAAGGCTGACGGCTCAACACCTGCTGCGCACTAGCGCGGTGCTCTAGCGCTTCGCGCTATTTCGCGAGGCGCACCGCTTCGGCAAACACGGCGTCGAGCATGGGCTCGGTGAGCGTGCCTGTAAACGTGTTCTGCTGGCTCGGGTGATAACTGCACACGAGCACGTAGTTGCCCACTTCGATGACTGCGCCATGGGCAAACTTTGGGCGCGGCGATATCGCCAACAACTCGGCAGCGGCCTGCAGTGCAAACGCGCCGAGACACACGATGACGCGCGCACGGGCAAGCAGAGCGAGTTCGCGCTGCAGGAATGGTGCGCACCGTGTTCGTTCCTCGGGCGCGGGCTTGTTGGCGGGTGGGGCGCAACGCACGGCCACGGTGACCCACGCATTGGTGAGACGTAGTCCATCGTCGCGATGCTCAGACGTGGGTTGATTGGCGAGCCCGGCCTTGTGCATCGCGCGATACAACCACTCGCCGCTGCGATCGCCGGTAAACACGCGTCCCGTTCGGTTAGCGCCATGCGCACCAGGCGCGAGGCCAAGCACCACGATGCGCGCTGCGGGATCGCCGAACCCCGACACCGGCCGACCCCAATACGTCTCCTCGCGATACGCAGCCCGCTTCTCTATTGCCACGTGCCGCGTCCACTCAACAAGTCGCGGACATTGTTCACAGTCGTGGATGTCGGACGCAAGGTGCTGCAACGCCACGCGGCGCTCGGATGCAGACTTCATCGGCCCGAACGATAGTTTGATCTCACCGCATGACACGATCCGCTGCCCCCACGCTGGTGCTCATGGTTCGCCATGGTCGCACGCCCACAACGGGCAAAGTCCTGCCCGGTCGCGCGCCCGGCCTCAACTTGTCCGCTGACGGTATTGCCGAAGCTGAGCGCGTCGCCGAGCGCATTGCCGCCATTACCAAGGTCGACGCCGTGTATGCGTCACCGCTCGAGCGCGCGCGCCAAACTGCGGCACCCATCGGGCGTGCACTGGGCAAGAAAGTGGTCATTCACAAGGGCCTGCTCGAGTGTGACTTCGGCGCCTGGACGGGCGCATCCCTGACGTCGCTCATGAAGAAAAAAGAATGGACCACGGTGCAGAAGGCGCCGAGCACGTTCCGCTTCCCCAATGGCGAGAGCTTCACCGAGATGCAAACACGCATGGTGTCGGCGCTCGATGACATTCGCTCGCACCACCCCGGCAAGGTGGTGGTGTGCGTGTCGCATGCAGACCCGATTAAAGCTGCGGTCGCCCACGCAATGGGTACGCATCTGGATTTGTTTCAGCGCATCGTCATCAGCACGTGCTCGGTGAGCGCTGTGTCGTACTCGCTCGCCGGCCCCGTCGTGCTCACCGTGAACTCCACCGGCGGAAGCCTCGCGGAGCTACGGCCGTCGTGATGTACCAGGAGTTTGCGACCACCGATTCCTTTACCTGCGGTGCCTTCGGTGAGCCCGGCCGACGCACGTTTGTTATTCACGTGCGCGCCGATGGCGAACGCATCACTATGAAGTGTGAAAAGCAGCAGGTTGCTGCGCTCAGCCAATACATGCGCCAGCTGCTCGAGGACGCGCCCGATGTTGACGAGCGTCCACTCGAAGACGCAATGCAAATCACCCCGCCCATTGAAGTCAATTTTGTGGTGGGCACGGTCGGCATTGCCTACGACCCGCGCAACGATCGCATGGTGGTACAGATCGACGAACTCGTGCCCACAGACGACGATGCACCCAATGATGACGACGACGCCACGGGCGCGCGCCTGCGCCTGCACATCACCCGCGGTCAAGCCGCAGCGTTTTGCGAACACGCCGACGACGTAGTCGCCGCAGGCCGACCATTGTGCGTGTTTTGTGGCCGGCCAATCGATCTTGACGGTCACCCATGCCCGCGAATGAACTAGTCGACGCGCTCGCCAACGGCGAGATGTCGATCGTCGGGCGCATGCCGCGCAGCAGCAACGCCACGTTTCTCGTCGAGTTCACCGATAGCGAGGTGCGCGGCATCTACAAGCCACTACGCGGGGAACGCCCGTTGTGGGACTTCGAGCCCGG